>NZ_JBFAMZ010000003.1:0-470642 GCF_040674635.1 Nonomuraea sp. NPDC049758
ATCCGCTGCCTGAAGCGCTACATAGCTCGCGAACTCTACCGAATCATCACAGCAAACGATCAAGAACATCCCGCTTGACATCCATAGGAGCATCCCGGCCTCACTGAACGCCGGGCCGACGTACTTCACGGACCGCCTCGGCCCGACCTGCTCTCACTGGGTGCCGCGACGACCTATTTCGCCGGTTACGTGTGGGCAGCCGAGCTCGACCGTCTCTTGGTGCTGCCGAACTGCACGAGGGTTCGGCGCGGCCCAAGAGACGGGGCGCGGGGGCGGTCCCAGCGGACGGGCGCGGTGGCGGGCTTTGGGGGGCAAGGGTGGTGGCGGGCAAGGTCCGGTGATGGTCCCGGCGGACGAGCTGTGGGCGACAGTCATGGCCCCAGCAGGACACGGTGCAGGGGGCGGCCCCGGCAAACGGGGTGGTGGCGAGCAGGGCGCGACGGCACCCCACCGACGGGTGCAGCCGGGTGTGGTGACGGTCCGGTGGACTGGGGGCAGTCGGGGCGGTGCCCCTGGGGGCCGGTCCGCGGCTGGTACGTGAGGCAGGGGCGCATGGTTCTTCCTCGGTGACGCTGTGCGAACGGTGCTGCGGTGTCCGGTGGGTGCCGACGGTGCTGTGGTGTCTGTCTGTTAGGCGCGGGCGGACGGTGCTGGTGTCTGGTGGGCGACGTCGCACGTCCGGTGCCGTGGTTCCTGGTCCAGGGCGTCTGCCGGGGGCGTGGGGGCTGGTGGTGAGGAGGGTGTGGTGCTGGCTGTCTGACCATGTGCACGGGGTGCGGGTCAGGGGGAAGGGGGCCATGGCAGGGGTAGGTGGGTGGTGGCTGGGGTGTCGGTGCCGGGGAGGATCACTGTCAGTACCTCGGCTGCGCTTCCTGAGGTGACCGTTACCGCCTCCGCCGTGCGCAGGTAGCCGGTGGAGACCGCAGTGGTCCCGACCTCCATGCCCGACGCGGGCCGCTGGAGCAGTGTGACGCGCCAGTCGCCGTCGCCGAGGACCACGGCGTCCGTCCGCCGTTCGACCAGTCGTAGTGCGGGGTCGAAGTGCCACAGGCTGCGCAGCGTCCCGGACGGGACCGAGTCGCGTACTGCCATCACGTCCTCGCCGTGCCTGACCCATACGCGGCGGGTCCTGGTCACCCCGTAGGCGTCGTCGGTCAGCTCGAACTCCTGGTGTCCGGGGGCGAGGTCGGCGTGCACCAGGCGGGTGGCCGTGCCGGGACGGAAGTCCCCGTCCGGGACGGGCACGTTGTGGGCCTGCGGGGTACGGGTCCAGGCCGCGTACTCGGTCCGTTCGTAGGAGTGGAACCCGGCCTCGACCAGGATGCGGCGGCCCTGGGCGCTGTAGGTGACGCCGAGGTGGTCCTCGTGGCCGTGCAGACGGCGGCCGGGGCCGAACCTGATCGAGTAGTGGGCCGAGCGCGGGTCGTCCCAGGCGGTCCTGCCGAAGACGTATCCGGCGTCGAAGACGCGTACGAGAGGGCCCTCGTGGGGGAAGCCGGGGGCGCGGGTGTCGGCCGGGCTGTCGCCGATGGGGGTCAGGCAGCCGTCGGGCTGGGTGGCGTGCGCGATGTAGCCCTCCAGGGCGGTCCGGCGGGCGGCGAGGCGGGCCGGCGGCTCGGCGCCGCTCTCGCTGATCGCGCGCAGGGCCACGCCGAGGCGGCGGTGCACGTACAGGCCGTAGCGGGGGGCCTGTTCGTGCAGCACGCCCTGGGCGTCGACGGCCAGTTCGGCGGATCCGGTCATCCTGCGTACGGCCAGGTCGCGCCACTTGGCGCGGCCGAGGCGGCAGCCGATGAGCAGCAGCCCGATGTCCTGGTCCAGCCCGTGGTTGTGGCCCGCGCGGTAGAGCGCGGGGTCGGCCAGGACCTCGCCGTGCTCGGCCAGGCTCGCCCACAGCTGCGGGGTGCGCACGTGCTCGCTCAGGCAGACCAGCACGGGCGCGCGCAGGGCGACGGCGTGCTCGGCCCACGCCCACGGGCTCAGCTCGTGGCCGCCGCGCGGGTTCCGGCTGATCCACTGCGCGGTCACGTCGGCGGCGCGCTCCAGGCAGGCCCGTTCGCCCGTGCGCTCATACGCGGCGACCAGCCGGCCCGCCCAGCGCAGCGTGTGCAGGTTCAGCGCCCAGGAGCGGTTTCCGTACGGGTCGGCGGTCCAGTCGATCTCCGTGCCGAGGTCGGCGGGCGGCAGGCCGGCGAAGCGGACCCGTCCGTCCATCACCTCCGCGACGTCGGCGGCGGGGAACTGGTCGCTCAGGCAGATGGCCCTGCCGGTGGTCGTGCGGGCACGCCAGAACACGTCGCGGCTCCTGTTTCGGGGCGCGCTGAACTCGCCGCGCGGCGGTCACGCGCCTGCCGGGGTGGGGTCAGCGGGTCGGGGTGGGGGAACGCGGGTCGGGGCGGGGGTCAGTGCAGGTTGGGGGCCTGGTCGGTCCAGCCTGCTGTGAGGACGATCTGCGAGCCGCCGGTCCCGCCCGCGTCGGTGCCGGCGAGGACCTGGGAAGTGGCCGGATCGATGATCAGCGTCCGCCGGACGCCGGTGGGGAGCGGATAGCTGAACGCCTCCCCGGGACGCCCCAGGGGGTCGGCGCGACCGCCCAGGTAGCGGACGTCGGGCAGGTCGGCCAGCGCCCGGTAGGCGGCGGCGCGTACGGCGGGGGGTGACGGCTTGCTCCACAGCAGGCCGCTGAGCGCGTCGGCGAGCAGGCCCGCCGAACCGGCGGGCAACATCGCGGCCACCCGCTCCTTGAGCGCCGCGGGGTCGGCGGGCAGCTCCTGGATCTGGCGGAACGTCAGGTCGCGGCCCGCCATGGTGAACGGCGCCCGGCCCGTCACCGGGACGACCCGCCCACGCCCCGCACAACTCCCCTCGTAGGCCGGCCCCGAGGGGGGCGCGGGGGTGATGACGCGGCCCGGGTGCGACGCGGAGGCGGCAGGGGTGGAGGTAGGAGCCGCCGCGGTGGGGGTGGGGGCCAGGGTGGAGGTGATGGTGAGGGCGGAGTTGGCGGGCGGGGTGGAGGTGCAGGTCCAGGCTCGGCCGTCTCTGGTGGCCCAGAGCTCGGTGAGGCGGTCGCCGTCGTGCAGCCGGCTGATGTGCCAGTAGGTCGCCTGCTGCCCGGAGGCCGCCGTACTGGCCGCCGCGAGCAGGATCGAACGGCCCGGCACGGCGGACGGCGTCCCTCTGACCAGCATGAGGGCCACGGTGAGGGCGGCGGCCGTGGCCAGGGAGAGCGCCGACAGCCGCGCCAGGCGCCGGCGGCGGCGCGCGGCCGCCACCCGCCGCCACACCCTGGCCTGGGCGTAGGGGGCGGGCGCCGGATGCCCGTACAGGTCCCGGACGGCCCGCAGGTCGTCACCGCCAGGGAACGAGCGCGGGTCAGGAGCGGGCTGGAGCTGCTCGGGAACGGAGGACGAGCGCGGGGCGGGAGCGGAGCCGGGCTCGTCGGGGGCGGGAGGGCGGGGGTCAGCCATGGGTGGGCTCCAGGACGTGCGTGCCGAGCAGGCCGCGCAGCTTCTTGCGGGCCCGGCTGAGCCGTGACCCCACGGTGCCGTACGGGATGCCGAGGACGGTGGCGATCTCGTCGTGGCTCAGCCCGGCGAGCGCGACGAGCAGCAGCACGTCGCGGTCGCGCCGGTCGAGCTCGGCCAGGGCGGCGGCCAGGTTGGGACGAAGGCTCTGGGCGCTGACCCGCAGGGCGACGGCCTCCTCGTGGCCGGGCGCGTCGCCGTCGGGGCCGCAGCGGCCGAGCGCCCGCAGCGTGCGGGCCTCCAGCCGGCGCTGCTTGCCGATGAGGTTCGTGGCGATGCCGTAGAGCCAGGCGCGCACGCCCGCCCGCGACGGGTCGTAGTGCGCGCGCTTGCGGAAGGCGGTCAGGAAGGTCTCGGCGACGATGTCCTCGGCGTGGTCGGGGCCGAGCCGCTGGGCGACGTAGGCGTGGATCTCGCCGAAGTACCGGTCGAACACCTCCTCGAAGCGCTCCTCGAGCGTGCGTTCGCCGGGCGCGCGGGCGGCCCACGGCACCGCCGTCGTGATGGTCTCCCCCGTCATGTCCAGCCTCCGTGCGTCAAGTGGTTCTTCTCTTATCACCCGATGTGCCGGATCACGTTCACGACAATTCCCTCTCAACGGTCACACGCCCTTCTTCCGGGCGGGCGGATGGCATGGGGGAGCTGGTCATCGCCCTGGTCGGGGTGGGACCGCGGGGGTTGTCGGTGCTGGAACGGCTGCTGGTCCGGCTGGCGTGACGGGGGCCCGGTGCCGCACCGGCGGGCTGGCGGTGACGCGGACGCCCTACCGGGTGGTGGACGCGCGCGGGCGGCCCGACCCCGACATCCACGCGCCGGGCGTGGCGACCGGCAACACGGGCTGGTTCACCGAGGTCGGCACGGGCCGGCCGGGCCGCGACAGCCCGTTCCGCCGGGACGCCGACGCCGTGGCCGCCGCCCTGCTCGGCCAGGACAGTCCCGGCCAGGACAGTCCCGGCCAGGACGGGCTCGGCGAGGACGGGCTCGGCCGGGAAGAGCGCGGCGAGGACGCGGTCAGCGGCCGCTGAGGAAGCGGCGGACGTCCTCGATCTCCGCCCGGACCGGCTCCTCGGGCAGCTCGCCGAACGGCTGCACGCTCACCTGCGCGCCCTTCCTGGACCACACGCCCGCGACCGTCCCCCCGGCCAGCACGACCGGGCGCAGGACGCCGCCGCCGGGGAACACCTTGGCGGCGTGCTCGGGGGCCAGGACGCCGTCCCGGCCGCGCCAGCCCATCAGGAACTCGTCGAAGGCGGGCGCGAGGCGCAGCACGGGCTCGCCGGGCTCGGGCGGGTCCTGGGCGGCGCTCGTCCGCCAGGCGGCGCGGGCCTCGCCGAGCGGCAGGCCGGACCAGGCGGCCAGGTCCTCGGGGGTGGCCGGGTGGTGGGCGCGGCGGTAGCGCACGGCCAGCTCCTTCAGCGCCTTCCCGCGGTCGGGCTCGGGGACGACGGGCGCGCCGAGCCAGTCGCCCGCGTGCACGTACGTCGGCTTGCCCGCCCTGGACGGGCCGAGCACCGCCAGGCCGTGATGGGCGGCCAGCGCCATCAGGTGCACGACGCCCTGGCCGCGGGCCCGTCCGGAGAGGCGTTCCGTCAGCTCGGCCTTGGTCAGCGGCCCCTGGCCGGCGAGCGCGTTCGCGGCGAGCGGGAGCAGGTCGTCGCCCGTGACGCCCTCCTGCCGCAGGCGGCGCAGGGCCGCGGCGTCGCTGCTGGTGAGGGTGTGGATCCAGGGGAGGTCGTCGGCGTGCACGAAGTGCAGCGTGCCGCGCGGGCCCCACGTCCTGACGATCTCGCGGGCCTGCCAGGCGGCTTCGATGCCGGACGGGGTGAGGGTGGCCGAGCGGGCACGGAAGGCGAGCAGGGCGGAGGGCACGTCCTGGGCCTGGATCGCGGTCAGGTGCCGGACGACGTCGGCCGCGGTGAGGCCGGGCGGGCGGTGCAGGAGCTGGGCCTCGACGCTTCTCATGGACGGGATCATCGCAGGAGGAGGCGGTCGCGCAGGCGGGTGGGGAGGGGGGTGCGCGAGCGGGCGGCACAGCGGACGGCGTCGCTGCTGTCCCATGCGCGGGCGGCGTCGGCGTCGGTGACGTCGTCGGGGGCGTACCGGACGAAGTTTGAAATTTCGGCCAACGGCCTGAGATGGGTGGTGATGTCGGGTGGCTGGCCGGTCAGGACGTCCTCGGCGGTCAGCGTCCGCCTGCCGCCCAGCCGCAGGTCGTCGCAGGTCTGCCGCCAGGCGCCGAGCACCCGGTCGCCGGGCGCCCCGCCGCGTCTCCTGGACCGCCTGCGCCACCAGGGCAGCACGGCGGCCGTCACCGCGTACGCCACCAGGAGGCCCCCGCCCACGGCGGCGGCGAGCCCCCAGGGCGACGGCCCGCCGCCGGGCCGCGCGCCCTGTTCCCCGGCCTTCGGGCGGGCCGTGCCGGACCGGTCGCCGCCCCCGCGCGTGAACTCGCCCTCCAGCTGCTCGCTCTCCTTGATCGACGAGGAGACGACGTCGTGGTCGTCCTTGGCGCCGCTGCGGCCGGGCGTGGGGTAGAACGGCCGCCAGCCCAGCCGCTCGAACTTGATCTCCGCCCACGCCATGACGTGCCCCGACCTGACGTGGTAGATCCCGCCGGACGCCTGTCCCGGCCGGAAGCCCACCACCACCCGCGACGGCAGCCCGAGCGTCCTGGCCATGAGCGCGAACGTCGCCGCGAACTGCTCCGACGTGCCCCGGTGCGTGGTTCGCAGGAAGAACTCCAGGCCCTTGAGCGAGTGGCCGGGCGGCGCGGTGACGTCGTAGGAGGCGCTGGTGCGCAGGTAGCTCTGCAGCCGGTACGCCTGCTTGATCGGCGCGTCCGCGCCCTTGGTCGCCTCCTGCGCGAGCTCGCGGAACAGCTTCTCCTGCGGCCCGGGCGGGAACGCGGTCAGCGCGGCGTCGTCGTGCGCGGGGGTGGCCGCCAGCAGGTCCTCCTTGGACGGCTCCGGCACCCTGGACGTCACCTCGTAGGCGAATCCCTTGCCGGGACGCCTGCCGGTTCCCGCGGCGGGGTCGGCCAGCAGGGCGCCGCTCTGCGGGTCGGCGGCCAGCCCGGGGACGCCGTCGACCTCGACCGGCCGTTCGGCGGCGGGCAGCCACGTCCCCGGCAGCCCGGTGAAGGTCACCCGCTGCCGGACGACCCGGGCGGCCCCCGCCCACTCCCCCTCGGGGACCCGGCCGCCCGTGGGACGGAAGCGGGCCCCGGACGTCCAGCGCACGCCGTCGTAGCGGTCGAGCACGGCCAGCCGCCAGTTGAGCGGCTTGTCCGCCTTGACGGTGAACAGCTCCCTGTCAGGGATCTGCAGCCAGCCCGACACGCGGTCGAGCGGGCTCACGCTGTCCACCCGCCGGGGCGGCGGCAGTTCGGCGTCCTGCCTCGGGTCGTACGGCTGCGCCGCCACGGGCAGCAGCGGCCCCACCGCCAGCGCCAGCGCGGCCAGGACGGCGGCGGCGGGCAGGCCGCCGAGCAGCCAGAGCGGCGAGCGGTCGTCGCGGACCAGGGCGAGGGCGGCGACGAGCACGAACAGGGCGGCGGCTACCGGCAGGTTCGAGCCCTCGCCGTCCACGCCGAGCAGCAGTGCGGCGGCGAACACGGCCAGAGCCGGGACGGCGGCGGCAATGCGGGTGCGGGTGCGGGTGAGGGTCTCGGCGCCGATGACGGCCGCGGCCCAGACGAGCGTGTGCACGAGGACGAGCAGGCGCGGCTCCGGCTGGGCGGGGAGCAGTGTGGTGAGCAGCGCGTGCCAGGCGTCGGCCAAGTCGGCGAGCACGCCGGGGGCCAGGCCGTGGTAGAGCGGGATCGTCCCGGCGAGCCAGGCGAGGAGGTCGAGCGCGAGCGCCAGCCACAGGGGCCGCCGCGCGGTGAGCGCCGCCACCAGGACGGGGGCGACGGCGGCGGGCGCGATCGCGAGCAGGAGCTCCGCGCCCGGGAAGACCCGGTGGAACCCCCACCCGGCAACCCCGGCCACGGCCGCCACCACCACCAGCCCGACGCCTCCCCGCCACCCCACCCCGAACGCGGACGCGGAAGGGACAGCAGCGGGCGCCGCTACGACGGACGCAGGAGAAACAGGCGCGGGCGCGGGCACGACGGGCCCGGGAGAAACAGGGCCGGGCGCGGGAGGGACAGCAGCGGGCGCGGGCCCTACAGGCGCGGCAGGGCCGGAGGTGGGGCCGGAGGTGGGGCCGGAGGTGGGGCCGGGGGCGGGGGATTGTGGGGGTGTCATCGGGGGGTCCAGGCGAAGGGGAGGGCGGCCAGGTCGGTGAGGGGGATGACCGTGACGCCGGGCACGCTCACCGGCCCCGGACCGGTGTACACGCAGATCACCCGGTCGAAACGCCGCCGGACCCCCGCCGCCCGTCCCGCCTCGGCCGCGTCACCGGTGACCAGCACCAGCGACCCGCCGCCGCGCGCCACCCGCATGATCTCCCCCACGCCCGCCGAGCCCGGCCGCGCCAGGGCGAGCCGGTCGAGGATCGCGTCGGGGTCGGCGTCGGCCTTGGCGTCGGCCGCCGCCTGCTCGCCGGTCAGCACCCGCACCGGGAACCCCGCGCGGGCGGCCGCCACCGCCACGGACGCCGCCGCGTCGACCGCCAGTTCGGTCAGCTCCCGCGTGTCCAGGACGACGGTCGTGGTGGGCAGGCTCGCGTCGATGAGCTGACGCACCATCAGCGTGCCGGTCCTGGCGCTGGAGCGCCAGTGGACGTGCCGCAGGTCGTCGCCCACGACGTACTCGCGCAGGGTGTGGAAGGTGACGGTGCCGCTGGGGGCGTTGTCGCTGGTGGGACCCTCCAGGTGGTGGGCCCGGCCGGACGGCGGCACGGACAGCGCGACGGTGCGCGGGCGGACCAGGAGGGTGACGGCGTCGCCGTACCGGCGCACCCGGCGCGTGAGGCCGAACGGGTCGGCCCGGACCAGCAGCAGCGGCCCGACCGGGATCTCGCCGCGCACGTCGGTGGGCAGCGGGTAGGAGACGGTGCGCGCGGCGTTCCTGGGCAGCCGCGGCAGGCCGATCAGGTGCTCCGACGTCCCGACGCGGTCCTGGACGCGCAGCCCCGACAGGCCGCGCCGGCCCCGGTTGACCACGTTCAGCACCGCGACCGCCGCCTCGCCCCTCGGCACCTTGAGCGGCGTCACCTCGCGCCGCACCTCCAGGTCGGGCGCGGGGGCCGTCCAGGCGAGGGCGGCGGCCAGGGCGAGCACGCCGCCGGTGGCCAGCACGACCGGCTCGGGGTAGCCGAGGGCGAAGCCCGCCGCGTAGAGCGCCGCCGAGCCCGCGAGCGTGGCCCATCCGAGCGGGGTGAACAGGGCCGTGAGCCGCATCTACGCCGCCTGCGGCACCGGCATCCCGGCGAGGATCTCGCCGAGCGCGGACGCCGCGCCGATCTCGCGCAGCTCGGCCTCCGGCGTGACGATCAGCCGGTGCGCCAGCACCGGGACGGCCAGCGCCTTGACGTCCTCGGGCACCACGTAGTGCCGCCCGGCGGCGGCCGCCCTGACGCGGGCGGCGCGCAGCAGCGCGAGGCTCCCCCGGGGGCTCGCGCCCAGCCGCAGGTGCGGGCTGGTACGGGTGGCCGCGCACAGCCCGACGATGTAGTCGTAGACCGGGTCGGCCACGTGGATCCGGGAGGCGAAGTCGATCATCCCGGCCACGTCCGTCGCCCGCGCCACCACCGGCAGCCGCTCGACCTGCGGCCCGGTCGGCCCGCCCTTGAGCACCTCGACCTCCGAGACGTGGTCGGGGTAGCCGACGGAGATCTTCATCAGGAACCGGTCGAGCTGGGCCTCGGGCAGCGGGTACGTGCCGTCCATGTCCACCGGGTTCTGCGTGGCCACCACCAGGAACGGCCGCGGCACCGGGTGCGGCTCGGCGTCCACGGTGACCCGGCGCTCCTCCATGACCTCCAGCAGGGCCGACTGGGTCTTGGGCGAGGCCCGGTTGATCTCGTCGGCGAGCACGATGTTGGCGAACACCGGGCCCTGGTGGAACTCGAACTTCTGGTGCGCCTGGTTGAAGATGGACACGCCGGTGATGTCGCTCGGCAGCAGGTCGGGGGTGAACTGGATGCGCCGCCACTCGGCGTCCACGCTGGCCGCGACCGAGCGGGCGAGGGTGGTCTTGCCGGTGCCCGGGACGTCCTCGATGAGCAGGTGGCCCTCGGCGAACAGGCAGATCAGGGCCAGTTCGACGGCCTCGTGCTTGCCGCGGACGACGCGCTCGATGTTGCCGGCCAGGAGCTGGAACCGCTGGGCGAACTGGCCGGCCAGGGCGGCGGGCTGCTGGGCCACCTGGTCCGGGTAGGTGTACTGGGTCAACCGGTCCCCCTCCTCAGTCGGTGCACTCGAAGAGCGGCGGCGCCGGGAACGAGCCGCGGGGCGTGGTCATGAGCGTCTCGCTCAGGTAGGCCACGCCGCCGTTCCACTCGATCCTGTTCCAGACGTCGCTGGTCTCCTTGCTCTCGTCCTCCGTGACGCTCTGGCCCTTGACCTGGCAGATGACGGTGATCGAGACGTACTGCCCCTTCGGGATGCGGCCCGCCTCGCCGGTCTTCGTCGCGGCGGGGCGGACCAGCGTGTCCACCACGTTGTTGTTGGCGTTCTTGTACTGCTGCCTCGGGTAGGTCAGGTCCACCTCGACGGAGGCGACGTCCGGGCTCTCCCCCGCCTGATTCGTGGCCTTGAGCTTGAAGGCGTACTTCGCGTTGTTCTTCAGCCCGTCCACGCTGAACGACGTCCCCTTGATCGCGTCGTTCGCGGCCGCGCCGCTGAGCTGGTAGGTCACGCTCGGGTCGCCGTTCTCGGGGGCGCTCCAGGTCAGCTCGGCGCCCCGGTTCCTGGGCCTGGCGGCGAAGTTCGACGGCGCCGCGGGCGCCACGCAGGGCCTGGCCCCCGCGCTCCGCTCCGACTCCACCTCCCCACCCGGCCAGTGGGCGACGACGACGAAGGTGTACTCCTGGGCGCAGTCGCCGCCGGTGAACTCGAACTGGAAGGGCCCGTCGGCGTCCACCGACTGCGGTTCCGGCCGTCCCTCGCCGGACGCCTTGAGCGTGTAGCGCTCGACCTTCCCGCCGGTGGACGGGCTGAAGGTGACGGTCACCCGGCCGGGGCCCGACCGCGCGGTCACCGCGCCGGGCGCGCCGGGGGCGGCGGTGGGCGTCGGGGTCGGAGTCGGGGTCGGGGTGGTCGCAGGGGTCGGCGTGGCCGTCCTGGCCGGGTGGCGGGGCCGCTCGGTCTGCTTCGTCCTGGTCGGGTCGGGTTCGCTGGTCTCGGGCGGATCGTCCGGCGGCGGGTCGGGGACCGTGGGATCGGGGCGCGGGGTCTGCTTGGGCTTGGGGGTGTTGGTCGGCCCCGGTACGTCGGAGTCGTCCTTGTCCACGTCGTGCTTGCGGCCCTCGGGGTCGATGACCAGGGCCTTGTCGCCGTTCTCGTCGTTGGCCCAGAGCAGGCCGTCCTTGACGAACACGTCCACCGGGCCCGGCCCGTCGGCCACCTGGAGGGTGGTGGGCCGGCCGCCGGCGGCGCTGTCCCAGACGATCAGCGCGCCACGGCTCTTGTCCGGTACGTACACCTTGGACCCGAGCACCTGCGGCACCCCGAGCCCGGCGGGGTCGCCGGTCGCGAATTTGGTGCTGAGCACGGCGTTGGAGGAGGTGTCGAGCACGACGAGCAGCCCCGAGCCGCCCGGCGTCAGCACCGGGACGAGCGGGCCCTCGGTCGAGGCCGGGGTGAGCACGCCGCCCTTGGCCGCCCGCGCGACCTCCTTGGGCAGGGCGATCTCGCCGACGCCGCCGTCCGCGCCGACGGTGACGGCGGTGGCGGCCCGCGTGTTGACCACGACGGGCAGGCCGCCGGCGATGGTCACGGCCAGTTCCTCGCCCGGTTCGCCCACCTTGACGGGGGTCGCGGCGACGCCGCCGGACACCGGCACGACCTCGCCCCTGGCGGTCACCGGCACCCACAGCCTGCCGCCGCCGTCGATCCTGGCCGCGCCGAGCGGGCCGGGCAGGGTGACGGGCGCGCCCACGGCGTTCAGCGTGACCGGGTCGATGCGCTGGACGCGGCCCGCCGCCGGATCGACGGCGTAGGCCGTGCCGCCGGAGACGGCGAGCTGCGTCCCGGCCGCGCCGAGGTCGCGGGTCTGGGTGACGGTGAGCTGACTGGGCTCGACCCGGCTGACGAAGCCGGTGCGGTCGTCGACGAGCAGCACGTTCGTGCCGTCCTGGACGACGCGCAGCTGCTTGCCGGCCTTGTCGTCGAGGTAGCCGTCCACCTCGCCCGACAGGCCGTTCACGTGCACGACCCTGCCCTTGGCCTTGGTCCACAGCCACGCGCCGACGTCGGCCAGCTCCGGATTGGCGCTGGAGACGCCCACGCCGAACCACGCCGCCGCGGCCACCAGGAGCACGGCCGCCCCACCGGCCATCAGGGCCGTCGCCCGGTCCCCGCCGAGCATACGGATGGACAACCGTTACTCACCCCGTATGTACGATCACAGAGAGTTTGCCCCGCTTTAACCTGGATCACCCTAGCGGGCAGGAGTCCCATCCGCGTCCGTACCGGCTGGTAGCCCGCGCCGGGTTCCGTGTCTGTCGGTGTGAAGCCGTACCTTAGTGCGCGTGTCCGAACAGCCCCTGACCCTCGACGCCGCCCTCTCCGAGGAGGCGGTGCTGTCGACCTACCGCCGCATGTTCGCCGCGCTGGCCCGCGACAGCGGCGCGGTGGTCGACGACCCCGCCCTGGTCGACATCGCCGAGACGCTGTTCGCGGCGTTCGCCGAGGCGGGCGAGGAGTGGCTGACGCACGAGCAGATGCGCTTCGCCTGCCGGGCCTACCCCAGCGACCAGTTCGACAACCGGCTGCGGGTGCTCAAGGGGCTCGGCGCGATCCGCGAGGTGTTCCCCAAGCCCAACCAGCTCCGCTACCGCGCCTCCTTCACCAGCGTCGTCGGCCTGATGTTCATCCGCCGCATGATGGACGACGGCGGCCAGTCCGAGATGCACCGCCTGCTCGCCCTGGAAGACCTCAACGTCGCCGACCCCCGCACCACCGGCGAGGAGGCCCGGCAGAGCGCGGTCAACCTGGCGCGCGCGTTCCGGCTCTGGGCCCTGGAGCTGATCACGCTGACCACGGGCACCATCGAGGAGCTGCGCGAGCAGGCCCCCAAGCTCTGGGGCACCGAGGAGATCGCCCGGCGCGCCCAGGGCCTGCACGGCACGATCCTGACCCGCTGGCCCGAGCTCGACCGGGTCTGCACCGACCTGCGCGCGTCCATCTACTCCTACAGCGACGCCTCGCGCCGCGCCGCCGGCCGCCTGGCCGACTCGGCGGGCACGACCCGCAACCTGACGCTGCTGCCCACCGAGACGTGGCGCACGTTCGCCCAGACCGCCTCCAAGGAGCGGCTGGCCTCGGTGCTCGACGGGTTCGTCTTCGACGCGCCCGCGCCGTGGCACGATCCGGCCGCCGTCGCGCGGGCGGTCGACGAGGCGCCGCGGCCGGCTCCCGTCCAGCCCACTCCCCCGCGTTCGGCGCTGCCCGACCCCGGGCCCGAGGGCTCGCTCGACTCCTCGCCGGGGGCCGCCGTCGAGCGGCTCACGCAGGTGGCCGAGTCGCTGCTCGGCGCCGCCTCGCGGGTCGCGCTGGCCGACGTGATCGGCTCCGACTGGCCCGCCGCCCGCCGCCTGCTCGCCGACCTGACCACCGCCGACCTGCGCCCCGAGCTCCCCTACCGGCTCACCTGGTCCGACGGCCTGACCGTCGACCCCGACGGCGAGCCCGCCTGGCTGTCCCACGGCTACCTGGAGCGCACCTCATGACGTCCACCGGTTCTCCGGCCTCCGAGCGCGGCCGGTCCGCCGGTCAGGCGCTCGCCCACGCTCGGGCGCGCTCCGGCGGGCCGCTGCGGCTGGGGGCGGGCGTGCCCGCGCCCGCCGGGATGACCCGCCTGACCCGGCCCGACTCCACCGGGCACGCGCTGCCGGTGTGGCCCGACGGGGTGACACCGTCGCTGCTGGAGGAGTACCAGATCGCCGCCGTCCCGGTGGAGCGGGCCGGCGAGACGCGGCGGGTGCTGGCGGCCACGCTCAAGTGCTGCTGGAACGATCTGTCCGTCGATCCGTGGCCCGGTGACCCGGCGCCCGTCGAGCTGGTGCTCGACACCTACCGGGCGCTGATCGGACGCACCGACGACCTGATGCGCAACTGGGCGAGAGGCGCGCTGCGGCGGCTGCACGACTCGGCGTGGATCGTCCTCGACGACGGGGTGGTGACGCTCGGGCCGCGCTGCGCGCTGTGGCCGGCGGAGTCGCACGCCCAGTTGCAGGAGCTGGTCCGCCGCCTGCCCGAGCCCGAGCGGCCGGAGCTCACGGTGGTGGGCGACGCCGACATCGTGGCCGCGGCGGTGCTGCCCCTGCCCGGCGCGGGCGGGCGGGCCGAGCTCGGCGTGGCGGAGTTCGACGACCTGCTGGGCGCCTACGACGAGCGGCGGCGGGCCGAGCTGGTGGCCGCGTTCATGGTGGTCGAGCACGCCGCCGAGCCGGTCGCCGAGGGCCGCTTCGCCGCGCTGCGCGATCCGGCGCTGCGCCACACGCTGGGCGAGATGCTGGCCCGCCGCGGCCGCGTCCTCATCCAGCTGCGCGAACGCTGGACCTCGGGTTACGACGACACCCACACGGCCGCCCTGGCCCAGCCCCCGTCCCCCGCACCCGAGCCGGAGGCGGCCCTGGAGACGGCGGGCGCGGAGGCGGCGGATCGTCCGCCGGCCGTCGCGGGGCTCGGGGTGAGCGAGCGGGCGGTGCTGACGCTGGTGCTGGTGCACTCGGTCGCGATCCCCCGGGCCGAGGGCCTGCTGCCGGAGGACTCCTGGCTGTCGCCGCACCCCACCCCGGTCGAGGAGCTGCGCCGCCACACCCAGGTCCCGATCGGCGAGCTGGAGTCGGCGCTGCGCACGCTGCGGCACGCCGGCCTGCTGGCCCAGGTGAAGGCCGGGGAGGAGGCCGGCGGCTACGTCCCGGGCCCGCAGTTCCACCGGCTCACGCCGGCGGCCCGGCGGCGGCTGCAGGAGGAGCTGATCCTCGCCGCCGGCCCGCACACGCCGCTCGCGGCGGCCGTACGCGCCCGCAGGTCGGCGCAGTGAACGTCATGACAGATGGAAGGGTTACGGGGGTTCGGGTGTCGCAGATGGAGAACGTCGTCGGAGACCGGGTGCTGATCGCCGTGCAGGCGGTCAACATCTCACGGCTCTCGACCCATCCGGTGCCCACGGTCCCCGGCACGCTCATCGTCGTCGCGGGCGCGGGCCCCAAAGACTCCAACGGCGCGGGCAAGTCGTCGTTCATCGCCTCGATCACGGCGCTGCTCGGCGACGAGCAGTGGCGCTTCGCCTCGGGCGCCAAGGCGGTCTCCGAGCTGCTCTTCAACGCCGAGCTGGCCAGCGGCGCGGGCGCCCGCCAGTGGGCGAGCGCCGACCACGGCTACATCGTGGGCGTCTTCGGCCCGCCCGGCATGGACTCCTTCGCCCCGCCGCCGGCCCCGCCGGAGCCGGTCGCCGCGCCCGACCTCACCCTGACCGAGGCGGGCGAGGAGGGCGAGCAGGACAGCGGGGAGCTGTTCGAGGTGCCCGACACCTCGGGCGGCGCGATCACCGTGTGGCTCAAGGTCAACCAGGAGGCTCCGCACCTGGAGATCCGCTGGCGGGAGGGCGTCCATCTGGCCGCCTCGCCGTCCGAGGCCGAGCGGGTGGCGCGGGCCGACGAGATCTGGGCGTCGCTGCCGAGATCGGCGGGCAAGCGCGACGTCGTGGCCCGCGACCTGACCAAGGTGCTCTACGGCGACCGGGTCAGGTGCGTGTCGTTCCTGTCCACGTCCGTGCGCAGCAAGGTCGCCACCAACCTGCTCTCCCAGCCGCTCAACGAGATCTCCCCCGAGCGCGTCTTCGAGGCCATCGCGGCGCTCACCGGCCTCGACGCCGAGCTGGAGCAGGAGCGCGAGGCCCGGCGCGACGAGCACGCCAAGCGGGTGCGGGCGGCGCAGGCGTCCGACCGGCTGGCCGAGTTCGAGGTGGAGTCCAAGGCGCTGCTCGGCACGTTCGACCGCCGCGACCAGGCCCGCGTCCGTCTGGCCGAGGCGTTGCGCTGCTGGCGCGGCAGGCAGGCGCGCAAGCTCGCCGACGCCGCCGCCAAGGACGAGCTGCTGGCCGCCGACCTCGGCCGCCACCGCGCCGCGGGCGAGTCGGCGGCCGAGGAGATCGCGCTGGTCAAGGCCGAGATCGCCACACTGCGCGAGGACACCCTCGACCGCCAGGTGTCCCAGGCCCGCAAGGAGCTGGCCGCCCTGCAGGCCCGTACCACCAAGCTCGACGCCGACCGCGCGGTGGCCGAGAACTCCGCCGACGAGCTGCGCGCCGCGATCCCGGCGCTGGAGGAGACGCGCAGGTTCGCCGACGGACGCGACGTGCCCGCCGCCGAGGGCGAGCTGCGGCAGGCCGGGCTCCGGCTCAACGAGGCGCTCAAGGCGCTCGGCGTCGCCGATCAGGAGGTGTCCTCGGCGCGGGCGGCGCTCGACGACGCCGAGGGCGGCCCGGCCGCGGCCCAGCTCGACGCGCTGTCGGCGGCGGGTGTCGGGGCGACCGGCCTGCTCGACGCCCTCGACGTGGCCGAGCAGGCCCGCGACGCCGCCCTGCCCGGCGCCCGCCTGCGCGGCTGGCCGCACGAGCACGCCGTCATCGTCGACGCCGCGCGGCTCGGCGAGGCGGCGCAGGCCCTGGCCGCGCTGCCCGGGTCCGTGCTGGTCAGCGCGGCCGGGGTGAGCGTGGTGGGGGCGTTCGACGGGGTGGCGACCGGGCGGGAGGCCCGCATCAAGGCCGCCGGCCAGCGGCTCAACCGCGCCGAAGACGCCCAGGAGAGCGCCGCGGAGGTGGTGCGCGAGGCCGAGGAGGCCGTCGCCGAGGCGCAGCGGCGGCTGGAGGGCGCGCGGGCCGGGGTGCGGCTGGCGGAGCTGGAGGCCAGGCTGGCCGAGCGCCGTGACCGGCTCGTCGGGCTCAACGCGGCGATCGAGGAGCTGGCGCCGAAGGTCGCCGAGGCCGAGCGGCAGGCGGGCGCGCTCGACTTCCGGGCCCGTACCCGCGACATGGAGATCGAGCGGCTCGACGGGCGGCGGCAGCGGCACGAGAGCGAGCGGGCGCAGGCCCGCGAGCAGGAGGCCAAGGTCACCGGCGAGCGCGAGGCGCTGCGGCTCGACGCGCTGGCCGCCGACTGGGGCGGCACGGTGGAGACCGCCCGCGAGTGGATCGCGGCGCTGCCGGAGGAGGAGCGTCCGCGCGCGGCCGAGGAGTGGTGGCGCGTCGCCGAACGCCACTTCGACCAGGCGCTGCGCGACACCTTCCCCGAGGAGGACGCCGAGATCCCGGAGGAGCTGGCGTTCCTGCTGTCGGAGCGGGGCGGCAGCACGGCGCGCGAGCAGGCGACGTTCGCGGCGGTGTGCGGGTCGCTGGCCTCCTACCTGCGCGGCCAGGAGGAGTACGAGAAGCACCAGCGGCGGCAGATCGAGGCGCAGGTCGTCACCCGGCAGCGCGACCTGGCGGCGGCGGCCCGGGGCGCGGAGGAGGCGGCGCAGTCCACGGCCGTCCACCGGGCGGCGCTGACGGCGGCGATCAAGGCGAGGCTGACGCGGGTGGCCGAGGAGTTCGAGAAGCTCGACACCTCCTACGGCGGCTACGGCGCGACGCTGGAGTTCCCGGTGCCGCCCGCGCCCGCCGACCCCGAGCAGCGCTGGCAGTGGCGGGTGACGCCGAAGTGGCGGCGGGGCGAGGGGCAGGGGTTCGTGCCGTACAACCGGCGGGCCAACACCGCGCTCATGGACGAGAAGGCCGTCAAGCTGGTGTGCGCGGCGGCCATCGCCTCCTCCGGCGGCGGCCATCTGTGCCTGGTGCTCGACGAGCTCGGCCGCAACCTGGGCAAGGAGCACCGCAGGGAGGCGGTCGCGCTGTTCCGGCGGATCGGCGAGACGTACGGCATCACGGTGATCGGCGCGCTCCAGGACGACATGGAGCCGTACGCGATCGACGCCTGCGGCCAGTACGTCAAGCTGCGGCGGTCGTCGGACGCGATGCCGTACAACGAGCCGCCGGTGATCGTCGGCCACGACCAGCACGCCGAGCGGGTGCGCGCGCTGGCCGCGTACGTCGACCGGGGCCAGCCGGTCGGTCAGCCGGTCGAGCAGCCGGTGTAGCGGCGTGGGGTGGGCGGGTCAGGCGGCGCGGCCGAGGTCGTCGGCCGCCAGGGCCCGGCGGAAGTCCTCCCCCGCGTGCTCGATGGCCGTGAGCTGCACCGCTTCCCGCCGGAACACCATCGACAGCCCCCAGTCCGCCAGCACCCGCGCCTTGTGGTTGAACGTCGGCACCCACGCCAGGTGGTACGCCCGGTGCGCCAGCCACCCCAGGAACCCGGTCAGCCGGATCGCGTGCACCTGGGCCACGCCCTGGTGGTGGCCGAGCCCGGCCACCGACCCCAGGTACGCGTGCCGGTACGCCTTCAGCCGGCCTCCCCTGACGTGGGCCGCCAGGTTGCGGGCGAGCAGCTTGGCCTGGCGCACCGCGTGCTGGGCGTTGGGCGCGGTGAACCGGCCCGGACGGGTCAGGTCGGGCACCGCCGCGCCGTCGCCGGCCGTGAACGCGTCCGCCAGCCCGGCCACCGTCAGGTATTCGGTGGCCCGCAGCCGTCCGGCCTCGTCCACGGGCAGCCCGCTGTCGGCGGCGAGCGGGCTGGGCCGGCCGCCGGCCGCCCACACCAGCGTCCCGCTCTCCAGCGACGTGCCGTCCGACAGCCGGGCCACGCCGCCCTCGGCAGAGTTCAGCCTGGTCTCCAGCCGCACGTCCACGCCGCGGGCGCGCAGCGCGTCCACGGTCCAGCGGCCGAGGCCGGGGTGGAGTTCGGGCAGGATGCCGCCGGTCGCCTCGACCAGGGTCCAGCTCAGGTCGGCGGGCTCGATCCCGTCGTGGTAGCGCAGGGCCTCATCGGCCAGCCCCTGCATCTCGGCCAGCGCCTCGACGCCCGAGAACCCGCCGCCGACCACCACGAACGTCAGCGCCCTGCGCCGTACCAGCGGGTCGTCGGTCGAGGCGGCCGCGGCGAGCTGGGCCAGGACGTGGTTGCGCAGGTGCACGGCCTCGCCGAGGCTCTTGAACCCGACCGCGTGCTCGGCCAGCCCCGGGATGGGCAGCGCGCGGGTGATCGACCCGGCCGCCAGCACGAGGATGTCGTACGTGAGCGTCCTGGCAGGCCCCTGGACCGGCTGGAACCGCGCGGTGCGGGCCTCGTGGTCGACGCGGGTGACGTGGCCGGTGAGCACGCGCGCGCCCCTGAGCACCCGGTTGAGCGGGGCGACGACGTGGCGGGGCTCGATCGTCCCGCCGACCGCCTCGGCCAGGAACGGCTGGTACGTCATGTACCCCCGCGGGTCGACCACGGTGACCGTCACCTCACCCGACCGGATCAGCCGCCGCAGCCCGCGGGCCGTGTACATCCCGACATATCCACCGCCGACGATCAGAATGTGCTTGCTCATCGTCCGCTCCTCCTCATCAGGTTCTTCACCAGGAGGACGGGACAGCCCCGGCGGATGTGACAGGAGAACCCGGTCTATCGCAGGGAGATGTCGCCGGTCTCCGGCAGGGCGAGCAGGCAGAGCAGGCTCAGCAGGGCCATCGCCGAGACGTACAGGCCGACGCCCATGACGCCGAGGCCGCTGGTCTGCAGGCTGGTGGCGACCAGCGGCGGCACCGCCCCGCCCAGCACGCCGCCGAGGCTGTAGGCGACCGAGGCGCCGCTGTAGCGGAACTCCGTCCTGAACAACTCGGGCAGGTACGCCCCCATCGGCCCGAAGATCAGCCCCATCAGCCCGAGCGCGCCGGCCAGCGCCACCCCAGCCAGGACGACCGACCCGGTCTCCATCAGCGGGAACATCACCAGCCCCCACGCGACGGCGACGGCCGTGCCGGTGAGCAGGGTGCGGCGGCGGCCCAGCCGGTCGCTGACCACCGCCGAGACGACCGTGCCCGCCGCCATGCACAGCACGCCGACCACGCCGATGGCCGCGTACCCCGGCAGCAGGCCGATCGCCACCGTGGACAGGCCCATCACCAGCAGCGAGACGACCAGCATCGACTTGCGGCCGACGCGGTCGCCCCAGTGACCGAACACCGCCGACCCGAGCGGACGCGAGACGAACGCCACCGCGAACGTCGAGAACGCGGCCAGCCGGCCGGCCACCGGATCCATGCCGGGGAAGAACGCGGTGTTGAGCACCAGCGCGGCGGCGGTCCCGTAGATGTAGAAGTCGTAGAACTCGATCGCGGTGCCCAT
Organism: Nonomuraea sp. NPDC049758; assembly: GCF_040674635.1. Classification (NCBI taxonomy): domain Bacteria; kingdom Bacillati; phylum Actinomycetota; class Actinomycetes; order Streptosporangiales; family Streptosporangiaceae; genus Nonomuraea; species Nonomuraea sp. NPDC049758. Next base: position 19,905 of record NZ_JBFAMZ010000003.1, read on the forward strand.
GAGGCTGGCCATGGCGATCCTGGTCGTGCTGGGCGCCGAGACCCGGGGGGAAGTCTTCACTTCATGTCTCACTGTCCGGACTGACATCTTGTCAAGCGATACAACGACGCTACCACCTGCGCAATGTCACACAGCCGCCCGATAGATTCGTCGCAAACGTCGCCTTTTGGGAGGACCGCACCTTGGCCGTGGAACTGGTCATCTTCGACTGTGACGGGGTACTCGTCGACAGCGAGCGCATCTCGGTACGCGTGGGCACCGCCGCCCTGCGCCGCCTGGGCTGGACGATCGACGAGAGCGAGTACGCCGATCGCTTCGTCGGCTGCAGCAACGAGTACTGGGACGAGCAGGTCGGCGAGACGCCCCCGGGCTGGCACGACCAGATCACCCAGGAGTACCTGGCCGCGATGGAGGCCGAGCTGCGCGCCATCGAGGGCATCGAGTCCGCCCTCGACCGCCTGGACATCCCCTACTGCGTGGCCTCCAACGGCCGGCACGCCAACGTCCGCAACAGCCTGGAGCTCACCGGTCTGGCCCGGCGTTTCGACGGCCGCGTCTTCAGCGCCGAGGACGTCGCCCGCGGCAAGCCCGCCCCCGACCTGTTCCTGCACGCCGCGGCGACGATGGGGGCCGCGCCGGAGGGATGCGTGGTGATCGAGGACAGCCCGTTCGGGGTGCGGGCGGCGATGAGCGCGGGGATGCGCTGCCTGGCGTTCGCGGGCGGCCTGACGCCCCCCTCACGCCTGTCCGGCCTCGGCGCCACCCTCTTCCACGACCCCACCACAATCCCCGACCTGATAGCCACCCTCCCCTGACCCCACCCCGCCCCCGACACCCGCCCGTGGCCCCTGCCCGTGCCTCTGCCACCCGGCCCCTGCCACCGGGCCCTGCCCGTGCCCCCGGACCGGCCCCACCCCTTACGCCGTCCTGACCGACTCCTGCCCCTCCCGCTGGCCCAGGGGGACGCCCCCCTCCTGACACCCAGAGGAATGCACCGCCCCTCCTGACACCCAGAGGAATGCACCGCCCCTCCTGACACCCAGAGGAATGCACCGCCCCTCCTGACGCGCCCCGACCGCCCCCTCTGCCTCTTTACGCCCCCACCCACCCCCTCTCAACGCCCCTACCGGACTCCCGTCCTACTTGCCGCCCCGCCCCCCGACCCCGCCCAGCCTGATGCCCCACCTCCCCGACGGAGGCAGGGGGCGGGCAGCCGGGTCCAGGCGATGGGGGCGGAGCGAGGAAACAGGGGCTGCCGGGGTCTCACGAGGGCCGGTCACACCTCGCCGCACCGGCCGAACGGTCCAGCCCCAACGGCGGGGACCGCAGGTCGGGCGACAGGCAGGGGGACATCGGGCTGCCCTGGCCTCATGAGAAGGACCGGTCACAGCTCGCCGCACCGGGCGGACGGTCGAGCCCGAACAGCCGGGGGCCCAGGTCAGGGCGACCGGTAGGCAGCGGGCCGCCCTGGCCTCACGGGAAGCAGGCAGCCGCACTTCGCGCCGCCGGGCGGACGGACGAGCCCGAATGGTCAGAACACGTGCAATCTGGGTGACTGGCAGGGGGACGTCGGGGCAGCAACCGGGGTACCGAAAGGGGATCGGTCACAGCTCGCCGTAGCGGGTGGGTGGGCAGGTGGGGTCGAGGCGGTCGGCGGTGCGACGTAGGGAGTGTGCGAGCCGCGCCCGTACGGCGACCCGCTCCGGATCCCGCCTGCGCGGCGCCCCCGGCAGGGCCGCGTCGAGCGAGTCGCGGAACCCCATCGCCGTCCGGTGCGCGAGAACCTGCATGGCATCCACGTCTCTCCTCCTTAATCAATTAAGACCTTAATCAATTAAGAACGCACCGGCAAGGCCGTTCGATACGGTTGGACGATGGCAAGGGTCACCCTGCAGACGATCGCCGACAGGCTCGGCGTGTCCCGCGCCACCGTGTCGTACGCCTTCTCCCGGCCCGACCAGCTCAGCGACGGGCTGCGGCGGCGCATCCTGGAGGTGGCCGACGAGCTCGGCTACGCGGGCCCCAACCCGACGGCGCGCTCGCTCCGGCTCGGCCGCGCCGGCGCGCTCGGCCTGCTGTTCAGCGAGACGCTGGCCTACGCCTTCGCCGACCCGTACGCCCTCGGCTTCTTCCAGGGCCTCGCCACGGCGGCCGAGGAGGCGGGCGTGGGCCTGCTCATCCTGCCGCTGCCGCACGGCGACCGGCGCAGCGACACCGTGCGCGACGCGGTGGTCGACGCGTTCTGCGTGGTCTCGCTGCCCGACGGCCATCCGGCGCTGGCCGAGGTGCTGGCCAGGAAGCTGCCCGTCGTGGTGGTGGACGAGCCGTACGTGCCGGGCCACCCCTTCGTCGGCATCGACGAGCCCGCCGCCGGAGCCGCCGCCGCCGCGCACGTGCTCGGCCTCGGGCACCGGCGGGTCGCGGTGGCCATGGTCGGCCTGCACGACGACGGCCACACCGGCTGGGCCGACCGCGCCCGTCAGGAGGGCGCGGTGTTCGCGGCGATGCGCGCCCGGCGCGGCGGCTACCAGACGGCCTGCGAGCAGGCCGGCCTCGACTGGGACGACGTGCCCTTCTACGAGGTCGCCAGGAACTCGCGGGAGGCGGGCAGGAAGGCCGGCCACGCGCTGCTGCGGCTGGCCCCCCGGCCCACGGCGATCCTGACCAACACCGACGTGCTCGCCCTCGGCGTCCTCGACGCCGCCGCCGACCTGGGCCTCGACGTGCCGGGCGAGCTGTCGGTCGTCGGGTTCTCCGACAGCGCGGCGCAGGAGGCGGGGCTCACCACCATCCGGCAGGCCAAGCAGGAGATCGGGGAGGCGGCCGGGAAGCTGCTGCTGTCGGGGGCCGCGGCCCGGCCGGAGCGGCGGCTGTTCCCGTACGAGCTGATCGTGCGGGCCTCGACCGCGCCGCCGCCTAGCTGACCAGGGTCGAGCCCCTGCGGGTCTTGCCCACCTTGAGCTGCACGGGGATCCGGGTACGCAGCTCGCCGACGTGGCTGACGATGCCGACCGCGCGTCCGCCGTCGCGCAGCCCGTCGAGGATGTCGAGCACGTCGTCGAGGGTGTCCTCGTCGAGGGTGCCGAAGCCCTCGTCCACGAAGAGCGTGCCGACCTCCGCGCCGCCCGCCTCCGCCGTGACCACGTCGGCCAGGCCGAGCGCGAGCGCGAGCGAGGTGATGAAGCTCTCGCCGCCCGACAGGGTCGCCGGGTCGCGGTCGACCCCGGTCCAGGCGTCTGCCACCTTCAGGCCCAGGCCGCCGCCGGACCGCGCCCGGGATCCGGCGGTCTTGCGCAGGTCGTGCCGGAGCAGGTAGCGGCCGGACGACATGTGGTCGAGGCGCTCGTTGGCGGCGTCGACCACCTGCCTGAGCCGCTCCCCCAGCACGAACGACGTCAGGCTCATGTTCCACTGGTTGTCGCCGGACGTGCCCGAGGCCAGCGCCGCCATGCGTTCGGCCAGCCGGTGCCGCTCGGCCGCGGGACGCCACCGCTCGATGCGCGCGGCCAGCTCCTCGCGCAGCTCGACGAGGCGGGCGGCTCTGGCCACCGCGCGGTCGCGCTCGCTCGCCAGCCTTGTGTGCGCCTCCTCCGCCGCGTCTCTGCCGGCCTCGGCGGCCGCCAGATCGGGCGCGGGCTCGGCGGCCGCGGCGATCAGCTCGGGGTCGGCGAGCAGGGCGGTGACGGCGGCGTGCTGGTCGTCGAGCCGCCGTAGCAGCTCCGCCTTGCCCTCCCGCTCGGCCGGGCTCCGGTACGCCTCCTCGGCCTCCCGCACGTCGGCGAACCCCGCCTCGGCGGCCGCCCGCCCGGCCGCCTCGGCCGCGGCGTCCAGCTCAGCCGCCGCCGCGACCGCCGCCCTGGTGGCCTCCAGCGCCTCGCGCAGCAGCTCGGCCTCGTCGTGGAGCCTGGACAGGCGGGCCGTCAGGGTCGCGTCGCCGCCCCGGGCCGCGTCGAGCCGCGCCCCCAGCCGCCCGGCGTCCGCGCTCAGCTCCTCATGTCTGGTACGGCCGGCCGCCACCCGCGCGGCGATGCGGCGTCCGCGCTCCTCCAGCTCGGCACGTTCGCGGCCGAGCGCGGCCACCTCCGCCGCCAGCCCCGCCTCCTTGGCCGCCACCGCGGCCAGCCGCCGCAACTCCTCCTCGGCCGCGGCCAGCACCCGCCGCCCGTCGACCCCGTCCGAGGTCTCAGGGAGGGAATCTGCCGCGAGCGGACGCTCGGAGAGGAGGGTCTCCGGGTGCAGGGTCTGGGCGAGACGGGTGTGCAGACGGGTGCGTTCGGCGGTGAGCCGGGTGCGGTGGGCGTGGTGGGCGGCGAGCGCCTCGGCGAGCTCCCTGGCCCGGTCGCGGACGTGGTCGCGGTCGCCTTCGAGGCGGTCGAGCGCGTCGGCGAGGGCGGGCTCCCGGTCGGCGACCGACCGCAGCCGGGCCAGTTCCTCCTCGGCCGCCAGCACGCGCCCGGCCGCGGTGTCGGCGGACAGCCCCTCGGTGGCCTCCGAGGCGTCGGCGAGCCGGGACTCGATCGAGGCCAGGGCGCGTTCGGCGGCCTCCCGGTCGGCGGCGGCCGCCTCGTGGGCGGTCTCGGCGGCGTGCTCGTCGTCGGGCGAGGGCGCGCTGGGGGCCGCGGCGGCGGGCACGGGGTGGTGCTCGGAGCCGCAGACCGCGCACGGACGCCCGTCGGTCAGGTCGCGGGCCAGCTCGGCCGCCATGCCGTCGATCCTGGCCTGACGCAGGTCGAGCCAGCGTTCGCGGGTCTCCTGGGCCCGGTCCACCAGCACCTGGTGGGCGGCGGCGGCCGACTCCAGCTCGGCGGCCAGGGCGTCGCGGCGGTGGGCGGCCTCCAGGACGGCACGGGCGGCGTCGAGCCGAGCCGAGGCGGCGGGCACGGCCGCCGCCTCGGCGCGCACCTCGGCCAGGGCGGCGCCCGCCGCGGCCAGCCGGGCGGGCAGCTCGGCCTCGGCCGCCGCCACCTCGGCCTCGCGCTGGGCCAGCGCCTCCAGCTCACCGGCCAGTGCGGCGAGCTCGCGGTCGACGTCGATCAGGTCGGCGGCGGCGTCGCGGACGGCCTGGGCCGCCGGGATGCGCGCCGCGGCCACCCGCGCCCCGGCGAGCCTGTTCTCGGCGTCGGCGACCAGGCCGGGCAGGACGGCGAGCCGCGCGGCGGCGGTCTCGTCGGCGCTGACCAGCTCGGCCAGCTCCTGCGCCACCCGCGACAGGTCGCGCCGGACGACCGACAGCCGGGCCTCCTCGGTGAGCAGCTCGGACAGCCGGGCCAGCTCGGCCCGGCGCTCCCGTTCCAGGCCCTCCAGCTCCTCCACCGACGGCTCCGCGCCACTCGCCGGCCCCTCGGCGCCCGGCGCGGGGCGGCGGGTGAGGAGGGGACGGGCGCGGGCCAGGGCGTCGGCGACCATGGCGCGGGCCTTGGCGGCGGCCTCGGCGCGCTGCCCGGCGGCCGTGATGAGCGGGAGCACGCGGTCGGCGCGGGCGGCGTCGTCGATGACGGCCTGGAGGTCGGCGCGTTCGTCGGCGCGTTCGTCGAGGGTGCGGCGCAGGGTCAGGGCCTCGGCGTGCCGGCGGCGGCGTTCGGCGAGGGCGGCGGCCTGCTCGAACCGCGACCGCGCCGCGCGTACGGCGTCGCCCGCGGCGGCGTGCCGCTCCTCGCACCGGTGGACGACGGCCCGCGCCGCGTCCAGCAACGCACCGGCCCACCCGAGCGGATCCTCCTCCGCCGACGGCAGACCGCCGTCCCCGGCACCGCCGTCCGGCGCCGACGGGTCGGGCGGCGCGGCGGCGAGGACGGGCCCGGCGGCCTCCTCCAGGCGTTCGACGGCGAAGGCGACCTCGCGCCCCAGCTCCTGCTCCTCCCGCCCCGTGGCCCGCCGGCGCTCGGCCAGCCACGCCTCGGCCTGGGTGAACACCTTGACGGTGAACAGCCGCTCCAGCAGCCGGGCGCGGTCGTCGCCGTCGGCGCGCAGGAACTTGGCGAAGTCGCCCTGCGGCAACATCACCACCTGGCAGAACTGCTCGGCGTTCATCCCGAGCAGCCCGCCCACCAGGTCGCCCGCCTCGTCGAGCCGGGTCGTGAGCCCCTGCCAGGCGGCCCCGCGGCGCTCCTCGACGACGACCTTGGCCTTCTCCTCGGTGAACCCGGCGCCGCGCAACTTGGGACGCTGCCACGACGGCGACCGCCGGATGCGCAGCGAACGGCCCCGGATCGTGACCTCCAGCGTCACCGAAGGGCCGGCGCCGGCGGGCGCGTGGTCGCAGCGCAGGCTGCGGGCGCTGTTGCGCTGGCCGGGCACGACGCCGTAGAGGGCGAAGCAGAGCGCGTCGAGGATCGTGGTCTTGCCCGCCCCGGTGGGCCCGTGGATGAGGAACAGGCCCGCCTCGGTGAGGGCGTCGAAGTCGACCGTCTCGGTGCCGGGGAAGGACCCGAAGGCCGTGAGGGAGAGCAGGTGCGGCCGCATCTACGCCATCGTCTCCTTCATCCGCGACGCCTCGACCGCCTGTCTCAGCAGCTCTTCCTCCTCGGGCGCGGCGGGCTCGCCGCGTACCTCGCGGACGAAGTCGAGGGCGACCTCGGCCTCGGGCCGCCCGCTGACCCGCACCGGCCCGGCGGCGGGCGCCGCGCCCACCGGGTCGAACGACAGGGCGAGGGCGTGCGGGAAACGGGCCCGCAGCCGGTCCATGGCCTGCTTGGGACGGACGGCGTCGGTCAGGGTGATCTGCAGCCAGTGGTCTTCGTAGGCGGAGAAGGCGGGCAGGGTCAGCAGGTCGTCGAGGTCGCCGCGGAGCCGCCCGACCGGCCGGGGCACGGGCGCGGGCACGAACTCCGCGCCCGAGCCGAGCGTGACCAGCCAGCAGCCCTTGACGTGGCCGGTCTCGGAGAAGGAGTAGGCCAGCGGGGAGCCGGAGTAGCGCACGGTCTCGGACATGCGCTGCCGCCCGTGCAGGTGGCCGAGCGCGACGTAGTCGACGCCGTCGAAGGCCGACAGGGGGACGTGGGACACGCCGCCCACACTGATGTCGCGCTCGCTGTCGCTGGCCTGCCCGCCGGTCACGAAGCAGTGGGCCAGCACGACGGCGGCCCGATGGCGGACGGCGTCGGCCCGCACGCGGCTCATCGCGTGGGAGATCGCGGCGGTGTGGCCGCGGTCGGGCAGCTGCCAGGGGGTGCGCACCAGCTCGGGCTCCAGGTAGGGGATGCCGTAGAAGGCGACGTCGCCGACCAGGACCGGCTCCCACGACTGCGCGGGCTCGGTGCGGACGTGCACCCCCGAGGACTCGAACAGCGCCGACCCGAACCCGAGGCGCAGCGCCGAGTCGTGGTTGCCGCTGATCAGCACCACCCGCGCCCCGGCGGCGCGCAGGCGGGCCAGCGCGTCGGAGAGCAGGGCCACCGCGTCGACCGGCGGCAGGGCGCGGTCGTAGACGTCGCCGGAGACGGCCACGACGTCGACCCGCTCGGCGCGCACCGTCTCGACCAGGTGGTCGACGAACGCGGCCTGCGCCCCGAGCAGGCTCTCCCGATGGAAGGAGCGCCCGAGGTGCCAGTCGGAGGTGTGCAGGATCCGCATGTCGCAGGAAGCTAACATCTCTCACCGACAAATGCGGCCCCTCCCGTCACAGAAGCCGGGAGTAGGCTGGATGATCAGCGGGCAAACCAACGCACATGGGGAGGCCGATGCGCACTGGCCGTGGCACCTTGAGCGTCGCCGCCGGCCTGGTGCTGGTGGCTCTCGCGTCGGTCGGCTACGTGTTGCCGCCCGCGTTCGATCCGCCGCCGCTGAAGGCGGATCCGGCGTTCGCCGCGATTCCCCCGCAACCGGCCGACGAGCTGCGCCCGGTGGTGGCGGCCGCCCCCGTGCGGCGGGAGGAGATCTCGCTGCCGGCCGAGGGCCAGCGCCTGGAGGGCACCTTACGCATGCCGCTCTCGCCCGGCCCGCACCCGGCGATGGTGTTCGTGTCGGGGTCGGGCAACGGGTCGCGGACGGAGTTCACGCCGCAGGCGGAGTTCCTGGCCAGGGCGGGCGTGGCGACGATCGCGTTCGACAAGCGGACCGTCGGCTACGACTTCCGCGACCGCGACTTCGGGCTGCTGGCCGACGACGCGCTGCGCATGGTGGAGTACCTGCGCACCCGGCCGGAGGTGGACGCGTCGCGCGTCGGGCTGTGGGGGGTCAGCGAGGGCGGCTGGGTCGTCCCGATCGCGGCGGCGAAGAGCGCGGCGGTGGGCTTCGCGGTGCTGGTCTCCTCGCCGAACGTCTCGCCGCTGCGCCAGGTCGCCTGGGCCCTGAACGAGCAGCTGCTGCGGCTGCACGCCCCCATCGGCGCCCGCGACCTGCTGACCAGGGCGATGGGCGGCGTCGGCTTCACCTTCCTGCGTTACGACGCGATGCCGGCCTTACGTCAGGTCAGGCAGCCGGTCCTGGCGTTCTACGGCACGACCGACCCCTCGATCCCCTTCGTGGAGTCCACCAAGGCGCTGGTCACGGCGCTCACCGAGGCGGGCAACGACCGGTACACGATCCGCTTCATGGACAAGGGCGACCACGCGATGCGGGTCAACGGCGGCCCGTTCACCAAGGGCTACCTGGAGACGCTGGCCAACTGGATCACCGGCCTGCCGGGCACCGCCAGGCCGTCGGCGCACATGGCGGGCAGCACGCCGGTCCAGCGGTTCGAGGCCAGCGACGTGCCCGCGGCCCCCTGGTACGCGGGCGGCACGATGCTCGGGCTGACCATCTGCCTGGCCGCCGTCGGGTACGTGGCCGGCCCGGTGGCGGCGATGGTCGTCCGGCTGCGCGGCCACGGCAGGGAGCCGGTCGAGACCAACGCCCGGCTGTGGCCGCCGATCAGGCGCAGGCTGCGCAGGATGGCGTGGACGGGGCTCGGCCTGCTGGCCTCGGTCGTGGCGTTCATCATGCTGCTGGTGCTGTTCTCGGTGAACCAGGCGGGCGCCTGGCCGGCCGTGCTGGCGGGCTGGCTGGTGGTCCGCGTGCTGGCCGCGCTCATGCTGGTCCAGGAGGTCACGGCGGTGGCCGCGTACGTGTCGGCGCTGCGCGAGGGCATGCAGCCCACCCGGTGGCAGTACGTGGCGATCGGCGGCGTGCTCGGCGGCACCGGGCTGCTCCTGGTCGCGGCGGCCTACTACGGCCTGTTCTCGTTCCCCTGGTAGGAAGTGCCCTGGTAGGCGTTCATCCAGCGGTCGAGTTCGGCGAAGACCTGCTTGCGCGCGGGCTCGGCCGACAGCACCAGGTCGTGCACGCCGTCCTGGATGCGCACGCAGGTGACGTGGGGGCCGATCGAGGTGGCCCAGCGGGCCATGTGCTCCGGGTCGAGCACGATGTCGGCCGAGCGCGCCTCGGGCACGAAGTCGCGTACCCGCAGGCCCGTGGAGGAGGCGAGGACGAGCACCGGCACGTCCACCGCCAGCCCGCGGTGCAGCCGCCGCTGGGCCCGTCGGATGGCGGCCAGCCACATGGCGTGCACGGAGAACCCGACCAGCGGCTTGAGCTCCAGGTCGTAGTCCCATTCGCCCTGTTCGGTGTGGTGCAGGCTCTGGCCGTAGGCGGTGCTGATGCCGAGGGGCAGCGGGCGCCGGACGTAGGACATCGGGGTCTTGAGCAGGTCGGCGGCCAGCCGGAGCGGGGCCGGCACGTTGAGGTCGAGGAACGGGCTGTTGAGCACGAGCCCCTGCACCAGGCCCCGGCCGCGGACCCGGTCGGCCCACAGCGCGGTGATCAGGCCGCCGGTGGAGTGGGCGTTGACGGTCAGCTCGTCGTGGTCGCGGCGGATGAGGCGGACTGCCTCGTCGATCTCGGGGAAGTAGTCGGTGACGCTCCTGATCAGCCCCCTGGTCTGGTGCGGGAGCAGGGAGCGGCCGTACTTGCGCAGGTCGAGGGCGTAGAAGTCGATGCCGCGCTGGACGTAGTGGTCGGCCAGATGGTCCTGGAAGAAGTAGTCGGTGAACCCGTGGACGTAGAGCACCGCCCTGCGCGAGCCGGTCTTCCTGGAGATCAGGGTCGCGACGACCTCGCCCTCGAAGTCGGGCTGCATGGGGAGAACGGTGATCTCGTACATATCAGACAGAATATGGATTGTCCGGCCATGTGGGGACGCCGGGCGGAAGGTCGGTGCTCACCTTCATCGGGAAGTCGGCCGGACGCTTCTCCAGGAACGCCGTCACCCCCTCCACCGTGTCGGCCGCGCCCCCGAGTTCGGCCATGAGCCTGGAGTCGGCGGCGTGCGCCTCCCACGGCGAGGCGGCCGACAGGCCCGACCACATCAGCCTGCGCACGGCGGCGACGGAGACGGCCGAGGTGTTCTCGGCGATCTCGCGGCCCAGCGCGTACGCGGCGGGCAGCAGCTCCTCGTCCGGCAGCACCCGCGAGACCAGGCGGCCCTCCAGCGCCTCGGCGGCGGGGAAGACCCGGCCGGTCACCGCCCACTCCATGGCCCGGGAGATGCCGACCACCCGGGGCAGGAACCAGCTCGACGCCGCCTCCGTGACGATGCCGCGCCGGGCGAACACGAACCCGAACCTGGCGCTCTCGGCGGCCAGCCGGACGTCCATGGGCAGCGTCATCGTGACGCCCACGCCCACCGCCGGGCCGTTGATCGCGGCGATGACGGGCTTGAGCGAGGCGGCGATCCGCAGCGCGACCGTGCCGCCGCCGTCGCGCGGCGCGCCCTCGACCAGCTCGGCCTCCGCCCGGTGGCCGAACGTGCCCCCGCCGCCGCCCAGGTCGGCCCCCGCACAGAAGGCCCGCCCGGCGCCCGTGACCACCACAGCGCGCACGTCGTCGTCGGCGTCGGCGAGGTCGAACGCGCTGATCAGCTCGGCGCGCATGGTCAGGGTGAAGGCGTTGAGCCGCTCGGGGCGAGACAGTGTGATGGTGGCGACGCGATCGGCCACGTGGTACTCGATCTCGGAGAAGGCCATGACCCGAATCTTATTCGGTTACCGATGTTCACCCTCCGATAAAGACATATTTCGCATCCGATGCGTAGGCTGCCCGCGCTGTCCGTGCCTGCGGGTTACGGTGGAGTTCGGGAAACGGGGATGGCGTGCAGGGTAAGGAACCGGTGAGCGCGGGAGCGGTCCTCGGCTGGCTGGCGCTCTCGGCGCTGGCGCCCGGGGCCGCCCATCTGCGTGCCGGCCGGCGCACGGCCGGCCTGATCCTGCTGTCGTGCTACTTCGCCGGCCTGCTGGCGCTGCTGGCCCTCGCGCTGACGACCGACAACCTGCTGGGCTCGCTGACCCAGGACTCGTGGCTGACCGCGATCGTCGTCGGAGCCGCGGCGCTGGGCGTCGCCTGGTTCGCGGTGATCGTGCACTCCTTCGTGGTGCTGCGTCCCGGGCGGCTGCCGCAGAACGGCCAGATCCTGGCGGGCACCCTCGCGGGGCTGCTCGCCGTCGTCGTGGTGGTGCCGTTCGGGCTGGTCGCGCAGAACGTGTGGACGTACCAGAAGACCCTCGGCGACATCTTCACCGGCCCGGAGCCGGCCGAACACGCCGTCCCGGCCGGGCAGGAGCCGCCGCGGGACCCGTGGGCCGGTCGCGACCGGGTCAACATCCTGCTCCTCGGCGGCGACGCCGACGACAACCGCACCGGCGTGCGCACCGACAGCATGAACGTGGCCAGCATCGACGTGAAGTCGGGCAACACCGTGCTGGTCAGCCTGCCGCGCAACCTGGAGAACGTGCGCTTCCGTCCCGGCACGCCCATGGCCCAGCGATTCCCCGGCGGCTTCCGCCTGCCGCCCGACCCCGGCGGCGGCCGCAGCGACCTGCTCAACAGCGTCTGGGAGTACGCCGACGCCCACCCGGAGATCTTCGGCGGCCGCCGGCAGCAGGGCCCGCAGGTGCTCATGGACACCATCGGCTACACCCTCGACCTGAAGATCGACTGGTACGCCCTGGTCAACATGTGGGGCTTCGCCCGGCTCATCGACGCCATCGGCGGCATCACGCTCACCGTCGAGCAGGACGTGGTGTTCGGCAAGTACAACGAGGGCCTGGTCAAGGCCGGCACCAGGAAGCTCAAGGGCGCCGACGCGATGTGGTACGCCCGCTCCCGCACCTTCAGCGACGACTACACCAGGATGCGGCGGCAGCGCTGCGTGCTCGGCGCGCTGCTGGACCAGGCCGACCCGGCGACCGTGCTGGCCCGGTTCAACCGGATCGCGCTGGCCGCCAAGGAGCTGATCAGGACCGACATCCCGCGCTCGATGCTGACGAACCTGGTGCCGCTCGCGCTCAAGGTCAAGAACGCGAAGGTGACGAGCCTGCAGTTCGTGCCGCCGCTGATCCGCACCGGCTACCCCGACTGGGACAAGATCCGCCGGCTGACCGCCAAGGCCGTGCGCGACTCGGCCGCGGCCACGTCCGCCGTCGCCGCCTCGGCGACCCCGTCGGCGAGCCCGTCGGCCACGGACGGCCCCTCGCCCAGGAAGTCCACCCAGCCCTCCGCGCCGCCGACCAAGGGGCTCACCGAGGGATGTGGCGCGGGTTGAGCCGGACGCCCTGACGCCCCCGGTCACGGATGGCATGCTGGGGGACCCGGCAAACCTGGAGGAGATTCGCGATGTCCCACCCCCTCGGCAGCTCACCCGCCGTCCGGCGCACCCCTCTCGACGCCGAGGAGAGAGTGCGGGCCGAGGCCGGTTTCGTCCCCCTGGTGGCACAGCAGCTGGCCGAGAACGGCCGGTTCCGGGTGAGCGCCGACAGCGCCGAGCTGGTGGAGGTGTTCCAGGGGGTCGCCCGCAAGGTGGGCGAGCTGCTCGGCCGGCCGGTGGTCAGCTACTCCAACGGCCGGTACATGGTGATCACCTTCGCCCAGGACTCACCGGTGGGCTGAGGCCGGACTGCGGTCCAGCAGGGCGCGCAGGATCCGGTGGGGGTGCGTCCAGAGCAGCGCGCCGCCGGCGCCGGGCACGACGTGCCGCACGGCTCCCGGGATGCGGGCGGTCAGCCCCTCCCCCAGGTCGGGCGAGTGGGTGGCGTCGTGCTCGCCGTACCAGACGTCGACCGGCGCCGTGATCGACGACAGGTCGATGCCCCAGCGGCCCATCGCCAGGACGGTGTCGCGGGCGTAACCGGCCGGCCCCTGCGCGAACGCCTCCCCCAGCGCCTCGCGGTATCCGGCGGCGAACTCGGGCCGCTGGTAGACGGCCAGGTCGCAGGCCGGGCTGCCGCCCATCACCAGGTCCCACATCGCCTGCGGGGTGAAGCCCGCGAAGATCCGCTCGGCGGCCTCCGGGTCGTGCGTGGACAGGTCCGCCAACTGCCGCAGCTCGGCGGGCAGCGCGCCGGCGAAGCGGGGGTCGGCCACCTCGTCGGCGGCCGAGACCAGGGCCAGCGCGCCGGTCACGCCGGCGGCGGCGCAGGCGAGCGCGAACGGCGCGCCCTGCGAGTTGCCCACCATGGCCGGACGCCCGAGGCCGCGCAGCCCGGCGAAGACCTCGACGTCGGCGGCGAACCCGGCGAACGTGCGGCCCGGCGCGGGGGTGGAGGCGCCCAGGCCGGGCCGGTCCAGGGAGATCAGGCGCACGCCGAGGTCGTCGGGCGCCGCCGCGCCCATGCCGAGCCGGCGGCTGGTGGCGGCCCCCGGGGACAGCAGGACCGGCCTCCCGTCCGGCGGCCCCCACTCGGCCCAGCCCAGGAGGCGGCCATCGGGCAGCCGTTCGGCGCCCCTGCGGGCAGGAGGTGCGACCAAGGTGTTCATGCGCCCATCATCCCGTGCGCCCCTCGGGGGGATTCCACCGCTTTTCCGTGGCACGCCGGGCCGCCCGGCAGGTGAATCCGCAGGTCATCCTGCACACTGGGCTAGTGCTCATCGATCTCGTTCCGCCCTTCGAAGGGCGTCACTGTGAGACGACCACCGCCGGCACGCTGCTGCGGCACGCGGGCGTGGAGCTGTCGGAGGCGATGCTGTTCGGGCTGGGTGAAGGGCTGAGCTTCATCTACTGGGACAGCGGCTCGCTGGACGTCCCGCTGATCGGCGGACGGGTCAAGCCGCACGCGCTCACCGAGAAGCTGGCCGCCGCGCTCGGGTTCACGCTGGACACGCAGGAGACCTCCTCCCCCATCACGGCCTGGTCGAACGTCCGCCGGCACCTCGACGAGGGCACCCCCGTCGGGATCCGGCTCGACTGCTTCCACCTCGACTACGTCAGGACGCCCTACCACTTCGGCGGCCACTACGTGGCGATGGTCGGCTACGACGAGGGCCACGCCCACCTCGTGGACACCGCCCAGCAGGGCACCCGCAACCGGGTCCCGCTCGACTCGCTCGAACGGGCCCGCGCGGCGACCGGGCCGATGACGGCGCACAACCTGTCGTACACGCTGGGGCCGTGCGCCGAGCCCGACCTGCCGCAGACCGTCAGGACGGCCGTCCGGTCCACCGCCGCCGCCTTCCTCAACCCGGCGATGAGGAACGTCGGCTACCGGGGCATCGAGCAGGCCGCCGCGCTCATCCCCACCTGGCTGGAGCGCGGGCCGACCGCGCAGCTCACCCGTACGGCCAACCTCATGGAGCGGGGCGGCACGGGCGGCGCGTTCTTCCGCAACCTCTACACCGAGTTCCTGGCCGAGGCCCAGATGATCGCGCCCGGCAAGGCCCTGGAGACGGCCTGCCAGGCGTACATGGCGCTGGCGCCCAAGTGGAGCGAGGTGGCCGACCTGCTGGCGCAGGCCGGGGAGACCGGCCGGCAGCAGCCGCTCGACCAGGCGGGGACGCTGCTGTACGACCTGGCCGTGCGCGAGCGGCTGGCCATGGAGACGCTGTACGAGGCCGCGTAGCGGAGCGCGGACCGGCGGGGTCAGCGGGGGCGGCGGAAGGTGGCGCGCCAGCGGTGGCGTCCGCCGTCGCGCAGGTCCTCGATGCGCTCGGCCGTCAGCCCGCCGGTCGCGAACGCCGCGATCTCCGACGCCGTCAGCGGCCATGGCGGGGCGCCGACCGGCCCGCCGTCCTCGCGGCCGGACGCGATCATCAGCAGCGTGCCCCCGGGGCGGACGAACCCGGCGACGCTCTCGGTGGCGCGGGCGTGCAGCTCCTCCGGGAGGGCCTGCACGGTCATGATCTCCACCACCAGGTCGAAGGCGTGCCGCCAGGCGGCGGGCGGGTCGAGCAGGTCGGCGGTGACGTAGTCGACCGGGCTGTCCGGGAAACGCTCGCGGGCCAGGCGCACGGCCGACGCGCTCACGTCGAAGGCGACCGTCGCGTGACCGAGGGCCGCCACGTGCTCGGCGTCGTCGCCCAGGCCCGCGCCCACCACGAGCGCCCGTCCGCCGCCGGGGCCGCGTCCGGCGGTCCACTCCACGAGCAGGAAGTGCGGGGTGCGCGAGTCCCAGGGCACGATCGCGTCGCCGGTCGCCGACTCGGCGTAGAGGTGCTCGAACCAGCCGGTCGGGTCGTCGGCGGCCAGCGATCGGGCGGCCAGCCGCCTGGCGTCGGCGTCGGGGTCGCGCTCGGTCATCGGTTCTCCGGGTCGGTCATGCGGATCGTGCGGGTCGGTCATGCGTGGAAGGACTCCTTGGCCAGGCGGCCGAGGCGGGTCTCGTCGATCGTGTGGCCCAGGCCGGGCTGGGTGAGCGGGACGGCGATGACGCCCGCGTTCGCACCCACCAGCGGCGTGACGATCTGGTTCTGCTTCGGCGGCTGGGTGACGTCGCACGGCAGCGTGCAGCCGGGCAGGCTGGCGACCGCCACCGTGGCCGCCCTGGCCAGGCCGGCTCCCTGGCCGCCCGCGCACTGGATGTCCCAGCCGGCGGCGGCGGCCCGGTCGTGCGCCCGCCGGGCCTCCGACAACGACGGGAAGGCGGTGGGGCGCAGCAGGAGCACCCTGGCGGCGCGCAGGGTCAGGTAGTCGTCCAGCTCGGCGGTCGAGCGCACCTCGACGGCGACCGAGGCGGCCACGTCGTCCTGGAGCGCGGCGTGCGCGTGCACGTCGCCGAGCGGGAAGGGCCGCTCGATGACCTCCAGGCCGTAGGAGTCGAGGGCGACGAGCTGGCCGAGGTCGGTGTAGGCGTTGCCGCCGTCGACGGCCAGGGTCAGGGCGGGGTAGGCGCGCCGGACCGCGCGTACGGGCTCGACGTCCCAGCCGGGCCTGATGTCGAGGGTGACGTGCCCGTAACCGGCGCAGACCTGCTGGTTGACGCGGGCGACCAGGCTCTCGACGGACGGGTCGGGCGCCAGGCGCACGGTGGCCATCACCGAGGTACGGGTGCCGCCGATCGCGTGCGCGAGCGGCACGCCGCGCATCCTGGTCCACAGGTCCCAGCAGGCCATGTCGACGGCCGGATCGCCGCTCGGCACGGCGTCGGGGTGTTCCCAGTCGACGCCGATCAGCAGCGCGGCCAGCGACTCCTCCAGCCGCGACCAGGCCTTGGGCTCCGGCGAGACGGCCTCGCCCCAGCCCGTCATGCCGCCGTGGTCGGTGAGCTTGACGAGCAGGCTCTCCGACCTCGCGCCGTACGGCAGGACCAGCCGGAAGACCTCCAGCTCCCGCACTCGCGGCATGAACCCCCCTTAAGCCATGACGAGAGAGTCGTCGCGCCTGGTGAAGGCCATCCACGCCGATGCGTTTGGCAGCGTTCTCAGCACTATGACGTTCTCATCACTATGACGCGGTCCCTTCCATAGTGCCTGCCTTGGCGGACTGCACAAAACGGGGGGCCAGCACGAAGGCCAGGACGGCGAGCACGACGGTGAATCCGAGCCCCACGGCGTAGTTCTCGCCCGTGGCGGTGAACAGGGCGCCGCTGACGGCGACGGCCACGACGGTGAACACCGACTCGCCGACGCCCACGGCCGCGCTGTTCTGCCCCTCCTCGCCCTCCTTGGACATCTCCAGCACCAGCACGGACACCGTGGGGTGCAGCGCGCCGATGCCGAGGCCGGAGATGGCCATGGCGACGTAGGCGACCGCGATGGGCAGGGAGTCGACGAGCACGAGCGAGACCAGCGCGATGCCGACGGCGATCATCGCGGCTCCGCCGCGGATGGCGACCATGTGGCTGATCGTGCCACGGCCCTTGATCCAGGAGCCGGTGGACCAGCCGAGCGCCCCCACCGTGAGGACGACGCCCGCGCCGGTGGCGGTCAGGCCGCGCTCGTTCATCAGCATGAGCGGGATGAGCACCTCGGCGGCCATGAGCGAGCCGTAGGCCAGCCCGCGCAGCACGGGGGCGGTCGGCAGGCCGCGGGCGGCGCGCAGCGAGCCGGGCAGCAGCAGCCTGGGCAGGGCCACGGCCAGCAGGACGACGCCGGCCACGAGCAGCGGCAGGCCGTCCAGCTTCGCGGCGCTGCCGTACTGGATGAGGGCGGCGGCGACGGCGGTCAGCGTGGCCCAGACGAGCTTGCGGCCGAGGCCGGGGGCGGGTTCGGCGGAACCGCGCTCGGCCGAGCGGCCCGCGGTGCCGCGCCACAGCAGCAGGGCCGCGGGGATGACCAGCGCGGAGACGCCGAGGAAGATCCAACGCCAGCTCACGTTCTCCACGACGAACCCGGCGATGGCCGGGCCGATCATGGAGGGCACCACCCAGGCGGCCGAGAACAACGCGAACACCTTGGGATGCATGGCCCCGGGGAAGACCCGGGCGACCAGCACGTACAGGGAGACCTGGATCAGTCCGGCGCCGAGCCCCTGGACGAACCGCCCGGCGACCAGCACCTCCATCGTGGGCGCGAACCCGGCGACCAGCAGCCCGGCCACGAAGGCGACCACGCCGACGGCGATCGGCTGCACCGGCCCCCGCACGTCGCTCCACCTGCCGCCGAGCACGGTCGCGATCACGCTGGCCGCGAGGGTGGCGCTGAAGGCCAGGTTGTACAGGGGCATGCCGCCCAGGTCGCCGGCCACGATCGGCATCGCGGTCGCCACCGCCATCGCCTCGAAGGCCACCAGCATGACGAGCGCGACCAGGCCGACGCTGAGCGCCCGGTACTGCGCGGACAACACCCCGGCCGGGGCCGGGGCGACGTCCTCGATCGGATCAACAGTCGTAGTCATGACGGTAAAGCTACGAGGAAGCCCGGGCCGGCACATCGGGCGCGGGGCCTAGGCAATTGGGCCTAAGGCATGCGCGACTCGATGCCGTCGAGCAGCAGTTCCAGGCCGTAGCGGAAACGTTCCTCGCCGCCGGCGTCGATCAGGTCGTCGATGTGCTCGACCAGGTACGGGAAACGGTCGCGCGGCAGGGCTCGGTAGTAGTCGGCGATCTGGCCGGCGAAGGAGGCGAAGTACTCCGCTTGCGAGGTCATGCCGGCGGCGCGCATCCGGCTGACGTGCACCGAGCCCTCGTAGGCGTCGCCGATGAGGTAGAGGGACAGGCGGTCGAGGCACAGCGCGGCCTCGCGCGGCGGCATGCCGGCCTCCAGCAGCAGCCCGTAGACGAACTCGCCGGTGCGCAGCGAGTTGCCGCCCGAGGGGATGTTCGCCAGGGCCGCCCTGGCGACGTCGGCGTGCTTGTTCAGCACCCGGTAGACCTCCAGCGCGTACGACCTGAGCTGGTCCTTCCACTGGCCGGGGTCGCGCTCGGGCAGCCGGATCTCGCCGAGCACCCGGTCGTAGACCAGTTCGAGCAGCTCCTCCTTGTTGGCCACGTGCGCGTACAGCGAGGCGGGGCCGGTGTCGAGCTCCTGGGCGACGCGTCTCATGCTGAGCGCGTCGAGCCCTTCGGCGTCGAGGACGCGCAGCCCGGTCTCGACGATGAGGTCCTGGCTGAGCTGCCGCCTGATCTGCGGCTGCTTGCGGGACTTGCGCCACGGCGGC
This sequence comes from Nonomuraea sp. NPDC049758, assembly GCF_040674635.1. Taxonomy (NCBI): domain Bacteria; kingdom Bacillati; phylum Actinomycetota; class Actinomycetes; order Streptosporangiales; family Streptosporangiaceae; genus Nonomuraea; species Nonomuraea sp. NPDC049758. The sequence goes on from NZ_JBFAMZ010000003.1 coordinate 38,683, forward strand.
ACCGGCACGGCTTCTTCCTTGCTCCCCATGGCGAACACTGTACTTGACACGAACAGCGTTCGCCACTAAAACGGTGTTCGTAAACGAACAGTGTTCGTACCTAAGAACGGCGTTCTGAAGGAGTTCCTGTGACAGTGACCAATGCGGGGCAGGCCACGGAGGCCGTCGCGCCCTACCGGTGGCGCTGGGCCGCCCTTTTCGTGATCCTGGCCGCCGAGGTGATGGACCTGCTCGACGCGCTGATCACCACGATCGCCGCCCCCACCATCCGCTCCGACCTGGGCGGCAGCGACAGCCTCGTGCAGTGGCTCGGCGCCGGCTACACGCTGGCCATGGCCGTCGGCCTGGTCACCGGCGGGCGGCTCGGCGACCTGTTCGGCCGCAAGCGCATGTTCCTCATCGGCGCCTTCGGCTTCACCGCCGCCTCGCTGCTGTGCGGCGTGGCGGGCAGCCCCGAGATGCTCATCGCCAGCCGGGTGCTGCAGGGCCTGTTCGGCGCCGTGATGTTGCCGCAGGGGCTGGGGCTGATCAAGGAGATGTTCCCGCCGCAGGAGATCGGCAAGGCGTTCGGCATGTTCGGGCCCGTCATGACGATCTCGTCGGTCGGCGGCCCGGTGCTGGCCGGCTGGCTGGTCGACGCCGACTTCTTCGGCACCGGCTGGCGCATGATCTTCCTGATCAACCTGCCGATCGGCCTGGCCGCCGCCGTCGCCGGCATCCGCTTCCTGCCCGAGTACCGCCTCTCGAACGCCACCAGGCTCGACCTGGTCGGCGTCGGCCTGGTCTCGGTCGCCGGGTTCCTGCTGATCTACCCGCTGATCCAGGGCCGCGAGCTCGACTGGCCCGCATGGACGTTCGTCTCGATGGCCGCCTCGCTGGTCGTCTTCGCCTTGTTCGGCCGGTACGAGTCGCGCCGCGCCGCGTCCGGCAAGGACCCGCTGGTCACGCCCAGCCTGTTCCGCAAGCGGGCCTTCTCCGGCGGCCTGGTGGCCGGTCTGGCGTTCTTCTCCGGCATGATCGGCCTCAGCCTGGTCTTCAGCATCTACATGCAGGCCGGCCTGCACTTCAGCCCGCTCAAGGCGGGCCTGGCCAGCCTTCCCCAGGCGGTCGGCGGCGTGCTCGGCTTCGGCCTGGCCATGTCCGGGCTCCAGGAGAAGCTGGGCCGCGGGCTGCTGCAGATCGGCGTGGTCGTCATGGCCGCCGGCGCGACCGTGCTCGGGGTGACCATCCAGCTGGCCGGCACCGACGTGGGCGTCTGGCAGCTCGCCCCCGGGCTGGCGCTGGTCGGCATCGGCATGGGCCTGACCATGGCGCCGTTCTTCGACATCGTGCTGGCCGGCGTCGAGCCGCACGAGTCGGGGTCGGCCTCGGGCACGATGACCGCCGTCCAGCAGCTCGGCGGCGCGCTCGGCACCGCCGTGCTCGGCACGCTCTTCTTCAACCTGCTCAAGCACGAGTGGAGCTTCGGCTCGGCGATGCAGGTGACCGTCTGGGTCGAGGTCGGGCTGCTGGCCGTGACGTTCGCCCTGTCGTTCCTCATGCCGCGCAGGGCCCGCCCCGAACAGGCCGGCCACTGAGCGCCGGCCCGGCCGCGGCTCCCCTGCGGGGGTGGAGCCGCGGCCGGTCGCGCGCCCGGGTCAGGTGCTGACGCGGCGTCCGGAGCCGCGGTCTTCCGCGTGCCCGCGTCAGGTGCCGACGTGGCGTTCGGCCCAGCGCGCGATGTCGCGGCGTTCGATGGCGGCGGCCATCAGGTCGGGGAAGGCGTCGGGGGTGCAGGCGAACGCGGGCACGCCCATCGCGGCCAGCGCGGCGGCGTTGTCGTGGTCGTAGAAGGGCGCGCCCTCGTCGGAGAGCGCGAGCAGCACGATCACCTGCACGCCGGCCTGGGTCATCGCCGCCACCCGGCGCAGCATCTCCTCGCGCACGCCGCCCTCGTACAGGTCGCTGACCAGGACGAAGACGGAGTCGGCCGGGCGGGTGACGAGGCCCTGGCAGTAGGCGATCGCCCGGTTGATGTCGGTGCCGCCGCCGAGCTGGGTGCCGAACAGCAGCTCGACCGGGTCGTGCAACTGCTCGGTCAGGTCCACCACCGCCGTGTCGAACACCACCAGCGACGTCTTCAGCGACCGCATCGAGGCCAGGACCGCCCCGAACACGCTCGAATACACCACCGAGGCCGCCATCGAACCGCTCTGGTCGATGCAGAGCACCACCTCACGCTGCACCGACCGCTGCCGGCGCGCGTAGCCGACGAGCCGCGACGGGACGACCGTGTTCCGGTCGGGCAGGTAGTTCTTGAGGTTCGCCCGGATCGTCCGGTCCCAGTCGATGTCGGCCACCCGCCTGGGCCGGTGGGTGCGCGCCGAACGGTCGAGCGCGCCCGTCACCGCCGCCCGGGTGCGGTCGGCCAGCCGGCGTTCGAGCTCCTCGACGACCTTGCGCACCACCGCCCTGGCCGACTCGCGGGCCTGCGCGGGCATCACCCGGTTGAGCGCCAGCAGCGTGCCGACCAGGTGCACGTCGGGCTCCACGGCCTCCAGCATCTCCGGTTCGAGCAGCAGCCTGGTGAGGTTCAGCCGCTCGATCGCGTCCTTCTGCATGACCTGGACGACCGTGGACGGGAAGTACGTGCGGATGTCGCCCAGCCAGCGGGCCACCCGCGGCGCGGACGCCCCGAGGCCGCCCTCGCGCCGGCTCTGCCCCTCGCGGCCGTCGTGGTCGTAGACGGCGGCCAGGGCCGCGTCCATCTGCGCGTCGGCACCTTGCAGGGCGCAGCCGGTGCCGTCGGCGTCGCCGCCCCCGAGCACCAGCCGCCACCTGCGCATGCGCTCATCCACGGTCTCTCCCGATGATCGCCAGCACGGTCGCCACGGCTCCCGCCGCGCGCCGCTCGTCGATGTCCGGCTCGTTCGCGTCGCCGGCGCCGCCGGTGCGGCCGGCCGCGCTCACCCGCTCGCCGACGGCCCGCCGCTCCGGCACGGCGAAGCCGCCGAACGTGCGGCGCAGCAGCGGCAGCACGTCGGTGAACTGGTCGGGGGGCAGCGCGGTCAGCCAGGCGTCGACCAGACCCAGCAGGCGCGGGTCGTGCACCAGGAGCAGGCCGCCGCCGGACAGGAACCCCTCGATCCAGGCCGCCGCCCTGACCGGGGTCTGCCCCCGGGACATGGCCCTGGACATGCGGTCGCCCGCGTCGGCGAGCTCGCCGCAGTCGAGCAGGACGCGGGTGAGCCGGCCCTCGATGAGCCCGTGCAGGTCCTGCCGGTCGGCGATGCCCCGCAAGGTCCCCAGCCACCGGACACGCGGCGAACCACCCGCCCCGCCCTCGCCGTCCGTCTCCCCCGCGCCACCGCCGCCGTCCACCTCCGCCGCGCCACCGCCGCCATCCACCTCCCCCTCGTCGGCCGCCACGGGCGGCGGCGGGGCGGTGGGGGGTTCGGTGAGCAGGGCGACGGCGGCGTGCACGGCGTCGACGTGTTTGAGCAGCTCGGCCGCCGCGTCGTCGTCGAGCGCGGTGACCGCGACCGGCAGCCCGACGCAGATCCGGTCGAGCATCGAGCGCACAATCACCGCCAGCCCCTCGGCCGAGGTGCCGCGCACGTCGCCGTACCGGTGGGCGCGGACCATCGCGGGCAGCGCCGCCATCAGCTGGGTGACGTCGGTGTCCAGCGCCGCCTTGGCCGACAGCGCGGCCAGCACGCCGGGCAGCGCCTGCGGCAGGTCGGCCAGCAGGCACTGCTCCACCAGCGCGGTCAGGTCGGCGAGCGCCGCCGACGCGGCCCCGGCCAGGTCGCGGGCGCGCCGCGCGGCCGCGGCGGCGACGGTGGTGCCGAGGGCGGCGTGCTCGATGAGCGCGAGGTCGTGCTCGGGCCGCCACTGCAACGTCCAGGACTCGCGGAACGTGCCCTTGCCGCGCGCCTGCCCCGGCGTGCCCCAGCCCACCTCCAGCAGCCGCAGCCGGTGCAGCAGGTGGCTGCGCTCCAGGTCGAGCGGCTTGCGCAGGTCGAGGTCGAGCTCCCGGTCGAGGGCCTCGGGCCGCAGCTTCAGCCGCCGCCGCTGCTCGCGCAGGTCGCGCTGGAGCGGGACCATCGGGGTGCCGTCGGTGACGTGGCCGAGCCGGTCGCCGACGACCATCCGCCGCTGGATCAGCTCGACGGCCAGGTCGTCGCCCTCGCACAGCACCGCCCTGGCCGCCTCGGTCACCTCGCTCAGCCCGGCCAGCGGCCGGCCGCGCAGCCCGGCCAGGGTGGCGGCCAGGCGGACGGACTCGATGACGTGCGCGGAGGAGACCGGCAGCCCCTCCTCGCGCAGCACGGCGGCGGCCTCGGTGAGCCAGCGCTCGACCGGCCGGTCGGGGGCGGTGAACAGGTGGTGGTACCAGCCCGGCGAGGTGATGCCCGCGCCGTAGCCGCTCCAGGAGGCCAGCCGCCCGTACGTCCAGGGCACCCACGTCAGCTCGGCCTTCACCTTCGGCAGGCCGCGCAGCAGCGCGTTGTCGGCGGCGGCCGGGGGCAGCGGCCCGGCGAGCGCGGGCACGTGCCAGGCGCCGCAGACCACCGCGATCGTGCCGAACCCCTCCTTGATCGCGGCCCGCAGCGCCTTGCGCATGTACGCCTCGCGCCTGGCCTCCCGGCCGGCCGGCACATGGCCCTCGCGCACGGCGGCCATGGCCTCGGCGATCACCCCGAAGGGGGTGTCGCCGCGGTGCTCGACGACGTCCTCCCACCAGCGTTCCGGGTCGTCGTGCCCGGCCGCGGCGGCCAGCGCGCCGATCGGGTCGGCCCGCAGCCCGTCGCCGGACTCGTCGTGCTCCTCGTCGTGTTCATCGTCGTCGGCCAGGGAGTGGGCGGCGGGCAGGTCGCAGAAGCGCACCGGGACGCCGGCCGCGACGCCGTACAGGATCGCCTGCCACTCGGGCGAGAACTGCGCGAACGGCCAGAACGCGGCCCTGGCCGGCGCGCCTGGCACGTGCGCGAGCAGCGCGACCGGCGGCTCCAGGTCGGGGGCGAGCGCCACGATCGCGTCGGCCTCCGGCGGCCCCTCGACGAGGATCGCGTCGGGGCGCAGGCGTTCGAGCTCGCGCCGCAGCGCGCGGGCCGAGCCGGGGCCGTGGTGGCGCACGCCCAGCACGGAGACGGCGCTCATGACACCTCGCGGCAGGCGCGGTAGAAGTCGCGCCAGTCGGGACGCTCGCGCACCACGGTCTCCAGGTACTCGCGCCACACCACCCGGTCGGATACCGGCTCCTGCACCACCGCGCCGACGATCCCGGCCGCGACGTCGGAGGGCCGCAGCACGCCGTCGCCGAAGTGGGCGGCCAGCGCGATGCCGCTGGTGAGCACCGAGATCGCCTCGGCCGTGGACAGGGTGCCGCTCGGCGACTTGACCTTGGTGCGGCCGTCCTCGGTGACGCCGGCGCGCAGCTCGCGGAAGACGGTCACCACGCGCCTGATCTCGGCCAGGCCGGTGGAGGTCTCCGGCAGCTCCAGCGAGCGGCCGAGCTGGGTGACGCGGCGCGCGACGATGTGCACCTCCTCCTCGGCGCTGGCGGGCACGGGCAGCACGACGGTGTTGAACCGGCGGCGCAGGGCGCTGGACAGCTCGTTGACGCCCCGGTCGCGGTCGTTGGCGGTGGCGATGACGTTGAAGCCGCGCTCGGCCTGGACCTCGCGGTTGAGCTCGGGGATCGGCAGCGTCTTCTCCGACAGGACGGTGATCAGCGCGTCCTGGACGTCGGAGGGCATGCGGGTCAGCTCCTCGACGCGGGCGACCCGCCCCTCGGCCATGGCCCGCATCACCGGCGAGGGGGTCAGCGCCTCGAACGAGGGGCCCTCGGCCAGCAGCCTGGCGTAGTTCCAGCCGTACCGGACGGCCTCCTCGGCAGTGCCCGCGGTGCCCTGGACGAGCAGCGTCGAGTCGCCGCTGACGGCGGCGGCCAGATGCTCCGACAACCACGTCTTGGCCGTGCCGGGCACGCCGAGCAGCAGCAGCGCGCGGTCGGTCGCGAGCGTGGCCACGGCGACCTCGACGATGCGGCGGGCGCCGACGTATTTGGGGGTGACGCGGTCGTCGTCGCCCAGGATGTAGCGGGTCACCGCCCACGGCGACAACTTCCAGCCGGGGGGCCGGGGGCGGTCGTCGTCCTTGGCCAGGTAGGCCAGTTCCTCGGCGTACTGGTCTTCGGCGTGGGGACGCAGGACGGTCATGCGAGCTCCTTGTACATGTCGGCACGGAAACGCAGGAGGGCGGCGACCTGCTGGATCGGCGCCACCGGCGAGTAGCTCTCGGCCAGCGGGAACAGCGCGGGGTCGATGTGCTCGCCCGCCAGCTTGACCAGCTCGCCGAGGTTCCACGGCTGGACGGCCGCCACCTTGACGATCTTGTGCAGGACGGCCGTGGCCAGACCCTCCCGCCAATGGGACGACACGCCGCCGAGCACCATGATCAACTGGCTGTCGAGGTCGTGCTTCTGGACGAAGCCCGCGGCGAGCTCCTGCTGCTCGGCGGGCGGGAGCGCTTCGAGCAGGTCGGCGATCGGGTCCCAGCCGAACATCGCGCGCGCCCACTCGGGGTCCTTCTGCAGCACCGCGGCCCGGACCCAGGCGGCCTTCACCTCGGCGTCCCAGTCGGGGATGCGCATCTTCAGCAGCGCGGACGGCGGCCGGCCCCAGAAGCCCAGCGGGGCGCGGGCCAGGATCTGCTGCAGCCACCAGGCCCGCTCGCCGATGCCGCGCGGCGGCTTGGGACGCACGCCGTCGCGCTCCGTCGCCCGGTCGCACTCCAGGGGCGCCTCGACGGCGATGGCCGAGCCGGAGATCGACACGCAGGCGCGGGCCCGCTCGGCCATGCGCCTGGACAGGCGGGAGCCGGGCAGCCGGGTCAGCAGGTTGGCGGCGGCCTGGCGGACCTCCCGGCGGCGGTCGTCGAGCGCGGCCTCCAGGAACGGCTCGTCGCCCATGGCGAGCCCGTCGGCCAGCAGCTCGACGAACTCGGCCCGGTCGTCGGACGTCTCCCGCTCCCAGGTGCTCTCCAGCAGCTCCCTGGCCGCGGCGGGGTCGGCGGCGCGCAGGGCGCGCAGATGGGCGCGGCGGTCGGCGGGGCCGCCGAGCTCCCAGGTCTCGCCGGTCGGCTCCTCCAGCAGGTAGCCCCACGCCGGGTTGAGGCCGGCCAGCCACCGGCCGCGCTGCCCGGCCAGGACGCCCAGGTGGGCGCGGATCGAGCGGTCGCGCCGGCCCCTTTCGAGCAGGTCGGGCAGCACGTCGCAGGGCACCCTGCGGCCGGTCGCGGCGGCCGCGGCCAGCCATTCGGGCAGCAGGCGGTCGTAGTCGCCGCCCATGATCCGGACCAGCCGCTCGGCCGCGCGCCTGCCCACGGCGGGCAGCTCCTCGGCGGGGGCGAGGGGCGGCGGCGCGGCCTCGACCGGGCCGCGGCCCGCGCGCCGCCGGGCCGTCTCGACGGCGGCGGCCGCCAGCAGGTCTCCCCGGTACGGCCTGCGGTCGGTGCCCACCAGGGCCGTGGAGGCCAGGTCGTCCCAGGTCACAGGAGCACCGCCGTTCCGTCGTCGTCGTAGGTGGTGAGCGGGCGCAGGCCCTGCGGCGTCCATTCGGCGGCCAGCGTGACGGGACGGCCGCCGGAGACGGCGATCAGCCGCCAGGGGTCGCGGGCCCGGGGGTGCAGCGGCAGCCCGCCGACCGCCGTGCGGCCGGGGACGACGCCGGCCAGCACGAGCGGCCACGACTCGGTCCAGGGATCGTCGGCCAGCACCCGCGCCACCTCCTCCAGCGCCTCGCCGGCCGGCACCCCGGCCGGTAGAGCGCCCTCGCCGCGAAGGGGGTCGGTGTCGTGGCGGGCGGCGACGAGGGCGCGGAGGGGCGCGGCGCCCGGGTAGAAGGCGAGGTCGGCCTCGATCGTGGTGCCCGTGACCAGCGAGGCGTCGAGGGCCTGGCCGGGCGGGGCGAAGGAGAGGATCAGCGCGGCCCGGCCGGTGGCGCGGCCCTTGAGCCAGACTCGGCGGGCGGTCAGCCGGTCGTGCTCGTCGTCGCGGCGGCCGAGCACGTGCCAGTGGTCGCGCACCGCCGGCCCGGCCAGCACCTCCTCGCGGGTGACCGGGAAACCGGTGCGGATGCGGACGGTCTCGGCCAGGAGGGCGGGCAGCTCGGCGCGGCGGCGGTGGGCGACGGCGAGCAGGTTGACCAGCGCGTACTCCTCCAGGAGCCGGCCGGGCCAGTCGTCCTCCGCGCGCACCTGGGTCAGCCGGGACAGCAGGCCCGCGACGCCGGGGGCCTGGGCGTCGATGAGGCGCTTGGCCAGGCCGTCCCAGTCGTGCTCGGCGGAGGACGCGAGGCCCTGGCGGATCTGGTCGGCCAGCCAGCGCTCCAGCTCCGCCAGCCCGGCCCCCACCCGCGCCTGCCGCACCGACTCCGCCTTCCCCGCCCCGGCACCAGTGCCGGTCCCAGCCCCAGCCCCAGCCCCAGTCGCGGTCGCGGTCGCGGTCGCATCGTCGCGCGTGGTCTCGGCGCGGGCCGCGGACCTGGCGGCGCGCTCGGCACGGCCGTCGAGCCACTCGGTGACCCACTGCGGCGCGGCCTCCTCGGCGGGCACGCCGTCGGCCGACCACAGCAGCAGCAGGCCCAGCGCGTGTTTGCAGGGGAACTTGCGGCTGGGGCAGCTGCACCGGTAGGCGGGCTCGGTCAGGTCGACGCACGCCAGGTAGGGCTTGGACCCGCTGCCCGTGCACTCGCCGTAGAGGACGCTGCCCGTCGTGCCGCGCGAGGACCACTTGCCCGCCGCGGCCACCCCCTGAGCCGCCTTCCTGGACGACGCGTCGGGGGCGAGGGCGAGCACCTGATCAAGGCTCCACCGTTCGATCACCTGCCGCAGACTAGCCAGGCCGACCGACAGTTCGCTCGGCGGGCGGCCCGTCCGCCGGACGCGGTCCCCGCGCGCCCCGGGCCCTCGTAAGATCGGCCATGTGGAGCTGAGGATCTATCCCGACGGCGCGCCCACCGAGGTCGCCGACGAAGCCGCCGCCCTGGCGCTGGCCGCCGCGCTCGACGGCCAGGCCGTCCTCGACGGCACCCGTTTCCTGCGGCGCGACGTCACCGGCGCGCCCGTCGCCTTCGCCGAGCGGCCGCCCGTGGCCGCCGCGCTCGACCTGCTCCCCCATCCGGAGGGCGGCTGGTACCGCGAGACCTGGCGCTCGCCCGTCACGGTCCGGCCCGACGGCTACCCGGGGCCGCGCGCGAGCGCCACCGGCATCTACTTCCTGCTCCAGCCGGGCGAGGAGTCCGTCCCGCACGTCGTCAGGTCCGACGAGGTGTGGTTGTGGCACCGGGGCGGCCCGCTGAGCCTGACCGTGGGAGACCGCGACGTCGTCCTGGGCCCGCTGGTCGAGCGGGGGCAGGTGCCGCAGGCGGTCGTGCCCGGCGGCGTGTGGCAGTCCGCGCGCCCGGCGGGTGACGAGGCGGTGCTGGTGAGCTGCGTCGTGTCGCCGGGGTTCGACTTCGCCGATTTCACCGCGTGATCGTAAAGATCGTCTTATATAGAAGGCATGCCGGGCATCGAGGCGGCCCTGACCGCCGCTGGGAAGAGCGTCGCGGAGCGCGCCATGCGCGAATGGCTGGCCGTCCGCGCCGCGCGCAAGGACCGGACGAGTGAGCTGAAGGACCTGGTCCAGAGCGGCTTTCGTGACCGGCTGGCGCCTCGCAAGATCGACAACCAGCTCCAGGGCATCGCGCTGGCCGTCGAGGGGCGGCTGTCGCGCCTCATCGAGCAGGAGTTCCGCGGGCTGGACGAGTCCGCGCGGGCCGCCGTCCTGCTGGAGACGGTGGCCGCGCTGCGCGCCGCCGACCTGTCGGACGAGGCGCTGTTCGAGTCCGACGCCGACCCGGCCAAGCTCGCCGAGCGCGTCCTGGCCGCCCTCCCTGAACCGCGCCTCGGCGAGGCCGAGGACCGCCTGTACGCCGTGCTGCTCGCCGAGTCCGTCGACTGCCTGGTCGGCCTGATGCGGCAGCTCCCCCAGTACGTGCCGCGCGCCGCCACCGAGACGCTGGGCAGGCTGAGCGGCCTGGCCGAGGGCGTGGAACGGCTGCTCGCCAGGCTGCCGCAGCGCACGCTGGAGGCCCCGGAGGGCACCCAGGACGACGCCGCGTTCGAACGCCTCTACCTCGGTTTCGCCAGCCGCACCCTCGACGAGGTCGAGCTGTTCGGCGTCCGGGTGGAGACCTACCGCCCGCGCACGTCGCTGAGCATGGCCTACATCAGCCTCAACGTCTCCTCCGGCGAGCGCGGGCCGCGCGCGCCGGAGCGGCTGTCGATCGCCGCGCTCACCGGCGGCCATCCCGCCGAGCGCGGCGCCGAGCGCATCGAGTCGGCGCTCGGCCGCGCCCGGCTCACGCTGCTGCGCGGCGACGCGGGTTCGGGCAAGAGCACGTTGCTGCGCTGGCTCGCGGTGACCGCCGCGCGCGGCGGCTTCTCGGGCGACCTGGCCGCCTGGAACGGCTGCGTGCCGCTGATGATCAAGCTGAGGAGCCATTCGTCGGGACGGCTGCCTGCCCCCTCCGCCTTCCTCGACGACGTCGCGCGGGAGGTCGCCGGGCGCATGCCGCGCGGCTGGGTGGAGCGCGTGCTGGACTCCGGCCGCGGCCTGCTGCTGGTCGACGGCGTGGACGAGCTGCTCGTCCGGCATCGGCCGGCCGTGCGGGAGTGGTTGTCGCGGCTGCTGGCGGCCTATCCGGGGCTGCGGGTCGTGGTGACCTCGCGTCCGACCGCCGCCGACGCCCGCTGGCTGGCCGACGAGGGGTTCGCGGCCTCCACGCTGGAGCCGATGACCCCCGACGACCAGCGGGAGCTGATCCGCCAGTGGCACGTCGCGATGCGCGACTGCCCGAGCCTGCCGTGCGAGCCCGGCGAGCTGGAGGGCTACGAGGTCGCCCTGCTGGCCCGCATGGAGTCGAATCCGCACCTGGGCGTGGTCGCCTCGACTCCCTTGCTGGCCGCCATGTTGTGCGCGCTCAACCTCGACCGCCGCACCCAGCTGCCGCGCAGCCGGATGGGCTTCTACGACGCCGTGCTCAGCCTGCTGCTGGAACGCCGCGACGCCGAGCGGCGGATCGACGACGACGTGTCCCTCGACCCCGGCCAGAAGGTGTGGATCCTGCGCGACCTGGCCTGGCGGCTGGTGTCGATGGGCCGTTCCGAGCTGTCGAAGTCGACCGCGCTACGCCGGGTCGAGCAGAAGCTCGCCTCGATGACCCGCGTCTCGCACACCGCCCCCGACGTGCTGGAACACCTGCTGCGCAGGAGCGGCGTGCTGCGCGAGCCGGTGCCCGGCCGGATCGACTTCGCGCACCGGACCGTGCAGGAGTACCTGGCCGCCGGGCAGCTCGTGGAGGACGAGGACGTCGAGGCCGCGGTCGAGCGGGCCCACCTGGACCAGTGGCGCGAGGTCGTGGTGATGGCCGCCGGGCACGCGAACGGCCGGCTGCGCGGTGAGCTGCTGCGCGGCCTGCTGGACCGCGCCGACCAGGGCGGCAAGCACGCCCGCCGGCTGCGGCTGCTGGTGGCCGCGTGCCTGGAGACCGTCCAGGAGATCCCGGCGGTGTTGCGTGACCGGGTGGAGGCGTGCCTGGCGGAGGTGATCCCGCCGCGTACGGAGGAGGAGGCGACCCTGCTGGCGGCGGCGGGCGAGGAGATCCTGCGCCGCCTGCCCCGCGACCTGACGGCCCTGCCGGTGCAGCGCGCGGCGCTGACGGTCCGCACGACATACCTGACCAACGGCCCGGAGGCCCTGGACCGCCTGGCCGGTTACGCCTCCGACCAGCGCTACGGCGTGCAGGACCAGCTTCGCCAGGGGTGGCAGTACTTCGACGCCGACGTCTACGCCCGCCGCGTCCTGGCCGACATGGAGGACGTCACCTTCTTCGGCTCCCGCCATCTCCGCGCCGCCGCCCGCCTGAAGGCGGCCAACGTGACCGTCACCGTGACCGACCCCCTCACCGACCTGCGATTCCTCCGCGACATGCCGCAAGTGCGGGTGTTGAGCGTGCAGGACGCCCCGCTCAGCTCCCTGGACGGCGTGGAGCTGCTGCCCCACCTGCGAACCCTGCAGTTGCGCTGGCTCACCGCGCCCGCGCCCGACCTCGGCGCCATGGAGCGGCTGCCGGCGCTCGACGAGCTGTGGCTCCAGGGAGTCCCGTTCGATCCGGGCATCCTCGACCGCCTGCCTCGCCTGCGCGAACTCGGCATCGACCTACCGGACGACAGTGAGGACTCCTGGCAGGAGCCGCTGTCCCGGCAGAGCGAGCTGGAGTTCCTGTTCCTCATGGGAGACCGCCTGCCGGTTCCCGTGACGGTGTTCGCCGGGATGCGGCTGCTCAAGACGCTGTGGCTGGACGGCGTCGCCGGGGCGGCCGCCTGCCTCGATGTCGCCGCCCGGTCCTGTCCCTCCGTCGCCGACCTGTACCTCAACGACCTCGATCACATCGACCTCGCGGCACTCGACCGCTTCTCCCTGACCAGCCTCCACCTGCGCGGCCTCGGCACCCTGACGGATCTCGCCCCGCTGCGCAGCCAGGATCAGCTCAGCCGGCTGACGCTGGCCGGCTGCCCCGGCGTGACCGACCTGTCGCCCCTGGCCGCCCTCCCCCGGCTGCGCACCCTGAGCCTGATCAACATGGGGCACGACCTCGACGTGAGCCCGCTGACCGGGATGCCGGGGCTCACCGTCCGGCTCGGGCGCGCGCAGCGGGTCGTCGGCGGGAGCGGGGTGCGGATCAAGAAGATATGACGTCCCGGCAGGGGTGGGCGGCGCCTTTTACAACCCGGAATTTCGTGCTAAACGTGGCAATATCCCGTTCGGAGTTCCCACCAACCGGCCATGTCCGGCCTGGCGCCCTGCCCTGATCACGTCCAGGCCGTCGTCACAGAAGTCGTCACAGAACTTGCACGGCGTGTACACGTTCACCCCCCCGGGACGCCCGGCGTCCGCCCGTGTGCGGGCGCCGCCTCCCGCTGGACGAGAAGGGGAACCACCATGACCCTGCCCCTCGCCGCGACCCCCGCCGTCGACTCCGCCCCCGCCCGCCGCCGCGGACTCGTGCTGCTGCTCAGCGCCCTGGCGGGATTCCTGCTGACCGTGGTGTGGTCGGCCGAGTTCGTGGACCAGACGATCGGCTCGACGGTCGCCGACACGATGCTCGGCCGCGACGCCGACGCCACCCCCATCGCCGGGACGCTCTCCGGCATCGTGTTCGCCTTCGCCTCCGGCCTGGCGGGCTCGTTCACCGCCTGCAACATCGCCGCGCTCGGCGCGGTCGCGCCCCTGGTCGGGGCCAGGCCGTCGGTCGGCGAACGGATCCGCGGGACGCTGCGCCCGCTCGGCTGGCTGGCGGCCGGCGCGCTGGCCGTGTCCGGCGCGTACGGCGTCGTGGTGGGGATCGTGGGCACCGCCATGCCGCAGTTCGCCACGGCCAGGCCCGCGCCGGGCACCCTGTCCCCCGGCCTGATCCAGGCGATGGTCACGTTCGGGCTGATCGGGCTGGCCTTCCTCTACCTGGGCCTGGCCGCGCTCGGCTACCTGCCCGACCCGCTGGCCCGCCACCCGAGGGCCCGCATGGCCGTCATGGGCGCGCTGATCGGCGGCTTCCTGATCGGCCGCCCGTTCCCGCTGTTCCGCCAGCTCTTCAGGGACGCCGCCGAGAGCCACAACCCCCTGTACGGCGCGCTGGCGTTCATGCTGCAGTCGGCCGGCAACATCGTCGTCATGTCGGTCCTGTTCGTGCTGCTCGCCCTGGCCACCGGGGGCCGTGCGCACCGCTGGCTGACCGCCACCCCGACCCGCCTGGCCCTCATCACCGGCGCGGCGCTCGTCGTGGCCGGCGTCTTCACCCTTCTGTACTGGGACGTCCGGATCCTGGCCCGCCGCGACCTCATCTGGTACCCGACGGCGCCCTGGAGCTGACCTGCACGGCGGCAGCCCGCGGGCGGGCTACCGGCCGTTTCTGCGGGAAGGAGGAAAGGTGACCGTGGGAGGTGCGCGATGAGGGCCGTCATGAACGCCGCGATGTTGCGGATCCGCAGGCACCGGCCGGACCGCAACCCGTTGCGCCGCCGCTCCGACCGGCTGGAGAGCGCCGGGCTGGCGGTGGCGGTGCTCCTCGTCCTGCTGAGCGTCTGGCCGGCCGTGCTGGCCGGCCGGGTCACCTACGAGGGCGGCCTGCGCGAGGCCCGCGTGGGCCCCGGCTTCCGGCAACAGGTGACCGCGACGACGCTGCGGGAGCCGCGGCCCGTGCGGCCGTCGTTCGGCGAGGCGGCGACCACCATGGTCCCGGCGAGCTGGACCACCCCGGCGGGAGTGGCCAGGACCGGGCAGGTGCAGGTCCCGGCCGGCACGCGGGTGGGCCAGACCGTCCCGCTGTGGATCGACGGCGAGGGCGACCCCACGACGCCGCCGCCGAGCCGCACCGACGTGGTCCTGCGTGGCGTGGGCATGGCGGCGTTCGTCCAGGTGCTGGCCTTCCTGCTGGTGCTGGGGGCCGTCGCGGCGCTGCGCCGGCTGCTGGACCGGCGCAGGTACGCCGACTGGGACGCGGCCTGGATCCGCGCCAACGACCGGTGGCGCCGCCCACGCCGCCCGTAGCCGGGCCATACGGTTTACCGCCGTGTGTCCGGGCAGCCGTACGCGGGAGGAGGCGAGCCATGGAAGCCAAGGAGTGGACGGTCCGGATCAGTCTCGCCGAGGACGGCGACGACACCTCGGCGCGGGCGGTCCTGACCGTCCCGGACGGCACGCGGGTCGAAGGGTCGGGCCACGCCCGCCGCAACCCCGCCGACCCGTCCATGCCCGAGGTAGGGGACGAGCTGGCCGTCGCGCGGGCGCTGGCCGACCTGGCCGGCCGGTTGTCCAGCGACGCCCGGCACGAGCTCGGCGACGGCGGCCCGGTGCCGACCAGGTCGTGGTGAGGGCGGCGACAACGACTTGACGCGCCCGCCCCCGGTCCGCTGACATGGCCCCCGCGGATCGTACGGACCGGAGGGGACGCGCATGGGCGGCAGGATGCACGCGGACGAGGCCGACATCGACGAGGCCCTCGTCCGGCGGCTGCTGGCCGCGCAGTTCCCGCGGTGGGCCGGTCTCCCGCTGCGCCGTTTCCCCTCCTCCGGCACCGTCAACGCGGTCTTCCGGCTCGGCGACGAGCTGGCCGTCCGCCTGCCGCGCGTCAGGCAGGGCGTCGGCGACGTCGCCAGGGAGGGGCGGTGGTTGCCGCTGCTGGCCCCCGCGCTGCCCGTCCCGATCCCCTCGGTGCTCGGCCAGGGCCTGCCGGGTGAGGGCTTCCCCTGGCCGTGGTCGGTGTGCCGGTGGCTGGACGGCGACAATCCGGAGGCCGGGACGCTCTCCGGGGACGGGGAGGCGCTGGCCGCCGACCTGGCGGCGTTCGTCGCCGCGCTGCGGGAGGTCGAGCCCGCCGGGGCGCCCGGCGCCTACCGGGGCGGCCCGCTGTCCCGCCTCGACGGCCGGCTGAGGGGGTCATCGACTGGGGCACGGCCGGGGCGGGCGACCCGGCCTGCGACCTGATCCCGGCCTGGAACCTGCTGCCGCCCGCCGCCCGCGAGGTCTTCCGGGCCGCGCTCGGCGCCGACGACGCCACCTGGGCGCGCGGCCGCGGCCGGGCCCTGTCCATGGCGCTCATCCAGCTCCCCTACTACAAGGACACCAACCCGGCCATGGCGGCCAACGCCCGGCACGTGATCCGCGAGGTGCTCGGCAGCCCGCGCTGAACCGCACACTGAAGCGCACGCTGGCGGGATTCTTGGGTTTTTTCCGGCGAGATGATTGTCTGTCCGGAGGAACTACGAGGAGGCCACCGGTGAGCCGTCAGATCGTGTCAATCGTGGGTGGGAAGGACACCACCGGCGAGAGCGTGTACGAGTCGACCAATCCCGCCCGCCCCGGCGAGGTCGTGGCCCGGGTCGGCCTGGCCGACGCCGCCGCGTTCGCCGCCGCCTGCCGCACCGCCAAGGAGGCCCAGCGCGAGTGGGCCAAGGTGCCGGCGCCGGTGCGCGGCCGGGTGATCGCCTCCATCGGGCGGCTGGTCGAGGCCAACGCCGAGAGCCTGGCCCGCCTGGTCACCCGGGAGATCGGCAAGCCGTACGCCGAGGCGCTGGGCGAGGTGCGGGAGATCGTCGACACCTGCGACTTCTTCCTGGGCGAGGGCCGCCGGCTCTATGGGCAGACCGTTCCGTCGGAGATGCCGGACAAGAACCTGTTCACGTTCCGCAACCCGGTCGGGGTCGCCGCGGTGATCACGGCGGGCAACTTCCCCGTGGCCGTGCCGTCCTGGTACCTCGTGCCCGCCCTGTTGTGCGGCAACGCCGTGGTGTGGAAGCCCGCCGAGTACGCCGCCGCCTCCGCCGAGGCCATGTACCGGCTGTTCGCCGCCTCGGGGCTGCCCGACGGGGTGCTCAACGTGGTCTTCGCCGACGGCGCGCAGACCTTCGCGGGGCTGGAGCTGGCCCTGGAGGAGGGCAGCGTGCACAAGGTCGGCTTCACCGGGTCGAGCGAGGTCGGCCGGAAGGTCGGCGAGCTGGCCGGGCGCCACCTGCAGTCGGCGTGCCTGGAGCTCGGCGGCAAGAACCCGATGGTGATCATGCCGGACGCCGACCTCGACCTGGCCGTCGAGGGCGCGCTGTTCTCCGGCTTCGGCACCGCCGGTCAGCGCTGCACCAGCCTGGGCACGGTCATCGTGCACGAGAGCGTGCACGACGAGTTCGTCGAGCGGTTCGCGCGGGCGGCCGGGGAGGCCAGGATCGGCGACCCCGAGCAGGACGTGCTGGCCGGCCCGCTGCTCGACCAGAAGTTCGCCGACCGGTACGAGGAGTACCTGACCTGGATCCAGCCCCACCACGAGATCGTCTCGGGCAGCGCGGGCAGGATCACCAAGGACAACCCGCGCGGCGACTTCGACGGCGACGGCGGCCTCTACTACCACCCGGTCATCGTCGACGGCGTGCGGCCCGGCGACCGGCTGTTCCTGGAGGAGACGTTCGGCCCGATCGTCGGCGTGACCACCTTCTCCACCCTGGACGAGGCCGTCGAGCTGGCCAACCGCCCCGGCTACGGGCTGTCGAGCTCGATCTACACGACCAACCCCAAGCACGCCTTCCGCTTCCGCGAGGGCATCTCGGCCGGCATGGTCAGCGTCAACAACTCCACCTCCGGCGCCGAGGCCCACCTGCCCTTCGGCGGCAACGGCAAGTCGGGCAACGGCAGCCGCCAGTCGGGCATGTGGGTGCTCGACCAGTTCACCCGCTGGCAGGCGATGAACTGGGACTTCTCGGGCCGGCTGCAGAAGGCGCAGATGGACGTGGCGGAGATCGTGCCGGACCTGGAGTTCCGGATCTGACACGCGAGAAGCCGCCCCCGGCCGGGGGCGGCTGCTCAGGCGTGCGGGCGGATCAGACCTGGCCGGCCTTCTCCAGGGCCTCGCAGCAGGTGTTCACCAGCAGGCGGGTGACCACGTACGGGTCGACGTTGGCGTTCGGGCGGCGGTCCTCGATGTAGCCCTTCTTGTCCACCTCGACCTGCCACGGGATGCGCACGGACGCGCCGCGGTTGGACACGCCGTAGGTGTACTTGTTCCACGGGGCGGTCTCGTGGTGGCCGGTCAGGCGCAGCTCGATGTCGGCGCCGTACTGGGAGACGTGCTCCATGGGCTTGTCGCCCTCGCCGAGCGATTCGCAGGCGGTGATGATGGCGTCGTAGCTCTCGCGCATCGCCTTGGTGGAGAAGTTGGTGTGCGCGCCGGCGCCGTTCCAGTCGCCGCGGGCGGGCTTGGCGTCGAGGGTGGCCTCGACACCGAACTCCTCGGCCGTCCGGTAGAGCAGGTAGCGGGCGACCCACATGTGGTCGGAGACCTCAAGGGGGCCGGCCGGGCCGATCTGGAACTCCCACTGGCCGGGCATGACCTCGGCGTTGATGCCGGAGACGGCCAGGCCGGCCGCCAGGCAGCGGTCGAGGTGCAGCTCGACGATGTCGCGACCGAACACGGCCTCGGCGCCCACGCCGCAGTAGTAGTGGCCCTGCGGGGCGGGGAAGCCGCCCTCGGGGAAGCCGAGCGGGCGGCTGCCCTTGAAGAAGGTGTACTCCTGCTCGATGCCGAACCAGGACTCCTGGGCGGCGTAGCGCTCGGCGATCGGGCGCAGCAGGGCGCGGGTGTTGCTGGAGTGGGCCGTCCCGTCGATCTCCTCGACCTCGCACAGCACGAGCACGTTGTCGCCGCCGCGGATCGGGTCGGGGCAGGTGAACACCGGGCGGAGCACGCGGTCGGAGGCGTGGCCCTTGGCCTGGTTGGTGCTGGAGCCGTCGAAGCCCCAGACCGGAGGCTCGGCACCGTCGGCCAGGATCTTCGTCTTCGAGCGCAGCAGAGCGGTGGGCTCGGTGCCGTCGATCCAGATGTACTCAGCCTTGTAGCTCACGGTGATCCTTTCGGGATTTCTCTCAGCCACGCCGAGTCTTATGGATGGCCATTTCCCGGTTTTTGCCCGAATGTGAACGCCGTGTTAATCGTGCCGCCACCCGTCCCGCTATTAGGGGGTAAATCCAATAAAGACGGTTAGCTGGGGCAGGTCGGCCGTCCGGGGGACGGCGGCCGTACGACGATCGAGGCCGGGGGATGATGATCATGGAGGATGTCTGGTTCGGCGCGCTGCTCGCGCCCGAGGCGGCGGACGGCGACCGGGTCCTGCGGCACGCCGAGCTCGCCGACCGGCTCGGCCTGGACCTGGTCGGCGTCCAGGACCACCCCTACCAGGCGGGATTCCTCGACTCCTGGACCCTGCTGGCCACCATCGCGCAGCGCACCGAGCGCGTCCGGCTGGTGCCCGACGTGGCCAACGTGCCGCTGCGCCCGCCCGCCGTGCTGGCAAGGGCCGCCGCCTCGCTGGACATCCTCAGCGGCGGCCGGGTGGAGCTGGGGCTCGGCGCGGGCGCGCTGTGGGATGCCATCGCCGCCATGGGCGGCCCCCGGCTCTCCCCCGGCGAGTCGGTCGACGCGCTGGCCGAGGCGATCACCGTCATCCGGGCGCTGTGGACCCCGGGCGACCCGGTGACCTTCTCCGGCGGCCACCACCGGCTGGCGGGCGCGCGGCCCGGCCCGTTCCCGCCGCACCCGATCGGGATCTGGATCGGCGCGACCAGGCGGCGGATGCTGGAGCTGACCGGCCGGACCGGCGACGGCTGGCTGACCTCGTCCTTCCACAGCCCGCCCGAGGCGGTGACCGCGCAGGCCAGGATCCTCGACGCGGCCGCCGCGGACGCCGGGCGCGACCCGGCGGCGATCCGCAAGGTCTACAACCTCGGCGGCAGCCTGTCGCCGCTGCCCGGCGCGGGCTTCCTCGACGGTCCCGCCGCCCTGTGGGCCGAGCAGCTCACGGAGCTGGTGTTCGAGGCGGGCATGAGCGGGTTCGTGCTGGCCCCGGGGGTGGAGGCCGAGCGGGACCTGCGGGTGTTCGCCGAGGAGGTCGCGCCCGCCGTACGGGCGGCCGTGGCCAGGGAGCGCGGCCGGCCCGCGCCCGAGCCGGTCCGCCGCCCGGTGACGATCCCCGACCTGGACGAGCCCGGCCGGCCCAGGACGGCGGGCGGCGACCCCGCGTCCCTGACCGCCGACCAGGCCCGGCTTGGCCGCCGCCTGGTGGACGTGCACGACGGCTACCGCGCCCAGCTCCGCCAGGTCAGGGACGCGGTCGAGCAGGTCGCCGCCGAGACCGCGGCCCCGCGCCAGGACGGCGACCGGCTCGCGCTGCGCCAGAACCACTGGACGCTCGGCGTGTTCTGCGCGACCTTCCGCCGCCTGCTGACCGTGCACCACGACGTCGAGCACGGCAGCACCTTCCCCGCCCTCACCGAGCGCGACCCCGCCCTGGAGCCGGTGGTCAAGAAGCTGGAGCAGGAGCACGAGGTCATCTCCGAGCTGCTGGACCGCCTGGACCGGGCGTGCGCGGAGATGATCGCCGACCCGGCCAGGATCGACCGGGTCCGGGCCGGCGTCGAACGGCTCTCGCAGGCCCTGGCCTCGCACTTCGCCTACGAGGAGGCGGAACTGGCCGAGCCGGTCGGCCGCCTGGAGATCCGCCTCTAGCCCGAGGAGCGTTCGTGGACGTGTCCGCGCCCGTGTGGTGGCTGACGATCCTGGGGATCGCCGGCCTGCTGCTGTTCGACTTCTTCTTCCACGTCCGGCGGGCGCACGTCCCCGCGCTGCGCGAGGCGGCCGTCTGGTCGGCCCTGTACGTCGGGATCGCCCTGCTGTTCGGCGTGGGCGTGTGGGCGTTCGGCGGCGCCGAGCCGGGCGCGGAGTACTTCGCCGGGTACGTGACGGAGAAGGCGCTGTCGGTCGACAACCTGTTCGTCTTCCTCGTCATCATGGCGAGCTTCCGGGTGCCGCGCGCCGACCAGCAGAAGGCCCTGCTGTTCGGCATCGTCTTCTCGCTGGTCGCCAGGACCGGGTTCATCCTCCTCGGCGCCGCGATGATCGAGACGTTCGCCTGGGTGTTCTACGTCTTCAGCCTGATCCTGCTGCTCACGGCGGGCAACCTGCTGCGGCCCGAGGGCGGCGAGGGCCACACCGACAACGTCATGGTCCGCCTGGCCCGCCGGATGTTCCGCGCCACCGACACCTACGACGGCGACCGGCTGTTCACGGTGGTGGACGGCCGCCGGGTGATGACGCCGATGTTGCTCGTCATGGTCGCCCTGGCCGGCACCGACGTGCTGTTCGCGCTCGACTCCATCCCGGCCATCTTCGGCCTCACCCAGAACGTCTACCTCGTCTTCACCGCCACCGCGTTCTCCCTGCTGGGGCTGCGGCAGCTCTACTTCCTCATCGACGGCCTGCTCGACCGGCTCATCTACCTCGCCTACGGGCTGGCGGTCATCCTGGCCTTCATCGGCGTCAAGCTCGGGCTGCACGCGCTGCACGAGAACAACGTGCCGTTCATCAACGACGGCGAGCCGGTGAACGTCACCGAGATCAGCACCGGGCTGTCCCTGTCGGTGATCGTCGGCGTGCTGCTGGTCACCGTGGCCGCCTCGCTGGCCAGCCCCCGCGGCCGGGCGCAGAACGTGGTGTCGGCCGTCCGCCGGCACGCCCAGGACTACCTGGACGTGGAGAAGGACCCGGCGCGGCGCGAGGAGGTCTACCGCGACCTGCTCGCGGCCGAGGCGCGGCTGGGCGAGCTGCCGGAGCGGCAGCGGGCCGGCGTCGCCCGGGACGAGCGGCTGGCCGCCCTGGTGGCGCGCGCGCACGCCGAGCACCAGGCCGGGCACGACCCGGCTAGGTAGGGGTGGCCTGGCGGGAGGTCAGCGGGGCCGCGATGTGCTCCAGCGGCGTGCGCTCGGCCTTCACCCCGAAGACGATCTCCACCAGCCCGGCCGCCACCATCATCCCGGCGCCGAAGCAGTAGCCGTAGAACAGCCGGGTGGGGTCGGGGTGGCGCTGGTCGCCGATGAGCGAGGCGAAGACCGTCGGCCCGAACGCGCCCGCGACCTGCCCGAGCGCGAAGAAGATGGCGATGGCCTGGGCCCGCAGCTCGATCGGGAAGATCTCGCTCACGGTCAGGTACGCCGAGCTGGCCGCCGCCGAGGCGATGAAGAAGATCACCGACCAGAGCACGGTCTGCGTGACCGCCGTCAGCATCCCCTCCTTGAACAGCCACCCGGTCACCGCCAGCAGCAGCCCCGAGGTGATGTACGTGGCCGAGATCATCTGCCTGCGCCCGACCGTGTCGAACAGCCTGCCCAGCAGCAGCGGCCCGAGCAGGTTCCCGGCCGCGAAGGCGAACATGTACTGCGGCACCGAGCCCGCAGGGACGCCGTAGAAGTGCGTCAGCACCAGCGAGTAGGTGAAGAACACGGCGTTGTAGAGGAACGACTGGCAGATCATCAGCGTCGCCCCCAGCACCGACCGTTCCGGGTACGTGCGGAACAACGTCCTGGCGACCTGCGACAGCGGCGCGTGATGCTCGGGGACGATCTCCAGCGCCTGCTCCTGCGGCACCGGCTCCAGCCTGACCCGGTCCTCCCGCTCGACCTCCCGCTCGATGCGGGCGACGACCAGCTCGGCCTCCTCCTCGCGGCCGTGCGTCATCAGCCAGCGCGGGCTCTCCGGCAGGTGCCGGCGCAGCCCCCAGATGGCCAGGCCGATCATCGGCCCGACCGCGAACCCGAGCCGCCAGGCCCAGTCGGGGTCCAGCGGCCCGCCCGGGTGCAGCAGCAGGAACGTGGCCGAGGTGGCCAGCAGCGACCCCAGCCAGTAGGTGCCGTTGATGGCCAGGTCGACGTGGCCCCGGTAGTGGGAGGGGATCATCTCGTCGATGGCGGAGTTGACGGCCGCGTACTCGCCGCCGATGCCCGCCCCGGCCACGAAACGCAGCACCAGGAAGCTCCACAGGTCCCACGACAGGGCGGTCAGGCCGCTGGCGACCAGGTAGATGCCGAGCGTGAGGATGAACAGCTTCCGGCGGCCGAGCCGGTCGGACAGCCAGCCGAAGTAGAGCGCGCCGGCCACTTGGCCGATCAGGTAGACGGTGGCCGACAGGCCCACCTCGGCGGAGGTGAAGCCGAGCGTGTCGGGGCGCTGCAGGAACGCCCCGACGTTGCTGGCGATGGTGATCTCCAGCCCGTCGAGCACCCAGGCCACGCCGAGCGCGATCACCAGCCGGGTGTGGAACGGCGCCCACGGCAGGCGGTCCATGCGGGCGGGGACCAGGCTGCGCACGACGCCGTCCTTGCTCATGCGTCCTTACTCTAAGTGACCATGAGATCACCCATCGGCCCGGGTCCCGTTGCCGTTGCCGTCGTAGCCGAGCAGCCGCATGGCGGTGTCCGGGTCCATGGCCGCGGCCAGCAGCTGGGCCCGCCGGTGGGCCTCGTCCCGCTCGCGTTCCGCCTTGGCCTGCGCCGTCCGTACGCCCCTGACCGCCACGAACGCGAGCCCGGCGCCCACGACCACCCCGACGACCACGACGAACAGCAGGAGCAGCAGGGCCGGCGAGGCGAGCGCGGGAGCCGCCGCGACGTCGGCGCCCGCGCCGGGCACCGCGCCGGTCACCGCCAGCGCCGCGATCAGGGCCAGCGCGATCAGGCCGAGCAGGCTGGCCACGACCAGCCAGGCCCGTCCGGCGCGCCGCCGCGGCCGGGCCTCGGCGACCGGCCCGAAGCCCGCGTGCGGGACGGCGGCCGGAATCCCCGCCGGGACCGCCTGGACCACCGACGGGACCGCTGCCGGGACCGGGGCGGCCCGCGGGCCCGGCGCCCACGGCACGAACTCGGGCCGATCACCGCCCTGTTCGCCCCCCTGCCCGACGCCCTGCCCGACGCCCTGCCCGACGCCCGGGTTGATGCCCTGATCGATCCGGGTGACCTCGGCCGTGATCACCTGCGCCACGGCCGAGCCGGCGCCGGCGCCCGCGGCCGGGGCGGCGAAGGCGACCGCCCGCGGCGCGGCCTCCTCCTCCACCGGGCCGGGCAGCTCGCGCTCGATGCGGCTGTGCTCCTTGTGCGCCCTGGCCGCGTCGTGGTGGTAGTCCTCCAGCTGCTCGTAGAGCTCGTCGGAGGCGTAGATCGTGCCGTCCACGAGCGGTCCGCGCTCGCCGCGGACGACGGCCACCACGTCGTCGCCGTTGAGCGTCTTGTGCGTCTCCAGGGCGTGCGCCAGACACAGCACCTGCCTGCGGTGCTCCTCCAGCAGCCGCTCGGTCTTCTCCAGCAGCCGCACCAGGTTGAACTCGATGCGCTCGCCCAGCACGTCGGGGGTCAGGTCGGGCGCGGCGCGCACCGGCTCGCGCTCGGTGATGCCGATGCCGCCTCCCCCGCCGCCCCGGCCGCGCACGGCCTTGCCGCCGTGGATCTCCAGCTCCTGGAGCGCGGGCAGCGAGGTGACGCCGGAGCCCATCCCCCAGTACGACTCCATGAGCGCGGTGAGGAACGTGGCCGCGTGCAGGTCGCCGGAGACGCCGGAGGAGTTGTCCTCGCCGAAGAACATGCGCTCGCCGGCCAGCGAGGCCAGGGAGACCATGATGTCGGCCTCGTACTCGGACTTCCAGCGGGTGAACTGGTCCTCGGGCTTGATCGAGGCGACCATGCCCAGGTAGTCGGCGCCCTTCTCGATGGTGGCGATGTCGATCTCCAGATGGAACCGGGTCACGTACGCCACCACGGCGTGGCACGCCTCGTGCACGGCCACGGCGTGCCGCTCGCGCTCGATGTACTCGACGTCCTCGGGCGGGCCGAGCTGCTTGAGCCGCTTGGCGCGCAGCACGTCCGACCAGGTGATGACCTCCCGGCCGTCACGGATGGCGGTGATCAGTGACTCGTTGACCAGGTCCTTGATCGTGGCCCCGGTCGCGTACGGCGTGATCGTGGCCAGCTTGTCGATCTGCTCCCCGGTGAGCTCGTGCTCGACCTTGTCGAAATAGCCCTGGTACGTCCGCACCCGCCCGGCCTTGGACGGGTAGCCGACCTTGTAGATGCGGTCGATGCGGCCCGGCCGCAGCAGCGCCTCGTCCAGCGCGTCGGGACGGTTGGTGGCCATCATGACGAGGATGCGGTATTTGGGCGGCGGCTTGGGCCGCATCCCGAGCAGCCGCCTGACCAGCCGGTTGAAGAAGCCGCGCGGCTTCTTGAGCCCGGACAGCTCGGTGAGCAGCGCCTGGAGGGTGCCGGGGTCGCCGCTGTTCATCATGCCGCCGCCGGCGAAGAAGCGCTCGCGCCAGGTGCCCGGCAGGTCGGCGGCCTCGCGCCGGCCCTTGAAGGCCAGCACCGACCGGCTCTCCTCCGACAGGTACGTCATCCCGTGGCAGCCGGAGTGCGCAGTGAAGCCGGAGTGTCCGGACAGGCCGGTGTGCGCCGAGAAGCCGCCCTGCCCGGGCGGTCCCTGCTGGGCCAGCTTGCCGCGCTTGCCGAGCGAGTCGGCCTCGTCGAAGAAGACGATCACGCCGCCGTACCGCAGCGCCAGCTTGCGCAGCTTCCTGAACAGGCCCTTGACCTTCAGGATGCCGACGCCCATGAACATGTTCGTGAAGGCTCCCGGATCCACGAACACGTACGGTTTGCCGGTCTCGCCGGCCACGGCCTCGGCCATCAGGGTCTTGCCGGTGCCCGGCGGGCCCCACAGCAGCAGGCCGCTGGGCACGTACCCGCCGCGCCGCTCGATCTCGTCGGGCCGCTCCAGGAAGACGATGTTCTCCTGGACCCGCTCGACCACGTGGTCCTGTCCCCAGACGTCGGCGAAGCGGGTCTTGATGTCATCGGGGAAGTACGTCTCCACGCCGCCCCTGGACAGGAACCAGAACAGGCCGACGAACTGGATGATGACGAAGAAGAACAGGAAGACGATCTGCAGCAGGAACGGCAGCGCCTGCCAGATCAGCGTCGGCGCCTGCAACAGGGCGACGAACGGGCTGACGTCCAGCACCGCCCCCGCCACGAGCGCGGTCAGCGTGACGAAGAAGGCGATCTTCAGGGCTCTGGAGATGCGGTACCTGGTCCAGTCGTCGAAGCGCCGGTGCGTCCACCGCTCGAACCCGCCGAAGACCTTCCGGCTCCAGAACCGGTGGTAGCCCGACCAGTGCTCGCTGACGAGGAAGTGCAGTTGCCGCAGGGCCTCGGCGCCGAGCAGCCAGAAGATCCACTGGTACTCGTACCCGATCTTCCAGGCCGCCTCGGGGAAGGTCACGACGCCCGTCCAGTCGGCCATCACCTTCCAGGTGAGGATCAGGTAGGCCAGGACCAGCGCGACGAGGAACTTGCTCCGGTCCCAGAACTGCATCTTCTTCCTGGTCACGGAGTCGGGGTCGGAGGGCCCGCTGCCGGGGGCGCGCAGCCCTTCGTGCTGAACGGTGGTGGTCACTGACGTCCCCTCATCCGGGCAGCCGGAGCAGCTTGAACGAACCTGCGATCTTGTCGAACTCGGCGCCGCGGTCGCGGTAGCAGGTCGCCCGGCAGCCGATGAGCATGACCGAGACCGTCGCGCCCTTCTCGTCGAGGATCGCGGTCTGGTCGAACGTCTGGACGTCGGCGCCGATCTGGTAGTTGAAGCGCACCCGTACGCCTCTGGCGCCGTTCTCCAGGGCGAGGACGTCGTCGCTGAGGAGCTCGAACTTGGCGAACATGGGCGGCCGGCCGGTGGTCATGGCCTGCTGCTCGTACAGCTCGCGCATCGGGTCCGTCACGGGCAGCACGAAGTCGCGCAGCCGGTTGAGCGAGATCGCGTCGCGCTGCTGCTCGGTGAGCTTGTGCACGGTGGCGTACACGAACGGGTCGGACGAGCTCAGCAGATGGTTGACCGACGGCTCGGCCGACTGGTCGAAGGCCGTGGACCAGACCCGCTGCGCGCGTGTCGCCGCCGCCAGCGAACCGGGCCGGTCACCCGTCAGATACAGTTCGATCGGATTGGCGTTGAGCTGCGTGAACGAGGCGGGCACCTTGAAATAGGTGGTGCCTTCCCTGTCCCGTACGTAGGTGAACTCCGGCTGCCCGCACGCCGGCAGCGCGAAAACCGCGACCATGAGCGCGATCCAAGCCCGTGTCCTTTTCACCAGGGCTTACCTCCGCTTTACGGACCAACGCAGTTGTTGTGCCCGCTTTCAGGCGGAATGAGGCCGGATGCACGATGAGAAATCTTGACCAAATCTTGGCCATTGATTGGCTTTACTTGTTACAGATCACCAAATGATGGTATGGGCCAGGTCGCCACACTCTACGGTCGCCCGGGATACAACGTTCGTGCAACCCCCATTGGTAGACCACAGGAAGTAGCAAAGGATATGAGGACGCCCATCCCGAGCCTCGGAGCGCACCATGAAAGAACCCGCGATGGAGACCGTGGACTCCTTCGGCATGACGGCTGAGCGGCAGTTCGCCGACCTGTGGTCGAGGACCGCCCTGTCGGTCAAGGAGCGCCGGCTGCTGCTGCTCGGGCTGCTCGTCGGACAGGGGCTCGACGAGCTGACCGCCGTGCAGCTCGACGTCGCGCTGCGGGCGGGCGACCTGAGCGAGAACGAGCTGCGCGAAGTGGTGGTCTTCCTGACCCACTACGCCGGCTGGACCCGCGGATCGCGGCTCAACGACCAGGTCGAGGAGCTGATCGAGCGGGTCAGACAGGCTCGATCCGGTAGAGCGGACCCCGCAGGCTGAGCGCGTAGAGCTCGCCGTCGAGCCCCTCACCGAAGGAGGAGAGCTGCTCGACCCTGCCGATCTCGGCCGCCTTCGACGGCTCCGCCGCGGGCGCGGCCCTGACCCAGCCGGCGCAGAAGTCCCCGTACAGGAAGCTGCCGCGAAGCCAGGGCAGGGCGGTGCCGCGGTAGACGTACCCGGCGATCACCGAGCAGTTGCCGTCCTTGTGCAGGGGGTAGGTGATGACCGGCTCGGTCAGGCCGCGGCCCGTGCCGCCGCGGAAGGGCCGCTCGCCCTCGCGCAGGTTCCAGCCGTAGTTCTCACCGCCCTCGGAGGCGGCCGGCTGGCGGTCGACCTCCTCCACCTCGTCCTGGCCGACGTCGCCGATCCACAGGTCGCCGCTGTGCCGGTCGAAGCCGAAGCGCCAGGGGTTGCGCAGGCCGTAGGCCCAGATCTCGGGCCGCGCGCCGTCCTTCCCGGCGAACGGATTGTCCCGCGGCACCTTGTACGGCCTGCCGCGCGGGTCGATGCGCAGGATCTTGCCCAGCAGCGTGCCGAGGTCCTGGCCGTTGCCCTGCGGGTCCCCCGCGCTGCCGCCGTCGCCGAGCCCGACGTAGAGGTGGCCGTCGGGGCCGAAGGCGAGCTGGCCGCCGTTGTGGTTGGCGTACGGCTGCTCCTGGGTGAGCACGTCGCGCCGGCCGGTGGCGCGCCGGCCGTCGAAGGCCCATTCGGTGACGTGGGTGGCGCCGCGGGTGTCGGTCCAGTCGAGGTAGAGCCAGCGCCCGGAGGGATGGAAGGCCACGCCGAGCAGGCCCTGCTCGTTGCCGCCGCTCACCTCGCCCGACAGGTCGACGATGACGTCGCCGTCCGTGGCGCGCAGCCGGCCGCCCTGCTCGGCGACGTAGAGGCGGGCGTCGCCCTTGCGCGCGGCGAGGGCGACCGGCCGTTCGAACCGGCCGAGCTCACGGAAGCGCACCTGCCGGGGAGCGCTCTCCGGCTCGGGGCTCGCCGGCGTGGCAGCCCGAGTTGAGGCCGGCGGGACGGGCGGGGCGGCGGACACGGTGGCCGGGCCGGGCGGTGGCGAGGCGGCCGAGCAGGCGGTGAGGGCCAGGAGGAGCACGGCCGCGAGGGGGCGCACGCCGTCCATACTCGCACGCCCGACCGGGGACGTTAAGGTTCAGGACATGCCTACCGCATTGATCACGGGCGCCACCGCCGGCATCGGCGCCGCGTTCGCCCGCCGCCTGGCCGCCGACGCCTGCTCGCTCGTCCTGGTCGCGCGCGACGAGCAGCGGCTCGTCCAGGTCGCCGACCAGCTCAGGCTCAGGTACGGCGTGGACGTCGAGGTGCTGCCGGCCGACCTGGCCACCGAGGAGGGCCTGGCCCGGGTCGAGTCGAGACTCCGTGACGGCGTCGACCTGCTGGTGAACAACGCCGGCTTCGGCCACCCCGGCGACTTCCTGAAGGTGCCGGTAGAGGACGAGCTGCGCATGCTGAAGGTCCACTGCGAGGCCGTGCTGCGGCTCACCCTGGCGGCGCTGCCCGCGATGCGCAAGCGCGACCGGGGCGCGGTGATCAACGTGGCGTCGGTCGCGGCGTTCTTCTCCCGCGGCACCTACAGCGCCTCGAAGGCGTGGGTGGTCAACTTCAGCGAGTCCGCGGCCAACGACGTGCGCAACCCGCGGATCAAGATCATGGCGCTGTGCCCGGGCTTCGTGCGCACCGAGTTCCACCAGCGGGCGTCCATGGACACTTCGGGCATCCCGGGGTTCTTGTGGCTGAAGGCCGACAACGTGGTCAGGGACGCCATGCGCGACCTCGCGCTCGGCAAGCGGGTCTCGGTGCCCGACCTGCGCTACAAGGCCATCGTGGCGATCGGCAAGCTGGTGCCGCACAACCTGGCCGGGCGCGTCTCGGCCAGGCTCGGCCGCCGCTGACGCCGGGCCTTACAACGTCGGGGCCTGCAACAAAGTGGGCCCCCGCCGCGGGAGGGGGTCGCGGTGGGGGCCCGGGACGGCCGTGAGTAACTCACGGCCGGGAACCGGAAGATCCGGCCGGCTCTGCTAGCGGTTGGCCTCGTGGCCGATGGCCAGGCCGCTCGTCGGGTCGAAGAAGTGCAGGTTGTGCGTGTCCAGGACCAGGTCGATGCGCTGGCCGGGACGCACGTGGCTGCGGGCGTTGACGCGGGCGGTCCACAGGGACTTGTCGCCCACCAGCGGCAGCGCCGCCTCCTCGTCGTCGCCCGTGTCGGCGGCGGCGACGGTGTCCTTGTGCTCGACCGGCGGGGCGTCGATCAGGAACAGCACGTTGATCTCGGAGCCCAGCTCCTCGGTGACCTCCGCCTTGACGGGCAGGGTGGCCCAGCCGTTGGCGTGGTTGCCGGCCGAGTTGGCGTCCTCGAAGTCCGACGGGCGGATGCCGAGGATGACCTTCTTGCCGATGTACTGGTCGAGGCCCGGCTTGTCGGCGAAGGCCGAGTCGGGGATCGGCAGGCTGATGTCGGCGAAGCGCACGACCGCGCCGTTGTCGCGGGCCAGCTCGGCGGTGACGAAGTTCATCGAGGGCGAGCCCATGAAGCCGGCGACGAACAGGTTGACCGGCTTGTCGAACAGGTTCTGCGGGGTGTCGACCTGCTGGAGCAGGCCGTCGCGCAGGACGCAGACGCGGTCGCCGAGGGTCATGGCCTCGACCTGGTCGTGGGTGACGTACACGGTGGTGACGCCGAGGCGCTCGTGCAGGGTGTTGAGCGAGGCGCGCATGGAGACGCGGAGCTTGGCGTCGAGGTTCGACAGCGGCTCGTCCATGAGGAAGGCCTGCGGCTCGCGGACGATGGCGCGGCCCATGGCGACACGCTGGCGCTGACCACCGGACAGAGCGGCCGGCTTGCGCTTGAGGTAGGTCTCCAGGCCGAGCATCTTGGCGGCCTCGTTGACCCGCTTCTGGATCTCCGGCTTGGGCATCTTGCGAAGCTTGAGGCCGAAGGCGAGGTTCTCCTCGACCGTCATGTGCGGGTAGAGCGCGTAGTTCTGGAAGACCATCGCGATGTCGCGGTCCTTGGGCGGAAGGTGGTTGACCACCTTGTCGCCGATGGCGATCTCGCCGCCGCTGATGTCCTCAAGGCCGGCGATCATCCGGAGCGCGGTCGACTTACCGCAACCCGATGGGCCCACCAGCACCATGAACTCGCCGTCCTTGATCTCAAGGTTCAGCCCGTTCACGGCCTTCACGCCACCGGCGTAGATCTTGTCGACGTTCGTCAGAACGATGGATGCCATGACATTCCTTCGCGCTCCAGGGCGATCGGCCCGGATGTTGGTTCTCGGTTCCCGTGGATACGTTTTCACGTATCTCACCCGAAACGGACATCGGTGTCAAGGGGTACCGCGTGACCAGCCTTTGTAGGACCGATGGCCTTCCGATGACATGGAATCCATGATGGAATCGTTTCCATGGAGAAGCGGGCGACGATCAAGGATGTGGCCGAGGCGGCGGGCGTCGGCGTCGCGACCGTGTCCCGGGTGCTGTCGGGCGGCTCGGCCAGCCCCAGCACCAGGGAACGGGTGCTGGCCGTCGCCGCCCAGCTCGACTACCGGCCCAGCGCGCTCGGCCGCAACCTGCGCCAGCGCCGCACCGGCGGCCTCGGCCTGCTGGTGCCCGACCTCACCGACACCTTCTACGGGCAGCTCTGCGAGGGCGTGCTCGCCTGCGCCCGGTCGGCGGGCGAGCCGGTCGTCCTGGGCTCGACGGGCGGCGACCCCGAGCAGGAGGCCGAGCTGATCGGCATGCTGCTCGAACAGAGCGTCGACCGGGTCATCGCGGTGCCCTCCGGCGACGCCGAGACGTGGGCCCCCGCGCTCAGGGCGGGCATGACGGTGGTCTTCGCCGACCGCCTGCCGCCCGAGGCCGGACGCGACGGCGACCGCGACCCCGCCGAGAGCGCCCTCGACGATCTCATGCTCCTCGACGGCGTGGCCCCGCGCGGGCGCGTCCACGAGGGCGCCGCGCGTCCGCTCGACGTGCCCGCCGTGCTGGCCGACGACCGCGCCGGCATCCGTACGGCCGTGCGCTACCTGCGGGGCCTCGGCCACCGGCGCATCGCCTTCCTCGGCGGCCCCGGCCACGACCGGCGGGCCGCCGCCTTCCGCGAGGCCGTGGGCGCGCCGGTGGACGAGGAGCTGGTGGTGTTCGGCACCGGCAGCCGCGACTCGGCGTACGCCGCCGCCTCCGGCCTGTTCCAGAGCCGTCCCGACCTGTCGGCCGTCGTCGCGGGCGGGAACGTCCTGGGCGAGGCGGCCGTGCTGGCCGCCCGCGAGCTGGACCTGCGGGTGCCGAAGGACGTGTCGCTGGTGATGTACGACGACGTGCCCTGGGCCGAGCTGTGCGCCCCGCCGCTGACCGTGATCGCCCAGCCCGGCCGGGACATGGGGTACCGGGCGTGCGAACTGGTGCTGCGCGAGGGCA
The DNA here is from genome assembly GCF_040674635.1 of Nonomuraea sp. NPDC049758. Lineage (NCBI taxonomy): Bacteria > Bacillati > Actinomycetota > Actinomycetes > Streptosporangiales > Streptosporangiaceae > Nonomuraea > Nonomuraea sp. NPDC049758. The sequence continues at coordinate 70,307 of NZ_JBFAMZ010000003.1, forward strand.
CCCGGCGGGCGCGCACGGTGGTGCTGCCCACCGAGCTGATCATCCGCGGGAGCTGCGGCCCCCGCAGGTGACCGGCGCGCGGCACGCTCTCAGCTCTCGCCGAGGACGTCCCGCGCGTGCGCCTCGATCACCTGGGCCACCTCCTGAGGCGCTCTCAGGTGCGCGCCGTGCCCCTGCCCGTGCAGCGTGACGCGCCGGGCGCCGGGGATCGCCTCCCGCAGGGCGTCGAGCCGCGCGCCTAGATGGGCGGGGCTGCGGTCGCCGCCGAGCAGCACCACCGGCGTGCGGATCGCCGCGTACGCCGCCCGCCGGTCGCCCAGGGCGTCGATCGCCAGCAGGTCGTCGATCTGCCGCGGCGCGCGCAGCCGCGTCGGCCGATGGCAGGCCACCGCCACGGAGGTCAGCCAGGAGATCGCCGGCGACAGGCCGACCACGTCCCTGAAGAAGATCCGCATCGCCCGGCCCGGCCGGCCCGCCGCCACCGCGGCCACGGCCGCCTGGCTGGCCGCGCCGCCGAGCGAGGGGCCGAGGGCGACGGGCGGCTCGTACAGGACCGCGCCCGCGAAGACGTCCGGCGCGAGGAGCAGGGACTCCAGCGCGGCCACCGCGCCGGAGGAATGCCCGACGAGCAGGACGGGCCCGCCGAGCGCGGCCGCCACCGCCACCGCGTCGGCGGCCTCCTGCGCCATGGTGGCGGGCCCGGCCAGGTCCGGGCGGTACTGGCGGCGCCGGACGCGCACCACGCGGAACCGCGGCGCGAGCAGCCCCGCGACCTTGCCCCACTGGGTGCCGTCGTCGAGCCCCGCGTGCAGGACGAGGACGGCCGGGCCCTGCCCCTCCTCGATCACCCGGACGTCGGTCCCGTCGGCGGATGTCACCGTGAGCATGGCGCCTCCTCAGTGCGGCCACTGTACGCCTCCTCAGCCCCGTAGTACCTCAGAGCTACGCGAAAGGTGCATCCCCCAGCGGGAAGCCGACTACAAGGCGTGATCCCTACCTTCGGTGCCGGAAGGAAGAACCGGCACGGAAGGGGACCATTCGCCATGGCATCGCTGAGGAACCGCCTGCTCGCCGCGCTCGTCACCGCTTCGGTGGCGGTGCCCGCGTCCGGCGCCGGCGGGTCCGCGGGGGTGCCCGCGCCCGTTCCCGCCGCCGTGGCGCCGCTGCGCGCCACCACCCCCGCCGCGCTGTCCGCCGGGCTCGCCGGGCGGTACGCCGCCGGGCGCGCCGCCGTGCTGGCCGCCGAGCGCACCGCCGCCGCGCATGGGCACCGCCTGCGGGCCGCGGCGCTGCGGGCCATGGCCGACCCGTCGCGCACGTTCCTGTCCTTCGACGGGCGCGACGGCGGCCGGACCGCGGAGGTCTTCGGCGACCTGGCGACGGCCCGGCGGATCGCCGTCCTGGTGCCCGGCTCCGACACGAACCTCGACCGGTACGGCCGCCTCTACGCCGGCGCGACGCGGCTGCGCGAGGCGCTCGGCGACGGCTCGGCGGTCATCGCCTGGGCCGGCTACCGCACGCCCGGCACGCTCAGCCTGGACGTGCTGACGCCCGCGCGGGCCGACGAGGCCGTGCCCGGGTTGCGCGCGTTCGTCCGGGAGCTGCGCGCGCTCAAGCCCGGCGCCCGGCTGTCGCTCGTGTGCCACTCCTACGGCTCGGTGGTGTGCGGACGCGCCGCGCCCGGCCTGGACGTCGCCGACATCGTCCTGATGGGCAGCCCCGGCGCGGGCGTCCCCGACGTCGCCGCCATGCGCACCCGCGCGGTCGTGTGGGCCGGGCGCGGCGCCGCCGACTGGATCTCCGGCGTGCCCCACGCGCTGGTCGAGCTGCCGTTCGTCACGGTCGGCCTGGGGGCGGACCCGGTCTCGCCCGGGTTCGGCGCCCGCGTCTTCGCGGCCGGCGACGGCGGCCACAGCGACTACCTGCGGCCCGGCTCCCCCGCCCTGACGGCCGTCGCCCGCATCGTCTCCGGAGAGGCCGCCCGTGATGCCTGACTCCTCCTTCCGCATCGTCTCCGGAGAGGCCCCCGCGATGCCTGACTCCTCCCTCCGCACTCGCTCCGGCCCGCGCGGGCTCGCCGCCCGCATCGAGGCCGGGACGCCGCCGGAGCGCGACCGGACCCTGGACGCCCTGCGGGCCCTGGCCATCCTCGGGGTGGTGGCCGGGCACTGGCTGGTGACCGCCGTGGTCAGCGACAGCGGCAGCCTGCGCGTCACCAGCCCGCTCAAGTACCTGCCGCAGCTCGCCCCGATGTCGTGGGCGTTCCAGATGCTGGCGATCTTCTTCCTGGTGGGCGGCCTGGTCGGGGCGAAGGGCCACCGGTCGGCGCGGGCGGCCGGCATCGGCTACGTCCCGTGGCTGCGCGGCCGGCTGGGGCGGCTGTTCCGCCCGGTGGCGGTCGTCGCGGCGGTGTGGGCCGTGGCGGCGGTCGCGATGCTCGCCTCCGGGGTGCCGCTGGAGGACGTGCGGCTGCTGGTCAGGATGGCGGCGGCGCCGATGTGGTTCCTGCTGGTGTTCGCCGCGCTGACGGCTGCCACGCCGCTGGCCGCCCGGCTGCACCCGGCCTGGCCGCTCGCGGCGGTGGCGGCCTCCGACGCCGTCCGGTTCGGGCCCGGCGGGCCGGAGGGGTTGTGGTGGGTGAACCTGGCGGCCGGCTGGCTGGTGCCGTACTGCCTGGGCGCGGCCTGGGCCCGCGGGCGGCTGCGGAGCCGGGCCACCGGCTGGACGCTGCTGACCGGCGGCGCGGCCACGGCCCTGGCACTGGTGGTGTGGGGCGGCTACCCGGCGACCATGGTCGGGGTGCCGGGCGCCCCGGTCTCCAACCTGGACCCGCCCTCGCTCGCGGCCGTCAGCTTCGGGCTCGCCCAGTGCGGCGCGGCGCTGCTGCTGCTCGGCCCGCTGCGCCGGCTGCTGCGCCGCCCCGCCGTCTGGGCGCCCGTGGCCGTGGCGAACCTGGCCGCGATGACGATCTTCCTGTGGCACCAGACCGCGCTGATCGCGGTGACCGAGCTCGGCCTGCTGGCGAGCCGGGCGCTGCCCGACGCCGCCGCGCTGCCCGGCCTGCACACCCCGCCCGAGGAGCTCGGGTGGGTGGCGGCCCGGCTGGCCTGGCTGCCGGCGTTCGCGGTGGCGCTGCTGGTGTGCTGCGCCGCCTTCCACGCCTACGAACGCCGGCGGCCCCGCTAGAGCAGCTTCTCGATGGCCGCGACGACGGCCGGGTCGTCGGGGGCGGTGCGGGGACGGAAGCGGGCCACGACGTTGCCCTCGCGGTCGAGCAGGAACTTCTCGAAGTTCCACTGGACGTCGCCCGCCGCGCCCTCCTCGTCGGCCGTCTCGGTGAGCTCGGCGTAGAGCGGGTGGCGGCCGGGGCCGTTGACGTCGGCCTTGGCCAGCAGCGGGAAGTCGACGCCGTAGGTCGCCGAGCAGAACTCCTGGATCTCCTCCGCCGTGCCGGGCTCCTGGCCGGCGAACTGGTTGCAGGGCATGCCGACCACGCTGAAGCCGCGCGGGCCGAAGTCCTGCTGGAGCTGGACCAGCCCGGCGTACTGCGGGGTCAGGCCGCAGCGGGAGGCCACGTTGACCAGCAGCACGGCCTTGTCGCCGGCGAGGTCGCCGAGCGTGGTGGGGGCGTCGGCGAGGGTGCGGAGCGGGATGTCGCGAAGGCTCATGATCTGAAGCTTACAGAACGACGCCCGCCGCAGATTGTGACCTATTCCTCATTTTTCCCGCGAAACCCCTGAATATCAATATGTCGCGATCTTGGAATTTCGCCTGATTTTTCATGGTCAATTAGGAAATGTGGGCGTTTGTCAGGCAGGGTGACGCGGTCCCCGTCCCCTTCGAAAGGGAATCCGCATGCCCATGCTCCGCCGTACCGGTGTCCTGGTCCTCGCCGCAACGCTCGCGACGGTGACCGGCACCACGGCCGCACAGGCGCAGAGCTCCCAGAGCAGTGGCAGGAACAAAGCCATCGCCAAGTCCCTGGCCGCCCAGCGCGGCTGGGGCGCCGCGAGCTACGGCTGCCTGGTCAGGCTCTGGGCCAGAGAGAGCGGCTGGAACCACAGGGCCGGCAACCGGTCGGGCGCCTACGGCATCCCGCAGGCGCTCCCGGGCCACAAGATGGCCTCCTCGGGCGCCGACTGGCGCACGAACCCGCGCACCCAGATCCGGTGGGGTCTGGGCTACATCAAGCAGCGGTACGGCTCGCCGTGTCGCGCGTGGGCGCACTTCCAATCCCACAGTTGGTACTGAGCCAAACCCCAGGTACGTCCGCGTTTTTACTCAAGGACATGCCATATGGGCGACGGGCCGGGCAATCCTGGCCCAGCGAGATCGCCCTTTATCCGAATTGAGCGCGCAAACACCTGTCCTTCGCGTGTCGAGATCGCGGCCCGCGGTCACGGCCCGTAATAGGAATCGTGCTTGAGGACACGTCGTGGCGCCTTCCGGGCCGTCCAGCACGATCGGGCGGTACAGGATCCCGGAAGGCCGCGCGGACCCTCCGCGTCCGAGCCACGGACGCCGGACCGGCAGGGCGCTCCCGAGGGGGCGCCCGTCCGCACGCGACCCGAAAGCAAGGATCGCCTTGGACAGCAAACGCGTGCTCAGCGGCACTCTTCTCACTATCAGCGCGTTCGGCGTCAGCACCGGCCCGGCCTGGGCGGAGTCCCGGCCTCCGGTGATCAAGATGCGGACCTGGACAACGTCAGCGCAACCGAAGATCGCGGCCGTACGGCCCGCCGGAAGAAACAAGAAGATCGCCCTGGGACAGGTCGTCCAGCGCGCGTGGAACTACCGGGAGTTCCGCTGCCTGGACAACCTGTGGACCAGGGAGAGCAATTGGAACCACCACGCGCTCAACCGGTCGTCGGGCGCCTACGGGATCCCGCAGGCGCTGCCCGCGGGCAAGATGAGCGGCGCGGGCAAGGACTGGCGGTCCAACCCCGAGACGCAGATCCGCTGGGGCCTGGCCTACATCAAGGGAAGGTACGGCAGGCCCTGCGGCGCCTGGGGGCACTGGCAGTCGCACAACTGGTACTGATCTCGTACCGGAGGGCATCCGGGCCCGCCCGGGTGCCCTCCTACTGACCCGCGTGCACCGCGATGGCCCGGATGAGCAGTTCGACCCCGAACTCGAACTCCGCCTCGTGGTCGCACTCGGCCAGCAGCGGCGCCAGCGCGCTCACCTCGGGGAACAACGCCGGATCGACGACGGCGGCCTCGACCGTGCGGCTGTGGACGGGCGCGAAGGTGGGCGTCACGCCGACCTCGCGCAGCAGCGAGCCCACGATGAAGGCGATGAACATGCGCAACATCCGGACGGCGTCGGGCCCGTCGAAGCCCGCGCCGCGCAGCGTGGCCAGCGCCCGCTCGACCGGCAGCAGCCCGGCGTGGGAGTGGAGCTGGCGGCTGACCACCACCATGGTCGAGCGCGGATGGTGATGGGCGATCTGCCGGAAGGCCCGCGCCTGCGCCCGCACCCGGTCGGTCCAGTGGGCGTCGGGGTCGTCGGTGAACTCGATGCCGCTCAGCACGCTCTCGGCCACGCCGTTGAGCAGGGCGTCCTTGTTCGGCACGTGGTTGTAGAGGGACATCACGCCGACGCCGAGCTCAGCCGCGATGCGGCGCATGGAGACCGCGTCGGCGCCCTCGCGCTCGATGAGGTCGATGGCCGCGGCCACGATGCGGGGCCTGGACAGGGGCTCGGTGGTCATAGCTCATTCTATTGACGCACGTACACCGTACGTGCAAGGGTCGAGCCGTGGACGTACACCGTACGTAATCCCCCTCGCGGAGGTCCCCCATGTCGACGCACGATCTCTACACCCTCCCCGCCGAGCTCTCCACCTGGGACGTCGGCATGGCCGGCGCCAGCCGGTTCACCTGGGAGTACGACGAGGGCCGCGACCGCATGCTGGCCTTGTACCAGAAGGGCAAGGACAAGCAGTGGGACTCGGCCAAGCGCATCGACTGGGACCTGGAGGTGGACCCGTACAACGTGCTCGGGATCCCCGACAACACGATCGCCATCCACGACACCCCGCTGTGGCACCGGCTCGGCCCCCAGCAGCGCCAGGACGTGCGACTGCACGGCGCGGCCTGGCAGTTCTCCCAGTTCCTGCACGGCGAGCAGGGCGCGATGATCTGCTCGGCCCGGATCGTGGAGTCGGTGCCCGACCTGGACTCCAAGTTCTACGCCGCCACCCAGACCATGGACGAGGCCCGCCACGCCGAGACCTACGCCCGCTTCCTCCAGGAGAAGGTGGGCCTGGCGTACCCGATCAACGAGCACCTCAAGGCGCTGCTGGAGAGCACGCTCAGCGACTCCCGCTGGGACATGCCCTACCTCGGCATGCAGGTGCTCATCGAGGGCCTGGCCCTGGCCGCGTTCGGCGTCATGCGCGACATCACCACCAAGCCGCTGCCCAAGCAGATCCTCGCGTACGTGATGCAGGACGAGGCCCGGCACGTCGCCTTCGGCCGGATGGCGCTGCGCGACTACTACAAGAACCTGTCGGAGTCCGAGCTGCGCGAACGCGAGGACTTCGTCATCGAGGGCTGCTACCTGATGCGCGACCGGCTGCGCGGCGCGGAGTCCTGGGAGCACCTGGGCCTGTCCAGGGCCGAGACCGACGAGGTCATGCGGGCCACCGACCAGTCGGAGTACCTGCGGCTGTTCCGCTCGCTGCTGTTCAGCAGGATCGTGCCGTGCGTCAAGGACATCGGGCTGTGGAGCCCGCGGCTGCAGCAGGCGTACGCCGACATGGGCGTGCTGGAGATGGCCGGGCAGTCGCTCGACGCCCTCATGAAGCAGGACGAGGACATCGCCGAGAAGCTGGACGAGGCCCGCTTCGCCGCCGAGGAGGCCGAGCGGCACGCCGAGGTCGCCGACACGATCGCCCTCGGCACGTCCGCCCCCTGACGCGCCCGGCCGGGCGGCGTCCTCAGCGTCCGCCGTGGAAGCGGCGGTGCAGCTCGCGCACCTGCCCGGCCAGCTCCGGGACGGGCCCGTCCACCGGGACGCCCGGCGCGACGGCGTTGACCGGCAGCGTGCTCACCGGCGGCGCCGGCACGCCCAGCTCCGCCAGCCAGCCGCCGAGCTGCTCCGACGACGCCACGTAGACGATGCGCCCGAGGCCCACCCAGGCGTGGGCCGCCGCGCACATCGGGCAGTGCTCGCCGGAGGTGTAGACGGTGGCCGCCGCCCGCTCCTGCGGGGTCAGGTTGGCCGCCGCCCACCGTGCCAGCTCGAACTCCGGATGCCGGGTGCGGTCGCCCCCGGCCACCCGGTTGTGGTCCTCGGCCAGCACGGCGCCGTCCGCGGCGACCAGCACGGAACCGAAGGGCTCGTCGCCCGACTCCAGCGCCTCGGTGGCCAGCTCGACACAGCGCCGCAGGTATGGCAGTTCACTCTCGTCGATCATCACGACTTCCTGTCCGGTGAGAATGGTGAGCGGAAAGGACAGCTCCGCCTTAGCCCGGGCCGCGCCCGAGCCGCAGGTGGCAGTGTGCCCGGCCGTCCGGACGGCGGCGGGCGCGGGGTCGCCGGACGCGCCGTGAGGGTCTCGTTTCTGCCCGTAACCTGCAGAAAACCCCACATTTACCGCAAAAAATGGGTTGATCCCACGTATTAATCTGGATGGGATGCCTCCCGATACTGACACACCTCGCCGTCCCCTGCTCTCCTCCAACTCCCTGTGGCGGATGAAGTCCTACCTCCGCCCGTACGCCGCCAGACTGGTGCTCATCTGGCTGGCCGCGATCCTCAGCATCGCCGCGAGCATCGCGCTCCCCCTGATCAGTGAGAAGGTCATCGACGGTCCCGTGACCCGGGGCGACTCCGACGGGCTGCTCCCGCTCGGTCTCATCGCCCTGGGCGTGGGCGTCGTGGAGGCCGGGCTGATCTTCCTGCGGCGCTGGACCCAGGTCAAACCCGTCCTCGGGCTGGAGACCGCGATCCGCGACGACCTCTACGAGCACCTGCAGCGCCTGCCGATGGGCTTCCACGGCGACTGGCAGTCGGGCCAGTTGCTGTCGCGGGCCACGACGGACCTGTCCACGATCCGCCGCTTCCTCGGCTTCGGCATGCTCTTCCTGGTGATGAACGTCCTCCAGCTCATCACGGTGACCGTGCTCCTGCTGAACAAGTACTGGCCGCTCGGGCTGCTGGTGCTGGCCTCGGCCGTGCCGATCGTGTGGACGTCCCTGCGGTTCGAGAAGCGGTACATCAAGATCTCCCGCCAGGTCCAGGACGAGCAGGGCGACCTCGCCACGCTCGTCGAGGAGTCGGCCATCGGCATCCGTACGATCAAGGCGTTCGGCCGCCGCCACCACGTCTACGACCGCTACGACGAGGCGGCCCGCAAGGTGTACGGCAGCTCGGTCGACAAGGCCACCCTGTCGGCCCGGTTCTTCGCCTTCCTCGAAGTGATCCCCAACGTCACCCTCGCCCTGGTGCTGCTGCTCGGCGCGCTCGCGGTGGGCTCCGGCTCGATGACGCTGGGCACGCTGGTCGCCTTCACCACCCTGATGCTCCAGCTCGTCTGGCCGATCGCCAGCCTCGGCTACATCCTGGCCATGGCCCAGGAGGCGATGACCTCCGCCGACCGGGTCATGGAGGTCATGGACACCGTCCCGGCCATCGAGAGCGGCAGCCGCACGATCGAGCTGCCCCGGGGCCACCTGCGGTTCGAGGGCGTCGGGTTCGCCTTCCCCGGCGCGGACGAGCCGGTGCTGCGCGACGTCTGGCTGGACGTGCACCCCGGCGAGACGGTCGCGATCGTGGGCGCGACCGGCGCGGGCAAGACCACACTGACCGCGCTGGTGCCCCGGCTGCTCGACGCCACCACGGGCCGCGTGACCATCGACGGCGAGGACGTGCGCGACCTCGACCTGACCACGCTGCGCTCGCTGGTGGCCACCGCGTTCGAGGAGCCGACGCTGTTCTCGATGAGCGTGCGCGAGAACCTCATGCTCGGCCGGCTCGACGCCACCGAGGAGGAGCTGGCCGCCGCGATCGCCACCGCCCAGGCCGGCTTCGTGTACGACCTGCCCTGGGGCCTGGACACCCGCATCGGCGAGCAGGGCCTGTCGCTGTCGGGCGGGCAGCGGCAGCGGCTCGCCCTGGCGCGGGCGGTGCTGAGCAGGCCGCGGGTGCTCGTCCTCGACGACACCCTGTCGGCGCTCGACGTGGAGACCGAGGCGCTGGTGGAGGAGGCGCTACGGCACGTCCTGCGCGAGGCGACCGGCATCGTGGTCGCCCACCGTGCCTCGACCGTGCTGCTGGCCGACAAGGTGGCGCTGCTGCGCGACGGCACCATCACCCACGTCGGCCGCCACCACGAGCTGCTGGCCGACGTGCCCGAGTACCGCGAGCTGCTGGCCCAGGACGCCGACTTCGACCCCTCGGAAGGAGCCCTGCGATGACCACCGCCCCCGTCTCCTCCTGGCGCGGCGTCGCCTCCGAGGAGCAGGACGAATTGCCGGAGAAGGTGTCGGTGCTGCTGCGGGAGCGCTCCCGCAGGCTGCTCGGCGACCTGCTGCGCCCCTATCGCAAGGCCATCGCGGTGCTCACCGCGATCATCGTCGTCTCGAACGCCGCCGCGCTGGCGATCCCGTACCTGGTCAAGGTCGGGATCGACGACGGCATCCCGCCGATGACCCGCGGGTCGGGGCCGTCGATCCTGCTGGTCGTGGTCGGCGTGATCCTGGTCGCGGCCGTCACGCAGGCGCTCACCCGGCAGGCGTTCCTGCGCCTGTCGGGCAAGATCGGCCAGAGCGTGCTGCTGGAGCTGCGCAGGCGGGTGTTCGACCACTTCCAGCGGCTGTCGCTGAGCTTCCACGAGAAGTACACCTCGGGCCGGGTCATCTCCCGGCTGACCTCCGACATCGAGGCCATCTCCGAGCTGCTCCAGTCGGGCTTCGACGGGCTGGTCAAGGCGGTGCTGACGATGTTCGGCACGGCCGCGCTGCTGCTCATCCTCGACGTGCACCTCGGCCTGGTGGCGCTGGTCCCGCTGCCGCTGCTGCTGCTGTTCACGCGGTGGTTCCGGCGGCAGTCGGTGATCGTCTACCGGCGGACGCGGGAGACGGTAGCCCTGGTGATCGTGCACTTCGTGGAGTCGATGACCGGCATCCGCGCGGTGCAGGCGTTCCGCAGGGAGCCGCGCAACCAGGAGATCTTCGCCCAGCTCAACGACGACTACCGGGACGCCAACGCGCGCAGCATGGTCCTGGGCGCGGAGTTCATGTTCGGCATCAAGCTGATCGGCAACCTGACCGTGGGCGGGGTGCTGCTCTACGGCGGCTACCTGGCGATCCAGGGCGAGGTCACGGTCGGCGTGCTGGCCGCGTTCCTGCTGTACCTGCGGCAGTTCTACGAGCCGATGCAGGAGCTCAGCCAGTTCTACAACACGCTGCAGTCGGCGGGCGCGGCCCTGGAGAAGCTGTCGGGCGTGCTGGAGGAGGAGCCGGGGGTGCCGGAGCCGCGCCGCCCCGAGCCGCTGCCCCAGCAGGCCCGCGGCATGATCCGCTTCGAGGACGTGCGCTTCGCCTACGTCGAGGAGATGCCGATCCTGCCCGGCCTCGACCTGACGATCCCGGGCGGGCAGAGCGTGGCGCTGGTCGGCGCGACCGGCGCGGGCAAGACGACGCTGGCCAAGCTGATCTCCCGCTTCTACGACCCGACCGCGGGCCGCGTGCTGCTCGACGGGGTCGATCTGCGCGACCTGGACGAGACGACGCTGCGCCAGGCCGTCGTCATGGTGACGCAGGAGAACTTCCTGTTCAGCGGCACGGTCGCGGACAACATCAGGTTCGGCCGGCCGGACGCCACCGACCGGCAGGTCCGCGAGGCGGCCAAGGCGATCGGCGCGCACGAGTTCGTCGCCGGGCTGCCCGACGGCTACGACACCGAGGTCGGCAAGCGCGGCGGGCGCATGTCGGCAGGCCAGCGGCAGCTCATCGCGTTCGCCAGGGCGTTCCTCGCCGACCCCGCGGTGCTCATCCTCGACGAGGCCACCTCCAGCCTCGACGTGCCGAGCGAGCGGCTGGTGCAGCGGGCGCTGCGCACGATCCTCGCCGACCGCACCGCGCTGATCATCGCCCACCGGCTCTCGACCGTGGAGATCGCCGACCGGGTGCTGGTGATGGAGGCCGGCCAGGTCGTCGAGGACGGCCCGCCCGACCGGCTCATCGCCGCCTCGGGCCGCTTCGCCGGGCTGCACCGGGCCTGGCTGGAGAGCCTGAGCCAGTGACCGCGACGCCGTCGGCCCACCGCGCGAGCGGGGGGCCGGCGGCGGGCGGGCGCGCTAGTGGTGGACGGGCGCGACGCCCACGAGGCCGCGGTACAGCTCGTACCCGACGAACAGGGCGACGGGCACCCCGATCGCGACGAGCAGCCGACCGGCCAACGGCGTCCCCGCCAGGGGCGCCTTCGGCTCCTCCAGCACCGGACCCGACGCGGCGCCGAGCTCGGGCACGAGGTCCGGCAGCAGTTCGGGCCGCGCTTCGGGGGCCGGCCGCAGCTCGGGGTGCCTGGCCAGGTAGCCGTTCGGGAACGACGTCACCTGGTAGGCGCCGCATCCCGGGCAGCACGTGCCCGACGAGGGGGGCTGCACGGCAACGCCGGAGCTGAGCCAGATCTCGACCTGATTGCCGTGGTCGTCGGCGAAATGCCGGACGACGAATTCCTCCTCCCAGACACGCAGACAGCGCAGGCACTCGAAGGGCCAGGTCTCGCGGGTCTCGAACCCGTCGCGCACAAGGATCACCCCCGGCTGGGGATTCAGTGGTCTAGACCTGAGTCTGCGCCTGGCCCCGCGTCTGCGCAAGGCGCACCTTATGACACTTCAAGCTACGAAACGCTTACCAAGTGTCATGGTTTAGCGCCATTTTTCGGCACTTGCCCGCCCGCCGTCGCGTTCCCCGTCAGTACGGACGCCGCGGCGGAACCGGGCTGAGCAGCGGCGTGGCGTCCGGCACGGCGGGCTCGTCCGACCGGAACAGCTCCGGATGACGGGCGAGATAGCCGGCCGGGAACGTGGTGGTCTGCTGACAGCCGCAGTGCGGGCAGATCACCCCGTACGACGGCGGCGGCACCACGAGCCCGTCCCTGAGCCAGATCTCGGCGGCGTTCCCGTGCTCGTCGTCGACGTGCCGGACGAGGTAGTCCTCTTCCCAGACGTGCCAGCAACCGCGGCACTCGAAGGGCAGGGTCCTGCGTTCTTCCTCCACTGAGGTCACCCCCTCACTACGAGTGTCCGCCTCCCCTCCGGAACATCGCAAGCCGGGGGTCACCGGACCGTGAGCACGAAGGTGACCGCGCCGAGCACGACGCTGAGGGTGCCGAGCCAGGCGAACAGCGCGTCGAGGCCCGCGTCGATGGGCCGTCCGCCGTGCAGGGCCTCCTGGACCCGGCGGAAGCGCACCCCCGTCCTGATCAGCAGGACGGCGCCGCACAGCGCGGCCAGCGCGAACCCGGCGACGGCCACGGCGGGCAGGCCGTGGCGCACCGCGAGCCCGGCCGCGCCGAGCCCGCCCGTGGCCAGCGCCACGGCGGTGCGGACCCAGGCGAGCCGGGTGCGCTCGCTCTGCAGGCCCTCGTCCCAGATCTCCTGTGACATCTACACCGACAGGATGATGAGCACGAGGGCGACGACGGCCACGGTGGCGACGCCGTACCCGAAGACCGCCGCGAGGGCGGGCGGCGGGAGCGGCGCCTGGTTGCGCAGGGCGCGCTGGATGTTGCGCCAGCGCGGATAGGCCATGCCCGCGGCCAGCGCGGACAACGACACCAGCATGACGGCCAGGACCGTGCGGACCCACGGCACGAACACGTCGGAGGGCACCGCCGCCATGGCCACCCCGCCCGCGCTGAGCGCCAGCGCCGTGCTCAGCCACGTGAGGAAGGTGCGTTCGTTGGCCAAGGTGAAACGCGGGTCGGGCTCCATGCCTTATATGGTAATTCGTCCCCTTTTCCCCTAGAGAAGACGGGATTTCAGCTGCACGCCTTGGCGACCTGCTGGGCGTAGTCGACCGCCTCGCTGCCCACCTTCTGGGCCGCGTCGACGGCGTCGTTCACGTTCTGGACGTTGATCCCGCCCAAAGTCTTGGCAAGGTCTTCGCTGGCCTGCTTGAGCGTGGTGTTGGCGGCCTTGTCGGCCACGTCGTTGAGCTTGCCCGCGGCGTCGTCGAGCGCCTTCTCCATGGCCTTGGGGTCGTCGGTGAGGTCCTTGACCTTGGCGGCCAGGTCGGTGACGATCTTCGGCGCCTCCAGGCACGCCTGGGCCTTGTCGATCGTGTTGTTGACCTCGCCGCACCCGGCGGCCAGGACGCAGACGGCGAAGAGCGCCAGGGGCACGAACCGGCTCTTGATGAGTCGCATACCTCGACCTTACCCAGCGCCCCGCGCCCGCGGCGGCGCGCGCGATCAGTGAAGAAACCCCGCTCGACGGCCGGCGGCGGCGAAGGCGGCCGCGATCCGGTCGAGCTGGGCGTCGGTGTGGGTGGCGGTGAGGCTGACCCGGATGAGCGCCTGCCCCGGCGGCACCCCGGGCGAGATCATGGCCGTGGTGAACACCCCTTCGTCGAACAGCTCCCGCCACAGCCGGAAACAGCGCAGGTCCTCCCCCACCGGCACGGCGATGACCGGACGGTCCGACGGCACGACGGCGTACCCCAGCCGGGCCAGCTCGCCGCTCAGCCGCCCGGCCGCCGCCCGCAACCGGCGCCGCCGCTCGGGCTCGGCGACGACGATCTCCAGGGCGGCCAGCGCGGCGGCGGCGCAGGCCGGTGACAGGGCGGCGGTGAACACCATGGACCGCGCGTGATGGCGCAGGTAGAGGATGATCTCCTCCGGCCCGGCGACCGCGCCGCCGATCGTGCCGAACGACTTGGAGAAGGTGATGGTCTGCACGTCCACCGCCTCCTCCAGGCCGTGCGCCTCGGCGGCGCCGCGACCGGCGTCCCCGAGCAGGCCGGCGTCGTGGGCGCTGTCCATCACGACGCGGGCTCCGTACGCGCGGGCGAGCTTGGCGATGCCCGGCAGGTCGCACACGTTGCCCGAGGTGGAGAACATGCCCTCGGTCACGATCATCCGGCCGGTGTCCGGGTCGCCCGCGGCCAGCAGCCGTTCCAGGTGCTCCATGTCGTTGTGCCGGTAGCGGCGTAAGCGCGCTCCGCCCAGGCGTACGGCGTCGATGAGGCACGCGTGCACCAGCCGGTCGCCGATCACCACGTCACCGGGCCCCAGCAGCGCGCCCAGCGCCAGGTTGGCCAGATAGCCGGCGCTGGTCACCATGACCGCCGGACGCCCGAGGAACTCCGCGAGCCGCGCCTCCAGCTCCTCGTGCAGCGCGAGGGAGCCGTTCGTCAGCCGCGAACCGCCGCTGCCCGCCCCGAGCCGCCGGATCGCCGCGACGGCGGCCTCCTTGACGCGGGGATCCCCCGAGAGCCCGAGATAGTCGTTGGACCCGGCCTGCACCAGCACCCGCCCGCCGACCACCACCTCCCCGTCGCCCGGCCGCTCCTGGATCGGGTGGTAGTACGGATAGACGCCCAGCTCCTTGACCGGCTGGTACCCGGGCAGACGACATTTCGCGAACACATCGGCCATGCCTTCTCACTCCCCTGAGCGCGGCCCCCCTGAGAAGAGTCTGATCGACCACCCCGCGAACCGCGCAGACCTCCTGCGCCGAAGGCCCGGCACGCACACTGTTCTCGCAGGTCAGAGCCTGGACATGAGGTCAGCGCGGAAGCATCGGAGGCCGGGTCCTAGGATCTGATTCATGGCAATGTGCGAGCATCTTTCCCAGGCCGACGACCCGGCGGCGAAGACCCCAGAGGGCTGCGAGGAGTGCCTGGCCAGCGGCAGCCGATGGGTCCACCTGCGGCGCTGCCTGGAGTGCGGCCACATCGGCTGCTGCGACTCCTCGCCCAACAAGCACGCGACCAAGCACTTCCACGCGACCACGCACCCGGTGATCCAGTCGTTCGAACCGGGCGAGAGCTGGCGCTGGTGCTTCGTGGACAACCAGATGGGCTGACCTGCCCTGCGCGGGCGGCGCCCGTCGGGGTCAGCGTTCGAGGATGGCCTCCTCGAAGTCGAGCTGGGCCATCACCTCGCGCAGCACCTCGTCGTCGAGGCGGCGCTCGTCGCGCAGGCGGACGAACACCTCGCGCTCGGCCGTGAGCATGTCACGGCGCAGCCGCCGGTAGATGCTGCTGGGGGTCTCGGCGCCGCCCTGCGCGGTGCCGCCGCCCAGGCGTTCCCACGCGGTCAGCGACCGCCGCCACGACTTCTGCCTGAGCTGGTCGACGACCTGCTTCTTGATCTCGTCGGGCTCGCCCTCCTGCTCGACCAGCCGTTCGAGCTCGGCCAGGCCCGCCTCCAGCGCGGCCTGCTGGGCGGCCGCCTCGGCCAGCGTGTCCTCGTAGCGCTCCTGCTCGCTCGACACGCGCAGCTTCCTGATCAGCGCGGGGAACGTCATGCCCTGGATCAGCAGGGTGCCGATCACCGTGGTGAACGTCAGGAACAGCAGCATGGCCCGGTCGCGGGCCGGGATCTCCGGCGGGATGGAGAACGCCGCCGCGAGCGACACCACGCCCCGCATGCCGGCCCAGCCCAGGATCACCGTCTGCTGCGGGCTGGGCGCCGGGCCCCGCCGGACGAGCTTGACCAGCGGGGTGAAGGCGAACACCCACACGAACCTGGACACGATCGTCACCGCGAGCACCGCCAGCGCGTAGCCGGCGACCTGCCAGGGGCCGTAGCCGGTGATGCCCTTGACCACGGTCACGAGCTGCAGCCCGATGAGCGCGAAGACGATCGACTCCAGGAAGAAGTCGGTGACCTTCCACACCGCGTCGGACACCAGCCGGGTGCCGAACCCCCGCTGGTGCATGCGGTTGCCCAGGTAGAGGCCGACGACCACGACGGAGATCACGCCCGAGGCGTGCACCGGCTCGGGCCCGAGCCCGGAGACGTGCACGGACTCGGCCGCGAGGTAGGCCGCGAACGGGATCAGCAGCATCAGCGTGTTCTCGACCAGCGAGTCGCGGGTGTGCTGGAACACCCAGGCGAACACGAACGCCAGCGCCAGCCCGATCGCCACGCCGCCGAGCGCCGCGAACAGGAACTGCGCCACGCCCTGGAACAGGTCGATGCTGCCGCCCACGGCCGCCCCGATGGCCACCCGGTAGGCCGTCAGCGCCGTGGCGTCGTTGAACAGGCTCTCGCCGATGAGGATCGTCAGCGACTTGCGCGGCAGCCCGAGCCGCCTGCCCACGGCGACGGCCGCCACGGCGTCGGGCGGCGCGATGATCGCGCCGAGCGCGAAGGCGGCGGCCAGCGGGAGCTGCGGCAGCAGCAGGTGGACGACCAGCCCCACCACGGCCGTGGTGAACAGCACCAGGCCGATCGACAGCAGCGCCACGGCCCGCTTGACGTCACGCAGGCGCAGGTAGGAGCTGTCGAGCGCGGCCGAGTAGAGCAGCGGCGGCAGGAACACGAACAGCACCAGCTCGGGCTGCAACGGCACCGCCGGCACCAGCGGCGAGACCAGCAGGCCGGCCGCGACCAGCAACAGCGGGGCCGGCCAGCCCCGCCGCCGTGCCACCGCCGCGACCGCGACCGCGCCACCGGCCATCAGCAGCAGTTGCAGGCCCATGGTCGGGTTCAACGACGTTCCTCCAGCTCGCCGGGGTGGATGCCGAGAGCGTACCCGGCGGGCGGGAGGAGGTTGTCACCACTCCCGGCGGTCGCGCCCGTCGCCGTAGTCCTGCTGCTGGTCGGGGCGCAGGCGTTCGCCGGTCGAGAACAGGGGGTCCGTCACGTACGGACGGCCCATGTTCGGGTCGGACGACTGCGGCGGGTACTCCTGGCGGCCGAGCGCCAGCAGCGGGTCCACCGGGTTGGGCTGCGCGGGCTGCTGGTAGCCCTGGTAGGTGTCGGCCGCGCGGTAGGAGTCCTGGGCGGGCGCGGGATTGTGCCTGCGGCCCGCGCCGGGGATGCCGTGCATGGGCGTGCCGAGCCCGGCCGTGCTCTGCGGCTGCGCCGGAGGCTGCTGAGGCTGGGGCTGGGACGGCGGCTGCTGGTAGGACCCGTACGAGTCCGGGGAGTACTGCTGGGCCGGCGGGTAGGGGTCGGCGGCCTGCGACGGGAAGCCGAGCGGGTCGGTGCTCAGCGGCGCCGGGCGGCGCTGGTCGGCGGGCAGCTGGTAGACGGGCTCGCTGCTCTCGACGTACTGGGGGCCGGTGAAGGGGTCGCCGGCGTACTGGGGGCCGCTCAGCGGGTCGCCGGTGTACTGGGGGCCGCTGAAGGCGTCGCCCGTGTACTGCGGGCCGCTCAGCGGATCGCCCGTGTACTGCGGGCCGCTGAACGGGTCGCCGGTGTACTGGGGGCCGCTGTGCGGGTCGCCGGGGTACTGGGCGGTGGGCTGCTCGACGTACTGGGGGCCGGTGAAGGGGCTGCGCTCGCCGTACGACGGCGTCTCCCGGGGGCCGGTGGTCTCGCTGTAGGAGGCCACCAGTTTGTCCTGCGGCGCGGGGCCACGCGCGACCAGCACGTCGTTGGGCGACAGCGACGCGGTGGGCCGCTCGTCGAGCGCGGGCGGCGGAGGCTGCTGCTGGGCGTGCTGGGGCGGCCGGTGGTACGTGCCGGTGCCCGGCATGACCTCGGTGCCCGGATCGGCCGCGGGCACCGCGGGCTGCTCGCCCGTGGCCTCGGCGTAGCCGTCGTCGAGCGTGTCGAGCAGCCTGCCGACGTCCTCCATCGGCATGCGGAAGCTCGCTGTGCACATCTCCCCTCGCCACAGGCTGAGGACGAGTGTGCCCTCATGCCACGTGACCCGGAGGCACCGCTCCTGACCTCGTGCATCGAAGAAGACTTCGCCGAACGACGGCAACGGGACAACTTCCGACATGGCAGACATACTGCTTTAACCAGCCTTTATTCGTCCACTCAACCCCGGAAAACCCTACCTAACCGCTCTCACCATCGAGACCGTGAACCCCATTGATCACACCAGCAAGATCTTCCTGACCAGTTGAAGTTCCGCTCGACAGTGTGCCACGCGAGTCCCGCGGGGAGCCCGCGAACGCCGGGATGCGCATGGCCGGACACAGGGCGTCCCGGCGCGTCGGCCCGGGATTGCGGGTACCGTTGACGACCGTGCCGGACTCCCATCTCCCGTCAGTGGACGAACTGCTCAGCATCGCGGTCGGCGCTCTCGGAGGGAGCGAACGGCAGGGCCAGGTCACCATGGTCAAGGCCGTCCAGAAGGCCATCGACGACGAGGAGCACCTGGCCGTCCAGGCGGGCACGGGCACCGGCAAGTCGCTGGCGTACCTGGTGCCCTCGATCCGGCACGCCATGGACAGCGACTCCCCCGTCGTGATCTCCACGGCCACCATCGCGCTGCAGCGCCAGCTCGTCGACCGCGACCTGCCCCGGCTGGCCGAGGCCCTGGGCAAGGAGCTGCCGCACGAGCCGACGTTCGCCATTCTCAAGGGCCGGCGCAACTACCTGTGCCGCTACAAGGCGACGGCGGGCTGGCCCGAGGACGACGAGCAGGACCAGCTCTTCGACCCGCGCGAGGTGAGCGCGACCGGCCGCATGGTCCAGCGCATCCAGGAGTGGGCCGACGAGACCGAGACGGGCGACCGCGACGAGCTGGTTCCCGGCGTGAGCGAGCAGGCCTGGCGGCAGTTCTCGGTGAGCGCGCAGGAGTGCCTGGGCGCCACCCGCTGCCCGAGCGGCCCCGAGTGCTTCGCCGAGCTGGCCAGGGCGCGCGCGGGCGAGGTCGACGTCGTGGTGACCAACCACGCGCTGCTGGCCATCGACGCCATGGGCGACCTGCCGGTGCTGCCCGAGCACGAGGTCGTGGTCGTCGACGAGGCCCACGAGCTGGTCGACCGGGTGACCTCGGTGGTCACCAGCGAGCTGTCGGAGGCGTCGGTGATGCTGGCCGTGCGCCGCGTCGGCCGGCTGATCGAGCAGCCGCTCGCCGACCAGCTCATGGAGGCGGGCGAAGACCTCAAGGCGCTGCTGGCCGCCGCCCCGCCCGGCCGCATCGACGAGCTGCCGCAGGTGCTCGGCCTCACCTTGCAGCTCATCCGCGACACGGCCTGGCGCTGTATCACTGCCATGGGCCCGCGCAACGCCGACAAGGACGACCCCGACAAGGCCGGCCAGCGCAAGGCCGCCTTCACCGCGCTCGACGAGGTGCACGACACCGCCGTGCGCATGCTCGACGCCTACGGCCACGCCTCCGAGGCCGACCGCGCCGAGGTGGTCTGGCTCGACGGCGCCACCGACCGCCGTCCGCCCATGTTGCGGGTCGCGCCGCTGAGCGTGAGCGGCATGCTGCGCGACCGGCTGTTCGGCGAGCGCACGGTGGTGCTCACCTCCGCCACGCTCGCCCTCGGCGGCACGTTCGACGGGCTGGCCGCGCAGTGGGGGCTGGGCGACAGCAAGCGCTGGCAGGGCATCGACGTCGGCTCGCCGTTCGACCACCCGCGCGCCGGCATCCTCTACGTCGCCAAACACCTCCCCCAGCCGGGCCGCGACGGGCTGCCGCAGCAGTATCTCGACGAGATCACCGAGCTCATCGAGGCGGCCGGCGGGCGCACGCTGGGGCTGTTCTCCTCGATGCGCGCCGCCAAGGCCGCCACGGAGGCGCTGCGCGAGCGGCTCGACGTGCCGCTGCTGTGCCAGGGCGACGACTCGACCATGCTGCTGGTCAAGCAGTTCGCCGAGGACGAGCCGACCTGCCTGTTCGGCACGTTGTCGCTGTGGCAGGGGGTCGACGTCCCCGGGCCGTCGCTGCGGCTGGTCATCATCGACCGGGTGCCGTTCCCGCGTCCCGACGATCCGCTCACCTCGGCCCGGCAGCGGCACGTCGCGGCGCGCGGCGGCAACGGGTTCATGGCGGTCGCGGCCAACCACGCGGCCCTGCTGCTGGCCCAGGGCACCGGCCGGTTGCTGCGCGCGCAGGACGACAAGGGCGTCATCGCGGTCCTCGACCCGCGCCTGGCCACGGCCCGGTACAGCGGTTTCCTGCTGGGGTCGTTGCCGCCGTTCTGGCGCACCACCGACCCGGCCGTCCCCCGCGCCGCGCTCAAGCGCCTGTCCACCGAGTCCTGACCGTCGCGGGCCCCTTCAGGCGACAGTCTTTTCCTTCTTTTCCTTACGGCTCCGCCTGGTCAGGCCACCCGCCGTACGGGGCCGGCGGCCTTCCAGGAAACGCCCGCTGACCCTTCACCGGCGAGCCGCCGTCACGCGAGCCCGCCTTGCCCCACTCCGTGGCCCCCGTCGGCCGCGGGGAACGCCCTCCGAGCGGACCTGATCCGGGAATGGTCCGGGGAGAGCGGCTAGAACGGGGTGAGGTCGGGGCGCTTCGGGGTGAGGCCGTCGCCGGAGGAGGTGCCGCGCAGACGGCGGGACATCCACGGCACCAGGTGCTCGCGGATCCACTGGGCGTCCTCGCGGCGCCGCGCCCGCGGGTCGACCAGCCGCTCCGGCCAATCCTTGCGCCAGTCGTCGAACGGCACCCCGAGCACGTCGAGCACGCGGGCCGCCACCAGCCGGTGGCCGTCCTCGTTCATGTGCAGGCGGTCGGTGCTCCAGGCCCGCCAGTCGCGCAGCCCCTGCATCGACCACTGGTCGACCAGCCGGCAGCCGTAGAGGTCGGCGATGGAGCGGATGTGCAGGTAGAAGATGGCGAAACGGCCGCGCAGCCGCCGCATCAGCGGCGTGTCACGCGGATCGACCCCGGTGAACAGCAGCACGTCCGCGCCGCCGGCCCGCAGGTCGCGCACCGCGCGGGCCAGGCGCTTGGCCATCACGTCGGGGTCGCTGCCCGGCCGCAGCAGGTCGTTGCCGCCCGCGCAGAAGCTGACCAGGTCGGGGCCCATCTCGATGGCCCGCGGCACCTGCTCGGTGACGATCTGGTCGAGCAGCTTGCCGCGGACGGCCAGGTTCGCGTAGCGGAACGCCGGGTCGTCGGCGGCGAGCCGTTCGGCGACCCGGTCGGCCCAGCCGCGGTAGTGCCCGTCGGGGCCTGGATCGTTCAGTCCTTCGGTGAAACTGTCCCCGAGTGCGACGAAGGACTTGTATTGCCTCATGAGCTGCTGTTCATCTCCGCGATAGCGTGTAGCGCCAGGACGTAGGACTGTAGTCCGAATCCGGCGATCGTGCCCGTCGCCACCCCGGCGACGACCGAGGTGTGGCGAAACTCTTCCCTCGCCGCGGGGTTGCTGATGTGCACCTCGACGAGCGGGGCGGTGCGCTGGGCGATGGCGTCGCGCACGGCGTAGGAGTAGTGGGTGAAGGCGGCCGGGTTGAGCACGACGGGGATGCGGCCGTCGGCGGCCTCGTGCAGCCAGCCGATCAGCTCGGCCTCGTCGTCGGTCTGGCGCACCTCGACCTGCTCGCCGAGCTTGCGGCCGGTCTCGCGGCACAGCTCGGCGAGGTCCTCCAGCGTCTCGGCCCCGTAGACGTCGGGCTCGCGGGTGCCGAGCCGGCTCAGGTTGGGGCCGTTGAGCACGAGGATCATCGCGCGATCTCCTTGTAGGCGGCTTCGAGCAGTTCTTCGGCGGGGTCTTCGAGGCGGCCCGGCCTGGCCAGGTCGTCGAGGACGACGAAACGCTGCTTGGCGCCCCGGTTCTTCTTGTCCAGCCGCATGTGGTCGCGCAGCCGCGGCCAGGCGCCGGCGTGGTAGGAGACCGGCAGGCCCACGGAGGTGAGGATCGCGCGGGTGCGGGCGGTCAGGTCGGCGCGGCCGGACAGCCGGGACAGCTCGGCGGCGTAGACCATGCCGATGGCGACCGCCTCGCCGTGACGGATCGTGTAGTGCTCGTCGCGCTCGATGGCGTGGGCGAGCGTGTGGCCGTAGTTGAGGATCTCGCGCAGGCCCTGCTCGCGCAGGTCGGCGCCCACGACGTCGGCCTTGACGCGGATCTTGCGCTCGATCAGCTCGCGGGTGTGGGGGCCGTCGGGCCGGGTGGCCCCCTCGGGGTCGGACTCGACCAGCGTGAGGATCTGCGGGTCGGCGATGAAGCCGCCCTTGATGATCTCGGCGAGCCCCGCCACGTAGTCGGCCTTCGGCATGCCGGGCAGCACGGCCAGGTCGCAGAGCACCCCGGCGGGCGGCAGGAACGTGCCCACCAGGTTCTTGCCCTCGGGGGTGTCGATGCCGTTCTTGCCGCCGACGGCGGCGTCGACCATGGCCAGCAGCGTCGTCGGCACGAGCACGACCTGCACGCCGCGCAGCCAGGTGCCGGCCACGAAGCCGGCCAGGTCGGTCGTCGCGCCGCCGCCCACGCCCACGACGGCGTCGGAGCGGGTCAGGCCGTGGCGGCCGAGCGCGGACCACAGGCCGGCGGCCACCTCGGGCGTCTTGCACGCCTCGCCGTCGGGGACGGGCAGGTCGGCCACCTCGTAGCCGGCCTCGGCCAGCGCCGCGAGGACCGGGCGGGCCAGCTCGGGCAGGCCCTGCGGGCGGACGACGGCGACCGTGCGCACGCCCGGCCGGAACAGGCCCGGCAGCTCGGCCTGCACGCCGCTGCCCACCACGACGTCGTAGGGGCTGTCGCCGGATACGGGGATCCGCGTCGCGGTCATGCCGGCAGGCCCTCCAGGATCTCGTCGGCGAGCTCGCCGGGGTCGCGCTTGTCGGTGGCGAGCGTGACCACGGCCAGACGCTCGTAGACCGGCCGCCGCTCCTCCATCAGCTTCTTGAGCTGGCTGCGCGGGTTGAGCACGAGCAGCGGCCTGGCCGAGCCGAGCCCGACCCGCTGGACCGCGTCGGCCAGGCCCACCTGCAGGTAGACCACGTGGTGACCGGCGAGCAGGGCCTGGGTGTCCTCGTTGAGCACGGCGCCGCCGCCGAGCGACAGGACGCCGTCGTGCTCGGCCAGCGCGCGGCGCACGGCCTGGTGCTCCAGCTCGCGGAAGCGGGCCTCGCCGTCCTCGACGAAGATGTCGGAGACCGGCTTGCCGGCCACGGCCTCGACGTCGGCGTCGGTGTCGCGGAAGGCGACGCCGAGCCGCTCGGCCAGCAGCTGCCCGATCGTGGTCTTGCCGGATCCGGGCGGCCCGATGAGCACGGCTCTGGTCACTGGTCGCTCACCCCTTCTCGTTCGCTCCGCGCGGCCGTCACTTGATCACCATCGAGGAGAGGTAGCCGGACAGGTTGCGGGCGACCTCCTCCACCGAGTCGCCGCCGAACTTCTCCAGGGCCGCGTCGGCCAGCACCAGCGCGACCATGGCCTCGGCCACGATGCCCGCGGCCGGGACGGCGCACACGTCGGAGCGCTCGTGGTGGGCCTTGGCCGCCTCGCCGGTCTTGACGTCGATCGTGGCCAGGGCCCTCGGCACGGTGGAGATGGGCTTCATGGCGGCGCTGACCCGCAGGACCTCGCCGTTGGTCATGCCGCCCTCGACGCCGCCCGCGCGGTTGGTGACGCGCTTGACGCCGTTCTCGGCGGTGTACTCGATCTCGTCGTGGGCGCGCGAGCCGGGCCGGCGGGCGGTCTCGAAGCCGTCGCCGACCGCGACGCCCTTGATCGCCTGGATGCCCATGAGGGCCGCGGCGAGCCGGGAGTCGAGCCTGCGGTCCCAGTGGGTGTAGCTGCCCAGGCCGGGCGGCAGGCCGTAGGCGAGCACCTCGACGACGCCGCCGAGCGTGTCGCCCTCCTTGTGCGCCTGGTCGATCACGGCGACCATGGCGGCACTGCCCTCGGGGTCGGAGCAGCGGACCGGGTCTTCGTCGATCCTGGCCAGGTCGCCGGGGCCGGGCAGCACCTCGGCCGGGGTCTGCGCGCCGCCGATGGAGGTGACGTGGCTGACGATGTCGACGCCGAGCGCCTGCTTCAGGAAGCGCCTGGCGACCTCGCCGAGCGCGACGCGGGCCGCGGTCTCGCGGGCGCTGGCCCGGTCGAGCACCTGGCGGGCGTCGTCGAAGCCGTACTTCTGCATGCCGGCCAGGTCGGCGTGGCCGGGGCGGGGGCGGGACCGCGGCGCGTTGCGGGCCAGGCCCTCCAGCTCGGCCGGGTCGACCGGGTCGGCCGACATGACCTTCTCCCACTTGGGCCACTCGGTGTTGCCGACGCGGACGGCGACCGGGCTGCCCATGGTGCGGCCGTGGCGCACGCCGCCGACGATCGTCACCTGGTCCTGCTCGAACTTCATCCGCGCGCCGCGGCCGTAGCCGAGCCTGCGGCGGCGCAGGGCCTCGTCGATCGCGGCCGTGGTCACCTCGACCCCGGCGGGCAGTCCTTCGAGGATGGCAACGAGTTCGGGGCCGTGGGACTCTCCGGCCGTCAACCAGCGCAACATGACTCCAAGTCTTCCACGTGCGGCCGGGTGGGATGTCCGTCGTTCACCAGCCGAGACAGAGCGCCACGAAAGCACCGAGCAGCATGAACGGCCCGAAGGGGAACTGGGTGTGCCGGTCGCCCCGCCCGGTGAGCAGCAGCGCGACCGCGTACAGCGCGCCGAGCACCTGACCGGCGAACGCGGCGGCCACCCACGTCTGCCAGCTCATCGCCGCCGCCGCCATGCCGATGAGCCCGGCCAGCTTGACGTCGCCGAGGCCCATCGCGGCCGGCCTGGCGAACCACAACAGGCCGTAGACGGCCGCCAGCGCCGCCGCGCCGAGCAGCGCGCGCGGCAGCTCCCCGGTGGGGAGCAGGGTCAGTGCGATGATCGGGTACGCGGGCAGCGTGATCGCGTCGGGCAGCAGGGTGGTCCGCCAGTCGATGACCGCCAGCGCCGTGCCGGCCAGCGCGAGCCCCGCGTACGGCGGCCCGGCCAGCCAGGCGGTCAGCGCCGTCACTGCGGCGGTCAGCAGTTCCACGCCCGGCGGCCACGACGGCGGGGACGCGAGGTCGTCGTAGGCGTCGGCCAGCGCCCTGACCTGGTGTCCGGCGACCAGACCGAGCAGCGCCATCAGTGCGACCACGAGCAGACCCTAATGCGGCGACCGGGCGGCCGTCCCGGGATCGCGGCGGGCGGCCCGGGTATGGCGTGCGCCAAGAGCGAACCCGCGTCTCGGCGGGCCCTCGCGCCCCGGACGGAGGGCCGCGACGCACGCCGGCGGTCATGGGTTCGGGGGCGATCCCCCAAGGAACTTTGATCGTCCGGGACGGGGTGGCACGCGGCTCCGGAGGTGGTCAGGAACTTACTTTCTGTCGTGGCCCCCCGGAAGAGTGACCGAGAGGAAGACCCATGTTCCGTGGCATCCTGGCCGGCGGCCTCGCGCTGAGCGCCGCAAGCCTCATCATGACCGGCCCCGCCGCGTACGCCGACCTGCAGGCCCCTTACGCGCGGGCCGCGGCGATCGTCGACGCGGACGGCGAGCTGAACAACGGCAAGAACATCCTCAAGACGTGGCGGGCCTCGACCGGCCGCTACTGCGTGATGGTCGACAGGCACGTCACCACGTCCGCCGCGGTGATCCAGATCACCCCGCGGGCGCCCCGCCGCCTGCCGTTCATCGCCTACCGGAACTCGTCGGCGACCTGCCACGAGTCCAACACCATCACCGTCGGCGTCTACGACACCAGCACCGGCCGGCTCGCCGACGGCGGCTTCGACCTGACCATCTCCTGACCGAGAACCGAGGGAGCACCCATATGAACATCATCCGGCGCGCCGCCGGCGTCGCGCTCGTCGCGGCGGCCGTCCTGACGCCCGCGGCGGCGTACGCGGACACTCCGTACGCCCAGGCCTCGGCCACCATCAGGGCGGACGGCGTGGTGACCGCCAGCAAGAACGTCGAGGAGGTCAGGCGCATGTTCCGCGGGACGTACTGCGTGATCCTCGGCGAGGACGTCGACTACGACGGCGACCTGGCGATCCACGTGACGCCGACGGGCCGGTCCAGCTACCCGCGCTCGCTGTCGGTGCAGCGCGGGGCGGCGATCTGCGGCGGCCACTACCGGGCGGTCGCGGTCTACAGCCAGCTCGCCGACGGCGTGGCGGCCGACACCGGGTTCTACCTGACCGTCTCCTGAGGACGTCCGCTCCTGAGGACGTCCGCTCCTGACGACGTCCGCTCCTGACGACGTCCGCTCCTGAGGACGTCCGGCGAACGCCCCCGGCCGGTGACGACACCGGCCGGGGGCGTCGGCTTGTCCGGCTCGCTGAAGAAGCGGCGTTCAGCCGTTCCGGCGGGTGGCAGGGGTTCGGCTCGCGGGAGGGGCGGTGTTCAGCTGTTTCGGCGGGAGAACCAGCGGCGGCGGGGCGGGGCGGGCTCCATCCTGGCGACGGTGACGCCGCCGAGCTGGTCGACGGTGCCGGACTCGACCGCGGCCAGCGCCCGCAGCACCTCGCCCTCGATCACGAACTGCACCGGCCCGGCCACGTCGACCACGACCGCGGCGGCCTCCTCGTGCACGGCCGCCCGGCAGACCTGGAGCGTGCCGGTCTGGATCGGGCGGGCGTCCTTGCGCCATCTGGTCAGCGCGTCGGTGCCGGTGAAGGCGAGCACCGCGTGCCTGCCGTCCTGGCCGACGAGCTTGGGCAGCGCCATCTCGCTCTCCTTCTCCTGGCGCAGCCCGTGCTCACCGACCTCGGACTCGGTCAGCAGGGCGACCACCGGCACCAGCAGCCGCGCGCCGCTCAGGGCGGCCAGCACGTCCGCGGGGCCGCACGCGCCCGACTCGTAGGCGGCCAGGGCGGCGGCCACGGCGGGGGCGGCGCTGCCGTCGTCGTCGGGGTCGAGTGGCTGTGGGATGGTCGGCACAACGAACGAGACTACCCGCGGGCGCCACCGCCCCCGCTCCTGGAGCCGCACTGGGGCCGCACTGGAGGCGTTCCCGCGATGCTCGTCAGCGTTCCGGCGGGGTTCTGTCGGGGCGGGCTGCTAGACAGGTGCGGTGCGGATCTCTCGGCTCCCCCTCGACGAGCAGACTGCGGCCGTGCGGGCCGTGCTGGAGACCGACCCGGTGCTGGTGCGGGTGCTCGGCGGAGCCCGCTCGCTCGGCCTGCCCGGCTGGTGGCTGGCGGCGGGCGCGGTCGTCCAGGCGATCTGGAACCACGTGACCGGACGTCCGGCGGGCTACGGCGTCAAAGACTACGACCTGATCTATCACGATCCGTCCGACCTGTCGTGGGAGGCGGAGGACCGCGCGATCAGGGCCGGGCGGGAGCTGTTCGGCGACGTGCCGGTGGAGATCCGCAACGAGGCCCGCGTCCATCTGTGGTACGAGCGCCGCTTCGGCGTGCCGTGCCCGCCCTACGACAGCTCCGAGGCCGCGATCGACTCCTTCCCCAGCACCACGAGCGCGATCGGCGTCCGGCTCACCCCGTCGGGGGCGTGGCGGGTCTACGCCCCCTACGGCGTGGCCGACGCCTTCAACCTCGTGCTGCGTCCCAACCCCCGGCAGGCGCCGCGCGAGGTCTACGAGGCCAAGGCGGCGCGCTGCGCCGAAGCCTGGCCCGAGCTGACCGTGCTCCCCTGGTGCGAGCCGAGGCCGACCGGCTAGCCCGGCCGATCAGCCGAGGCCCGGCCGGTCAACCGAGGCCCACCGGGGCAGCCGGGGCCGGCCGGGGCAGCAGAGGCCCGCCGGGTCAGCCGAGGTCGGCGATGGCCGCGACCGGTCCGCCGCCCGACGGCCCCTGGTGCACGGCGGCCACCGAGACGAACACCGCGGGGTCGCCGGTGACCGAGGCCGCCACCCCGCCGACGGCCGCCTTGATCTGCCGGTGCCAGTGCACGTCGGAGTCGTCCAGCATGATGTTGCGCCGCCCGCGCACCCGCCCCGACGGGTCGGCCTCGCACTTCATGAACACGTTGACCAGCCGCCCGCCGAGGTCGGTGGGGTGGGGACGGTCCGGCAGCGGCAGCCCGGAGTCCCTGATGGCCGCCCAGATGCCGTCGGCGTCGAGCGCGTCCCGCATGACGCTGTGCCCGATGCGGTAGCGCCCGCCGATGCCGCGCACGTTCCCCACCAGCACGATCTGCGCCCGGTCCAGCTCCACCCCCGACGAGCACGACGCCACCGACGAGTACAGCGACAGGTCCTTGTGGATCTGGTCGGCCCGCGGCATGTCGATCTCGCCGAGCGCGACGGCGACGCCCAGCGCGGTGGTGGAGTTGGACAGGTCCATCGACGGGCCGGTCTCCTCGATGGCGGTGTCCTGGCCGCGGCCTTTGGCCTCGGTGATGGTGGCCAGGGTGAGCAGCGGCGTCTTGGTCTGCACGTAGTGCACGTCGCGCGGGTCGTCGATGCCGGCGATCTTCATGGCCTCCCGCACCCCGGCGGCCACCTTCTCCACCATCGCCGGACGGCCGATGTCCTCGGGCAGGATCACCTCGCTCATCGCCACGCCCACCGACAGGCGCGGCTCGTCGCTCATCGGCGCGTCCGCCGTGGTGGCGAAGACGGTGGCGTGCGGGCTGAGGACGCCGTCGGTGCCGCCCGACCACACCAGCGGCACGCTCTCGGGGGACGGGTGGCCGTGCTCGGCCAGGACCTCGCGGAAGGCCCGGTCGGCCAGGATGCGCGTGTAGTCGTTGACGCCGCCGTTGCCCTCGGTCTTGCCGATCACCGCGAGCACCCGGCGCGCCTCGATCACCCCGTCCTCGATGAGCCGGGACAGCCCGGAGGCGTCGGTCACGCTCTCGATCGGCACCTTGCGCACTTCAATCGGGTCCGGCATGCGTTGCCCCTTCTCCAGTACCGGCTTCCCCACCGTCGCGACGCTAGCCGAGCGGCCCGGCGGGGTTCATGGGCAATGTCTGCCCATGAACGGCCGCGGCGATGTCAAGGTGCGCTGGCCGGTCAAGCTCTCGGCGGAACCTCGAAGCGCACAAAAGGAGCGAAGGTAGTGTTCCCGGATGTGATTCGCGAAGCCCACGTCAACGGCATCAAGCTCGTCTACCGCGAGGAGGGCGACCCCGCCGCTCCGCCGCTGGTCCTCGTTCACGGCAGGACCGCGAACCACAACGACTGGAACGGCATCACCCAGCACTTCGCCGCCCGTCACCGCGTCCTCGCCCCCGACCTGCGCGGCCACGGGGCCAGCGACCGTCCGGGCGAGTACGCGGTGGACACGATGGCCGAGGACGTCGTGGCGCTCCTCGACCACCTGGGCCTCGACCGCGTCCGGCTGGTCGGGCACTCGCTCGGCGGCATGGTCTCCTACCACGTGGCCATGCGCCACCCCGAGCGGGTCGAGCGGCTGGTGCTGGAGGACGTCACGGCGCCGTACCCGATCGAGGGACGGCAGCCGCTCGTGGAGGACGACTCCACCGGCTTCGACTGGCGGATGATGCACCAGACCGAGCCGTACATCGTCGATCCCGACCCGGCGCTGGCCGCCGAGCTGGGGAAGATCACGGCGCCCACGCTGGTGTTGTCGGGCGGACGGCTGAGCCCGTTCGACGCCCCCGGGCTGGCCCGCCTGATCCCCGGCGCCGAGCTGGTCACGATCGAGGCCGGGCACCTCGTCCACGTCACCGAACGGGCCGCCTTCCTGGCCGCGGTGGACGCCTTCCTGGACAGGTGAGCTCCAGGCAGTTCCGGACCTCTATGCTGGTCGTCCCCCCACGATTCACGGAGACCCGCTGTGTCCAGCCCCGCACCGGCCCCCCGTCCCGGCATGACCCCGGAGCGGGTCGGGATGTTCAGCGACGCGGTCTTCGCGATCGCGATCACGCTGCTCGTCCTGGAGATCCCCCGCCCGGCCGAGGACGACTTCCGTGACCTCGCGGGCTTCCTGAGCCATCACCAGGGCTCGTTCGCGGCGTTCGCGCTGGCCTTCCTCATGTTGTGGTTCAGCTGGCGGGCCCACCACACGCTCTTCGACCAGCTCCACCGGGTCTCCCAGCCGGTCCTGCTGCTGCACGTGCCGCTGCTGCTGTGCTCGGCGTTCCTGCCGTACACGATGAACCTGTGGAGCGAGATGTCGGCGGCCGACATCGACGTGCAGGCGTCCAAGGGCCTGGCGCTGGCGCTGTTCGCGGGGACCGAGGCGCTCCTGATGTTCTGCCAGGGCGCGCTCTTCACGCTGGCCCTGTCGCAGGGGCTGCTCAACGCCCACGCGAGCAGGCGGCGCATGGCCACCTCGGCCTGGGTGTACTGGGGCTGCGGGGTGTTGTGGGCGGTCAGCGCTGTCCTGGCGTTCGGTGTCGGCGAGGACTCCACGTACCTGTGGATGGCCACGCCGGTCGTGGTGGCGGTCATCGTGCTCGTCCGTAGGCGGCTCGCCCCCGGCGCGGTTCAGCCGGATGTCACGGGGCAAACGTGACCTCAATGTCACAAAGATCCGCCAAGGTGAAAAGGTGCGAACGAGGCTCAGCGATCACGTAAGGGAACGACTGGGCACGTTCGGTCTCATGGCGCCCTCGATCGTGCAGTGCGCGGTGGGCGCGGCGCTGGCCTGGATCGTCGCCGTCGACCTGCTCGGGCACGCCCGGCCGTTCTTCGCCCCGATCTCCGTGCTGATCTGCGTCGGCGTGGGGCTCGGCCAGCGGCTGCGGCGCGTCGCCGAGCTGGTGGTCGGCGTGAGCCTCGGCGTCGGCGTCGGCGACCTGCTGGTGTCCTGGATCGGCTCAGGTCCCTGGCAGCTGGCGCTGGTCGTCGGGCTGGCCATGGCCGTCGCGCTGCTGCTCAACGGCGGGGCGCTGTTCGTCGCGCAGGCGGGCTCGTCGGCGGTGCTGGTGGCCACGCTGCTGCCCGGCGAGAACGCCGGCGGCCTCGACCGCATGGCCGACGCCCTCACCGGGGGCGTCATCGGCGTCGCGGCGGTCGCGCTGATGCCCGCCAGCCCGTTCACGATCGCGGCCAAACACCTGTCGGGGGTGCTGGACGCGCTGTCCACCGTCCTGGAGCAGGCGGCGGAGGCGATCGAGAAGCGGGACGTCGACCTGGCCGCCGAGGCGCTGGAGGAGGCGCGGACGACGCAGGCCGCCGTCGAGGAGTTCGCGATGGCGCTGGAGACCAGCAAGGAGATCACCATGATCTCGCCGCTGCACTGGCATCGCCGGGCCGCCCTGGCCCGGTACGAGACCGCCGCCGTCCCCGTGGACCTGGCCCTGCGCAACGCCCGGGTGATGGTCCGCCGCACGCTGGCGGCGCTGGGCGAGGCGAGCCCGCCGCCCACGGCGCTGGCCGAGGCGATGCGGGAGGTCTCGGAGGCGGCGCTGCTGCTGCAGCTGGAGCTGGCCGCCGGACGCGATCCCCTGCTGGCGCGGCAGGCGCTGCTCGCGGTGGCCGGCCGGGAACGGCCCGAGCGGCTGGGCTTCTCGGCACACGTCATCATCGCGCAGCTGCGGTCGATCGCGGTGGACCTGTTGCAGGCCACGGGCCTGGAGCACGAGCAGGCCAGCCAGGCGCTCACCCCGCTCGACGAACCCCAGAGCAGCTAGCACCCCCGCGCACGCCGAAGGCGGGCGCCCGTACGGGCGCCCGCCTTCGCGGTCCTGCGGTTACGCGGTCTGCGGTTACGTGGTTCGCGCTTTCGCGGTCCGCAGGGCGGTTCACGCTTTCGCGGTTCGCGGTTCCGCGGTTCCGTGGGAAGGTCAGACCGTCTGGAGCGCGGCCTCGGCCTCCAGGGTCGCGGCGGTGGCGTTGATCACGGCGGCCACCCGCAGCGCCTCCTGGACCTGCTCACGCGGCATCCCCGCGCCCCGCAGCACCTGCTCGTGCGACTCCAGGCAGCGGCCGCAGCCGTTGATCGCGGAGACCGCCAGGCACCACAGCTCGAAGTCCGTCTTGTCCACGCCCGGGTTGCCGATCACGGTCATCCGGAGCCTGGCCGGCAGCGTCGCGTACGTGTCGTCGCCGATCAGGTGGGTGGCGCGGTAGTAGACGTTGTTCATCGCCATGATCGACGCGGCCGCCTTGGCGGCGGTGAACGCCTCGGCCGACAGGTGGCCGGCGGCGTCCTGCGAGAGCTCGGCGATGACCCGCGCCGACCTGGTGGCCAGGGCGCACGCCAGGACGGTGCCCCAGAGCTGCTGGTCGGTCAGCGACGAGGTGGTCGTGACCGAGCCCAGGTTGAGCCTGGTGTCCTTGGCGTAGTCGGGCAGGAGCGACTTCAGGGTGTCGACGCTCACTGGGCCAGCAGCTTCTGGGCGTCGAGGCCGGCCTCGCCCTTGTTCCAGTTGCACGGGCACAGCTCGTCGGACTGCAGGGCGTCGAGGACCCGCAGGACCTCCTTGACGTTGCGGCCCACGGAACCGGCGGTCACCATCGAGAACTGGATCTCGTTGTTCTGGTCGACGATGAACGTGGCGCGCTGGGCGACGCCGTCCTGGCCGAGCACGCCGCAGGCCTGCGACAGCTCGCGCTTGATGTCGCTCAGCATCGGGAAGGGCAGGTCGCGCAGGTCCTCGTGGTTCTTGCGCCAGGCGTGGTGCACGAACTCGGAGTCGATCGAGACGCCGAGCACCTGGGCGTCACGGTCGGCGAACTCGCCGTTGAGACGGCCGAACTCGGCGATCTCGGTCGGGCAGACGAACGTGAAGTCCTTCGGCCAGAAGAACACCACGCGCCACTTGCCCTCGTAGGTCTTGTGGTTGATCTCAGCGAACGCCTTGTCGGGGTCGAGGTCGACGCAGGCGGTGAGTTCGTACTCGGGGAAGCGGTCACCGACGGTGAGCAAGTTCCTACTCCTTCGGAGGAAGTGCGGGTCAGGGCACCTACGTTGCCGCACCTAGCATTGATTCGAGAAATCGAGTAGTTGGACCAATCTGAGAGGTGATTCCTATCAGTGAGCCCATGCCCACCCTCGCTCAGCTGCGTTCCTTCCTCGCCGTGGCCGAGCATCTCCACTTCAGGGAGGCGGCGACGGCACTGAAGATGAGCCAACCCACCCTGTCCGGAAATATCTCCTCACTGGAGGAGATATTGGACACACAGTTGCTGGAGCGGACCACCCGGAAGGTGCTGCTCACCTCCGCCGGCGAGCGCGTGGCCGAGCACGCCTGGCGGGTGCTGGCCGCCGTGGAGGACCTGATGGGCGAGGCCGCCCAGAACCGCGAACCCTTCAGCGGCCCGGCCCACCTCGGCGTGATCCCCACCGTGGCGCCGTACGTGCTGCCCGCGCTGCTGCCCATGTTCGCCCAGCGCTTCCCGCAGCTCAAGCTGACCGTCCACGAGGCCAAGACGGAGACGATCCTGGAGGAGGTCCGCGAGGGGCGGCTCGACCTGGTCCTGCTCGCCCTGCCGACGGACGTGGGCGGCCTGGTGGAGACGCCGCTCTACGACGAGGACTTCCTGCTGGCCCTCCCCCACGACCACCCCCTGGCCGCGGACCCCGCGCCGCTCGACCGCGACGCGCTCAAGGGCCTGGACATCGTGCTCCTCAACCAGGGCCACTGCCTGCGCGAACAGGCCATAGACGTGTGCCGCGAGGTGGGCGCGCGGGCCACCGCGACCACGTACGCGACCAGCCTGCCGACGCTGGTGCAGCTCGTGGCGGGCGGCCTCGGCGTGACGCTGCTGCCGGAGTCGGCCGTGCCGGTGGAGACGGGCAAGCGGGTACGCCTGGCGCTGCGCCGCTTCGCCGCCCCCGCCCCCGGCCGCACGATCGGCCTGGCCTACCGCGCCTCCTCGGCCCGCGCGGCCGAGTACGACCAGCTCGCCAAGGCCGTCCGCACCGCCATCCGCCAACGCCGCCTCCCGGTCAAGCTCACCTCGTGACCGGGGTCAGCGGGGGACGAGGTGGAAGAAGGAGCCGTCGGCGGGGGTGTGGGCGGGGTCGGAGAGGTCGTCCAGGCGGGTGGCCGCCTCCGGCGGGAGGGTGAGGTCGAAGGCGGCCAGGTTCTCCCGCAGCTGCCCCACCGAGCGCGGCCCGAGCAGCACCGACGTGACGCCGGGACGTCCGGCGACCCAGGCCAGGGCGACCGCCGCCGGGTCGGCTCCCAGCTCGGCCGCGACCTCGGCCAGCCCCTCGGCGACGGCCAGGTTGCGGTCGTTGAGCAGCGACTGCGCCCAGCGGGCCGCGCCGGGCATCGCGGCGCCGAGCAGACGGCCCATGCGGCTGTCCGGGTCGGGGATCTCGCCGCGCCGGTAGCGGCCGGTCAGGACGCCGCCGCCGAGCGCGCCGTACACCACCGTGCCGAGGCCGAACCGGGCGCAGGCGGGCAGGATCTCGGCCTCGACGACCCGCTGGAGCAGCGAGTACTGCGGTTGCAGGCTCACGAACGGCGTGCCGCCCGCCCGCTCGGCGGCCCACTGCGCCTCGACGATCTGCGCGGCGGTGAAGTTGGAGCAGCCGAGGTAGCGCACCTTGCCCGAACGGACGAAGCCGTCGAGGGTGGCCATCGTCTCCTCGATCGGCGTGCCCGGGTCCCACTGGTGGCACTGGTAGAGGTCGATGTAGTCGGTGCCGAGGCGGCGCAGGCTGGCCTCCAGGGCGCGGGTGAGGTGCCGTCTGGACAGGCCCCGCCCCTCCGGGCCGACCGGCATGGCGCCCTTGGTGGCCAGCACGACCCACTCGCGCCTGCCGCGCAGCGCCCGGCCGACGATCTCCTCGGTCTCGCCCCGGTGGTAGAGGTCGGCGGTGTCGATGAAGTTGCCGCCCGCGTCGAGGTAGGCGTCGATGACGCGGCCCGCCTCGGCGGCGTCGCCCGCGGCCAGGCCGTGCTCGGTGCCGAAGTTCATGGTGCCGAGGCAGGCGCGGGAGACGCGCAGCCCGGAACGTCCCATGGTGTGGAAGTGCACGAATGCCCCTAGAATCGGAATGACTGTTCCGCTTGGATGCGGGGAACGATACGGAACAACGGTTCCGGATGTCAACGCGAGGATGTCAACGCGAGGAGGGCCCATGCGTGCCGACGCCCGGCGCAACCGCGCCCGTGTGCTGGAGGCGGCCGAGGTCGTGCTGGCCCGCGACGGGCTCGACGCCTCGATGCGTGAGATCGCCGCGCTGGCCGGCGTGGGCGTGGGGACGATCTACCGCCAGTTCCCCACCAAGGAGGCCCTGTACGCGGCGATCGTGGCCGACCGGCAGGAGCGGCTGGCCGAGATGGCCGAAGAGCTGGCCGGCGCCGCCGACGCCGGAGCGGCCTTCTTCGAGTTCTTCGACCGCATCGTGGCCTACTCGACGGTCAAGAAGATCCTGGTGGACGCCCTGGCCAGCGCCGGCATCGACGCCAAGGCGGGCGCGCCCGACATCAGGGGCGCGATCGGCGCGCTGCTGGAGCGGGCGCAGCGGGCGGGGGCGGTGCGCGAGGACGTGGGCATGGCGGAGCTGCTCGCCCTGCTCAGCGCCGCCTGCCTGGCGGCGCAGCACCACAACTGGAGCGACGACCTGCGGGCCAGGGCCCTGGCCGTGCTGTTCGACGGCCTGCGCCGGGCTACCCCTGCGACAGGCGCTTGAGCCGGGTCACCGCCTCGTCGATGACCTCGTCCTTCTTGCAGAACGCGAAGCGGACGAAGTGCCGGCCGCGTTCGGGGTGCTCGTAGAAGACCTGCGTGGGGATGGCCACCACCCCGGCCAGCTCGGGCAGGCGGCGGGTGAGCTCCAGGCCGTCGGTGAAGCCCAGCGGCCGGATGTCGGTCTGCACGAAGTACGTGCCCGCCGGCCCGAACACCTCGAAGCCCGCCGCCGCCAGCCCGTCCATCAGCCGGTCGCGCTTGTCCTGGAGCCCGGCGCGCAGCGCGGCCACCCACTCCAGCTCGGTGCGCAGCCCGTACGCCACCGCGAGCTGCCAGGGCGCGCTCGCGGTGAAGGTGAGGAACTGCTTGACCGTCGAGACCGCCCGCACCAGCTCGGGCGGCGCGCACACCCAGCCGGTCTTCCAGCCCGTGACCGAGAACGTCTTGCCCGCCGAGGAGATCATGACCGTGCGCTCGCGCATGCCGGGCAGCGTGGCCAGCGGGACGTGCTCGACGTCGTCGAAGGTGAGGTGCTCGTAGACCTCGTCGGTGATCGCGATCAGGCCGTGCTCCTGGCACAGCTCGGCGATGACCGTCAGCTCGTCCCTGGTGAAGACCGTCCCCGTCGGGTTGTGCGGCGAGTTGACCAGGATCGCCCGGGTACGCGGCGTGACGGCGGCGCGCAGCTCGTCGGGGTCGAAGGTGAAGCGGCCGTCCACCGGACGCAGCGTCACCGCCGCGAGCCTGGCCTGGGCCAGCGCGATCGAGGCCGCGTAGGAGTCGTAGTACGGCTCGAACGCGATCACCTCGTCGCCCGGCTCGCACAGCGCCAGCACGCTCGCCGCGATGGCCTCGGTGGCGCCCACGGTGACCAGCACCTCGCCCGCCGGGTCGTAGTCGAGCCGGTAGTGGGCCATCCGGTGCTCCGAGACCGCCTGCCGGAGCTCCAGCACGCCGGGCCCCGGCGGGTACTGGTTGGCGCCCGAGGTGATCGCCTGCACGGCGCGGTCGAGCATGGCGGCCGGGCCGTCGGTGTCAGGGAAGCCCTGTCCGAGGTTGATGGACCCGGTCTGCACGGCGAGCGCGCTCATCTCGGCGAAAATCGTCGTGCCGAAGGCGCGCATCCTGGAAACAAGTGGTTCGGTCACGCCCCCACACTATTAGTCTCGTCTCGTGATCATCCGGGTCGTGCTAGCCCTCGCCCTGAGCGTTCCCCTCGTCACGTCTGACACGCCCCCTCCCGTGGAGGCCGCGCCCTGCCCGGTCGCCGTGCCGGAGCACACCGTCTGCGGGTTCCTGCTGGTCCCCGAGCGCCGCGACACGCCGGGCCGGACCATCAAGGTCGGGTACGCCGTGCACACCTCGACGGCCCCCGGCCGGAAGCCCGACCCGATCGTCTACATGGGCGGCGGGCCGGCGTCGTCGTCGCTGCAGCTCACCGGGTTCCTGAGCCAGATGTTCCCCGACCGCGACGTGGTGACGATCGAGCAGCGCGGCGGGAAGTACTCCCGTCCGGTGCTGGGCTGCCCCGAGACGGCCGAGGCGCTGCTCGGACGGCTGCGCAGGCCGCCCGCCGACGTGGGCGCGGCGGCCCGGCGCTGCCGCGCCCGCCTCCAGGAGCAGGGCATCGACCTGCGCGGCTACAACACCAAGGAGATCGCCGCCGACGTGGTCGCCCTGCGCCAGGCGCTCGGCCACCCCTCCTGGAACCTGTTCGGCGTCAGCTACTCCACCCGCGTCATGACCGACGTCGCCGCGGCCGACCCGCAGGGCGTGCGGTCGGTCGTGCTGGACTCGTTCCTGCCCGAGTCCGTGGCCTGGTACGACGACGCCGACCGCAATCTCCGTGACACCGTGGCCGCGCTCGGCGCGGGCGACGCCTTCGAGCGGGTGGTGGCCGGGCTCAACCGCTCCCCCGCCCGGGTGCCGACCACCGATCCGCTGCTCGGCCGGCCGTTCACGGCGACGATGTCCGGCGACGACGTGGCCACCGTCCTCGCCGAGGCGCTGCACGAGGCGGACGTGTCGGCCGTGGCTCCCGCGCTGGTCGGCGGGCTGGCCGAGGGGCACGACGAGCTGCTGCGGCCGCTGGCCGACGCGGTGGGCGAGGGGCTGGTGTCGCACGAGTTCGGGCTGTACCACGCGGTGCAGTGCCAGGACGAGGTGCCGTTCAACACCTTCACCACCAGATCCCGACTTTTCACGGTAAACGCGGACAAAGAGGTGTGTGATGCGTGGCAACTTCCCCAATCCGCTCCCGTGAACGCCGTCCCCAAGGCCCCCGTCTACGTCGTCGGCGGCGACCGGGACCCCACCACCCCCGCCAGGACGGCCGGGCCCGCCGCCGAAGCCATCCCCGGCGCCCGGTTCGAGACGTTCCGCGGCAGCCACGCCGTCTTCCTCACCAGCGCGTGCGCCAGGAAGCACATCGCCGAGTTCGTCGAGGCCCCGGACCGCGTGTCGCCGAAGCCGTGCGAGCCCGACCCGGCCCGGCCGCCGACGCTCCGCCTCGCCGACACGCACGTCACCGGCGCGCCGTACCGGATCTCGCAGGCGCCCTGGCTGGCCGCGCCCTTCGCGCTGTTCGCGCTCGTCTCGCTCGTCCAGCTCGCCGCGGGCGCGCTGCGCGGCAGGTCGGTGACCGCCTTCGCGGGGCTGGCCGGCGTGGCGTTCGCCGGGCTGACCGGCCAGGCCGTCTACGGTATGGCGAGCAGGAACGAGACGGCCCTGGCCGTCGGCGTCCCCGTCTCGGTCGGCGGCCTGTACACGTGGATCGCGGTGGCCTCGGCCGTGCTGAGCGTCGCGGCCCTGTTCCACGATCGGCGGTGGCCGCACATCGTGGCGGCGGTCGCCGGCGCCGGATTCCTCGTATGGTGGTTCACCTGGTTCCTGTGACGCGCATCCGTGAGCTGGACGCCCTCCGCGGCTTCGCGGTGGGCGGCATCATGCTGGTCAACACCTGGCAGCACGCGAGCCACGAGCCCTACACCGGCATCGACCGCACGATCGAGGCGCTGTTCCAGAGCCGCTTCTACCCGATCTTCTCGCTGCTGTTCGGCATCAGCTTCGTGCTGTTCCTCGACCGTTCGGGAAGCCGCTGGGCGCTGGCCCGCCGGCTGGCCTGGCTGGCCTGCTTCGGCCTGCTCCAGCACACCTTCTACGAGGGCGAGGTGCTGACCGACTACGCCCTCTACGGCCTGGTGGTGCTGCTGCCCGCCTCGTTCCTGCCGGGCGGCCTGCCGGTGCTGGCGCTCGGCGTCGTGGCGACCGTCTGGGCCACCTGGCACGGCGCGGGCCCGTCGCTCATCCCCGGACTGTTCCTGGTCGGCATGGGGCTGATGCGGCTGCGCCCGCCGCGGACCCTGCTGGCGCCCGTGTTCGCGGCCTCGGCGCTGACCTCCCTGGTGCTGACGGTCACCTGGGCGGGCGTCGCCGAGGCGCCGGGGGCGGGCGACTGGACCGTCTACAGCGTGGCCGCGCTGTCGGGGGCGGCGGCGTACGCCGGCGGGCTGCTGCTGGCGCTGCGGCCGTGGTCGTCGGCCCTGCTGGAGCCGCTGGGCCGGATGGCGCTGACGAACTACGTCACGGGCACGGCGGTGATCGCGCTGTGCACGGTCCCGCTGAAGACCGGCGCCACCCGCTGGCCGGTGCTCGCGGTGGCGCTGACGACCGTGGTGGCGCAGACGTTGTTCAGCGGCTGGTGGCTCACCAGATTTCGGTACGGCCCACTTGAGTGGATCTGGCGGTGCCTGACCTGGTTTCGACTGGTGCCCAACCGGTTAGAGTCGGGCCGTGACCACAATCGCCCTCTGCCAGATTCCGGTCTCTCCTGACCCGGCCACCAACCTCAAGAGGGCCAGGGAGGCGCTCGCCCGCGCCGAGGGGGCCGACCTGGCGATCTTCCCGGAGGCCACGCTCACCCGTTACGGCAGGCGCGTCACCGAGCTGGCCGAGCCGCTCGACGGGCCGTTCGTGTCGGGGCTGGCGGAGGCGGCCCGCACCCACGGCCTGGCGGTGATCGCCGGCGTGTTCGAGCCGGGCGAGGGCCCGGCCGGCGCCAAGGTGCACAACACGGCCGTGGCGATCGGCCCCGACGGCGGGATCAAGGCCGCCTACCGGAAGATCCACCTGTTCGACTCCTTCGGCTCCAAGGAGTCCGATTTGGTGGCGCCGGGCGCCGAGCCGGCCGTGGTCGAGCTGGCCGGGCTCCGCGTCGGGCTGGTCACCTGCTACGACATCCGCTTCCCCGAGCTGACCAGGGCGCTGGTCGACAAGGGCGCCGACCTGTTCGCGGTGATCGCCGCCTGGGGGTCGGGCCCGCTGAAGGAGGACCATTGGGTCACGCTGGTCCGCGCACGGGCCCTGGAGAACACGATGTGGACGGCCGCCGTCGGCCAGGCGCCCAACCCGGAGGAGTCGAAGGACGGGTTCGGCGTGGGCCGCAGCATGCTGGTCGACCCGCTCGGAGTGGTCCGGGCCGACCTCGGCACCGGTCCGGGGGTCCAGCTCGTCCGCCTCGACACCGAATGGACGGCCACCGCCAGGGCCATGCTCCCGTGTCTGGATCACCGGGTGCTCAAGGGTCAACCGACCGTAAAGTAGAGCCATGAGCGGAACGCAGATGCAGAAGGTCGTGCCGCCGCGTCTGCTCGTGCCGTACCTGTCGGGCAAGCGCACGGTGATCTCCGGCTACGTCTACCGGGTCCAGGACTGCGTCAGGCTGACCACGCCGGCGGCCCTCTACTACGGCCTCGACCTGTCCTTCGACGGCTCGGAGCTGTTCCCCGAGGTGCCCGAGCTCTACCTGATGCGCTGGCACGCCCGCGACGTCGACACCTACGCGGTGCCCTACGGCCCGCACATGGGGGGCGACTGGAGCGACGTGCCGCCGTTCGCCGGCAACGGGTTCACCACCTCGCCCGACCACGTGGTGCCGCAGTTCCACACCGTCCCGATGCCGATCCCGGCGGGGGCGGAGATCGTCCACGTCACCGGCGAGGGCGAGCGGCCCTTCGCCGGCTACGACGGCCTGACCTGGCGGCCCGCCGCATGAGCGAGGAGATCACGCCGGTCGCCTCCGGCTTCGTGGCCCGGTTCGGCGAGCGTACGCTGCCGGCCGCGCTCGGCCCCGACAACGACCAGGTGGTGCTGTTCAGCGAGGTGGAGCTCGACGGCTTCGAGCCCGCCTCGGGCTACTGGCGCCGGGTGGTGGCCAGGTCGCGGCTGGAGTGGCTGGTGCTCGTCCGCACCGTCGGCGCCTTCGGCGGCGAGCCGTGCATCGTCCTCGACGAGGACGACGACGGCCTGCACATCGCCTACACCGGCCACAGCGGCATGAAGGCCGAGGCGCTCGGCTACTGGATGGTCGACCACGGCGCGTACGAGGTGGTCGTGCCGCGCGAGGAGGTCTTCTCCATCCGCGTCGAACGCATCCCCGTGCCGTAGGAGGTCACCCCAGGGCGCGGTAGCGGGCCAGGCGGGCCGCCAGGCGGTCGGCCGGCGGCACCTCCAGCAGCTTGGCGATCTCGTGCTCCAGCGCCCGCCCCACGCGCTCACAGAACTGCCTGGGCTCGTAGGCGGCGTCCGGCAGCTCGGGGATCACCCGGTCGACGATGCCGTCGCGCCGCAGGTCGGTGGCCCGGATGTGCTGGGCCTGGGCGATCTCGGGGGCGAAGTCGACCGACCGGTAGAGGATGGCCGAGGCGCCCTCCGGCGGCAGCGGCGACAACCAGGCGTGCTGCGCGCACAACACCCGGTCGGCCGGCAGCAGCGCCAGCGCCGCCCCGCCCGCGCCCTCGCCGAGCAGCAGGCACACGGTCGGCGCGTCGAGGGTGACCAGCTCGGCCAGGCAGCGGGCGATCTCGGCGGCCAGCCCGCCCTCCTCGGCCGACTTCGACAGGTCGGCCCCCGCGGTGTCGACCACGGTGACCAGCGGCAGCCCCAGCTCGGCCGCCAGGCGCATGCCGCGCCTGGCCACCCTGAGCCCGGCCGGGCCGAGCGGCGAGCGCCGGCGCTGTCTTCGCCGGTCCTGGCCGAGCACCACGGCGGGCGCCGACCCGAACCTGGCCAGCGCCAGCACGAGCCCCGGCTCGTTCTCGCCGGCGCCGCTGCCGCTGAGCGGCGTCACGTCGGTGGCGGCGAGCTTGAGCAGCGTGCGCACGCCCGGACGGTCGTCGCGGCGTGAGCGGGTGATCGCCTCCCACGCCTCCACCGGCCGCAGGT
Organism: Nonomuraea sp. NPDC049758; assembly: GCF_040674635.1. Taxonomy (NCBI): domain Bacteria; kingdom Bacillati; phylum Actinomycetota; class Actinomycetes; order Streptosporangiales; family Streptosporangiaceae; genus Nonomuraea; species Nonomuraea sp. NPDC049758. Next base: position 111,863 of record NZ_JBFAMZ010000003.1, read on the forward strand.
CCTCCGCGGGCGGCTCGCCCGCCTCGACGCCGGTACGCGCGGCGCACAGCACGGAAAGGGCCCGGATCGCGACCCTGCGGGCGTCGTCGGCCGACACGACGGCGTCGACCAGGCCGTGCTCGTAGAAGTTCTCGGCCACCTGGACGCCCTCGGGAAAGGGGTAGCCGTGCAGCGCCTCGAACACCCGCGGCCCGAGGAACCCGATCAGCGCCCCCGGCTCGGCCGCCGTGACGTGCCCGAGCGAGCCCCAGGAGGCCAGCACGCCGCCCGTCGTCGGGTGGCGCAGGTAGACGACGTACGGCAGCCCGGCCGCGCGGTGCTCCTGCACCGCGACGGTGATCCGGACCATCTGGACGAACGCCAGCGCGCCCTCCTGCATCCGGGTGCCGCCCGAGGCCGGGGCGGCCAGCAGCGGCAGCCGCTCACGCGTGGCGCGCTCGACCGCGGCCGCGATGCGGGTGGCCGCGGCGACCCCGACCGACCCCGCCATGAAGGAGAACTCGCAGACCACGACGGCGACCCTGCGGCCGTCGAGCAGCCCCTCGCCGGTGATCACCGACTCGTCGTAGCCGGACTTCACGCGGGCCGCGGCCAGCTCCTCGGCATAGGAGGAGCCGGGCTCCGCCGGATCGGCGGGCGGCGCGTCCCACGACTTCCACGACCCCCTGTCGAGGACCGCTTCGATCAGTGTGCGCGCGTCCGGACGGCTCACTATCGCTCCTAACGATCAACCGATGATGCCATGGTGACGCACGAGGGTACATGCCGGAGCCGGGAATTGCCGATCATCCCTCCCGCTCTTCGAGCCAGGCGAGCACGGCCTCGCCGTCCTGGCCGAGCGCGGGGGGCGCGGTGTGCTCGGCCGCGGGCAGGCCGTCGAAGCGCAGCGGCGGCCCGGGAAGCTCGATCGGGCCCAGCACGGGGTGGTCCACCTGGACCAGGAGCCCCTGGGAGCGGGTCTGCTCCCAGGCGTAGACCTCGTCGATCGACCTGATCGCGCCCGCGGGCACGCCGGCCTCGCCCAGCCTGGCCAGCCAGTGGGCGCGGTCGTGGTCGGCCAGGGCCTTCTCCATGTCGGCGATCAGCTCGTCCCGGTGTGCGAATCTCTGCCTGTTGGTCGCATATTTCGCCACATCAGGGTCGATGTCGAGTAGCTTGGCGACCTTCTTCCACTGGCCGTCGTTCGCCACGGCGATCTGCAGCATGCCGTCGGCGCAGCGGAAGGCGCCGTAGGGGGCGATGGAGGCGTGGTGGTTGCCGTTGGCGCCGGGGACCTGGCCGCCGACCGTCCAGGCCGTGCCGTGGTAGGAGTGGACGCCGGTGACCGCGGCCAGCAGGGACGTGCGCACCACCCGGCCCCGGCCGGTGCGCTCGCGCTCGTACAGGGCCGCCGCCACGCCGTACGCGCCGTGGATGCCGGCCAGCAGGTCGGCGATCGAGGCGCCCACCCGGTACGGCTCCTCGCGCGAGGGCCCGGTCAGCGACATCAGCCCCGCCTCGCCCTGGGCGATCACGTCGTAGCCCGGCCGGCCGCCCTCGGGCCCGTCGTGGCCGAACCCGGTGATCGACAGGACGACCAGGCGCGGGTTGAGCTCGTGCAGGCGCTCGACGGGGAAGCCGAGCCGGTCGAGCACGCCGGTGCGGAAGTTCTCGATCAGCACGTCGCTCTGCCGGACGAGCCGCTCGATGAGCTGCCTGCCCTCGGCGGACTTGAGATCGACCGCGATGGACTGCTTGTTGCGGTTGGCCGCCAGGAAGTAGGTCGAGATGTCGTGGTCGGGCCCGACGAAGGGCGGCCCCCATCCGCGCGAGTCGTCACCCCCGTCCGGATGCTCCACCTTGATCACCCGGGCGCCCAGGTCGCCGAGCATCTGCGCGGCGTGCGGCCCCGCGAGGGCCCTGGACAGATCGAGGACGACGACGTCGCCGAGGGGTCCGAGCAAGGTCAACCTCCAGCTTGCGTTGGGCCGGAAGAATATTCTCTCAGGCGGCCGTCCACCATCGCCTACCCTGGTCCGGTGAATTCCCTGGCCCGCCGCATCCAGGCCCTGCCGCCCTCCTGCGGGCCCGTCCGCCTGGTGGCCGTCGACGGCCCGGCGGGCTCGGGCAAGACCACGTTCGCCGGCCGGCTCGGCGCGGCGCTCGGCTGCCAGGTGATCCACAGCGACGAGTTCCCCGTCCACTGGGACGACGGCCCCGGCGCCTGGTTCCGGCTGCTGGACGAGCAGGTCCTGCAACCGCTGCGGCACGGCCGCCCGGCCGGTTTCCGCCGCTACGACTGGGTGCGCGAGCGCTACGCCGACCAGGTCGCCGTGCCGGCCGCGCCCGTGCTGGTCGTCGAGGGCGTCGGCACCGCCCGCCGGTCGGCCGCCCGCCTGCTGGCCTTCACCGTCTGGGTGGAGGCCCCCGAGGCCGTGCGGCTGCGGCGCGTCCTCGACCGCGACGGCCCCGAGCTCGAACCCCGGTGGCGGCAGTGGTTCGCCGCCGAACGGGCCTGGTTCGCCGCCGACCGCACCCGCGAGCGCGCCGATCTCGTCGTCGAGACGTGAACCGGGTCGCCCTCCCGCCCGACTGAGCAGGGTGACGGAAGGACGACATGACAGATGAGCTGCTCGTCGTACGCGCCCAGCTGGGCGAGCGCGCGGCGATCGCCGAACTCGTACGCCGCTGGCACACCCCGGTCTGGACCTACGTCCGGCGCATGCTGGACGCCGAGCGCGCCGACGACGTCGCCCAGGAGATCTGGGCGGCCGTCGTGCGCGGCCTGCCCCGGCTGCGCGCGCCCGGACGGTTCGCGCCCTGGCTGTTCACCATCGCCCGCCGGGCGGTCACCGACCGCCTGCGTGCGGAGTACGCGAGGGCGGAGAGCGCGGCCGAGCCGGAACCGGTGACCGAGGACCCCGCCGAGGCCGTCGTCGACCGCGCCGGCCTGCTCGCCGCCCTGTCCGCCCTGCCGCCTCCCGAGCGGGAGATCCTCGTCCTGCACTACCTGGAGGACCTGCCGGTCGAGGGGTGCGCCCAGATCTGCGGCATCCCCGCCGGAACCGTCAAGTCCAGACTCAGCCGCGCCCGCCGCCTCCTGCGCGACCACCTGAAGGAGATCGACCATGACCGATGAGCCGCGCCTGACCGCCGACCAGATCATCGAGCGCCTCGAACCGTCGCTGTCGCCGTGGCGGCGCGTGCGCGCGCTGACCGCCCTGCTCGCCGGGGCCGCCGGGACGGTCTTCGTCTGCGCCCTGTGGTGGACCGAGCCCGGCCCGCTGCCCGGCCGCACCCACCTGGCCTTCGCCGCCCTCACCGCGTTCTGCCTGGCCTGGGCCTGCTACGGCGGCTGGCTGAGCACGCGCAGAACGCCGCTGTTCGCCCGCGACCGGGTGATCGCCGGCTGGATCGCCCTGGCGGCGGCCCTGCTCACCACCGTGCTAGTCGCCGCCGTGGCCACCGGCGCGCTGGCGCTCGGGCTGGCGTTCGTGGCGGTGAGCGCCGTGCTGACCGGGCAGGCCCACGCGCGGCGGGCGCGGCTGCTGCGGCTCAAGCGGGATCTAGGTGGGTGACGTCGTTGAACGCCACCACCTCGAACCCTCCGCCCGCGGCCCGCCAGACCGACACCGACGCGTTCAGCACCGGCGCGAAGCGCAGGACGTCGGCCAGGTCGGCGTCGTCCCGCCCGGCCATGACGTGCCGCAGGCCCAGCACCACCGAGTCGTGGGCGACGATCAGCACCCGCCGCCCGTCCGCCGCCGCGCGCAGCCCGTGCAGGAAGTCCTTCAGCCGGGCCACCACGTCGGCCAGCGACTCGCCGCCGGGCGGACGGTAGGCGTAGGGGCCCTCGGCCCGCATCCGCCGCACCTCGCCGGGGAACCGCTCGCCGATGGCGGCCAGGTTGAACCTGGCGAAATCGCCCGACTCCTGGTCTCTGAGCCGCTCGTCCACGGTCACCGGCAGCGCGCCGGCGCCCCAGGTCTCGTGGGCGGCCTTCCAGGTGTCGAGGGCCCGCAGGTAGGGGGAGCACCACACCTCCTCGGGCGCCTCGCCGGCGGGCAGCCCGGCCAGCATCCGGCCGAGCGCCCGCGCCTGGAGCAGGCCGAGGTCGGTCAGCGTCACCTCGTGGTCGCCCCGCTCGTAGACCAGTGGCCGGTCGCCGGCCCGCGCGTGCGCCAGGTTCGCCTGGCTCTCCCCGTGGCGTACGGCGACGATCCGCGAAGGTCCCATGGCCGCCATCCTCGCATCCGGACGCCGTACCTCGCCGAAGCCGCCGGACCGGGCCGTCGTAGGCTGATCCTCATGACTGAAGTCGCACTGCTCGGCACCGGGCTCATGGGCGCTCCGATGGCCCGCAACCTGCTCAAGGCCGGCCTGCCGGTCAGGGTGTGGAACCGCACGCGGGGCAAGGCCGAGCCGCTGGCGGCCGACGGCGCCGTCGTCGCCGGCTCCCCCGCCGAGGCGGTCGAGGGCGCCGACGTGATCGTCACGATGCTCAGCGACGGCGACGCCGTGCACGACGCGATGACCGCCGCCGCGCCCGCGCTGCGCCCCGGCCAGGTGTGGGCGCAGATGAGCACGGTCGGCGTGGCGGCGGTCGGCCGCCTGGCCGCCCTGGCCGCCGAGCACGGGCTGACCTTCGCCGACGCGCCCGTCCAGGGCACCAGGCAGCCGGCCGAACAGGGCACGCTGCTCATCCTGGCGGCCGCCCCCGAGCCGGCCAGGCAGGCGCTCGCCCCGGTGTTCGACGCCGTCGGCGCGCGCACCCTGTGGCTCGGCGAGGACGGCGCCCAGGGCACCGGCACCAGGCTCAAGATGGCCGCCGTCAGCTACGCCATCTCCATGACCGGCATCGTGGCCGAGGCCCTGGCCCTGGCCAAGGGGCTCGGCGTCGACCCCGGCCTGGTCCGCGAGGTGATCACCGGCGGCCCGCTCGACAACGTCTACTTCCAGGCCAAGTCGAAGGCCATCCTGGAGGGCGACCTGGAGCCGTCCTTCACCGTGCACAACGCCGAGAAGGACACCCGGCTGATCACCGAGGCGGGCGAGTCGGCCGGGGTGCGGCTGGACATGGTGGCGGCGGCCGGCGAGCGCCTGCGCCGCGCCGAGGCGCAGGGGCACGGCGACCAGGACATGGTGGCCACCTACTTCGCCAGCTTCGACGAGGGGTAGCCCTCGCCGGTTCCCTACAGTTCGTCCACCTCCGCGAACGTCCTGCCGCCGGACAGCCTCGGGTAGCCGGGGCCGCGGTCGAAGAAGCGGTCCGTGGGCGGGCGGAGGCGGGCGCGGAGCTCGGCGGTGCCGCGTTCGTCGATGCGGTCGCCGTCGAGGACCACGCCGTAGTCGCCCAGGGCGCCGGCGATCGAGACCTTGCCGTCGCGGACGTCGGCCGCCACCGCCCTCGGGTCGCGGTCGTAGGGGGAGCCCCAACCGCCGCCGCCCGTGGTGCGGATGCGGATCAGGTCGCCGGCCTGGACGGGGTGGTCGTCCACCAGGCCGTCCATCTCCTTGCCGGCGATCTCCACCCGGAACGGGCGGCCGGCCAGGCCGCCGTTGACGCCCCAGCACGACAGGATCGACCGGTCGGCGATCGACATGTACGACGCGTCCCTGAGCATCCTGATGTGCTTGTCGTAGCCGAGGCCGCCGCGGAACATGCCGGGGCCGCCCGAGTCGCAGGCCAGCCCCAGCCGCTCCACCCGGAACGGCCAGCGCGCCTCGGCGAACTCGACCGGGATGTTGCGCGAGTCGGGGACGACGTGGATGGTGTCCTCGCCGTCGGCGTACCAGCGGCCGCCCGAGCCGCCGCCCAGCACCTCGCGCATCAGGTACGGCGTGCCGTCGGCGTCGCTGCCGTACACGCCGGTGTAGCGGATGGTCTCCTGATCGGCGGGCATGCGTCCGCCGGTGGCCTTGGCCAGCACCCCGGCCAGCACGCCGAGCAGGCGCAGGATGACGAACGTGCGGGCGTTGGTGGGCGCCGGGAAGACCGGGGTGAGCAGCGTGCCCTTCTCCGGGAAGACCATCCTGATCAGCGGCACGACGCCCTCGTTGACGTCGAGCTCGGCCATGCGCTCGGGCGTGTCGGCGAGGTTGCGCAGCACCGGCGCCAGCCACTTCTTCAGGAAGACGCCGTCGGCGTAGTCGCCCGCGTGGTTGATCGGGCCCTTGGCCTGGGGCGAGGTGCCGGTGAAGTCGATGGTGAGCGGCGCGTCGGCGGCGTGGTCGACGGTGAGCGTGATGCGCTGGGCGTGCAGGCGGGGCTCGTCGACGCCGTCGTGCTCGGCGTAGTCCTCCCAGACGTACATGCCTTCGGGGATCTTGGCGAGCAGTTCCCTGCGGAAGGTCTCGGTGGTCTTGGAGACGATCGCGTCGAAGCACTCCTCGACGGCCTTCCTGCCGTACCGGTCGAACAGCTCGCCGAGGCGGCGGGCGCCCATGAGGCAGGCCGAGCACTCGGCGTCGAGGTCGCCGGCCAGGGAGTCGGGCATGCGGGAGTTGCGGGTCATGATGCGCAGCGCGGTCTCGTTCGGCACGCCCTGGTCCCACAGCTTGATCGGCGGGATCATCAGGCCCTCCTCGTACACCGAGCGGGCGTGCGAGGGCATCGAGCCGGGCACCGCGCCGCCGATGTCGTCGTGGTGGCCGAACGCCTGCACGAACGCCACCACGGCCCCGTCGTGGAAGACCGGCACGGTGACGCACAGGTCGGGCAGGTGGCCGATCCCGCCCTCGGACAGGTAGACGTCGTTGTGGAAGTAGACGTCGCCGGGCTTCATCGTCTCGATCGGGAAGTCGCGCACGATCGGCTGGACGAGCGCGCTGTAGGAGCGGCCGGTGAGCTTGCGCAGCCGGGCGTCGTGGATGCCGGCGCGGAAGTCGTGCGCGTCGCGGATCATCGGGGAGCGGGCCGTGCGGGCGATGGCCGTCTCGACCTCCCGCTCGACGGAGGCCAGCGTGCCCTCGACGATCTCCACCAGGATCGGATCAATCACGTCGGATCTCCACATTTCCGTATTCGTCCACCTTCGCGGTGAAGCCCGGGTGCACGGGGATCGTCGATCCGTACTCCTCGATGACCGCCGGGCCCTGGACGGTGGCGCCCGGCCCGAGCGCGGCCCGCTGGTGGATCGGGGTGTCGCGGGTCTCCTCGAAGTGCACGGGACGGACCGAGGTGGCCCCCTCCCCCGGCTTGTCCAGCCGCCGGATCGCCGGACGGGTGATGGGACCGATGCCCGAGACGCGCAGGTTGACCCATTCGACGCCGTGGCGCGGGTCGTCGCGGTAGGCGTACCCGTACAGCTTCTCGTGGGCGTCGTGGAAGGCGTCGATCACCGTGCGCTTCCAGTCGTCGTCGAGCGGGCCCGCCGGGGCGGCGACGCGCACCTCGAACGCCTGCCCGTAGTAGCGCAGGTCGGCGCTGCGCACGTGGACCGGGTCGTCGAAGCCCTCGCGGTCGAGCGCCTCGGCGGCCTGGCCCTCCAGCTCCTGGAAGATCTGCGCGGCGGTCTTGAGCGCGAGGTCGCGGGTGACGTACGTGCGCACGTAGTCGTTCTTGACGTCGACGGTGAGCAGGCCGAACGCCGAGACGTTGCCCGGGTCGCGCGGCACGACGACGGCGGGCAGGCCCAGGATGTCGATCAGGCGGCAGGCCAGCAGCGGCCCCGACCCGCCGAACGTCACCAGCGGGAAGTCCCGTACATCGAGGCCGCGCTTGACGGTGAGCTGCCGGATCGCGTTGCTCTGGTTGAACGCGCTGATCTCCAGGATGCCGGTCGCGGTGCGCTCGGGGCTGAGCCCGAGCTTGTCGGCCAGCGCCTCGACGCCCTGGCGGGCGGCGTCGGCGTCGAGCGGGATCTCGCCGCCCAGCAGGTGGGGCGGGATGCGGCCGAGGAACACGTGAGCGTCGGTGACCGTGACCTCCGAGCCGCCCTTGCCGTAGCACAGCGGCCCCGGATCGGCGCCGGCCGAGCGGGGGCCGACCTTCAGCGTGCCCTCGGGCGAGATCCAGGCCACCGAGCCGCCGCCCGCGCCGACCGTGACGATGTCGATCATCGGGATCTTGCACGGGTACCGGCCGACCGTGCCCTCGGTGGTCAGGGACGGCTCGCCGTCGATCACCACGGCCACGTCGGTCGAGGTGCCGCCGCCGTCGAGGGTGATCACCGACGGGTGCCCGGCCGTGGAGGCGATCAGCGCCGCGCCGAGCGCGCCCGCCGCCGGGCCCGACAGCACGGTGGTGATCGGCTGGTTGACGACCTCGCGCGCCGACAGCACGCCGCCGTTGGACTTCATCACCGAGAACGGCATGCCGAGCCGGTTGGACAGCCCGGCGATGTAGCCGCGCACGGCGGGCTTGACCGCGGCGTCCACCAGCGTGGTGATCGAGCGCTCGTACTCGCGGTACTCGCGCAGCACGTCGCTGGAGAGCGAGATCACCGCCTCCGGGTGCTCGCGCCAGAGGATCTCGCGCATGCGGCGCTCGTGCTCGGGGTTGGCGTAGGAGTGCAGGAAGCACACGCCGACCGCGGTGATCCCCTTCGACCTGAGCCAGCGCGCGGCCTCGACGGCCTGCTCCTCGGAGAACGGCCGCACCTCGTTGCCGAGGTGGTCGAGCCGGCCGCCGACCGTCCTGACGAGGTGCACGGGGACGATCCGCGGCGGTTTGACCCAGAAGTAGGAGTTGCCGTAGCCGTCCGGCACACTCTGCCTGGCGATCTCCAGGATGAACTCGAAGCCCTCGGTGGTGATGAACCCGAGGTTGCCGATGCGGTCTTCGAGCAGCTGGTTCGTCGCGACGGTGGTGCCGTGGACGATGGAGGCGACGTCGAGCTCGCCCAGCTTCCCGATGCCCGCGACGAACCCGTCGGCCGGGTTCGCGGGCGTCGAGGGGGTCTTGGTGGTGACGATCTCACCGGTCTGCTCGTCCACCGCCACGACGTCGGTGAACGTGCCCCCGGTGTCCACTCCGATTCGGACGCTACGCATGGCTCCTCAGCTTCGGCGACGGCCGAGAACTTCGTCGATGACCCGGGGCGCGTTCTGGGTGCCGACGTAGGCCGCCAGGCGCACCACCAGCTCTTGGGATTTTGCCAGTTCGGCCTCGACTCTGGCCTTCCCCGACTGGCCGGCCTGCACGCCGAAATAGGCGCCCATGATCGTGCCCACCACCCCGGCCACGCCCGCGAACAACGCGGCGAACTCCTTGGTGGCGAACACCGCGGCGCCGAAGGCGATCAGGATCGCGACGATGCCCGCCACGACGACCAGGAAACCGTACCGCCATCGGGTGGCGTCGGCCTGGGCGGCCGTCACGTCGTCCTGTGTCAGCATCGCGTCGAGCGTCGGTGGATTGTCGGTGACCACAGTTCCTCCTGATAGTCCAGGGGAGAAATGTCCCACGAGGTCATGGAACAAGCCAAGCCGCTAAGCTGGCCTCCTGTGACCGAACTGTCTGCCTTGTCAGCCGTGCCATCCGGAGCCCGGGACGCCGTGCTGAAGTTCTACTTCGGCCCCATGGACTGCGGGAAGTCCACTCTGGCGCTCCAGATGAACTACAACCACGGCCGCCAGGGGCGGCGCGGACTGGTCCTGACCAAGCACGACCGCTCCGGCGGCCCGAAGGTCACCAGCCGGATCGGGCTGGGCCTTGAGGCGATCGAGGTGGAGGACTCCCTCGACCTCGTCGGCCTGGTCACCTCGCACGAGCGCATCGACTACCTGATCTGCGACGAGGCCTGCTTCTACACGGTCGAGCAGATCGAGCAGCTCGCCGACCTGGTGGACGAGCACGGCATCGACGTCTACGCCTTCGGGCTGGCCTCCGACTTCAGATCGGTCATGTTCCCCGGCGCGCAGCGGCTGTTCGAGCTGGCCGACGAGGTGTGCCGGCTGCAGGTCGAGGTGTTGTGCTGGTGCGGACGCCCCGGGCAGCTCAACGCGCGCGTGGTGGGCGGGGTGCTGGCGCGGACGGGCGAGCAGGTCGTGATCGGCGACACCGACGCCTCGCCGGTGCGCTACCAGGTGCTCTGCCGCCGCCACCACCGCTCCGGCCAGCTCGGCGAGGGCGGCGCCCCGGCCTGAGCCGGGCGCCTTGAGCCGGGGCTTCACACCAGCCTGACCCGCGTGGCTCCTACACCAGCCGGTCGAGGGCGGCGCGGAACAGGCGGCGCTCGTCCTCCGGCAGGGCGGACAGGAAGGCGCCCTCGGCCTCCTCCACGGCCGGCACCGCGAGGCGCATGGTCTCGCGGCCGTGCTCGGTCAGCTCGACCGCGTTCTTGCGGCGGTCGCCCGGATGCGGCCGCCGCGCCACCAGCCGCTTGCCCTCCAGCGCGTCGACCATGGCGACCATCGTCGTGCGGTCGATGCCGAGCCGCAGGGCCGCCTCCTGCTGCGACAGCGGCTCGGGGGCGTCGATCACCGACAGCACGGCGAGCTCCCGCCCGTCGATCCCGTAGGGCGCGAGCGCCGGGCCGGTGAACTCGGCCAGGCGCAGCGCGGCATGCTTGAGCAGGTAACCAAGGCGGCGGCTCGACACCTTCCGATTGTCGCACCGCCGCGGGCGGGGCCGTTCAGACCGCGCAGTAGCCGTCGTCGTCGCATCCGTCGGCCGGCGGGGCGAGCTGGGTGATCGGCGTCTGGCCGGTACGCTCGGCGACCTCGTCGATGGCCGCCGCGAAGGCGTCCTCGGGCTGCGCGCCCGACACCGCGAACTTGCCCTCGAACAGGAACAGCGGCACTCCGCTGACACCCAGCGCGCCGGCCCTGGCCAGCTGCTCGCGCACCTGCTCGGCGCCCTCGCCGGTGTCCTGGACGCCGACCTCGCCGGCCAGGCGGCTCAGCACGGCGGGGTCGCCGACGTTGGCGCCCTCGCCGAAGTACGCGCGGAACAGCCGGTCGGCCATCTCCTTGCCGAGCCCCTGGGCGGTGGCGGCCTCGATGAGCCGGTGGGCCTCGAAGGTGTTGGCGTTGACGGCCCGCTCGTAGTCCATCTCCAGGCCCTCTTCGACGGCGACGCCCTTGACCCGCTCGGTCATCTGCCGCGCGCCCGGCCCGAACTTGCGCTCAAGGGCCGGGATCAGCGGCTCGCCCTCGACGGGGGCGTCGGGGTTGAGCTGGAACGGGCGCATGGTCACCTCGATCGTGCCGCCCTTGGCACGGAAGCGCTCGGCGGCGCGGGCGAACCTGACGTGCCCGATGTAACACCAGGGGCACACGACATCGGAGAAAATCTCGACTTTCACCCCATCGACAACCACGCGGCCCGCACGACGATTCCGCCGGCCGCGGGTCAGCCGGCGGCCAGCTCCTCCAGCCGGTAGGGCAGGTAGGCCGAGTCGTCCACCAGCGCGGACGCGCCGCGCCACCAGCCGAACCACTCGCCGCTGCGCCACATCCAGTCGACCCGCTCGATGGCGGCCACCACGTCGCCGACGGTCCCCCACCGCTCGCCCAGCTCCTCGCGGCTGACGCCGTGACGGACGGCCCAGGCCCGCAGCACGCCCGCGGCGGCGGCCGGGATCTCGCGGGCGTACGGGTCGGGCTTCTCGCCGGGCAGCCGGTGGGGCCCGAGCCCGGCGGCCACCCCCCAGCTCCACTGGGCCTCGGCTGGCCTGGAGTAGCGCAGCGACTGGAAGTCGAGGTTGGACCCCAGAGCGTCGTCGGGACGGCGGGCGACGACCGCGTCGAGCCGGCCGCCCGCGTCGAAGTGCACCACGAGCCGCTGCCCCGGCCGGACCCCCGGCGGCAGCTCGAAGCGGTCCTCGGCCTGCCAGGAGTTGAGGTCGACCTCGGCGACGGGCCGGCCCCAGAGCTGGTCGGCGGCGTCGTCGGCGATCCAGGCGGCCAGCATCTCCAGCGCGGTCAGGTCGGTCCACGGCTCGATCGCGAGGGCCGTGCGCAGCACCTCGTCGGGCGCCGGCAGCTTGCCGCCCCTGGGCCGCGTCCACCAGCCGGCGCCCAGCTCGCGGGTGCCGACGAGGAGCGCGGCGATGGCGGCCAGTTCGGCCGATCGGCGGGTGAGCGACGCGCCGAGCGCCAGCCCGAGCGCGCGGTCGGTCCGCTGGTCGCCGAACACCGGCCGCACCTCGGCGACCAGGGACTCGGCGGTGGGGCGCTCCTCCCCCAGCAGGTTGCGTACGATGCGCCTGGCTTCGTTTCGTGCGTCTTCAGCGTGTGCCTGCCGCATACCGCCACGCTACGCCGGGAGATCCTTTTCCGCGAGGGTCGTCGTGGCGCGTCCCTCAGCCGCGCCGGCCGCCTGTGTCGCGGCCGAGCAGCCGGCCCACGGCGACGCCGGCGAGCGCGGCGGCCGCGCCCATGCCGAAGGCGGCCAGCAGCGCCCACGGGCGGGTCTCGGCGGGCCGCGTGGGCGGCCGTTCGTAGACCGCCGGGGCGGCCGGGGCGGCCTCCAGGGCGGCCTGTGCCGCCGGGACCGGCGGCGGGGCGCTGAGGTGGCCCTCGACGGCGGAGAAGAACTCGCCCGCCGTGCGTTTCGCGACCGAGCCGAGCATGCGCTGCCCGACGCCGCCGATCATCCCGCCGATCACCGCGTCGGCGTCGTAGTCCACCCGGGTGCCGCCGTCGATCTCGCTCAGCCGGACCAGGACGGTGGCCTCGACCGTGCCCGGCGCGCCCTGGCCGCGCGCCCGCAGCGTGAAGCTCTCGGGCGCGTGCGGCTCGGCCAGCGCGACCTCTCCCTGGTAGACGCCCTTGATGGACGCCACGCCCGCGTTGACCGTCATCCTGTAGGTGTCCGGCCCGGTCTCCTCCAGGCGCTCGCAGCCCGGGATGGTGCGCACGAGCACCGCCGGGTCCTGGAGCGCGGCCCACACTCGATCTCGCTGTACGCCGATCACGGCGCTGCCCGCCACCTTCATGCGGCCACTCTAGGCACGGGTGACCGGCTGGTTAAGGGCAAGACCTGCCAGTCGGGCGACGCGTCGTGTGGATCAGGGCTGGCAAGATGGTGCTCCATGTGCTGGGGGCGTGGAACGGTCAGGGGCGGGGCCGGGCGTGGCGGGCTGGGGCCGGCCGCGCTCGCCGGGGTGCTGGTGGCGCTGGCCGCCGGATGCGCCACAGGCGGCACCACCGGCGGCACCGGCGGGGTCGTGACCGGGCCGTCGGCGAAGCCGTCCGCGAGCGGGGAGCCCACGTCCCGGCCCACTCCGCAGGGCCCGCCGGGGGCGCTGCCGCGGGCCGGCGAGGTTGGCCCGATCAGGGGCGAGAACGGCCTGCCCCCGGTGATCAGCTCGATCCCCACCAAGCGCAAGGTCGTCTTCCTCACCATCGACGACGGCTGGGAGCAGGACCCCGGCTTCGTCAAGCTGGTACGCGACCGGCGCGTCCCCATCACCGCCTTCGCCATGCGCGACGCGGTCGAGGCCAAGGGCAGCCCCGACCCGGCCGGCGGCCCCGGCCGCTACGTGGGCGCCGGCAAGTGGGGGTACTTCCGGCAGCTCCGCGACGTCCACGTGCCCGTCGAGAACCACACCCTGACCCATCCCGACCTGCGCCGCCTGGCCCTCGACGGGCAGCGCCGCGAGATCTGCGGCGCGGCCCAGGTGGTCGGCAAGGAGATCGGGACCCGGCCGGCGTTGTTCCGGCCGCCGTTCGGCAGCTACAACACCGACACGCTGCGGGCCGCCCGGCGGTGCGGGGTGAAGGCCGTGCTGCTGTGGACCGCCACCGTGCAGCCGGGCGGCAAGATCGCCTACCAGGTGCCCGACAAGCGCCTGCGTCCGGGCGACATCCTGCTCCTGCACTTCCGGCCGAACCTGGCGGCCGACTTCCGGGTGCTGATCGACAAGATCAAGCGGCGCGGCTTCGAGCTGGGCAATCTGCGGGCCTACCTCGACGCCGCGGGCGGGGTCCGCCGGGCGGGGTAGTGCGCAATCCGCCCGGCGGGTGACGCGCCTGGACGTACCCGTACGGGATCCTCGAAAAGTAGGCAGAACCGGGGGATGTGACCAACGTCGCATCGCGATGCTCTACGGCCTGTAGTACTACTACAGGTAGAAGTACTACAGCTTGTAGAGCTATGAGCGGGTGGGGATTGATGGACGCGCTTGACCTGGCACGGTGGCAGTTCGGGGTCACCACCGTGTACCACTTCTTGTTCGTGCCCCTGACCATCGGTCTGGGCATCTTCGTCGCGGGCCTCCAGACGGCCTGGCACCGCACGGGCAAGGAGCACTACCTCAAGCTCACGAAGTTCTTCGGGAAGCTGTTCCTGATCAACTTCGCCATGGGCGTGGTGACGGGCATCGTGCAGGAATTCCAGTTCGGCATGAACTGGAGTGAGTACTCCACGTTCGTCGGTGACGTCTTCGGCGCCCCGCTGGCCATGGAGGCGCTGCTGGCCTTCTTCATGGAGTCCACGTTCCTCGGCCTGTGGATCTTCGGCTGGGACCGGCTGCCGAAGAAGGCGCACCTGGCCAGCATCTGGGCCGCCGCGATCGGCTCCAACCTGTCGGCCTACTTCATCCTCGCGGCCAACGCCTGGATGAAGCACCCGGTCGGCTACGAGGTCGTGGACGGCAAGGCCAGGATGACCGACCTGTGGGCCGTGCTGACCAACTCCACGGCGGTCGCGCAGGTGCCGCACGTCATCGGGGCCGCGTTCATCGTGGCGGGCGGGTTCGTGCTGGCGGTCAGCGGCTACTGGCTGCTGCGGACGCGCGCGCCGATGTGGCGCAGCGCCGCCCGCGGCGCGCTGGTCATGACGGCGATCGCGGGGGCGGTCGTCGCGGGCACCGGCGACATGTCGGCCAAGCTCATGTACGAGCAGCAGCCCATGAAGCTGGCCGCGGCCGAGGGCCTGGAGCGCGACACCGCGGGCGCGGCCTTCTCCCTCGCGCCCGGCATCGAGATCCCCAAGGTGCTCAGCTTCCTGGCCACCAACGACCCCAACGCCACCGTCCAGGGCACCGAGGACCTGCAGAAGCGCTTCGAGCAGCAGTTCGGCCCCGGCGACTACCGGCCCGACCCGACGATCGTGTTCTGGTCGTTCCGCGTGATGATCGTGTTCGGCATGGCCACCGCGGGGCTCGCGCTGCTCGGCCTCTGGCTGACCCGGCGCAGGCGCGAGGTGCCGTCCTGGCTGGCGCGGGCGCTGCTGCTGGCGCTGCCGCTGCCGTTCGCGGCGGTGATCGCGGGCTGGCTGCTGAGCGAGATCGGCCGGCAGCCCTGGACGGTCGCCGGCGAGCTGCTGACCGCCTCAAGCGTCTCGCCCGGCGTGACCCTGGCCGAGGTCGCCATCTCGCTGACCGTCTTCACACTCCTGTACGGCGGCCTGGCCGTGGCCGAGGTCGTCCTGCTGGCCAAGCACGTGCGCAAGGGCGTCGAGGAGCGGCAGCCCGCTCCCGAGGCGCAGCCGCTCGAACCGTCGCTGATGTACTAGAGGGACCAGACCATGATCAACCTGTGGTTCGTCATCATCGCCTTCCTCTGGACCGGGTACTTCGTCCTCGAAGGCTTCGACTTCGGCGTCGGCCTGCTGGCGCCGCTCCTGAGCAGGAACGCCGCCGAGCAGCGCCAGAGCCTGCAGACCATCGGCCCGGTCTGGGACGGCAACGAGGTGTGGCTGATCACGGCCGTCGGCGCCATGTTCGCCGCCTTCCCCGCCTGGTACTCCGGCCTGTTCAGCGCGTTCTACCTGCCCGTCACGCTCATCCTGGTCGGCCTGATCGTGCGCGGCGTCGGGCTGGAATGGCGTGGCAAGGTCGCCAACCCGATCTGGTGCGACCTCGGCATCCTGGTCGGCAGCGGCCTCCCGGCGTTCCTGTGGGGCGCGATCTTCGCCGACGTGCTGTTCGACAGCGGCCCGGCGGCCCTGCTCGGCGGCGCGTTCACGCTGACGCTCTGCGTGCTGCACGGCGCGGTCTTCCTCGCGCTGCGCACCACCGGCCCGGTGCGCCGCCGGGCCAGGACCGCCGCCATGGCCGCGGCGGCGGTGGCCATCCCGGTGGCCGTGCTGGCCCTGTCGAACCTGGGCTCGCTGCCCGCCCTGGCCGCCATGGCCGCGCTGGCCGCCGCGGCGGCGCTGATCTGGCGGCGCAGGGAGGGCTGGGCGTTCGGCGCGACCGCCGCGGGCATCGTGCTGGCCACGCTGGCGGTCTTCATGGAGCTGCGCGTCGCGCCGCTGCCCGGGCTGACCCTGGCGGCGGCCGCCTCGGGGCCGTACACGCTGACGATGCTGAGCTGGATCGGGCTGATCACGCTGCCGTTCGTGCTGGTCTACCAGGGCTGGACGTACTGGGTGTTCCGCAAGCGGGTCATGCTGGCGGCGGCGTAGGGCGCCTCAGCCGACCGTGCGCATCTGGTTCGTGCGGTGGTCCTTCAGGTGGAGGTCGCCGCCGAGCCGCTCCTTCAGCAGCTCCAGCACCTTGCGGCTGGACAGGACCGTCCACAGGTTGCCGACCAGGTGCGGGTTGTACTCGGGGGCGGCGTCCATCCAGGCGTCCTTGCCGGACTGGCTGGCGAACGTCGTGACGAAGAACTGGCCGTCGGCGGTCCGGCAGTAGCCCGTACGGATCTCGGCGGCGTCGACCTGCATGCGCGGCTTGCAGCCGACCTTGGCGGCGAGCTGCTCGACCGTCTGGGGCGCCGCCGCCGCCCGCGGGGCGTTCTGGCCGGCCGCCGCCGGGCCGCCGGAGCCGCCGCCGGCGGAGCAGGCGGCGACCAGCCCGGCCAGCAGCGCGAGGACGGCCAGACGTGGAAATGTCGTCATGTGCGGAGATACGCACGGCCCCCCGCGCCGGTTCAGCGCAGGACGACGCAGCCCCGGGCCCGCAGCAGATCGAGCACCGGCGGGTCGTCGTAGAGCTTGTTCCAGCGCAGGTCGAGCTTGCGCAGGCCGGTCAGCTCCGCGACCGCGGCGGGCAGTTCGCGCAGCCGGTTGTTGCGCAGATCGAGATGGGTGAGGCCGGACGGCAGCGCGGGCAGCTCGCTCAGATGGTTGTTGCGCAGGTCGAGCACGCGCAGCTCGGTCAGCGCCGCGAGGGCGGCGGGCAGCCGGGTCAGCCGGTTGCCCTGCAGGTGCAGCTCGCGCAGCCGGCCGAGCCCGCCGACGGTCTCGGGCAGCGTCTCCAGCCGGTTGTCGTACAGGCGCAGCTCCACCAGCGACGCCATCGACCCGAGCGCGTCCGGGAGCCTGGTCAGCCGGTTGTCGGTGAGGTTGAGGTAGGCCAGCCGGTCGAGGCGGCCGAGCGCGGCCGGGACGTCGGTGAAGCCGTTGTCGCTCAGGTAGAGGTAGTCGGTGAGCGGCAGGTCGCCGACCTCGGGCGGGATCGAGGCGAGCCGGTTGTGGCCGAGGTCGAGCATGCGCAGCCGGGTCAGGCCGCCGATGGCCGCGGGGATCTCGGTGAGGGCGTTCTCGGCGAGGTTGAGGGATTCCAGCGCGGTCAGCTTCCACAGCGCGGCGGGCACGGAGGTCAGCCGGTTGCCACCCACCGCGAGGTGGCGCAGGCGCGGGCCGAGGTCGCCGGTCAGGCGCTCGATCCGGTTGCCGTAGAGGAAGAGGGTCTCCAGGCCGGGCGGGCAGTCAGGGACCTCGCTCAGCTCGTTGCCGTCGAGGTGCAGGGCGCGCAGCGCGGTCAGGCCGGACAGGCGAGGCAGCTCGCGCAGCCGGTTGCCGTCGAGCCGCAGCTCCTCCAGCGCGGCCAGCCCGCCCACCCGGGCGGGCACGTGCGTGATCTCGTTCCAGGCCAGGTCGATCGTGCGCACGTCGTCGGGCACGTCGGGGAAGCGGGTCAGGCCGGCGCCGGGAGCGAGCATGGCGCCGATCATCGCATACGCAGCCCGAACAGGTCGGACGGCGAGATGGGCATGCGGTCGATCTCGATGCCCTCGGCGTCCTCGATCGCCGAGGCGATGACCGCCGACACCGGGATCACGCCGGCCTCGCCCGCGCCCTTGATGCCGAGCGGGTTGAGCGGCGAGGGCGTCTCCAGGTGGGCGGTCTCGATCGGGGGGATCTCGGTGGCGTACGGCATGAGGAAGTCCATGAACGAGGCGTTGACGAGCTGGCCGTGGACCTCGTACTCCATGCGCTCGTACAGGGCGCCGCCGATGCCCTGGGCCACTCCGCCGTGGATCTGGCCCTCCACGATCATCGGGTTGATCAGCCGGCCGCAGTCGTGCACGACGGCGTACCTGACGACCCTGATCTCGGCGGTGTCCGGGTCGGTCTCCACGATGGCCGCGTGCATGCCGGAGGCGAACGTGGACCGGATCGGCGAGTAGAACTCGCGCCCCTCCAGGCCCGGCTCCTCGCCCTCGGCCACCGGCGGGCGGGCCGGGTCGGCCGCGCCGGCGAACTGGGTCGCCCTGGCCGTCTCCTCGTCGAAGGCGTACCGCAGCGGGTTGGCCAGCACCGCCACCGTCGAGAGCGGGATCGCGGCGGTCGGCGCGCCCACGACGTGCACCAGGCCGTCGTCGATCTGCAGGTCGGCCGGGTCGGCCTCCAGGGCGTCGGCCGCGATGCGCAGCGCCTTCTCCTTGACCTTCCGGCAGGCCAGGGCGATGGCGTTGCCGCTGACGACGGCGGCGCGGGAGGCGAAGGTGCCCACCGCGTACCCGAACCTGCGGGTGTCGCCGGTGACCACGCTGACGCGTTCGATGGGCACGCCCAGCTCGGCGGCGGCGATCTGGGCGAAGGCGGTCTCGTGGCCCTGCCCCTGGGAGGTCAGGCCGGTCGAGACGTGCACCCGGCCGTCGGAGGTGATCTGCACGTGCCCGCCCTCGTACGGGCCGACGCCCGTGCCCTCGACGTAGCAGCCGATGCCGATCCCCCGGCCCGGACGCCGCTCGAAGGAGTCCCAGCCGATCAGCTCCTTGATCATGCGGAGCATCTCCGGGTAGTCGCCGCTGTCGTAGATGAGCGGGCGGCCGTCCTGGAACGTCATCCCCTGGTCGTAGGGGAACTCGTCGGGGCGGATGAAGTTGGCCGCGCGCACCTGCGTGCGGTCCTTGCCCAGGTAGCGGGCGATCTTGTCCATGGTCCGCTCCATGCAGAACACGCCCTGCGGCCGACCGGCCCCCCGGTACGGCGTGACCTGCACGGTGTTGGTGTAGACCGCGGTGAACTCGACCCGGTAGGCCCCCGGCTTGTACGGCCCCAGCAGCTGCGTGGAGGTGACGATGGGCACGATGATCCCGTACGGCGTGTAGGCGCCGTGGTCGTGCAGGATCGTCACGTCCAGGCCCAGGACGCGGCCGTCGTCGTCGAAGCCGACGCGTACGTGGTGGATCTGGGCGCGTTCGTGCGCGGAGGAGATGAAGTGTTCCCTGCGGTCCTCGGTCCACTTGATCTCGCGGCCGAGCGTCATCGCGGCCCACGGCACCAGGATCTCCTCCGGCCACGGGTGCACGATCTTGACGCCGAAGCCGCCGCCGACGTCCGGGGCGATCACCTCGACCTGCGGCAGCGGCAGCCCGAGCGCGGCGGCGACGGCCATGCGCACGCTGGTGGAGGTCTGGGTGCTGGAGTGGACGCGCAGGTCGCGGCCGTCCCAGCGGGCGTGCACGCCGCGGCCCTCCAGCGGCATGCTGGCGCTGCGCTCGATGTCGAGCCGGAAGGCCAGCGTGTGCGGCGCGCTCTCGACGGCCTCGCGCGCGCCCCTGCCGTCGGCCCCCGGCACCTCCTGGACGAGGTGCGCCCCCACGTTCCCCGGCACGTCCTCGTGCACGAGCTGGGCGCCCTGCACCGCCTCGGCCAGGCCGACGACCGGCTTGAGCGGCTCGTAGGCGACCTCGATGAGCGCGCAGGCGTCCTCGGCGGTGTACCGGTCGGCGGCCACGACCATGACCACGGGCTCGCCGACGTGCCGGACGACCTCCCTGGCCAGCGGGTACGCGGTGCGCCCGTGGGTGAGCGCCGGATGCGGGATCAGCAGCGGCAGCGGCCGGCCCACCCGCTCGGGCAGGTCCTCCCAGGTGTAGATCGCGACCAGGCCCGGCACGTCGAGCGCGGCGGACACGTCGATGTCGCCGACGCGGGCGTGGGCGTGGGGTGACCGGACGAACGCGGCGGCGAGCGCGTCGCGGCCCAGGTCGTCGAGGAAACGGCCCTGGCCGGTGAGCAGCCTCGGGTCCTCCCGCCGCTGCACCGGCTCGCCGAACATCCTGGTCGTCATGACTCCCCCAGCAAGCTCACGACTCCTCCGCCAGCAGCTCGGCGGCGCGGTGGACGGCCTTGACGATGTTCTGGTAGCCGGTGCACCGGCACAGGTTGCCGGACACGCCTTCGAGCACCTCCTCGTGGGTGGGCGCCGGGTTGTCGGCCAGCAGGGCGGTCACCGTGCACAGGAAGCCCGGGGTGCAGAAGCCGCACTGCAGGCCGTGGCACTCGGCGAAGGCCCGCTGCACCGGTGAGAGCCCGTCCGGGCCGGCCAGGCCCTCGACGGTGGTGATCTCGTGCCCGTCCACGGTGACCGCGAAGGTCAGGCACGACCGGACCGGCTCGCCGTCGAGCAGCACCGTGCAGCAGCCGCAGACGCCGTGCTCGCAGCCGACGTGCGTGCCGGTCAGGCCGAGGTCGTGGCGCAGGCAGTCGGACAGCAGGCGGCGTCCGGGGACGCTGACCCGCCTCGCCGTGCCGTTCACGGTCAGCGTGATCTCATGTTCCACCGGTCGCCGTCCCCTCCCGTACCGCCTCGCGCAGTGCCCGTTCGGCCAGCACGCCCACCAGGTGCCGCCGGTAGGCGGCGGTGGCGTGGATGTCCTCTTCGGGATCGGTCCCCTCCCGCACGGTCCGCGCGACGGCGGGCCAGTCGACGCTCGCGGCCGGCCGGTGGCCGCACGCGCCGGTCACATCCATCAGGACGGGGACCGGGCCCACGCCGACGCAGGCGACCCTGGCCGCGGCGACGCGCAGGTCGTCGTCGAGCGTGACCACGGCGCAGACGCCGGCCAGGGCGTAGTCGCCGTGCCGCCGGGACACCTCCTCGAACGCCGTCCCGGCGCGCCCGCCGAGCGCCGGGAAGTAGGCCGACACGGCCAGCTCGTCCGGCCGGACGCCGGACTCCATGGGGCCGACGAAGAACTCCCGCGCCGGCACGTCCCGCTCGGCAACGCCGGCGGCGGTCCAGCGGGCCAGCCGCACCGAGCCGCCCAGGACGGCCAGCACCGCGGGCAGCTCGGCGGCGGGATCGGCGTGCACCAGGCTCCCGACGACCGTGCCCCGGTTGCGGATCACGGGGTGGGCGACCAGCCGCAGCGCCTTCGTCAGCAGCGGGTGCGCGCCGGACCGGGCCACCCGCGAGTGCCGGGCCAGCGCGCCCACCCGCACGCCGTCGCCGCCCGCCTCCAGCGTGTCCAGGGCGGTCAGGCGGTTGATGTCGACGATGTGCTCGGGCGCGGCCAGCCGCATGTTCAGCATGGGGATCAGGCTCTGGCCGCCGGCCAGCACCTTGCCGGGCACCTCGGCGAGCGTCCGCAGCGCCGCGCCCAGGTCGCCGGGGGCGTGGTGGGTGAACGGCGGCGGCTTCACCCGGCCTCGCCCGGAGCCGGATGCGGGCCCGGTCTCGACGAGCGCCCGGCTATGACGCGCAGCAGGTGGTAGCCGCCCACCACCACGACGGTGCCGAGCGCGATGCCCTCCAGGGAGAAGTCTCCGCCGATCATGTGCGTCACCGGTCCGATCGCCAGGATGATGCCCGCGCCGATCGGGACCATGTTCACCGGGTCGGCGAAATCCACCCGGTTCTCGATCCAGATCTTGGCGCCGAGTAGTCCGATCATGCCGTAGAGGATGACGGTGACGCCGCCGAGCACGCCGCCCGGCGTGGCGGCGACCAGCGCCCCGAACTTCGGGCACAGGCCGAACAGGATCGCGATCAGGCCGGCGATGTAGTAGGCGGCCGTGGAGTAGACCTTGGTGGCCGCCATGACGCCGATGTTCTCGGCGTAGGTGGTGGTGGGCGAGCCTCCGACGGCGCTGGTGACGACGGTGGCGGCGCCGTCGGCGATGATCGCCCGGCCGATGTAGGGGTCGACATCGGTGCCGGTCATCTCGCCGACGGCCTTGACGTGGCCGACGTTCTCGGCGATGAGCGCGATCACCGCGGGCAGCACGAGCAGCACGGCGGAGAACCGGAAGTCGGGCGCGTGGAAGTCCGGCAGCCCGAACCAGTCGGCCTTGGCGACGGCGTCGAAGCTGACCCGGTCATGCGGGAAGGCCGTGGCCACGCAGTACGTGCCCTCGGCCGGGCAGGCGGCGCCGGCCGCGTCGCGCAGGTTCTGGCCGGGCAGCACGGAGGTGACCGGCCCCGCCACCCGGTCCAGCACCCAGGACAGCGCGAACCCGGTGACCAGCCCGATGAGCACCCCGACGCGCCCGGCGAACCCCTTGAACGCCACGATCACCACGAACGTCACCAGCATCGTGATCAGCGCCACCCACTGGTCCTGCCCCCAGTAGACGTCCGCGACCACGTACGCCAGCCCGAACCCGATGAGCATCACCACCGCGCCGGTGACGACGGGCGGGAAGACCCGGTGGATGATCTGCACCCCGAGCACGTGCACGGCCAGCCCCGCCAGCGCCAGCACGAGCCCGGCCACCAGGATCGAGCCGGTCACGACGGCGTCGGCGACGCTCTGGTCGGTGCCGACGGCGGCCCTGATGGCGAACACGCCGCCGACGAACGACGCGCTGGTGCCCAGGTAGCTGGGCACCTTGCCCTTCACGATCAGCAGGAACATGATCGTCGCGACGCCGGACATCATCACGGCGACGTTCGGGTCGAGCCCCATCACCAGCGGGAACACGAACGTCGCGCCGAACATGGCGATCACGTGCTGGGCGCCGAAGCCGATCATGCGCGGCCAGCTCAGCCGCTCGTCGGGCCTGACCACCTCGCCTGGCGCCAGATGCCTGCCGTCACCGTGTCTGGTCCATCCGAAAACCATCTGCGCCCTCTCTTCCGGGCCGGCGACCGTGCCTTTGCGGGCACATTAGGACCGCTGGGATGCGGCTACACGGGCATGATCTGCCAAATATCCCGCGGTCACCAGAGCGAACCTCCGTACGGGGAAGTCGCCGGCCGGTCAGAGAGGGGGTTATCGGCCTGTTTCGGGCACCGGTTCGCGGCGCGTGGCGCGCAGCAGGTGGTAGCCGACGAGCAGCACGATCGTGCCGAGCGCGATGCCGCTGAGGGAGAACGTGCTGGTGATCGGGAAGGCGACCGGCCCGATGGCGATGATGATGCCCGCGCCCACCGGGACCAGGTTGACCGGGTCGGACAGGTTCACCTTGTTCTCGATCCAGATGCGGGCGCCGAGCAGGCCGATCATGCCGTACAGGATGGTCGTGACGCCGCCGAGCACGCCGTCGGGGGTCGCGGCCACGAGCGCGCCGAACTTGGGGCACAGGCCGAACAGGATCGCGATGACCGCGGCGATGTAGTAGGCGGCCGTGGAGTAGACCTTGGTGGCCGCCATGACGCCGATGTTCTCGGCGTAGGTGGTGGTGGCCGGGCCGCCGACCGAGGTGGCGACCACGGTGCCGACGCCGTCGGCCATGATGGCGCGGCCCATGTAGCCGTCCACGTCCGCGCCGGTCATCTCGCCGACGGCCTTGACGTGGCCGACGTTCTCGGCAATGAGCGCGATCACGACCGGCAGCACCAGCACGATCGCCGACACCTCGAACACCGGCCCGTGCAGCGACGGCAGGCCGATCCAGTCGGCCTTGGCGACGCCCTGGAGGTCGACGCGGAAGTGCTCGGTCACCTTGCCGGTGGCGTCGGGGGAAAGGATCTTGCCGCCCACCACGTCCCAGACCCACGACAGCACGAACCCGAAGACCAGGCCGAGCAGCACGCCGATGCGGCCGAGGAAGCCCTTGAAGACCCCGATGAAGACGAACGTGGCCGCCATCGTGAGCAGCGCCACCCACGGGTCCTTGGGCCAGTAGACGTCGGCCGCGACGTAGGCCATGCCGAAGCCGATCAGCATCACCACGCCGCCGGTGACGATCGGCGGGAAGACGCGGTGGATGATCCGCACGCCGAGCAGGTGGATGGCCAGCCCGCAGCCGGCCAGCACGACGCCGACGGCCAGCAGCGCGCCGGTGACGGTCGCGTCGCCGCCCCCGGCCGCCCTGATCGCCACCACGGCCCCCACGAAGGACGCGCTCGACCCGACGTAGCTGGGGATCTTGCCCTTCACGATGAGCAGGAACAGGATCGTCGCGACGCCGGACATCATCACGGCCAGGTTCGCGTCGAGCCCCATGACCAGCGGGAACACGAACGTCGCGCCGAACATGGCGATGACGTGCTGGGCGCCGATGCCGACCATCCGGGGCCAGGAGAGCCGCTCGTCAGGCTTGACGACCTCTCCCGGCGTCAGATGCTTCCCGTCGCCGTGCAGCTTCCACCCGAACACCGCGAACCCACCTCAATCTTCCGCCTGACCAGCGGCGACGTCTTCCGAAGTATGTCGGAGAGCACAATAAGGGGTGTCGCGACCATCCGGATACGGCGGGCCGTTATTGCACGTGGATCGTGAACCCGTCGCCGCTCACCACCTGGCCGGTACGGATCTTCGCCGTCTTCCGCAGCTCGACCTCGCCGTCGACCTGGACCAGGCCCTCGGCGATGAGGTGTTTGGCCATGCCGCCGGTCTCGGTGACCCCGCAGTACTTCAGCAGGTCGCACAGCGGGATGTACTCGGAACGCAGTTCGAAATCCAGATCCACGAGCCCCAAGCCTAGATGCCGCGCATGCGCAGCACGTGCAGGGCCAGGGTCAGGTTGAGCCGCAGGTGGGGGTCGTCGGTGAAGTTGCCGAGCAGGCGTTCCAGCTTCCCGATCCGGTAGCGCAGCGTGTTGTAGTGGAAGTGCAGCCGGCGGGCGGTCTCGGCGACGTTGAGGTTGGTCTCCAGGAGCACCTGCAGCGTGCGCCGCAGGTCGGCGTTCTCGGCGTCCTCGTCCCAGGCCAGCGGGCCCAGCGTCTCGCGGACGAACGCGTGCAGCTCGCCGGTGTCGTTCACCAGCGACAGCAGCCGGTAGACGCCGAGCTGGTCGAAGTGCGCGACCGCGCCCGGCCCGTGCAGCTGCCGGCCCACCCGGGCCGCCTTCATCGCCTGCGCGTACGCCTCCGGCAGCGTCCCGGCCCCCGGGCTCGGCCGCGAGGTGCCGGTCGAGAACGTCGCGGGCGGCACGTCGGCGAACGCCGAGGCGGCGTCCTTGGCCACCCTGGCGGCATCGAGCGAGGCGTCCACGACGGCGACGACCTCGTGCGAGAACCCGGCCACCGCGCCGCGCGGGTCGTGCCGCCGCACGGCCGCCGTCCAGCAGGACACCAGCCGGTCCTGGGCGCTGCGCTCGTCGCCGTCGGGGTCGAGCTCGGCCACCAGCACGATCACCGGCCGCGCCAGGTCCCAGCCGAACGCCCTGGCCCTGGCGTCCACCCGTTCGGGCGTGCCGGCCCGGCCGGTGAGCACGTCGCGCAGGAAGTCGGCCCGGTACTTGCTCTCGACCGCGTTGACCGCCTCCTGCCGGGTCACGACCAGCGCGGCGACGGTGGCGGCGCGTTCGAGGATGCCGATGTCGCTGTCCCGGATCGCGCCGGTGGCGCTGTAGGCGACGATCCGGCCGTGGTGGTGCCCGCCGGCCAGCACGGGGGCCGAGGCGAACGCCCTGCCGCGGCCCGGCGTGTCGGCGGACCGCGTGGGCGGCGGGCCCTCGCGGGAGATCGACTCGCGCAGGGCGGCGACGTGCTCGGCCGCCCCGGCGGTGGCCAGGACCTGGCCGGCGCCGTCCACGGCGGCCACGGCCACGTCGAGGAGCTGGGCCACCTCGGCGGCGACCTCGTTGAGCCCGCCGCCGGCCAGCACCACGTGGACCAGCGCCCGGTGCGCCTCCTCGGCGCGGGCCAGCACGGCGGCCTGGCGGTTGAGTATGTCGGTGAGCACCTGGTTGAGGATGTCGTCGAAGCCGACGTCGTTGGGCAGCAGGATGAGCGGGAAGCCGAGCCGGTCGGCCTGCTCGGTCATCTCGGCGGGCAGCTCGTCCACGTACCGGCCGAGTTTGATCGCCAGCGCGGCCAGGCCGCGTTCGTCCAGGTCGGCGACCAGGCGGCCGAGCGACTGCGGCGTGTTGCGCAGCGGATAGCCGGTGGTCAGCAGCAGCTCGTGCGGCTTGACCCAGGCCAGGATGTCGGGCACCTCCATGACGTTGAGCCGCTGCACGATGCGCCCGAGCCCGCTCTCCCCCGCGATCAGCCTGGCCTCGGCCAGCGTCGAGACGCCGAGCACCTCCCCGACCGAGACGCCATGGATGATCGTTCCGGTGCTGGCCAGACGCACGGGGGGCTCCATGTGGTGATTGTGACTCCCCAGATGGTCTGTCAGGAAGAGCCAACCTTCCCGCTGACTGTTGGCAAATTTCTCCGTACGGAGGGTTCTCCGGCCGTTCTACGGTCAGGACCAGGGTCCGATGGGAGGTTCGGTGACCGTCAGTACTCATGCGCGGCGTGCCCGGGTCCGCGTGACGGGCGCGGCCAGCACCGCCGTGCGTCCCGTGCTGGAGGCTCCGCGTAGCCCGGCCCGGGTGCTCGCGGCGTTCTCCGCGGGGATATACCTGGAGGTCAGGACCGACTGCGAGCCTTCGGTGATCGCCCTCATCACCGGCGAGGCGGCCCGGCTGCCCAACTCGGTGTTGCTGGCCACGCCGCTGCCGGAGGTCACCGTGGGTGACGACGCCTCCGTCGGCGACCGCGGCATCGAGCTGGGCTCGCTGAGCCTCGGCGTGCGCCGCTGGTGGGACCCGGCTCCGGCGCTGGGCCCGGTCGACCCGCTGAGCCTGGCCGACGTCGTCCTGGACGGGCCCGGACGGCCCGGCCTGGCCGGGAACGACGCGGTCGAACTGCTGGCGCGCAGTTGCGCGCAGGCCCGGCTGCTGGGTGCGGTGACGGCGGCGGAACGGCTCGTGGGGCTCGGTCCCGGACTCACGCCGAGCGGCGACGACGTGCTGGCCGGGCTGCTGGTGACGTTGAGGCACCTCGGCACGGCGACCGGCACGCGACGGGCGGTCTGGCTGGCCGACTGGCTGGCGGCGACCGTCACCTACGACGCGCGCACCCGTACGACGCCGATCTCGGCCACGTTGCTGCACTGCGCGGCCAGGGGCGAGGCCAGCCCGGAGGTGACCGGCGTGCTGCGCGGCATCGCGGGCAGGCAGGCGCTCGAACCGGCGCTGCGGCGCCTGCACCGGCTCGGCCACACCTCGGGCGCCGACCTCGCCCAGGGCATCTCGATCGGGCTGGACTCGGTCCGGGCATTGAGCAGGCGCCCGTGAGCGACGACCTGATCCAGCTGAGAAAAGGGACGTACCACGACTCCGTCACCTTGATGCGAATAAGTCGTGCGCTGACCGAAATGCCGGGCGTGGAGGTGGCGATGGTGGCCATGGCCACCGAGCTCAACCTCGCCATCGTCCGCGACCTCGGCTTCGAGCCCCCGCCCGCGGGCCCCGGCGACCTGCTCATCGCCCTGCGCGGCGCCGACCCCGCGCGGGCCGTCGAGGAGCTGGACGCCCGGCTGACCGCGCGGGCCGCCACCACCACCGCCGCCGCCGCCACCAGGGCCGCCACAGTGTCCGGGGAGCAGCCGCCGCTCACCACCTACTCGGCCGCCAGGACGCCGGCCGACCTGGTCCTGGTGTCCGTGCCCGGCGAGCACGCCTTCTGCGAGGCCTGCGACGCCGTCGAGGCCGGGCTGCCGGTGATGATCTTCAGCGACGGCGTGCCGCCGGCCCAGGAGCGGTGGCTCAAGGAGCTGGCCGAGGAGCGCGGCGTCCTGGTCATGGGGCCCGACTGCGGCACCG
Source organism: Nonomuraea sp. NPDC049758 (assembly GCF_040674635.1). NCBI lineage: Bacteria > Bacillati > Actinomycetota > Actinomycetes > Streptosporangiales > Streptosporangiaceae > Nonomuraea > Nonomuraea sp. NPDC049758. Next base: position 139,680 of record NZ_JBFAMZ010000003.1, read on the forward strand.
CCTCGATCGCGGGCGTCGGGCTCGGCTTCGCCAACGTGCTGCGGCCGGGGCCGGTCGGCCTGGTCGCCGCCTCCGGCACGGGCGCCCAGCAGGTGTCCTGCCTGCTCGACTGGGCGGAGGCCGGGATCAGCCACATCCTCGGCGTGGGCGGCAGGGACCTGTCGGCCGAGGTCGGCGGGCTGGCCACGATGCGCGCCCTGCGGCTGCTCGACGACGATCCGGCCACCGAGCTGATCGTGCTGGTCGGCAAGCCGCCCGGTCCCGGCGTGGCGGGGGCCGTCCGGGAGGTGGCCGCCGGGCTGCGCACGCCGGTGGTGGAGGCGGTGCTGCCGGAGACCGACCTCACCGAGGCGGCCGGACGGGCGCTGCGGGCGCTGGGCCGCAGCGTGCCCGGATGGCCGTCGTGGCCGGGCGCGCTGCGCGGGGAGCCGCGGAGTGTCAGGGGGCTGTACGCGGGCGGCACGCTGTGCGCGGAGGCCGCCGTCCTGGCCGGGCCCGGCGAGTTCACCGACTTCGGGGACGACGCCTACACCAGGGGCCGGGCGCATCCGATGATCGACCCGACGCTGCGCCTGGAGGCCCTGTCGCGGGTCCGGGCGGACGAGGTGGTGCTCATGGACGTCGTCCTCGGCCACGCCGCCGACCCCGACCCGGCGGCCTCGCTCGCGCCGGCGGTCGCCCGTACGCCGGCCACCGTCGTGACGGCGCTGGTCGGCAGCGCGGGCGATCCCCAGGACCTGCACCGGCAGGCCGCGGCGCTGCGCGAGGCCGGGGCGGCCGTGTTCGTCTCCAACGCCGAGGCCGCCCGCCACGCCCGGAGCCTCCTGTGACCCCGCCCGCCGTGCCCCCGTTCGCCGTGCCCCCGTTCGCCGTTCGTCGCCTTGCCGGGAGGGTGTCGTGAGCCTGTTGTCGGGGCCGCCGCGGGTGATCACCGTCGGGGCGGGGCTGCTCGACGAGGCGCTGGCGGCCCAGGCCGTGCCGACGACGCCGGTGGCCTGGCGGCCGCCGCTGCCCGGCACCGCCGACGCCCTGGCCAAGGTGCTGGCCGACCCGCGCAGGACGGCCGCCAACGAGCTGGCCGTGCACAGGCTGACGAGCGCGCGGCCGTACCTGGTGGGCCTGCGGCGGGCCGCCGAGGTGCTGCCCGCGGGGACGTTCCTGCACGCCGGGCCGCCGATCGAGTGGGACCGCGCCTCGGGCCCGATGCGCGGCGCGCTGATCGGCGCGATGTTGCTGGAGGGCCTGGCGGGCGACGAGCGGGAGGCCGCGGCCGGGCTGGCGGCGGGCGCGGTCGCGCTGCGGCCCTGCCACGAGCACGCCACGGTGGGCCCGATGGCGGGCGTGGTGAGCCCGTCGATGTGGCTGCTGGAGGTACGCGACGAGGAGCACGGCGGCACCGCCTACTGCTCGCTCAACGAGGGCCTGGGCAAGGTACTCAGGTACGGCGCGTACGGCCCCGAGGTGCTCGAGCGGCTGCGCTGGATGGACGAGGTGCTCGGCCCGGTCCTCGCCGCGACGCTGGCCCGTACCGGCCCGATCGACCTGCGCTCGCTGATCGCGCAGGCCCTGCAGATGGGCGACGAGCTGCACAACCGCAACCGCGCGGCCACCTCGCTGCTGCTGCGCGAGCTGGCTCCGGCCCTGGTGGAGGCCGCGCCCGCGCAGGCGGCGCAGGTGCTGCGCTTCGTCAACGGCAACGACCACTTCTTCCTCAACGCGGGCATGGCCGCGGGCAAGGTGAGCACGGACGCCGCCCGCGACATCCCCGGCTCCTCGCTGGTCGTGGCCATGGCCAGGAACGGCACCGACTTCGGCGTGCAGGTCTCCGGGCTCGGCGGACGCTGGTTCACCGGCCCGGCCGGGGTGCCGGACGGCCTCTACCTCGGCGCGTACGGCCCCCAGGACGCCAACCCCGACATCGGCGACTCCACGATTACCGAGACCTCCGGGCTGGGCGGCTTCGCGATGGCCGCCGCGCCCGCGATCGTGCGCTTCGTCGGCGGCGAGGTGGCCGACGCGGTCCGGGCCACCCGCTCGATGTACGAGATCACGCTCGCCGAGCATCCCGCGTACCAGATTCCCGGGCTCGGATTCCGCGGCACGCCCGTCGGCATCGACGTGACGCTCGTCGCCAGGACGGGCATTCTGCCGGTCGTCAACACCGGCATCGCGGGGCGCGTGGCGGGCACCGGACAGGTCGGCGCGGGACTGGTGGAGCCGCCCGCGCAGGCGTTCACCAGCGCGTTGATCGCACTCGCCGCTGAGTAAGTGATCAGTTTGAAAAGCCGCATATCTGCAGGTCAGAGCGGCTGTAAAGGGTCTTCGCCTTCCGTTACCGATTTTCCGCCGATATCGTGGCGAACCTCATAATCTGCAAGTAGCGCATGGCGCACGGTGGCGCGTACGGCGATCCACCGCACGAAGTGGTCACGCTCTGATGTGACGGATGAGGCTGAATGGGGGCGGCAAGATGGCAGCCGACCGCTTGCTCGGCGGGCCCGGCCCGGACCAGGGTGCGCCGGGGGGTGACCCGCAGAGCCAGGGGCGTCTGGTCGGCAGGCGTTACCGGTTGATGTCGCCGGTCGGCCGGGGCGGCATGGGCATGGTGTGGCACGCCCACGACGTGCTGCTCGACCGGGACGTCGCGGTCAAGGAGCTGATCCTGCCGTACGGGCTGGATCAGGCGGGCAAGCAGATGGCCCACCGGCGCATGCTGCGCGAGGCCAGGTCGGCGGCCCGGCTGACGCATCCGGGCATCGTCACCGTCCACGACGTCGTCGAGGAGGACGGCCGGCCGTGGATCGTGATGGAGCTGGTCCGCGCCTGGTCGCTGGAGCAGGCCGTGCGGCAGGGCGGCCCGCTGCCGGTGATCCAGGCCGCCGAGATCGGCATCCGCGTGCTCGACGCGCTCCGGCACGCGCACGCGGCCGGCATCCTGCACCGCGACATCAAGCCGGGCAACGTGCTGCTGACCTCCGACCGCGTGGTGCTGACCGACTTCGGCATCGCCGCCATCGAGGGCGACGTGACGATCACGCAGACCGGGCTGCTCATGGGCTCGCCCGCGTACGTGCCGCCGGAGCGGCTGTCCGGGCAGCCGATCGGGCAGGCGGCCGACCTGTGGTCCTTCGGCGCGACCCTGTACGCGGCCGTGGAGGGGCGGCCGCCGTACGAAGGGCCGGACGCCATCGCGGTGCTGGGCGCGGTGCTCACCCAGGAGCCGATCAGGCCGCAGCGGGCCGGGGCGCTGCTGCCGGTGATCGAGGGCCTGCTGCGCAAGAACCCGGCCGAGCGGCTCACCGCGGAGCAGGTCGCCGACCTGCTGGAAGCGGTGCTGCGCGCCCACGGCTCGGCCCGTCCGCGCCCGCCCGAGACGCTGCCGACCGACTCGGACCAGACGCCGCTGGGGATGTTGCCGCCGCTGGAGCACCCGTCCGGGCCGATGCCCTCGCGCATCGTGGAGACCCCTTCGGGGCCGGTGCGGGTGCCGTACGACCCGCTGGCCGGCCCGGCGGGCGGGTACGCGATGCCGCCCTACGACGGCCTGTCGAGCCCGTCGGGCAGCCATCGCACCGACCGGCTCCCGTCCCCGGCCGACGGCTTCGACGCCTTCGGCGGCCCGTCCGGCCCGCACCGGATGGAACCGCCCGCCGCGGACCTCGACGACCTCGACGACCTCGGCACGCCCGCCCCGCCCGCGCCGCAGCCGATCCTGCCCCTGACGACGGACAGCAGGGCGGCCGCCGTCCCGGCCCCCTGGCCGCTGGCCTCGGCCGACGAACTGCGCGAGCACTCGCGCGACCTGTCGCACGACATCAGCCACAGCCGCCTGGCGACCCTGCCCGGCTCCGGCGCCGGGTCGCGCTCCGGCCCGTCGGGCACCGGCGCCACCCGGACCGGTACCGGCCGGACCGGTTCCTCGCGCACCGGCGCCACCCGGACCGGGCCGGCGCGCAGCGGCCCCTCGCGCGGCGGTCCTTCGCGGGCGGGCACCAGCCGCCGCAGGGTCCAGGAGGGCGACGGCCCCTGGATGCGCGGCGGCCGGCCCACGCCGTTGCTGATCGCCAGTGCGGTCGCGGGCGTGGCCGTGGTGGTCGGCGCGATCGTGGTCATCCTGTCCGGCGGCGCGCCGCAGGTCTCGCCCGGCACGCAGTCGGCCGCCGCCACCAGCCAGGCGCCGCGGAAGACCGGCCCCTCGCCGGTGCCCGACGGCTACAAGGAGCACACCCCGCCCGGCTTCGCGGCGGCGGTCCCGGACGGCTGGAAGCTGGCCACCTCGGGGGACGCGGCCACCTTCACCGGCCCCAAGGACTCCGGCACCCGGATCGTCGTCGAGCAGGCCGCCCCGCAGGCCGACGGGCTCGCCGAGCTGAGCCGGCGCGAGGCCGACGGCGGCGTGGAGGGCTACATCCAGGTGCAGCTCCAGGCCACCGACTACCGGGGCTGGAAGGCCGCCGACTGGGAGTACACCTACACCTCCAAGGACGGCGTCCCGATGCACGCCCTGACCCGGTACGTCTCGCTCGACGACAAGACCGCCTTCACGATCTCGTTCGACATGCCCGAGCTGAAGTGGGACGACCAGGCCGGGGCCCGCAAGACGTTCCTGGACACGTTCCGCCAGACCACCTGACCCATATTGCACTGATCATTCCAAAACGTGCTAACGTGCTCGTCATGGCACGACCACGGACGTTCGAGGAGGACCGCGCCGTCGAGGCCGCCATGCGCGCGTTCTGGGACGCGGGCTACGAAGGAACCTCGACCCAGGACCTGTGCGAGGCCACCGGCCTCGGCCGCAGCAGCATCTACAACACCTTCGCGAACAAGCGCGACCTCTACGAGCGGGCCCTGCGCCGCTACCAGGAGGAGCGCACGTCCGCGCTGATCGAGCTCATGGCCTCCGGCCTGCCGGTCGCGGAGAAGATCAGGACCGTGCTGTGGCAGGCGGTCGACCCGGAGGCCGGCGACCCGGCCGGCTGCCTGGTGGTCAACGCCCTGGTGGAGCTGGCTCCGCACGATCCGGAGATCGCCGTCCTGCTGCGCCGCGACGGCGAGCGGCGGGTGGAGGCGATGCGCGGCGCGATCGAGCGCGGGCAGGCCCTCGGCGAGATCGGCTCCGACAAGGACGCACTGGCGCTCGCGCACTTCGTCGTGGCCACGGTCAGCGGCCTGCGCGTCGCGGCCCGGGGCGGGGCGGGCCGGGCGGTGCTCGAATCCATCGCGACGACGGCGCTGACCGCTTTCTGACCTTTCCTGCGCCTCCATTTCTTTTCGTGCCCGAATTTTGTACTGAGCGTTCTAAAATTGAAGGAGTTCTCATGCCGTTGGCGGTGTTCATCCTGGGGCTGGCGATCTTCGCCCAGGGCACCTCGGAGCTCATGCTGGCCGGACTGCTGCCGGAGATGGCCGCCGACCTCGGCGTGTCCGTCCCCGACGCGGGGCTGCTGATCTCGGCGTTCGCGATCGGGATGCTGGTGGGGGCGCCGGTGCTGGCCGTCGTGACGATGCGCTGGCCGCGCCGGACGGCGCTGCTGACGTTCATGGCGGTCTTCGCGCTGACCCACGTCGCCGGGGCCCTGACCACCAGTTACGGCCTGCTGTTCGCCACCCGCGTGGCGGGCGCCTTCGTCTACGCCGGGTTCTGGGCGGTCGCGGCGTCCACGGCGGTCGGCCTGGTGCCGCCGAACGCCAGGGGGAAGGCGATGAGCATCGTGGCGGGCGGGCTGACCGTGGCCACCGTCGTCGGGCTGTCCCTCGGCACGGTCGTCGGCCAGCACCTCGGCTGGCGCGCCGCGTTCTGGGCCGTGGCCGCGCTGTCGGCGCTGGCGGCCCTGGGCGTGCTGGCGACGATCCCCGGCGGCCGTCCCGAGCGGGAGGCCGCGCCGGGCGTCGCCGAGCAGCTGCGCTCGATGCTGAGCCCGCGCCTGTGGCTCGCCTTCGCCACCACCGCCCTGGCGACCGGCGGCCTGCTGGTCTCCTTCAGCTACCTGAGCGCGATGCTCGTGGACACGACCGGTCTGCGGGCCGCCTGGGTGCCCGCCGTCCTGGCGCTGTACGGCGTCGGCGCGGTGATCGGCATCACGATCGGCGGGCGCACCGCCGACACGCGCCCCTTCGCGACCCTGTACGCGGGCATCGCCGGGCTGGTCCTGACCTCGGTCCTGCTGGCTCTGGCCGCGCCGGTCGCGGTGCTGGCCGTGCCGCTGGTCCTGCTGCTCGGCGGGTTCGGCTTCGCCACCAACCCGACGCTGAACACCCGCGTCTTCACCCTGGCCAAGGACGCCCCCACGATGGCCGCCGCGATGAACGTCTGCGCCTTCAACGTCGGCATCACCGTCGGCCCGTGGCTCGGCGGGCTGGCCATCGGGGCGGGCGCCGGATACCCGTCCGTCGGCTGGATCGGCGCCGTGCTCGGCGCGGCGGCGCTGGGCGTGGTGGCCCTGTCCGCCCGTCCTGGCCGGGAGCCGGTCGCCGCGGCCCACCGGGCCGAAGCCGTCCCGAGGGCGTGAGGTACGGTCCTGGCCATGGAACTGGCGAGCATCCACTTCTATCCCGTCAAGTCCACCGCCGGGCACGACGTCCATGAGGCCGAGGTGCAGCCGTGGGGGCTGGCCGGCGACCGGCGTTACCTGGTGACCGACGGCCAGGGCGGCATGCTGACCGCCCGCGAGCACCCCAGGCTGCTGGCCTGCGTGGCGCGGCTCGACGGCGACACCCTCACCCTGACCGGCCCGCACGCGCCCCCGCTGCGGGTCACCCCGACGTCCGCCATGACCACCGTGGACGTCTGGCGCACGCCCGTCGAGCTCACCGACTGCGGCGACGACGCGGCACGCTGGCTGTCGGACCTGATCGGCCGCCCGGCGCGGCTGGCCTGGCTCGACGACCCGGCCCGCCGTCCCGTCAACCCCGAGTACGGCCTGCCCGGCGACCGGGTGAGCCTGGCCGACGGCTACCCCCTGCTGCTGACCACGACCGCCTCACTCGGCCGGCTCAACGACTGGATCGCCGAGACGGCGGCCGAACGCGGCGAGGAGATCCCCGCGCCGCTGCCCATGCACCGCTTCCGGCCCAGCGTGGTGATCGACGGGGCGGAGCGGCCGTTCGCCGAGGACGAGTGGAAGCGGTTGCGCATCGGCGCGGTCGCCTTCCGGGTGACCAAGGGCTGCGACCGCTGCGTGCTGACCACGATCGACACCGCGACGTACACCAAGGGCAAGGAGCCCATCAGGACGCTGTCCCGCCACCGCAAGTGGGACGGCAAGGTCTGGTTCGGCATCAATCTGATCCCGGACGCCCCGGGCACGATCACCGTGGGGGATTCCGTCACCATCCTCTAAAAAAGGCACCTTTCCCAATAGAAATGGATGCCTGTCCTCTTTGGGGGGATGTCGGGGGCTATGCGAGACTTCACAGGTGACCAGCGCCCCCACGAAACCCCCCGTCTCGCTGCCTGACCTCGTCAGCGTCCAGCGTCGAACCCTGGTCGTCCTGTCCGCCGCGCAGATCGTGGGCGGCGTCGGGGTGGCCGTCGGCCTGGCGCTCAGCTCGGTGGTCGTGGACGAGCTGTCCGGCTCGACCGTGATCAGCGGGTTCGCCGGAACCGCGACCGTGCTCGGGGCGGCGCTGCTCGCCCTGCCGACCGCGCGGCTGTCGAGCCTGGGGGGCCGCCGGGTGGGCCTGTCGCTGACCTACCTGGCGGCGCTGGCCGGCTGCGCGCTCTCGGTGGCCGCGATCAGCCTGGGCAACTGGCCGCTGCTGCTGGCCGGGCTGGTGCTGGTCGGCGGCGGCAGCGCGGGCAGCCTGGCGGCCCGCTACTCGGCCACCGACCTGTCGCCGCAGGGCCACTCGGCCCGGCACCTGTCGCTGGTGGTGTGGGCCTCGACCGTCGGCTCGGTCGCCGGGCCCAACCTGGCCGAGCCCGCCGACCGGATGGGGATCGAGGCCGGGCTGGCGGCCAAGGCGGGGCCGTTCGCGTTCGCGGCGCTGGCGTTCGCCGTGGCGCTGGTGATCATCATCGGCGGCCTGCGCCCGGACCCGCTCAAGCTGGCCCGCGAGCTGGACGGCGCCCCCGAGCCCGGCCCCGGCCGCCACCGCACGATCAGGACGGGCCTGCGCACGCTGCGCGAGACCCCCATGGCCCGCCGCGCGCTCGTCATGATCGCGGTGGCCCACACCGCGATGGTCTCGATCATGTCGATGACCCCCGTGAAGCTCCACCACGACGGCTCGAACCTGAACGTCATCGGCCTGGTGATCAGCCTGCACATCGCCGGCATGTACATGTTCTCGCCGGTCGTGGGCTGGCTGGCCGACCGGGCGGGCAAGGTGCCGGTGCTGGTGCTCGGGTCGGCGCTGCTGCTGGCCGCGGCCGTCCTGGCGGGCACGGCGGGGCACCGGGTGTGGCAGGTGACGACGGCTCTGGTCGTGCTCGGGCTCGGCTGGTCGTGCGGGCTGGTCGCCGGGTCGGCGCTGGTCACCGAGTCGGTGCCGATCGACCGCCGGCCCGCCGTGCAGGGCCTGTCCGACCTGCTGATGAACGTCTGCGGCGCCACCGGGACGATCATCGCGGGGGCCATCGTGGGCATCCTGTCCTACGGCGTGCTCGGCCTGGTCGTCGGCGTCATGGTCACGCTGGCCGGGCTCTGGCTGGTCTCGGCCCGGTACCGCGACAGACCGGCCTGAACGGTCACTTGGCGTCGGCGTAGCACCCGACGGCCACCGTCTCCATCGGGAAGCGCACCGGGGTCGAGCCGAACAGCAGCCTGCTCGCCTCCGCGGCCGCCGCCGTCACCGCCGCGGTGACCTCCTCGGCCTGCTCCAGCGGGCAGTGCACCATGACCTCGTCGTGCTGGAAGAACACCAGCCTGGCGGGCTCGGGCAGCAGCCCGCGCAGCACCGCCAGCAGCGCCAGGGCCCATTCGGCGGCCGTGCCCTGCACCACGAAGTTCCTGGTGAACCTGCCCCGGTCGCGGGCCGCCCGGCCGCCCTCCGGGCCGGACACCAGCTCCTTCCACCGCCCGGACGGCGGCGGGCTGGTCCGCCCGAGCCACGACCGCACCAGCCGCCCCTCCTCCCCGGCCTTGGCCGCGTCCTCCACGAACTGGTACGCCTTGGGGAAGCGCTGGCGCATGACGGCCAGCAGCTTGGAGGCGTCGCCGCTGGTGCCGCCGTACATGGCGGACAGCATCGCGATCTTTGCGTTCCCGCGCTCGCCGCCGAACGACTGGGCCAGCGCCGAGTACAGGTCGATCTCCCCCGCCGCCCTGGCCAGCCCGCCGTCGCCGGCCATCGCGGCCAGCACCCTCGGCTCCAGCTGGGCCGCGTCGGCGACGACCAGCGTCCATCCCGCGTCGGCCACCACGACCCGGCGCATCACCTTGGGGATCTGCAGCGCGCCGCCGCCGCTGGTCGCCCACCGGCCGGACACCACGCCGCCGACGACGTACTCGGGGCGGAAGCGCCCGCCGCGCACCCACTGGTCGGCCCACACCCAGCCGTGGAAGCTGTAGAGCCGGGCCAGCTCCTTGTAGGCCAGCAGCGGCGCGACGGCGGGATGGTCGACCTTCTTCAGCTCCCACGACCGGGTCGTCTTCAGCGCCACCCCCGCCCCCTTGAACGCCTTGACCAGCTGCTGCACCGAGTCGGGGTTGACCGGCCGCCCGAAGGCCGCCGCCACCTCGTCGGCCAGCGCCTGCAGCTTGGCCGGGCGCATGCCGTGCACGGGCCGCGGGCCGAGCAGGTCGGTGAGCAGCGCGTCGTGCACGTCCAGGCGCCAGGGCATGCCCTCGTGCGACATCTCGGCCGCGACCAGCGCGCCCGCGGACTCGGCGGCGACCAGCAGCCGGAAGCGGCCGGGCTCGGGCAGCGCCTCGATCCGGCGGAGCTGGTCGGCCAGCACCTCGGCCACCGCCTCGGCCCCCAGCGGCTCCGGCGCGAACAGCGTGCCGGGCACGCTCGGCTGGTCGTCGGGCACCGGCAGGCCGTGCAGCCGGGCGTGGGCTGCCCGCGCCGAGCGCGGCTCGCCGTAGCGGCCCTCGTGGGCCAGCAGCAGCCCCTCGGTGAGCGCGAGGTCGTGGCAGCGCGCGACCCGCACGCCCTGCTCCAGCAGCTGAGGGTACGTCTCCCGCGTGTCGGCCCAGACCCACCGCGGCCCGCCCCCCGACTCCAGCTCCCGCACCGCGGACGCCGGGTCGGCCGCGCGCCGGGCCGTTCCTCCGACGGGGAGCACTGTCTCCCCCGCTACCACGACATACACGCACATAAGGGTGCCAAACGGCTACGACAAATCGATGTGCACCTCGTCCTCCAACGGCGGCCGGAGCTCCTGCTCCAGGCAGCCGGTGGCGGCGAAACAGCGCAGGGTCAGGCGGTCGGGTGTGACCGACACGTGCAGGAACTGCTTGAAGAACGGCGGCTGGTCCCAGTCGGACAACTCCGACAGGAAGCGGTGGAACACCTTGTCCACCGGCAGCCTGAACGGCCACGGCCAGGCCCCGAGCAGCCGCGCCGCCCAGCGCATCCGCCGGGTCACCGTGACCGCGCCCTCGACCGGCCGGGCCGGCCGGTTGCCGATCTGGCTGGACATGATGCACACCGCCTCGTCGGGGGTGAGGCAGAGCCACTTCATCCGCAGGCGGCGGGCGTAGAGCTGGCTGTAGAAGGACAGCGAGTCGCCGCGCAGCGGGTAGCACTTGAAGTCGTCCTCGGCCACGCCGGCGACGTCCACCCTGCCGATGATGTGGGTGGCGTGCATGAAGGCGCCGCCGCCGCCGGTCACGATGTACTGGATCACCCGGTCGCCCACCTTGACCGGATAGCGCTGGTAGTTGTGCACGTCTCCGCCGATGGCCGCGACGTACCGGTGGGCCGGGTCGCGCACGATGTCATCGATCGTGCCGCCTTCCTCCAGCGGTGACGGCTTGTGCACGTTGCCGGTGTAGATGGGCTTCCCGGTCACCAGGATCTTCGGCCGCGGGTCGAGCGAGACGCGGCGCAGCCAGGCCGTCTGGGCCTTGTCGATCACGTTCTTGATGCCGGTGTCCACGCCCACGACCAGCAGGCTGTCGCTCTCGATCGCCCAGTACGGCGCCGGCTGCGCGGCCTGCTGGGCCGGCCGTCCCCGGAGCTCGCGCGCCTCGGCCAGCCTGCCCTCGTCGATCGTCTCCGGCTTGCGCCACAGCAGCCCACGCAGCCCGCGGTCCGGCTTCGGCTTGAGCGGCGGGGCGTCGCAGAAGACCCGCATGAAGCCGCCGAGCCCGTCGTACCAGTCGTGGTTGCCGGGGATCGCGTAGATCGGCGCCTCGTAGTCCTTGTACGGGCGGAAGAACTTGTTCCCGTACTCGTTGCCCGACCCCGTCGGGTAGATGACGTCGCTGGCGATGACCGCGAACGAGGTGTCCTGGCCGAGCCTCAGCATCCCGGGGACGACGGCGTACTGGGAGGCGTCGCCCTCGCCGGTGTCGCCCAGAATCAGGAAATTGAAATTTCCCCCGACGCCGGGCTTGATGCGAAATTCCGGATCTATCCCACGGGCTTCCTGGGCCGCGATCCACCGTTTCCGCACCTCCCCCGAAGGATCACCGAACAAGGTCGCCAGGATCTCGTTCCTGGACAACCAGAGCGTGCGTAAATTCAGCCAGGTGAATCCGCCCTTGTCCGGCCTGAGCTGGGCGAACGCCCCCGGTTCCGGGCAGGCCCAGCCGGCCCCCGCCTTCGACACCCGTGACGAATGCTGCTTCCCGCGCTCGGCCGCGACTTCCACCATGACCACATCTTTACCGGCATCCACCATTCGCGCACACTCCACGCTCCGTACTCCCGGAAACACGGATGGTGCGGCATGGTGTAACCTCACGTCCCCAAGCAAGCCCTTGGGACGCGGAGGTGGGCTCCCATGAACCGGAACGGCCCGGACGACGCGACCCGGATGGGCAGCCCCGACGCGGCGGCCGTGCAGGCGTTACTCGCCTACGCCCTCACCCTCCCCCGCCGGGGCGGCCGGGGCGTCGACCGGGCGCTCGAGGCCGTGGCCCAGAGCCGGACGCTGGCCGCCCGCTCCCCCGCCGAGCACACCGGCCTGCTGGCCCACTGCCTGCGCACCACGGCCAGGCTGCTGCTCGACCGCTCCCGCGCCACCGAGGCGCTGCCCATGGCGCAGGAGGCGGTGGCGCTCAGCCGCGGGCTGGACGGCGGCCACCTCGCGGTCTCCCTCTACCGGCTGGCCGAGGCGTACGAGGCCCTCCACCGCTACAGCGACGCCGCCGAGACGCTGGCGGAGGCCGATCAGATCCCCGGCGGCGACTGAGGGACCAGCACCCCCGGGTTGAGGATCCCCGCCGGGTCCAGCCGGTCCTTGACGGCCTGGAGCACGCCCACGCCCAGCGGGCCCAGCTCCGCGCCGTAGGCGTCCCGGTGGTCGCGGCCCACCCCGTGGTGGTGCGAGATCGTCCCGCCGGCCTCGACGATCGCCGCGTTCACCGCCTCCTTGGCCCGCTCCCACTGCTCGACCGGGTCGCCCTGCTGCGGGGTCACGACGGTGAAGTACAGCGAGGCGCCGGTCTCGTACACGTGCGAGACGTGGCACATGACCAGCGGCGAGCCGAGCGCGCCGAGCAGGGCCAGCCGGACGGCGTCGTACAGGCGCGGCAGGTTCGACCAGAAGCCGGCCGTCTCCAGGGTCTCCACGGTGGCGCCCGCGCCGAGCAGCGAGTCGCGCAGGTACGGCGCGGAGAAGCGGCCGTGCTCCCACGCCTGGCCGGGCTCGGGCCCCAGCGGCTCGCCGCCGTGCCGGGCCAGGACCGCGGCGGCCGCGGCGTGCCGGTGGCCGATCCAGTCGCCCTCGACGCCGAGGATCACCAGGCAGCCGGAGCCGCCGCCGCCGATCGCGTCCGGCCGGGCCAGGCCGATCATGGTCTCGGTCTCGTCGGAGAGCCGCAGCACGGTGGGAAGCGGGCCTTCCTGGGCGAGTGCCCGCACGGCGGCCGTGCCCGCTTGGAACGACTCGAACCGCCAGCCCTCGTAGCGGCGCTCGGCCGGCCGCCTGCGCACCCGCAGGCGCAGCGACGTGATGACGCCGAACGCCCCCTCCGAGCCCAGGACGAGCTGGCGCAGGTCGGGCCCGGCCGCGGACTTGGGCGCGCGGCCCAGCTCCAGCGTCCCGGACGGCGTCGCCAGGGTGAGGCCGACGACCATGTCGTCGAAGCGCCCGTACCCGGCCGAGGCCTGGCCGCTGGAGCGGGCCGCGGCGAAGCCGCCGAGCGTGGCGTACTCGAAGGACTGGGGGAAGTGCCCCAGCGTGAGGCCGTGCTCGGCGAGCAGCCGCTCGGCCTCGGGGGCGCGCACGCCCGGCTCGAAGTCGGCCACCATCGACTCGGCGTCGACCGAGCGCAGCCGGTCGAGCCGGCCCAGGTCGAGCGCGATCACGCCGGCGAAGCCGGCCCGCGCGGCCACGAGCCCGCCGACGACGGAGGTGCCGCCGCCGAACGGCACGACCGCGATCCGCTCGGCCGCGCACAGCCGCAGCAGCTCCGCCACCTCCTCGTGCGAGCCGGGCAGCACGACCGCGTCGGGGGCGTCGGAGCCGTCTCCCGCGCGCATCCGCAGCAGGTCGGGCGTGGACTTGCCGCGCGTGTGCCGCAGCCTGGCCTCGTGGGAGGTCAGCACGTGCGAGGGCCCGGTGACGGCCGCGAGCGCGGCCAGCACCGGCTCGGGCAGCGCGACCGGCGGCAGCCGGACCTCGTCGATGGCGGCGGCCGGGGTCTCGGGCGCGCGCACGCCGAGCAGGTCGTGCAGCAGCTTGCGGATCTGTTCGGGCAGCTCGCGGGCCTTGGCGGGGTCGCCCCAGCCACACCACAGCATGGGTTCACCGGTCACGCATACACTGTGACACATGACGTCGAACCGTCACAATGAGGGTGTGCTGGACGCGGCCCGCGCCTGCGTGCTGGCCTACGGCGTGCGCAGGACCACGCTCACGGACGTGGCCAGGCGGGCGGGCGTGTCGCGGATGACGATCTACCGCCGCTGGCCGGACGTGCGCTCGCTGGTCGCCGACCTGATGACGCGGGAGTGGGTAGCGGTCGTGTCCGGGCTCGACCTGTCCGATCCGGTGCCCGCGATCGTGGCGGGCGTACGCGGGCTGCGCGGGCATCCGCTCTGGCGCAAGATCGTGGAGGCGGACCCCGAGCTGCTGCTGCCGTACCTGCTGGACCGGCGGGGGGCGAGCCACGAGGCGGTGCTGGCCCTGCTGGAGCCGGCCGTCGGCGGGCCGGCCAGGGCGCGGGCCGTGCTGCTGGTCGCCCAGTCGTTCCTGCTGTCGGCCCCCACGATGCTCGACCCCGTGACGCTCGACGACCTGGACGCCGAACTCGCCGCCCTGCTGGAGGCCTACCTTGGATAGCTCGCTGAACGCCCGCAGAAGGTCGTACGAACTGGGCGTGGTCGCCGACGGGCGGCTGGACGTGCTGGTGGTGGGGCTCGGCGCGACGGGAGCCGGCGCGGCCCTCGACGCCGCCTCCCGCGGGTTGAGCGTAGCGGCGGTCGACGCGCACGACCTGGCCTTCGGCACGTCGAGGTGGAGCTCCAAGATGGTCCACGGCGGACTGCGCTACCTGGCCAAGGGCCAGGTGGACGTGGCCTACGAGAGCGCGGTCGAGCGCGGCATCCTGCTCAGGACGACGGCTCCGCACCTGGTCAAGGCCCATCCGTACCTGCTGCCGCTGACGCCGGCGGTCTCCCCGCGGCAGGCCGCCCTGGTGATGACCGGCTACCGGCTCGGCGACGGGCTGCGGACCGCCGCGCGCACGCCGCGCCGCCTGCTGCCCGGCCCCACGCGGCTCGGCGCGGCGCGCGCCCACACGCTCGCGCCGGTGCTGGCGCGCGACGGCCTGCGCGGCGGCCTGCTGTCGTGGGACGGCCGGCTGCTCGACGACGCCCGCCTGGTCGTGGCGCTGGCCAGGACCGCCGCCGGGCACGGCGCCCGCGTCCTGACCCGCTGCCGCGCCCTGCGGCTCACGGACGAGGGCGCCGAGGTGCGCGACGAGCTGACCGGCGAGCGGTTCACCATCCGGGCCAGAGCGGTGGTCAACGCGACGGGCGTGTGGGCCGGGCAGCTCGACCCGGCGGTGCGGCTGCGGCCGTCCCGGGGCAGCCACCTCGTGCTCGACGCCGGGACGCTGCCTGGGCTGATCGCCGGCATGCACGTGCCGATTCCCGGAGAGAGCAACCGATTCGCGCTCGTACTCCCCCAGGGCGACGGCCGCGTCTACGTCGGGCTGACCGACGAGCCGCTGGACGGGCCGGTGCCCGACGTCCCGGAGGTGCCCGCCGAGGACGTCACGGCGCTCCTGGAGGTGCTGAACGGCATTCTGGAGACTCCGGTGACCCCTGAGGCGGTCGCGGGCGCGTACGCGGGCCTGAGGCCGCTCCTGGCCGCGGACGGCCGCACGGCGGACCTCTCGCGCCGGCACGCGGTCCTGTCGGACGGCGGCATGGTCACGGTCGTCGGGGGCAAACTCACCACATACCGGCGCATGGCCGAGGACGCCATCGACCGGGCGGTCTCCCTCAAAGACCTCAGCGCCGGACCGAGCCGGACGAAGCAGATCCCCCTGGTCGGCGCGGGCCCGCAGCCGGACGGGGTGCCGCCCCGCCTGGCCGAGCGGTACGGCAGCGAGGCCGCGGCGGCGTACGAGCTGGTCAAGGCCCATCCCGAGGAGGTCGGGCTCGGCCTGACCAAGGGCGACCTGCTCTGGTCGGTCCGGCACGAGGGCGCGCTCGACGAGGCCGACCTGCTGGACCGCAGGACCAGGATCGGCCTGGTCGCCGCCGACCGCGACCGGGCGCTGCCCGCGACACGCGACGTGCTCGGCACCGGGTGACCCCGGCCGCAAACCCGCCGATGCGTTAGGTTACCCTTACCTAATTCTACGGGAAGGGGGAGGCGTTGGCGAGGGGATGCGAGCATCCGGCGGGCTGCCACACGGGAGCCATGCCCACCCTGGCCAGCGCCACCGTGGGAGCCAGGCTCTGGCTGCTCGTCGAGTACGCCGGCGCGTGGCCGTCCCACCTGGAAAACTTGCAACTTCCTGAAGAAATCTCCGAACTCGTGCGCAGAGCGCTCGAACGCGGTATCAGGCCCCAGCTCATCAGGCGTCCGGGCAAGCGAACCCGCCAGCAGGACCAGGGGATCCGTGTGCTATTGGCCTACGCGGCGGGCGACCACCCCTGGTTGGCCAGCGGCGTCGTCGCAGGTCCGGACGATCTTGACCTGGACGCCTTCGTGGCCGGAGTGCTCCCGGAGTCCTGCATACTTGAAGACGAGCCGGTATTTCTGGTCTGCACGCACGCCAAGCGCAATGCGTGCTGCGCCCGCATTGGACTACCCCTCGCTCGGTCGCTGGCCGAATCTTTGCCGGACAGAGTGTGGGAAACGTCACACGTTGGCGGCGATCGCTACGCCGCCAACCTCGTGTGCTTGCCACACGGAATTTTCTACGGCAGCATGTCTCAGGCTGCTGCACTGGCAGCGGCTAACGCGTACCGGTCGGGCGAGATCATTCTCGACCGTCTCCGGGGGCGCGCAGGCATCCCTGAGCCATTGCAAGCCGTCGAGCATTTTGCCCGAGCCCATACGGGAGAGTGCTCCGTCGGCGCAGTGGCCGTGGAATCCTCCAGGTCGGACGGCGACGTCACCGAAGCAGTCGTGCGCTGCGGAGACGTCCGGTTCCAGGTTGTGGTTGAGCCATCGGCGTTCACAGCGCCGTGTGGTACGGCTTGCGCCGAGACGATCACCACCTACCGGCTGGTTTCGCTGGACAGGCTCACGCCTGTGCGGTACGCCACGCCCGCCCTCGCCTGACTAGGGAACATCACGGCCCGTCCTTGCGTTGGAACAGTGACGCCAAAAGCGTCCAATGCGGCTCAATTACCGAAATACCTCTCACGAAGGTGGTTTTCTCATGTCTCAGGTACGTCGGCAGCTCGCCCGCCCGCGCCCCAGCTGGGGTTGGCAGGATGATGCCGCGTGCCGGGGTGAGGATCTCGTGCTCTTCTTCGGCCCCGACGGGGAGCGGCAGCCCGAGCGTGACGTACGTGAGCGGAAGGCCAAGGCGATCTGCGCCGGGTGCCCTGTCCGCAACGAGTGCCTAGACTACGCGCTGTCCCGGCCGGAGAAGTACGGCACGTGGGGCGGTCTCAACGAGGACGAGCGCGCCAGCGAGCGTCGCCGTCGCATGCGCCGCGCCGCCAGCGCCGGCATCTCCGCCGCCTGACACACCTCGGCAGCATCAACGATCATCGCGTGATCACTCAGTTGTCCCGATGAACCGGAGCCTGGCCTTCCATGTCCAGGCTCTGGCGAACCCGGTCGGGGCAACTGCCTGATCAGGCCCGAGATCGTCATCCCGCACCAAGCATCGCCCGGCCACCCCCGCCCGATTTAGGGCGGGGGTGGCCGTCGCGTTTCTCGTCGTGCGCGTCTTTCGTCCGGGGATGTGCGCAGGTCACCCGGTTCGGGCCTGTCCGATTCCTCCGTGAGCGTCCCTAAAGGTCGTCTCATGTTCGGAATGCCGTCATGTGCCGCCTCTAGCGTGCCCGCCATGAGACGTATCACCACCCTGACGTGCGCGGCGGCCCTGGCGCTCGCCCTCGCCGCCCCGGCCACCGCCGCCATGGCCGACCCCGCCCGGCCCGGGGACCGCGGACCCGCCGCGTTCGGCCGTGCCGCGCTGACCGGCTTCGCCGCGCTGCCCGCGCAGACCTACGTGCCCGGCAGCGAGCCGTCGGGCTCCCTCCTCGGCGCCGCGCCGGTCAACGGCGTCACCCCGCCCTTCCCCGGCCAGCCCGTGCAGGGCTTCAGCGGCATCGCCCGCCGCCACGACGGCACCTTCGACGTGCTGTCCGACAACGGCTTCGGCAACAAGGCCAACAGCGCCGACTTCCTCCTGCGCGTGCACCGCGTCAAGCCGGACTTCGCCGCCAGGACGGTCGAGGTGCTCGGCGGCTTCAACCTGACCGACCCGCGGGGGCTCGTCCCCTTCGCCCTGACCCGCCAGGACCGTACGCTGACGGGCTCCGACTTCGACGTCGAGTCGATCGTGCGCGCGACCGACGGCACGTACTGGATCGGCGACGAGTTCGGCCCGTTCCTGCTGCACTTCGACCGCAAGGGCCGGCTGCTCGACGCCCCGATCGGGCTGCCCGGCGTCAAGGCCCCCGAGAACCCCTGGCTGAACGGCGCCCAGCCCGACCTGGCCAGCAGCAAGGGCTTCGAGGGCATGGCCACGTCGGTGGACGGCCGCCGGCTCTACCCGCTGCTCGAAGGCACGGTGAACGGCGACCCGGCGGGCACTCTGCGGATGAACGAGTTCGACCTGCGCAAGCGCGCATACACCGGGCGCACGTGGACGTACCGGCTGGAGGACCCCGCGCACTCCATCGGCGACGCCGTCGCCGTGGACGCGTACCGCTTCCTGATCATCGAGCGGGACAACCTCCAGGGCGACGCGGCCAAGGTCAAGCGCGTCTACCTGGCCGACACGCGCGACCGCGACCACGACGGCGCCCTGGACAAGACGCAGGTGGCCGACCTGCTCGACCTGGCCGACCCACGCGGCCTCGGCGGCACGCCCGGCACGTTCCGGTTCCCGTTCCAGACCATCGAGGACATCGTCGTCCTCGACGACCGCACCCTGGGCCTGTTGGACGACAACAACTTCCCCTTCTCCAGCGGCCGCACGCCGGGCCGTCCCGACGACAACGAGTTCATCACCGTCCGGCTCTCGCGCGGCCTTCAGGCCGATCCGCGAATTTTCCGGTAGAAGCATGTAGAGAAGCGTGGGACGGCTCCGACCTCCTGCTGACAAGAGCCCGCAGAAGGAGTTCGACATGCAGTCCACGGTTCAGACCGTCACCTCGGCCGACGGCACCCGCATCGCGTTCGAGAGCAGCGGCGAGGGCCACCCGGTGATCCTGGTGGGCGGTGCCTTCAACGACCGCACCACCGTCGCCGCCCTCGCCGCCGCGCTCGCCCCCGGCTTCCGCGCGATCGCCCACGACCGCCGCGGCAGGGGCGGCAGCGGCGACGCGCCCGCCTACGCCGTCGAGCGCGAGATCGAGGACCTCGCCGCGCTGATCGAGCACGCGGGCGGCTCGGCGAGCGTCTTCGGCCACTCCTCCGGCGCCATCCTCGCGCTGGAGGCCGCCGCGTACGGGCTGCCGATCGCCCGTCTGGCCGTCTACGAACCGCCGTACGTCGTGGACGGCGCGCGCACCGCGCCCGGCGGCGACTTCGCCGAGCGTCTGCGCGCCCTCGTCGAGGGCGATCGCCGCGACGAGGCCGTGGCGCTGTTCCTGACCGAGGGCGCCGACGTGCCCGCCGAGGTGGTGGCGGGCATGCGGTCGGAGCCGGTGTGGGGCTGGTTCACCACCCTGGCGCACACGCTCGCCTACGACGCCGCGGTGTGCGGTCCGGGGCAGTCACTGCCGGTCGAGCGGCTGTCCGGCATCACCGTGCCCACCCTGGCGATCGGCGGCGACCAGTCCCCGAAGTGGATGCTGGACGCCGTGCGGGCCGTCGCCGACGCCGTGCCGGGCGCCCGGCACGTGGTGCTGCCCGGCGAGGACCATGGCGTGCTCGGCCGGCCGGAGGCGCTGCTGCCGCCGCTGACGGACTTCTTGTCCTGAGCGGGGGCGTCCGGAAAAGAACCGATCCTGAGCGGGATCATCCGCTTCCGGGGCGCTTGCCGAGGGCGTCGCGGAGCTCCGCCGCCGCCTCCGGGGTCAGCAGGGGGTGCGAGTAGAGGTCGAGCAGGGTGAGCGCGAGCAGGTGGGCGCCCTCGGGGCTGAACACGTCCACGCCGAGGCCGCGGGAGACGTGCTTGTGCAGCACGCCGACCGACAGCGACATGGCCGTGGACACGGTCGCGCGCGCCCTGCGCCCGGCGAACGGCTCGTCGGTGCGGGTCTCGTCGAGCTCCGCCAGCCACCGCTCGCTCAGCTCGGCGATGCCGTCGAACAGCGGCGCGGCCCAGCCCTCGGCCAGCGCCCGCGCCACGTACAGCCGGTAGGGCGCCAGCGCGTCGAGCGCCGCGGCCACGGGGTTGCGCCCGGCGGGCACGGCGCCGGCGCGGACGTCGTCGTCGATCCGCCGGACGAGCCTGATCAGGTGTTCGTCGCACGCCTCGCGCAACGCCTGCTTGGAGCCGTAGTGGTGGCGCAGCAGCCCCGGGGAGACCCCGGCGGTCCCGGCGATGGCGCGGGTCGTGGCCCCCTCGAAGCCGTGCTCGCCGAAGTGCAGCAGCGCCGCCTCCCTGATGCGGGCGCGCGCGGTGAGGTCTTCGGGCTCGGTCATGCGGTACGGCTCCCGTCCGGACGTGCGGATCGTGACGACCCTACACGCGGGCGCACGAAGCGGACGGCGATAAAGTGCCCTGCATGCCGGATTCAGCGCTCGTGACCGCGGACGACCTCGACCAGGCCGTCGCCCTCGCCGTCGACACGCTGCGGGACGCGCCGCCGCAGGCGTGGGAGGCGAAGGCAGGCTCACTGGAGTGGACCTGCTGGGAGACCGTCGAGCACCTCGCCGACGACCTGTTCGCCTACGCCGCCCAGCTCGGGCTCAACGTGCCGCCGCTGGACACGTACGTGCCCTTCGTGCTGGAGCGGCGCAGGCCAGGCGGCCCCAACAACACCATCCACGCCGACCGCGCGGCCGGGCCCACCGGGCTGCTGCAGGTGCTCCAGGCCTCCGGAGCGCTGCTGTCGGCCATGGTCCGCACCGCGCCGCCGCAGGCGCGCGGTCATCACATCTTCGGCATGGCGGACGCGTCGGCGACCGCCGCGATGGGCCTGGTGGAAACGCTCGTGCATATGCACGACGTGTCCGAGGGGCTGGGACTGGCCTGGGAGCCGCCCGCGGACCTGTGCTCGCGGGTGCTGGCCCGCCTGTTCCCCGACGCCCCCGTGGACACCGCCCCCTGGGCCACGCTGCTGTGGGCGACCGGCCGCGGCGAGCTGCCCGGACGGCCGCGCCTGACCCGGTGGCGCTGGTACAACGAACCCCGCTGATCAGACGGGGGATCAGACGATCAGGTCGTCGAACTCGCCGTCCTTGGCCCCCAGGACGAACGCGCTGATCTCGGCCTGCGTGTAGACCAGCGCGGGGCCGTCGGGGAACCGGGAGTTGCGCATGGCGATCTCACCCGTGGGCAGGTCCGCGACCTCGACGCAGTTGCCGTTGGGGTTGCTTCGCCTGCTCTTGCGCCACACGACGGGGAGGTGACCGGCGGGCGTTCCGTTCCGGAACTCGTGCATGGGGGAAGCTCCTAGCGATCTTACGGATGCACGTGCATCCGCGTTTGCGCTGACCATACGACAGCACGACAGACTCCATGTACCGGATGACCAAAAATCCGACTATGGAGTGGATCACAGGAGTTTCAGCAGCTCATCCGGAAATGAGCTGTTCCAGAAAGCGCCGCGTCTGCTTCGGCTCCAGGGCCTGGATGCTCAGCCGGTCCATGACCTCCATGTAGTGGTCGGAGTCGGCCGGCTTGTCCAGATAGAGGGCGCTGGTGAGCTGCTCCATGTAGACCACGTCGGGCAGCTCGCGCTCGGGGAAGCGCAGGATGCTGAACGAACCGCCGGCCGCCGCGTGCCCGCCGCTCTCGAACGGCATCACCTGGACGGTGACGTTGCGCTCCTCCGTGGCGTCGAGCAGGTGGCGGATCTGCTCCCGCATGACGCCGGCCCCGCCGAGCCCCCGCCGCAGGACGGCCTCGTCGATCACGGCCCACAGCTTGAGCCCGCTCTCCAGGCGCTTCTGCCGGGTGGTGCGCAGGGTGACGCGGCGGTCGAGCTCGGGGTCGAGCGCCTTCTCGTTGCCGAGCCGGATCACGGCCTTGGCGTACGCGGGCGTCTGCAGCAGGCCGGGGACGAACTGGTTCTCGAACGTGCGGATGGCCGAGGCGGCCCCCTCCAGCCCGATGTAGACCTCGAACCAGCCGGGCAGCAGGTCGCCGTACTTGTGCCACCAGCCCGGCGCGTTGGCCTGCCGGGCCAGGGCGAGCAGCGGCTCGCGGTCGTCCGGGGCGGTGACGCCGTAGAGGGTGAGCAGGTCGGCGACGTCCCGCTGCTTGAAACTGACCTGACCGAGCTCAAGTCGGCTGATCTTCGCATGAGATGCGCGAATGGAGTATCCGGCATCCTCCCGGGAGATACCCTTCTCGGTACGGAGCCTGCGCAGTTGCGTACCCAGCAGGATCCGCAGCACCGTCGGGCTTCCCGGCGTGTAGCTGAGAAGCTTTCCCTCCGCGCTCTGTGCGCTCACTCGACCGCTCCTAGATCATCTGCACGTGCAGATGGTATTCGCATCGGTAAAACACGAAAAGTCTTGCATCACTACCCACACCCCGTAAAGATGGGCACTGGATCACCAGACCGCGCTTCGGGGGCCAGAATGACGACTTTCGACGCTCGGCCGCAAGCCGCCATCGGTTCCGGGCCACCAGGGTGGCTCGCCACCATTCTGGTGGATGGGCGCGCCGGAGAGTGCGACGCGGTGTTCCCCTTCCACGAGCGCACCGCGTTCGAACCGGCCTGCGTGGCGACGGCCCGGCGGTTCGTGGACCAGACGCTCACCTCGTGGGCCGCCGCCGACCTGGCCTACGACGTGCAACTGGTGGTCTCCGAGCTGGTCACGAACGCGATGCGGCACGGCGGCGGAGCCGTGCAGCTCCGGCTGCTCTTCCGCCGGCCCGAGCTGGCCTGCGTGGTGACCGACCACAGCCAGACCGTCCCGGTGGCGGCGCCGGCCGACGTGTTCGCCGAGTTCGGCCGCGGGCTTCGGCTGGTCGACGCGCTCTGCAGCGCGTGGGGCTGGTTCGCCCCCGGCGGCTCGCGGAAGCTGGTCTGGGCGGTCCTGTCCGCATAGACACCGGTACGAGCGACGCCGTCCGGTGCGGGTCACCTCCGCTCCAGGAGGTCGAGCACGTCGTCGTCGGTGAGCTGGTCGAAGTGCTCGTACCACTGGCCGACCGCCCTGAAGTCGACCGGGGTCAGCAGCACCACCACCTCGTCGGCCTCCGCACGCATCATCTCGACGGTCTCCGCGGCGCCGACCGGCACGGCCAGCGTCACCCTGGCGGGGCGGGCCGCGGCCACCGCGCGCAAGGCGGCCCGTGCCGTCCCGCCCGTGGCCAGGCCGTCGTCCACGACGATCACCTCACGTCCGGCCAGCGGCGGCAGCGGCCGGTCGCCCCGGTAGACCCGCACCCGCCTGGCCAGCTCGTGCCGCTCCCGCTCGACCACGTCGGCCATGTCCTCGGGCGTCAGGCCCAGCCGGTCGAGCATCGTCAGGTCGAACACCGGCTCGCCGCCCTCGGCGATCGCCCCCACGCCCAGCTCGGGAGCGGGCGGGTAGCCGATCTTCCGGGTGACGAGCACGTCCAGCTCGCCGCCGAGCCGGCGGACGACCGGCACGGCCACGGCGACCCCGCCGCGCGGCAACGCCAGCACGACGGGGTCGCGCACCTCCGGCAGCCGCTCGGCCAGCAACGCCCCGGCCTCGGCCCGATCCGCGAACACCTGCATGACCTGTGCATACCCGCACGACCGGCTCTACTCGCCTCCCTCCCGCACCAGCCAGGAGGAAGGCGAGAAAGCCGACCGGGGACGGTCAGGGGCGGTAGCGGCTGGAGCGGCGCATCTCCTTGTGGATGATCTTCCACTTGTTCTGCTGCTCCTTGCGCAGCCGCGCATCCGTGCGGGACGCCATCCACGCGGCCTCGCGCTGCAGCTTGCGCCAGCTCTGCAGCCGGCGTTCGGGCAGCTCGCCGTTCTCCATGGCGTCGAGGACGGCGCAGCCCGGCTCGCTCACGTGCCCGCAGTCGGCGAAGCGGCACCGCTCGGCCAGCTGCTCGATGTCGGCGAAGACGAGGTCGACGCCCTCGCCGATGTCGTAGAGGCCGATCCGGCGGATGCCGGGGGTGTCGATGATCAGGCCGCCGCCGGGCAGCGGGATCAGCTCCCGGTGGACGGTGGTGTGCCGCCCGCGCCCGTCGGCCGCGCGCACTTGCTGGGTGTCCATCACGCCGGTCTCGGCCAGCGCGTTGACCAGGGTGGACTTGCCCGCGCCGGAAGGCCCGAGCACGACCGCCGTACGGGAGCCGTGCAGGTAGCTGGCGGCCAGCGAGACCCCCTCCCCCAGCACTGAGGAGACGGCGTGCACGTCGACGCCCGGCGCGGCGGCGCGCACGTCGGCCATCAGCTCGTCGAGGCCCGCCTCGAACAGGTCGGACTTGGTCACCAGCACGACGGGCGTGCCGCCGGACTCCCAGGCCAGTGCCACCAGGCGCTCGATGCGGCCGAGGTCGGCGAAGTCGGTCGAGTGCATGGACGGCTCGGCCACGAAGACGACGTCGACGTTGGCCGCGAGCACCTGGCCCTGGCCGTCGCCGGACAGGCCGCCGGTCGAGTGGCGGCTCACGCCGCCCCGGATGAACGCGGTGGTCCTGGAGAGCACCTGGTCGAGCTCGTACCGGCCTTCGGGCAGCCATCTGAGCGCGACCCAGTCGCCGACGCACGGCAGGGCCACCGGGTCGTCGGCGGAGGAACGGCGCACGCGGGCGCCGTAGCGGACGTGCTGCTGACCGTCGGCCGCGATCACCTCGGCGGCGCCGCGGTCGACGCGGGCCACCCGCGCCGGGACGGTGTCAGCAGGAAGCTCGGCGGCACGCAGATCGGTCCAGCCGAGCAGGGAAAGGTCGTGAGACAAGACGGTGAAACCTTTGATCGAGAAGGAAACGGGCAGCTCAGACGAGGGCCCGGAGGTAGACGGACGACAGGCGGAACAGAACGACCCGCATAGCCCTCACCTCCTCGATCGGTTACGAATGCGACTCTAACCACCCTGTCCCGGCAGATGCAATCGCATTATGTTCGGCGATCCGTTGAACCCCGCCAGGGCGGCCGAGCGTACTCCCTCCCGACGGACGCGAGAAAGGGGAATGATGCGGATCAGCACGTATCCCCCGCCCTCGGCCGAGGGGACGGCCCCGGTGGGCAAGCCGCGCCTACGCCACCTGATGCGGCGGGTGCGACCGGACGACGAGGTGGTCGTGTCCGCGCTCTACCGGGAGTACCACCGGCCGCTGCTGGCCTTCGTGGTACGGCTGACGGCGGGCGACCGGCAGTGGGCGGAAGACGTGGTGCAGGAGACGATGATCCGGGCCTGGCGCAGCGCGGAGCGGCTGGACCCCGACTCGGTCTCGCTCATGCCCTGGCTCGCCACGGTGGCCAGGCGCATCGTGATCGACGACCGGCGGCGCAGGGAGGCGCGCCCGCCGGAATCGGGCGACGGGGCGCTGGACACCGTGCCGGTGCCGGACGAGCTGGAGGGGCTGCTGCGCCAGGTGGTCGTGTCGGAGGCGCTGAAGGCGTTGTCACCGGCGCATCGCGAGATCCTGAACGAGACGATCCTGCGGGACCGGTCGGTCAACGACGCCGCCGCCGCGCTCGGCATCCCGGTGGGCACCGTGAAGTCGCGGGTCTACTACGCGGTCCGCGCGCTGCGGGTCGCGCTGGAGGAGCGGGGGGTGACGGCGTGACCTCGCAAGTCGAGCACACCGACGTGGGCGCCTACGCCCTCGGCCTGCTGGAGGAGGACGACCGGCTGGCCTTCGAGTCCCACCTGCGCACCTGCCCCTCCTGCCGCTTCGAGCTGTCGGACCTGGCGGGGGTCGCGAGCGTGCTGCACGGCATCGGCCCCCTGGAGGACGCCGGCCCTCCTCCCCGTGAGGGGCAGGCCGGCGTGGTCGACCTGCTCCAGCGCAAGAAGGCGGCCGACCGGCGGGCCCGCAGGGGGACGTTCCTGCTCGGGATGGCCGCGGCGGTCGCCCTGGTGGCCGGCGGGCTGACCGTCGGCACGCAGCTCACCGGCGGCGGCGACCCGCCGCAGGCCATGGCGGGACGCGCCGACCACATGGGCCCGGCCGAGCAGTTCTACGCCGACGGCACGCCGATCGCGGGCAAGGGCGTCGGCGGGGTGTCGGGCGGGCTGGTGGTGGAGTCGAAGGGCTGGGGCACGCACGCGGCGCTCAAGCTGTCGGGGGTGAAGGGGCCGCTGGAGTGCGAGCTGGTGTCGGTGGGCAAGTCGGGCGAGCGGCGGGTGATGACCGGATGGTCGGTGCCGGCGCCGGGTTACGGCGTGCCGGGCTCGCCGGCCCCGCTCTACATGCACGGCGGCAGCGCGACCCCGCTGGCGGAGATCGACCGCTTCGAGGTGGTCACCAGGACGGGCACGACGCTGCTCACCGTCAGGACCTGAGGTCGCGGACCCGCGTGAGGCCCTTCCGCCGCGGGCGGGAGGGCCTCGCCGCGTTCAGGCGGACGCGCGGTCGGCGGTGACGACGGCGTCGAGCAGACCGGGGAACGCCTGGTCGAACTCGGCCCTGCGCAGGGTGTTCAGGCGGGAGGTGCCGGCGTAGTGCTGCCGGATGAGGCCGGCCTCGCGCAGCACCCGGAAGTGATGGGTGGCGGTGGACTTGCTCACCGAGATGTCGAACCCGCCGCAGCTGATGTCGCCGGCGGCGGTGGCGAGCTGGGTGACGATGCTGCGCCGGACCGGGTCGACGAGGGCTTCGAGAACCCGTTGCAGGGTGACTTCGCGCAGGTCGGGGTGGTCCGGGGTGCGGTCGGCGTCCATGGGTCCATAGTACGACATCCATCGAAGTTTGACGGCAGTCGTACTTCGGCGGTTGAATGGCGGCCTCTGACGCGGAAGGACGATGTGATGACCAGGACGGTGCTGTTCCACGAGCTCGGCGGGCCCGAGGTGCTGGAGCTGGCGGACGTGGCGGCCGGCGAGCCGGGGCCCGGCGAGGTGCGGATCCGGGTGGACGCGATCGGCCTCAACCGGGCCGAGGCGCTGTTCCGCAGCGGCCACTACATCGAGCCTGTACGGAGTTTCCCCGCCCGGCTGGGCACCGAGGCCGCCGGGGTGGTCGAGGCGGTGGGCGCGGGCGTCACCGGGTTGCGGACCGGGCAGCCGGTGAGCACGGTGCCGGCGTTCTCGCAGAACGACTACGGCGTGTACGCCGGGCGGGCGGTCGTGCCGGCGGCTGCGGTGCTGCCCCGTCCGGAGGGGGTGGGCCCGGTGGAGGGCGCGGCCGTGTGGATGCCGTACGTGACGGCCTACGGCGCGCTGGTGGAGGTGGGCGGGATGCGTCCCGGGGACACGGTGGTGCTGAACGCCGCCTCCAGCAGCGTGGGCCTGGCCGCCATCCGGGTCGCCGACCGCATGGGCGCCACGCCGATCGCGCTCACCCGCACCGCGGCCAAGAGGGAGGCCCTGCTGAAGGAGGGCGCGGCCGAGGTGATCGTCACCGAGGAGGAGGACGTGACCGAGCGGGTGCTGGCGGCCACGGGCGGGCGCGGCGCGGAGTTCGTCTTCGACGCCGTGGCCGGGCCGGGCGTGACGGACCTGGCCAGGGTGGTCGCCCCCGAGGGGCTGCTGCTGGTGTACGGCGCGCTGAGCGGCGAGCCGACGCCCTATCCGGGGATCGACCTCGGCATGCCGGCGCTGAACATGCGGACGTACACGATGCACGAGACGACGCGGGTGCCCGAGCGGCTGCGGCGGGCGGCGGCGTTCGTGGCGTCGGGGCTGCGCTCGGGGGCCTTCCGGGCGGTGGTGGACCGCACGTTCGACCTGGAGGAGATCGTGCGGGCCCACCGGCACCTGGAGTCGAACGCGCAGTTCGGCAAGATCGTGGTGACGGTCCGGCACTGACCGTCCGGCCGCCCGCCGCGAGGGGCGGGACGGGCCGGACGGGCGGGCCGTGGGATCAGGACAGGCCGGGGGCGGGGAACTGGGCGGTCAGCTCGCTGACCTCGTGGTGGACGCGGGTGATGACGTCCTCGGCGTCGCCCTTGGCCAGGGCCGTGACGACCTCGTCCATCCAGGCGCCGATCTGCCGCATCTCGGCCTCGCCCATGCCGCGCGAGGTGACCGACGGGGTGCCGATGCGGATGCCCGACGGGTCGAACGGCTTGCGGGTGTCGAACGGCACCGCGTTGTAGTTGGTCTCCAGGCCGGCCCGGTCGAGCGCCTGGGCGGCGGGCTTGCCGCCGATGCCCTTGGGCGTCAGGTCGAGCAGGATCAGGTGGTTGTCGGTGCCGCCGGAGACCAGGTCGAAGCCCCGGCTGGACAGCTCCTCGGCCAGCGCCTTGGCGTTGGCGACGACCTGGTGGGCGTAGTCGCGGAAGGACGGCTGGGCGGCCTCGTGCAGCGCGACGGCGATGGCGGCGGTGGTGTGGTTGTGGGGGCCGCCCTGGAGGCCGGGGAAGACGGCCTTGTTGAGCGCGGTGGCGTGCTCGTCGCTGGTGGCCATGAGCATGGCGCCGCGCGGGCCGCGCAGCGTCTTGTGGGTGGTCGTGGAGATCACGTCGGCGTGACCCACCGGGGACGGGTGGGCGCCGCCCGCGACCAGGCCGGCGATGTGCGCGATGTCGGCCGCGAGCACGGCGCCGACCTCGCGGGCGATGGAGGCGAAGCCCTCGAAGTCGATCGTGCGCGGGATCGCGGTGCCGCCGCAGAAGATCAGCTTCGGCCGGTGCTCCAGGGCCAGCTCGCGGACCTCGTCGAGGTCGACGCGGCCGGTGTCGCGGCGCACGCCGTAACGGACCGGGTTGAACCACTTGCCGGTGGCCGAGACCGACCAGCCGTGGGTCAGGTGGCCGCCGAACGGCAGGCCCATGCCGAGCACGGTGTCGCCGGGCTGCAGGAAGGCCAGGTAGACGGCCAGGTTGGCGGGCGAGCCCGAGTACGGCTGGACGTTGGCGTGGTTGACGCCGAACACGGCCTTGGCCCGCTCGATCGCCAGCGTCTCGATCTGGTCGATGACCTGCTGGCCCTCGTAGTAGCGCTTGCCCGCGTAGCCCTCGGAGTACTTGTTGGTCAGCACCGTGCCGGTCGCTTCGAGCACGGCCTTGGACACGTAGTTCTCGGACGCGATCAGCTTGACGGTGTCGGCCTGGCGGCGCTCCTCCGCCTTGATGAGCTCGGCGAGCTGCGGGTCGGCGCTAGCAAGAGAACTCATGACTCCCCTGTCATCATTGACAATTGGCGAAGACCCAGGCGCTCGGCCTCCGCTCCCGGTTGATTCGCTCCCTGGTGGTCGATCCCACCGAATGCGCCAGTCGCGTCGCCCTAGACGATAGCGGATGCGCAACCGGCCGCTCGTCCGGCTACTTGGTCCGGCTCACACCCGGCCAGAGCCGGTCGACCTCGGCGTTGAGGATGGCTCCGATGAGCACGGCCAGGGCGGTGATGTACAGCCACAGCAGCAGCGCGATCGGGGCGGCCAGGGAGCCGTAGACCGACACCGGCGAGAACCAGGCCGCCAGCACCGCCCGCAGCACGGCGGCGCACACGATCCACAGGAACAGGGCCAGGATCGCCCCGGGCAGCTCCCGGTACCACTTCGTCCGCACCGGCACGCTGACGTGGTAGAGCACGGTGAGGAACAGCACCGAGCCGCTGATCACGACGGGCCAGTAGAGGATGTCGATGAGGATGCCGTACTCGCCGGGGAGGGCGTCCTTGAGCAGGGTGGGGCCGATGACCAGGATCGGCATGACGATGATGCCGATGATCAGGCCGACCACGTAGAGGCCGAACGACATCAGCCGGGTGCGGATGATGCCGCGCTCCTCCCCCAGCCCGTACGCGACCGAGATGAGGTCGACGTAGACGTAGAGCGCCCGCGAGCCCGACCACAGCGACAGCAGGAAGCCCAGCGAGATGATGGACACCTTGTTGGCGTCGTCCCTGAGCACGTCGGTGATGAGCGGGTTGATCACCTTCTTGACGGCGTCGTCGGTGAACAGCAGCCCGGCCTGCTCGATCACCCAGCTCTTGACCTCGGTGACGACGCCGCCGCCGAGCCAGGTGCCGAGCTTGCCCAGCACGCCGATCAGGCCCAGCACGAACGGCGGCAGCGACAGCAGCGCGAAGAACGCGGCCTCGCCGGCCAGGCCGGTGACCCGGTAGTTGACACCGGCGTTCGTGGCCGCGCGCACGATCGCCCACGACTTGGTGTCGAGCACCCAGTTCAGCCTGGCCCGGGCGTTCGAGGCGAGCCGCCTCCTGGACCGGGAAGGCGCATTGGTGGACGTCATGGCACCCAACGGTATTTCGCAGTGACTCTCCGGGACAGCTTACGTCCCGGCTCCTGCCCTAGTCGTTGTCCACGATGCGCGCGCCCAGCGGGAGGAGGGAGACGGGGATCAGCTTGAGGTTCGCGATGCCCATGGGGATGCCGATGATGGAGATGAACAGCGGGATCGAGGTGACCACGTGCCCGATCGCCAGCCAGATGCCCGCGACCACGCACCAGATCACGTTGCCGATGAGGGAGAAGACGCCGGCGTCGGGATCGCGCACGACCGTACGGCCGAACGGCCACAGAGCGTAGGCGGCGATCCTGAACGAGGCGATGCCGAACGGGATGGTGACGATGAGGATGCAGCAGATGATCCCGGCCACGGCGTAGCCGATCGCCAGCCAGATGCCGGCGAACACGAGCCAGATGACGTTCAGAATGGTCCGCATGCTCACAGCATGTCACCGGCCGTGCCGCCGACGTCATCCGGTACGACCCTGAACTTACCCTGACCTGGGCGGCCGCCCGCTCCCCGGCGGCCCGGCGAACGCCTGGGCGATCTCCATCCAGGCGCGGGCGGGCTCGCCGACCGGCTCCAAGGCGGTGTCCGACAGGTGCACGCGCTGGGTGACGAGCAGGCAGAAGTCGAGCATCGGGCCGCGCACGGCGGCGGGCGCGTCCGCGGGGCCGGCGGTCCACAGGTCGCCGCCTGGGGTCGTGAGCTCGACGCGTACCGGCCCGGCGGGCTCGGGCAGACCGCGGGCGGCGAAGCTGTAGGGCCGGGCGCGGACGCCGAGCAGGGCCACGTGCCGCAGCCGCTCGGTGGGCTCCCGGGCGACGCCGAGCGCGTCGGCCACGTCCTGGCCGTGGGCCCAGGTCTCCATCAGGCGCGCGGTGACGAAGGACGCCCCCGACATCGCCGGCCCGAACCACGGCACCCGCACGCGCGCGCCGAGCGTCGCGAACGCCTCCAGCGACCGGGCCCGGGACGCGCGGAACCAGGCGTGCAGCTGCCCCGGCGGCAGGCCGCGCGCGGCCTCGGCGAGCTCGTCCACCGAGCCGGCCCGCGCGGCCAGGGCACGGAAGCCGTCGGGGTCGGTGACCGACACCACGGCGGCGTCGTCGAACCAGGCCAGGTGGCTCACCTGGTCGCGCACCGCCCACCCCGCGGCGGGCGTGGGCGTCTCCCAGTCGGCGGGGCGCAGCGGCGCCAGCAGCGCCTCCAGGGAATCGCTCTCGGCCCGGAGGTCGGCCAGCAGTCCGGCCATGAGGTCCACGCGCGCCAGCCTAACCCGAACAACGTTCTGGGAGAATAATCGAGACGTGATCTGCGAGAGCTGCAAGGACAAGCGTCACGACGACTGCCGCGGCGGCTCCTGGTGCGACTGCCAGCACCAGAGCGAGGAGCGGCCGCAGGAGTCGCCGCTCGACTGGCCGCGCCAGGGTTAGGAGCCCGCGGAGTCCAGACTCTGGACCCCATCTTGGACATCCGGGATCTCCGGAGTATCTTCAAGGTATGCCAGCGGACCCCATGCTCGTCGGTCGACGCCACGTCGACCTTCAGCGTGTCCGCAGTGCCATCTGTTGCGACGCCCGCTAACTCATCTTCTTTACCGCAGAGCGCGTCGCACCCACCTGAACCCCTGCACTCGATGACGAGGCAGGAGGAACGCTGCGCGCGCCCACAAAACGAAGGACGCGCAATGAGCACCCCTGCCAGCCGGCATCACAAGCGCCCGCGCGGCGAGGGCCAATGGGCCCTCGGTTACCGGGAACCGCTGAACAAGAACGAAGAGAACAAGAAGAACGACGACGGGCTCAACGTCCGCCAGCGCATCATCGACATCTACGCCAAGGGCGGCTTCGACTCGATCGACCCCGCCGACCTGCGCGGGCGGATGCGCTGGTACGGCCTCTACACCCAGCGCAAGCCCGGCATCGACGGCGGCAAGACCGCGGTCCTGGAGCCGGAGGAGCTCGACGACCGCTACTTCATGCTCCGTGTGCGCATCGACGGCGGCCAGCTCGACCTGCGCCAGCTCCGCACGATCGCCGACATCGCCAACGAGTACGCGCGCGGCACGGCCGACCTCACCGACCGGCAGAACATCCAGCTCCACTGGATCGAGATCGAGTCGGTGCCCGACATCTGGGAGCGCCTGGAGGCCGTCGGCCTGTCCACCACCGAGGCGTGCGGCGACACCCCGCGGGTGATCCTGGGGTGCCCGCTGGCCGGCATCGACGCCGAGGAGGTGCTGGACGCCACCGACGACATCCAGTCGATCAACCGGCAGTTCATCGGCAACCCCGAGTACTCCAACCTGCCGCGCAAGTTCAAGAGCGCGCTGAGCGGCTGCCCGGCCCACTGCACGGTGCACGAGATCAACGACGTCGCCTTCGTCGGCGTCGTCAACGAGCACGGCGAGGCGGGCTACGACCTGTGGGTCGGCGGCGGCCTGTCCACCAACCCGATGCTGGCCAAGCGCCTCGGCGTCTTCGTCAGCCCCGACCGCGTCGACGACGTGTACGCGGGCGTGATCGGCATCTTCCGCGACTACGGCTACCGGCGGCTGCGGCACAGGGCCCGGCTGAAGTTCCTGGTCAACGACTGGGGCGTGGAGAAGTTCCGCGAGGTGCTGGAGACCGAGTACGTCAAGGAGAGCCTGCCCGACGGCCCGGCGCCCACCCTGCCGCGCGGCAGCCGCCGCGACCACGTGGGCGTCTACCCGCAGAAGGACGGCAACTTCTACGTGGGCTTCGCGCCCAAGGTGGGCCGCCTCGACGGCGACAAGCTCCACGTGATCGCCGACATCGCCGAGCGGCACGGCTCCGGCCGGGTGCGCACCACCGTCGAGCAGAAGATGGTCGTCCTCGACGTCGCGCCGGACCGGGTGGAGTCCATCGTGGCCGAGCTGGAGGCCAACGACCTGCAGGTCAACCCCTCCACGTTCCGCCGCCAGACGATGGCCTGCACCGGCATCGAGTACTGCAAGCTCGCCATCGTCGAGACCAAGGCCACCGCCGCGCACCTGATCGACGAGCTGGAGCGGCGGCTGCCCGACTTCGAGCAGCCGCTCACCATCAACGTCAACGGCTGCCCCAACTCCTGCGCCCGCATCCAGGTCGCCGACATCGGCCTGAAGGGCCAGCTCGTCGTGGACGAGAACGGCGACCAGGTCGAGGGCTACCAGATCCACCTGGGCGGCTCGCTCGGCGTGAACTCCGGCTTCGGCCGCAAGGTGCGCGGCCTGAAGACCACCGCCAAGGCCCTGCCCGACTACGTCGAGCGCGTGGTGAGCAACTACGACGCCCAGAAGAAGGAGGGCGAGTCCTTCGCCGACTGGGTGCAGCGCGCGGACGAGGCGGACCTGAAATGACCACGCGAGCGGTCCCCTTCCACTGCCCGTACTGCGGTGACGAGGACCTGGAGCCCTACGAGGGGGACGGCGGCTGGTACTGCCGCGCCTGCGCCCGCGCCTTCAAGCTGAAGTTTCTCGGAATCGGAGTGAAGATATGACGCTCGTCGACATCGAGGTGGGTCTGCGAGATCAGCGTGGCACCCTTGACCTGCAGGACATCGTCGAGTCCGCCGCCACGTTCCTTGAGGGCGCCCCGGCCCGGGAGATCATCCGGTGGGCCGCGGCGACGTTCGGCGACCGGTTGTGCCTGACGTCCTCCATGAGCGACGCCTTGCTCATCGACCTGGTGAGCCGCGTCAAACCGGGCGTGGACGTGCTGTTCATCGACACCGGCTACCACTTCGCCGAGACGATCGGCACCCGTGACGCCGTGCGGCAGGTCTATGACGTCAACGTGATCGACATCAAGCCGTCCAGGACGGTCCAGGAGCAGGATCGCGACCTCGGGCCGCGCCTGTTCGGCCGCAACCCCGACCTGTGCTGCTACCTGCGCAAGGTCGAGCCGCTCAACCGGGCGCTGGAGCCGTACCTGGCGTGGATCTCCGGCATCCGCCGGGACGAGTCGTCCAGCCGTACGGACACCAAGGTCGTCGAGTGGGACGCCAAGCGCCAGATGGTGAAGGTCAACCCGATCGCCGCCTGGACGCAGGAGGACGTCGACAACTACATCGCCGACAACGGCGTGCTGATCAACCCCCTGCACTACGACAACTACCCCTCGATCGGCTGCGCGCCGTGCACGCGCCAGGTCGCCGAGGGCGAGGACCCGCGCAGCGGCCGCTGGGCGGGGCTGGGGAAGGTCGAATGCGGCATTCACCTGTGATCCCCGGCAGGGGCCGCGTCCCGTTGGCAGACGGGCCGGCCCCCGGGCGCGTGCCACTGGTGGCGGTCGCGCACGGGTCGCGCGACCCGCGCGCCGCCGCCACCGTGGCCGCGCTGCTGGACCGCGTGCGCCTGGCGCGTCCCGACCTGCCGGTGCGGGTGGCCTACCTCGACCACTGCGCGCCCACGCTGGGGCAGGCGCTCGACGGGCTGGGTGAAGCCGTGGTGCTGCCGCTGCTGCTCACCGAGGCCTACCACAGCCGGGTCGACCTGCCCGCCGCGCTCAACGAGGCCCGCGCGCGCGATCCGCGCCTGCGGGTCCGCTACGGCACGACGCTCGGGCCGCACCCGCTGCTGCTGCCGGCGCTGGAGCGGCGGCTGGCGGAGGCGGGCGTGCCGACCGGCGACCCCGAGACGGCGGTCGTGCTGGTCTCGGCCGGGTCGAGCGACGCCAGGGCCAACGAGGTGATCGCCGGCATGGCCCGCGCCTGGCGGCGCGCCGGCTGGTGGACGGTGACCGCGGCCTACGCCTCGGCCGCCGGGCCGAGGCCCGGGGAGGCCGTCGCGCGGCTTCGGGCGGCGGGCGCGCCGCGCGTGGCCGTCGCCCCCTACCTGCTGGCTCCCGGCTTCTTCGCCGACCGGATCCGCCGGGCCACCGCCCCGGCCGTCTGCGCCGACGTGCTCGGCCCGGCGCCGGAGCTGGTGGACGTGCTGCTGGAGCGGTACGAGGCGGCCCTGCGCGAGCGCCTGCCCGTGGCCGGCTGAGCCCTCAGCACCGGGCTCTCAGCACTGGGGGCCCTCAGCACTGGGCCGTGATCACGCCGGTCCTCGGATCGACGCTGACCACGTTGGGCCGGCACGCGCGGGTGCGGGCGTCCACCACCGTCAGCCGCCACTCGCCGGGGTAGGACGCGGTCCTGGCCAGCAGCAGCTCGGCGCTCGCGGCGGTCACCGGGCCGGTGCCGACGTCGGCGGCTTTCACGACGGCGGCGCTCAGCTCGTTCACGCCGTCGCGGGCCGTGGCGTCGCCGAACCAGCCGGGCGGCTGCCGGACCGTGGGCCCGCACGCGCCGGTGGCGACCAGGTCGCCGTTGAGCCAGACCAGCCCGTAGCCGCCCGACGGGCAGGTGAGGGCGAAGGACACCTTCCCGGCCTTCGACTCGAAGGTGAACGTCTCCCGCCTGCCGCCCTGGGTGTAGCCGTGGAAGAGCGGCGGCCGGGGCTGGGCGCGCGTCGGCGCGGGCTGGGCCAGGGCGCCGGCCCACACGTCCCCGGCGGCGGGGGCGGACACGGGAACGGGCCGGGCGTCCACGGTGAGCACCGTGACGGCCGTGACCGTCAGGGCCGCCGCCGCCACCGAGGCCGCCGCCCGGCCCCGGCGCCGCCGGATGCGGCGGACGCGGGCGTCCACGTCGGCCAGCCGCACCCCGCCGGGGGGCGCGTCGGCGGTGTCGTGTTCGAGCAGGTCGCGCAGGTCATGCAGTCGCTGTTCCGTCATCGTCAGCTCCCCGTCTCCGCCGCGGCCCTGGCCGCGGGGTCGAGCCGCAGCTTGGCCAGCGCGCGGCTGGCCTGGCTGCGTACGGTGGACACCGAACAGCCCACGATCTCGGCGATGGCCTCGTCGGGCAGGTCCTCGAAGTACCGCAGCACGACCACGGCCCGCTGCTTGGCCGGGAGCGCGGCCAGGGCGGCCCTGAGCGCGTCCCGGGTGCCGAGCCCGGCCGTGTCGTCCGCTTCCTGGGGGCGGTCCGGGAGCTCGCCCGTGGCCACCTCGCCCCGCCAGCGCCGCCGCCACCAGGAGGCGTGCGTGTTGGTCAGGATGCGGTAGACGTACGGGTCGGGGTTCGCGCCGACCCGCCGCCAGGCCAGCCAGGCCCTGGCCAGCGCGGTCTGCGTCAGGTCTTCGGCCGTGGCCCAGTCGCGGCACAGCAGGTACGCCGTCCTGAGCAGGCGGGCCGAGCGCTGCTCGACGTATCGCTCGAAGTCGGCACGATCCCGCATCGAGGGGTCCTCACTGTCCGGTGATGTTCACCGATCACTACGCCGAAGACCCCCGCCCGCGTTGCACGGCCTCAGTAACCCCCATGGTCGCGGCGGCGGTCGCGGCGCTCGCGCTCCAGGGCGCGGTGCTCGTCGCGGATCTGCCGGCCGACCTCGCGGGCGTCGTCGCGCATCTGGCGGCCGACCTCGCGCCAGTCGTCGCCGTGCAGCGCCCGCCAGTGCTCCCGCCAGGCGGCCAGGCCGCGCTTGACCGGCTGGGCGCGGGAGTCGCCGAGCACCTTGACGTCGCCCATCACGGCGTAGGCGCGCACCCGGATCACCGGCACGTTCATGCCGGGGGCCGCCTCCAGCACGTCGACCTTCTTGTCGCCCATCACGGCGACGCCGTCGAGGTCGACGTTCACGCCGTCGGGCACGATGATCTTGACGTCGCCCATCACGGACACCGCCGTGACGTCGACCACGTCCGTGCGCACCTCGGCCTCGCGCAGGTCGAGCAGCACGTCGCCCATGACGGCGACCGCGCCGAGCTCCTGGTCGATGCGCCAGGTGCCGCGCCGCTTGGTGTCGCCCATGATGCCGACGAACCAGCGCCGCTTGCCGCCCTCGCGGGCCGGGGCGGGCGTGGGCGCGGGCCCGCGGCCCACGGGCAGATCCTGGGTGAGCAGGGCGAGCTCGGCGTGCGTGGTCGCGGTGTAGGCGGCCTCGGTACGGTCGGTCAGCTCGGCGAGCGTGAGCCTGCCCTCGACCGAGGCGACACGGAGCTGTTCCACGACGGCCTCGCGCTCGGCGTCCGACGCGCGCACCTCACCCGGATCTGTCATAGACGCAACATATCGCGTCTTGGGCCGGTTGGGGCTCCTCCCCTGGGAGGAACATCCGTACACCCTTGGATGGGTCCCGCGGCCTACAGACCGCCCGTCAGCGTGCTCCGGCGACCGCGGGCTGCGAAGACGCTAGGGTCCTGTCATGCATGAGGAACAGCTCTATCGCGCGGCGTTGAACGGCGAGACCGAGACCGTGGGCAAGCTGCTCACCGGCGGCGCCGACCCCAACAAGGCCAGCGAGGGCGAGGAGGCCGGGCTGCCGCTCTGCGCGGCCGCCGCCTGGGACCGCGTCGAGGTCGCCGAGGCGCTGCTGGCGGCCGGGGCCGACGTCAACGGCCGCGAGACCGGCGGCTGGACGGCGCTGCTCTGGGCCGCCGCCAACGGCCACGCCGCGACCGCGGGCGTGCTGATCGAGGCCGGGGCCGAGATCGACGCGGCCAACGACGACGGCGACACCCCGCTCACCCTGGCGGCCAGGCGCGGGGCGCTGGGCGTGGTCCAGACGCTGCTGGAGGCGGGCGCCGACCACGAGAAGTTCGACGGCGACGGCGACAGCCCGCTCGACATCGCGGCCGACTGGGTGGGCGTGCACCTGGAGTCCGCGCTGCTCGACCAGATCGCCCAGGAGGGCTGGGAGTACGTCGTCGGCCGCCAGTACGCCAAGGACGGCACCGAGCTGGTCACCGTGGCCGGCCGCTCCCCCGACGGCTCGCAGACCGAGCAGGTGCAGGCCCAGCGGGGCCACGCCGCCGTGGCGACCGTCCTGGAGGACGCGGCGGGCGTCCACACGCCGGTCGACCAGCTCGTCGCCAGGGCCGTCGCCCACCGCGACGTCGACGAGGACGCCGAGACCTGGTGGATCGTGGCCGACTCGCTCGGCCGGCGGGCCGACGACGAGACGTACGAGGCCCTGTCCCGGCTGTGCGTGAGCGAGGACGCGCGCGAGCGGGAGTTCGGCGTCGACGCGATCGCCCAGTTCGGGTTCGCCGACGGCGAGAAGCCCTACCTCGACCGCACGCTGGCGCTGCTGCAGAAGATGGTGACCACCGAGGGCAACCCGCAGGTGCTGCGCTCGGTGCTGGCCGCACTGGGCCACCAGGGCGACCCGCGGGCGCTGCCCGCCGTGCTCGACATCATCGGCCGGCCGGGCCACAAGCGCACGATGACGGACGCCATCGCGCTGGCCGACGTCCTGCCCGCCGACCACGAGGAGGGCCTGTCGCTGCTCATCGAGATGTCCCGGGACGAGGAGGCCGAGATCCGCGACTGGGCCACGGCCGGCCTGGCCGGGCTGTCGGCGGACACGCCCCGCATCCGGGAGGCGCTGGCCGACCGGCTGGCCGACGCCGACCTGCGCACGGTGGCCGAGGCGGCGCGGGGGCTCGCGGCGCGCGGCGACGAGCGGGCCGAGCAGGGCGTCAGGCGGGTGCTGGAGGAGAGCGACGACGACTACGCCAGAGACCTCGTCACGGGGCTCGGCGGGGAGTGACCCTGTCGCCCCCGGCGGCCCGCCCGCTGGGCGGGGCCGCCGGGGGCCCGGGGTTCTGGCCCTGGAGCAGGGGCCGCCCGCCCACCCGGTCAGTCCGACAGGGCGGTGCGGAGCTGGTTCAGCACGGCGCGCAGGATGCGGGAGACGTGCATCTGCGAGATGCCGAACTCGGCGGCGATCTCCGACTGGGTCATGTTGCCGTAGAAGCGCATCAGCAGGATGTTGCGCTCCCGCGACGGCAGGGCGTCGATGAGCGGCTTGACGGAGTACTTGCCGAGCAGCGTGTCCAGCGACTCGTCCTGCGAGGGGAGGAAGTCGCCGAGGTCGGCGCCGTCGTTGTCGCCGCCGACGGGGGCGTCCAGCGACAGGGCGCTGTAGGCGGTGGAGGCGTCCAGGGTGAGCAGGACGTCCTCCTCGGTGATGTTCATGTGCGCGGCGAGCTCGGAGACGGTGGGCGAGTGGCCGAGCGTCTGGGTGAGGTCGGCCGTGGCCTTGTTGAGCTCCAGCCGGCGCTCCTGGTAGACGCGCGGCACCTTGACGGCCCAGGTGCGGTCGCGGAAGTGCCGCTTGACCTCGCCGACCATCGTGATCATGGCGTAGCCGCGGAACTCGTGGCCGAGCTCGGGGTCGAAGCCGTTGATGGCCTTCATCAGGCCGACGTACGCGGCCTGGCGCAGGTCCTCCATCGGCTCGCGCTGGTGGCGGTAGCGACGGGTGACCTCGGTGACGAGGGAGTCGTACATGGTGACGACGCGCTCACGGATGCGGGCCTTGTGCTCGTCCGAGGCTTCCGGCCTGTTCATCTCAGCCAGAAGCTGTTCGGCGGTCATTTCGTCGAGTGCGATATCCAGGACGGCCATCTGAGTAGCTCCATATGCCCGATGGCGGCTCTGTCCATGGAAAAAGCCCAGGCAGAGGCACGCCACGTTTGAACGTGAGTTGAAGCCCTCTGCTGGACTTCGGATCAAAGGATTCCCTATGAATCCCGATTTATCACTCTATATTAGGTCACAGATCGATCACAGCTTACCGGCTCACGGCCCCGACAGGGCGGGAGCCGTGGTCAGGACGTCGCGGGCCAGCGCGAGGTCGCCCGTCAGCTCGGCGGGGAAGGCGTCCGGCTCGCCCCTGCCGCCCAGCAGGAAGCAGAACGCGACCACGTCCGCCGTCACGTGGGCGTCCGGCGTGCCCGGGGCGGTGTCGGTGACGCCGAGCGGGATGCGCCAGTCGCCGCCGCCCGCGCCGGTGAGGGTGAGGCGCAGGGTGCGGCCGGAGCCGTCCAGGCCGGACAGGAGCATCGTCCAGGGCAGCAGGCGGGCGCACAGGTCGGCCGTGGGGCGGATGTGCTCGGGCACCGGGTCGGGCAGGCGCACCCCGGCCGTCGCGGCGGCGTCGGCGGCGTGCACCCACGTCTCCAGGCTCCTGGCCAGGACGTGGTCGCGCACGACCGTCTCCATGCCGTCCACCGTGGCCGGGGTGGCCGGGTCGAGGCCGTCCAGGTGGCGGCAGAGGGCGTCGGCCTGGGCCCGCCAGTCGCGCCTGGTCTGCTCGGGGCCGCGGGCCCGCTCGTACGCCTGCACGTCCGCCGTGCGGCCGGCCGCGTCCCGGGCGGCCAGCGGCGGGCCGAGCACGGGCGCGCCGACGGAGGCGGCCAGCAGGCCGTCCTTGGCGGCCAGGTGGGCGACGAGCTCCTGGAGCGTCCAGCCCTCGACGATGACGCGCGCCCAGTCGTCGTCCGCGGCCGAGGCCAGCAGCGCGTCCATGGCGGCGACGCGGCCGGCGTACGGCAGCGCCCAGCCGGCGGTCGGCGCCGCGGGGCGGCGGCGGGCCCTGGCCCCGGCCAGGAGCTGCGGGCGCAGGGAACGGACCGGCACCGCCGGGTCTTCCATCAACGTGTCCAGATACAGGCGCTCGACAGGATCCATCACGCTTCTTCCTCCGCCAGCGCGTCGGCCAGGCGCCGCAGCGCCAGCCGGATGCGCGACTTGGCCGTGCCCTCGGGCACGCCCAGCTCCTCGCTCACCTGCCGGTACGTCCGGCCGCCGAAGTAGGCCAGCTCCACCGGCCGGCGCAGCCCCTCGGGCAACGACGTCACCGCCTGCCGCACGCGCTCGGCCTCCTCGGCGGCCAGCACGGCCTCCTCCAGCCTGGCGGGCTCGCGTTCGAACAGCCGCGGCCCGAGCGCGGAGACGCGGCGGCGCTCCTCGGCGCGCACGTGGTCGACCGCGCGGCGGTGGGCGATCGTGGCCAGCCAGGCGCGCAGCGGGCCGCGTCCGGGGTCGTAGGCCAGCGGGCGCTCCCAGAACACCAGGAACACCTCCTGCGTGATGTCCTCGGCGATCACGCGGTCCCTGGTGACCCGTAAGGAGAGCCCGAAGATCAGGGCGGACAGCCGATCGTAGACCTCCCCCAGCGCCGACTCGTCGCCGCCGACCACCCGCTGGTGCAGCAGGCGGTCGTCGTACGGTGCCTCCACTGGCACCACACTCCCGTGGTCCGGACCGAGGCGGGCGGGTGCGCCGCGACCCGAGCATGTCACCATTCGCCGGAAATGTTGAGGCGGACGCCCCCGCCACCCGCTCCGCGGCCCCGCGATAGTGTCGAACGGACGACGACCGGAGGGATCACCCGTCATGGCCACCACCCGCACCGCCACCACGCAATGGAAGGGCGCCCTGCTCGACGGCTCGGGCACCGTCTCGCTCGACAGCTCGGGCGTGGGCACGTTCGAGGTCTCCTGGCCCTCCAGGGCCGAGGCCGCGGGCGGCCGCACCTCCCCCGAGGAGCTCATCGCCGCCGCCCACTCCTCCTGCTTCTCCATGGCCCTGTCGCACGCCCTGGCCGGCGCCGGCACGCCGCCGGAGTCGCTGCGCACGAGCGCGGACGTGACGTTCCAGCCGGGCGAGGGCATCACGGGCATCGTGCTCACCGTGCAGGGGCACGTTCCGGGCATCTCGGCCGAGCAGTTCCAGGAGGCCGCCGCGACCGCCAAGGCGAACTGCCCGGTCAGCAAGGCGTTGGCGGGCACCACGATCACCCTGAAAGCCGAACTCCTCTAACAGGGACGCATTCGCGTGCGACAATTGGGTCACATGCGCGAGGTCTGGCCGGGCGAACCCTATCCACTCGGCGGCACCTGGGACGGCGTCGGCACCAGCTTTGCCGTGTTCTCCGAGGTCGCCGAGCGGGTCGAGCTGTGCCTTTTTCACGACGACGACAGCGAGGAGCGGGTGCCGCTCCCGGAGGTCGACGGCTTCGTCTGGCACGGCTACCTGCCGGGGATCCAGCCGGGCCAGCGGTACGGCTACCGCGTCCACGGGCCGTACGAGCCGTCGCAGGGGCGTCGCTGCGACCCCTCCAAGCTGCTGCTCGACCCCTACGCCAAGGCCATCGACGGTGAGCTGACCTGGAACGAGGCGCTGTTCCCC
The DNA here is from genome assembly GCF_040674635.1 of Nonomuraea sp. NPDC049758. NCBI lineage: Bacteria > Bacillati > Actinomycetota > Actinomycetes > Streptosporangiales > Streptosporangiaceae > Nonomuraea > Nonomuraea sp. NPDC049758. The sequence goes on from NZ_JBFAMZ010000003.1 coordinate 181,833, forward strand.
TACTACTTCACCGATCCGTCGGTGCGCAACAGGGAGGACAGCGCCCCGTACATGCCGAAGAACGTGGTGATCAACCCGTTCTTCGAGTGGGGCAACGACCGGCCGCCGCGCATCCCGTACCACGAGACGGTGATCTACGAGGCGCACGTGCGGGGGCTGACCATGCGCCACCCGGGCGTGCCGCAGGACCTGCGCGGCACGTACGCCGGGGTCGGGCACCCGGCGATCATCGAGCACCTGCTGTCCATCGGCGTGACGGCGGTCGAGCTCATGCCGGTGCACCACTACGTGCCCGAGCACTTCCTGGTGGCCCGGGGGCTGACCAACTACTGGGGCTACAACACGATGGCCTACCTGGCCCCCCACGGCCGCTACTCCGGCTCGGGCACCCGCGGCCAGCAGGTGCTGGAGTTCAAGGCGATGGTGCGGGCGCTGCACGAGGCGGGCATCGAGGTCATCCTCGACGTGGTCTACAACCACACCGCCGAGGGTGACCACATGGGCCCCACGCTGGGCTTCCGGGGCATCGACAACGTCAACTACTACCGCCTGCACGACGGCGACCGGCGCTACTACCTCGACTACACCGGGTGCGGCAACTCGCTCAACGTGCGCTCGCCGCACGCGCTGCAGCTCATCATGGACTCGCTGCGCTACTGGGTGCTGGAGATGCACGTCGACGGCTTCCGCTTCGACCTGGCCTCGGCCCTGGCCAGGGAGCTGCACGACGTCGACCGGCTGAGCGCGTTCTTCGACCTCATCCAGCAGGACCCGGTGATCTCGCAGGTGAAGCTGATCGCCGAGCCCTGGGACGTCGGGCCGGGCGGCTACCAGGTCGGCAACTTCCCGCCGCTCTGGACGGAGTGGAACGGCAAGTACCGCGACATCGTGCGCGACTTCTGGCGGGGCACCAACTCCGCGCTCCCCGAGTTCGCCTCCCGCCTGACCGGCTCGGCCGACCTGTACGAGTCCTCCGGCCGCCGCCCGGTGGCCTCGATCAACTTCGTCACCTGCCACGACGGCTTCACCCTGACCGACCTGGTCTCCTACGACCACAAGCACAACGAGGCCAACGCCGAGGAGAACCGCGACGGCACCAACGACAACCGGTCCTGGAACTGCGGCGCCGAGGGCCCGGTGGAGGACCCGCACATCGTCGCCCTCCGCCGCCGCCAGCGCCGCAACTTCCTGACCACGCTGTTCCTGTCGCAGGGCGTGCCGATGCTCTCCCACGGCGACGAGATCGGCCGCACCCAGCGGGGCAACAACAACGCCTACTGCCAGGACAACGAGCTGGCCTGGATCGACTGGTCGATGCTGCACGCCGAGTCCGACCTGCTGGAGTTCGTCAAGACGTTGTCGAAGCTGCGCCGCGAGCACCCGGTCTTCCAGCGCCGCCGCTTCTTCCACGGCCGCCACCCCGACAACGGCAAGCGCGACCTGGTCTGGCTGACCCCGGGCGGCAAGGAGATGACGGCCGGCGACTGGCACACCGGCTACGCCAAGTCGCTGATGGTCTACCTCAACGGCGAGGCCATCACCGAGCCAGGCCCGCGCGGCGAGCGGATCGTGGACGACTCCTTCCTCCTGCTCGTCAACGCCCACCACGAGAACCTGTCGTTCACGCTGCCGGGGCCGGAGTTCGGGGCCGAGTGGCTGCCGGTGCTCGACACCTGTCACGACGTGGTGGAGGAGGCGTTCGGCGACGAGCGGTGGCGGGCGGGCGACCTGGTGGCGGTGACCGGCCGGTCGTTCCAGGTCCTGCGGCTGCCCAGGGAGCCGCAGACGCCCTAGCTCCATCGACCACCTGGCTGCATTGACCCGGCGGGCCGTCAGAAGACGCGGGCGATGCCGACCGTGACGAGGAGCAGCGCGAACGTGGTCACCCCGGCCACGCCGTGCAGGACCACGGCGAGCACCGGGAAGCCGGTGGCCCGGCGCTGGTGACGTCCGCCGCCGAGCCAGCGGGTGAACATCGTGAAGCCCAGCAGCGCGGCCACGGTGAGCCCGCAGAGGGCGAGCCAGGCCAGCGGGGCGCGGCCGGTCAGCAGGTAGGCCACCCAGCAGGCCAGCGACGCGGCCGCGAGCGCCGGATGGGACAGCAGCAGCGTCACCGGGAAGCGGGTGACCTTGGCCTCCTGGCGGCGCAGGCCGCCGGCCGAGAGCCAGCGGTGGAGCAGGTAGATCCCGATCAGTGCGGCGATCGTCCATGTGACGGCGGTGAGCAGGCCCATGTCCCCTCCCGGCGAGGCTCTGCCGCCACCGTATGCAGACTCCGGGCCTTTCGTCCTTCAGTTACTCAAAAGTGCTGTCAGCCGCAAAACCCCCGGGGACGGTTTGTCGGTGGGGTGTGCCAAGGTAGAGGAGTGCGGCGCATCTATCCCGACTTTCAAGACAATCCGGACATCCCGCAGGCGTACGCCTATCCCGAGGGGCGGCCCTGGCTGCGGCTCAACATGGTCTCCAGCGCCGACGGCGCGGCGTGGCTGCAGGGGCGCTCGGGCGGGCTGTCGAGCAGGGGCGACAAGCGCATCTTCGCCGTGCTGCGCGGGCTGTCCGACGTGATCGTCGCGGGGGCGGCGACCGTCCGCACCGAGGGCTACGGCCCGGTCAAGCCGCGCGCCTCCTGGTCGTCGATCCGGGCCGGGCGTCCCGACGTGCCGCCGATCGCGGTGATCACCCGCAGCCTCGACCTCGACCTCGACGGCGAGCTGTTCACCGACGCGACCAACCCGACGATCGTGATCACCTGCGAGTCCGCGCCCGCCGAGCGCCGCAAGCTGGCCGGCCGGCGGTCCGACCTGATCATCGCCGGCGACGACGGCGTCGACATGCGGCTGGCCGTGCGCGAGCTGCACGAGCGCGGCCTGACCCGCGTCCTGTGCGAGGGCGGCCCGCGCATCAACGCGCAGCTGTCGGCCGACGACCTCATCGACGAGTTGTGCCTGTCGGTGAGTCCCATGCTGGTCGCGGGCGGCGCGGCCCGCATACTGAACGGCGTGGCCGCGCAGGTCCCGCTTGACCTCCGCCAGGTCCTGGAAGAGGAGGGGGTCCTCTTCTGCAGATACACGAGGGAGCAGAGCCCATGACCGAGCAGCCCGTCGAAGAGCCGGAGCCGGTGCCCAACCTCCCGGTCCGGCCGCCCGTGCCGCCGATGCTGGCCAAGCCGGTCAAGGCCATGCCCAAGCAGGACGGCACCCTGTTCTACGAGCCCAAGTGGGACGGCTTCCGCTGCATCGTGTTCAGGGACGGCGACGAGGTCTACCTCGGCAGCCGCAACGAGCGTCCGTTCACCCGCTACTTCCCCGAGCTGGTCGAGGCGGTCAAGGCCGAGCTGCCCGGCAAGGTGGTGATCGACGGCGAGATCGTGCTGCCCCGGGGCGCGCAGCTCGACTTCGACGCCCTCCAGCAGCGCATCCATCCGGCCGCCTCGCGGGTCAAGCTCCTCTCGGAGCAGACGCCGGCCCAGTTCATCGCCTTCGACCTGCTGGCCGTGGGCGACGAGTCGCTGATGGAGGAGCCGTTCGCCGAGCGGCGGCGGCGGCTGGAGGAGCTGTTCCCGCACCAGGGCGGGTCCGTCCGGCTGACGCCGGTCACCACCGCCGACGAGCAGGCGCGCGAATGGTTCGACGCCTTCGAGGGGGCGGGCCTCGACGGCATCATCGTCAAGCCGGGCGACCAGCCGTACGTGCCCGACAAGCGCACGATGTTCAAGGTCAAGCACGAGCGCACGGCCGACGTGGTGATCTGCGGCTACCGCGAGCACAAGACCGGGCCCATCGTCGGCTCACTGCTGCTCGGCCTCTACGGCGACGACGGCCGGCTGCATCACGTGGGCGTGGCGGCCTCGTTCCCCATGGCGCGCAGGGCCGAGCTGGTGGAGGAGCTCAAGCCGTACCTGGCGGAGCTGAGCGAGCACCCGTGGGGCCACTGGGCCGAGCAGGCCACGGCCAACGCCGGGCAGCCGGCGGCGGGGCCCGCGACCGGCGGGCAGCGGGTGCCGGGCGCGGTGTCGCGGTGGAACGCCAAGAAGGACCTGTCGTTCATCCCGCTCCGGCCCGAGCTGGTGATCGAGGTGGCCTACGACCAGATGGAGGGCGACCGGTTCCGGCACACGGCGCACTTCCGGCGGTGGCGGCCCGACCGCACGCCCGAGTCGTGCACGTACGAGCAGCTGGAACGGCCGGTCAGCTACGACCTCGACGACATCCTCGCCCGTTAGGGGGCAAAGCGGTCTAGTCTCTCCCTTATGACCACCGGTGATGAGCTCAAGGCGGCCGTGTCCGCGCGGCGCGACCTCGGCCCCGACTTCGAGGACGCGCTGGTGGAGTCGTTCCTCGACAAGGTGGGCCAGGAGGTCGACCGGCGGGTCGACGAGCGCCTGGCCGGCACGGCCCCGCGCGCCAAGGCGCCCGCCAGGGGGTCCGACGGCCAGCGGCTGGCGCTGGCGATCGTCTCGCTCTCGCTGGGCACGCTGTCCACGGTCGCGCTCGCCTTCGCGGGAGGCGGACGGGCGATGGCGCTGATCCCGATCTGGGTCGGGATCATCATCGTGAACGTCGTCTTCAACGGCTCCCGCGAGAAGTAACCCCCTCCGGGGGCGGGCTTCCGGGTCAGGTCAGCCAGATGAGGCCGGCGAAGCGGCCGCCGGGCTGTTCGCGGCGGTGGGAGTAGAGCTCGGCGGACTCGATGGTGCAACGCGCGTCGTGCCGCACGTCGGCGACGCCCGCCGCCCTGAGCTGGGACTCGATCCCGGCCCGCAGGTCGAGCGCCGGGGTCCCCCACGACGTCGTGGACCACGTCGGCGGCACCTTCGAGGCCACCTGCTCGCGCAGGTCCTCGGGCACCTCGTAGCAGCGGCCGCAGGCGCCGGGGCCGATCAGCGCGACCATCCGGCCCGGCCGGGCGCCCTTGGCCGCCATGGCCTCGACCAGGGCGGTGGCCACGCCCGCCTCGGTGCCGGGACGTCCGGAGTGGGCGGCGCCGACCATGCGCGCCTCGGGGTCGGCCAGCAGCACGGCCGGGCAGTCGGCGCCCAGCGAGGCCAGCGCCAGGCGCGGCTCGGTGGTGAACACGCCGTCGAGCGGCGGCGGCTCGTCGCCGAACGGCTCGCTCACGTAGGCGACGTCGGCGCTGTGGACCTGACGCATGTAGACGACGGCGCGTACGCCCAGCTCGGCCGCCAGGCCCGCGCGGTTGGCCCGTACGGCCGCCGGGTCGTCGCCGACCATGCCGCCGAGGTTGCGTGAGCCGTACGGCGGGGCGCTGACCCCTCCGTGGCGGTCGGTGACGACGGCGTGCACTCCGGGGGCCAGCAGCATGCCCCGATCCTAGCCGGGCTGAGGCGAGGAGCCGGGCTGTGGGGAGGAGCCGGGGCCGCCCGGGGAGGAGCCGTGCAGGATGGTGCCGGGCGGGCGGCCGAGCTCCAGGTACATGTTCACCTCGTCGAAGCGCCATTCGCCCACCTCGACCACGTTCGGCAGCCGCCCCCACTCGCGGAACCCGAGGCTCTCGTACAGCGCGATCGCGCCGTGGTTGTTGCCGCGCGCCCGCAGCGTGAGCGTCTCGATGCCGGCGGCGCGGGCGTCGTCCGCGAGACCGGACACGACCACCCGGCCGAGCCCGAGCCCGCGCGCCTGCGGGTGGGCCATGACCTTGCCGATCTCGCCGGAGTGCCGGAAGACCGCCTCCTGGCCGCGTCGCCACAGGCCCATGGCCTGCACCGTGCCGTCGACCGTGGCCAGGGCGAGCCGCCCCTCGCCCTTCCTGGCCATCGCGAGCGTGGACTCCACCCAGGGGTCGGTCTCGTCCCTGGTGGGCGGCGCGAGGTAGCCGATCGCGCCGCCCAGCTCGACGACGGCGTGCAGCACGCGGTGGACGGCGGCGAGCAGGGGCTCGCCGGCGGTTTCCGGCCAGGTCAGGTCGATTTTCACGGAAGACCATTATGCCCCGATCCATCCGGGGGTGGCCCGCCCATGACAAGCAAGCATATGCTTGGGCGCGTGCCTGACTACCGCAATCTCATCGGCGGCGAGCTGGTCCCCGCGGACCGGACGATGGACACCGTCAACCCCGCCACGGGCGAGGCGTGGGCCCGGATCCCGGCCAGTGGCGCCCGCGAGGCCGAGGCCGCCGTGGCGGCGGCGCGGGCGGCCTTCCCCGCCTGGTCGGCCATGCCCGCCCTGGGCCGGGCGCACTTCCTGCGCAAGGTGTCGGAGGTGTTCACCCGGCACGCCGAGGAACTGGCCCGGCTGGAGACCCGCGACAACGGCCGCATCCTGCGCGACACGCTCAAGAAGGACCTGCCGGGCATGGCGTACCTGTGGCAGCTGGCCGCCGGGCAGTGCCTGGAGGCGGTCAAGGGCGACACCGTCCTGCTCGGGCCCGACACGCTCGGGCTGACGCGGCGCGAGCCGTACGGGGTGGCGGTCTGCATCATCCCCTGGAACTCCCCCATTTCGACCTTCTCCGCCAAGGCGGCCTACGCCCTGGCCGCCGGGAACACGGTGATCGTCAAGCCCGCCGAGCAGGCCAGCGCGTCGGTGCTGCGGCTGGGCGAGCTGCTGGCCGAGGTGTTCCCGCCGGGCGTGCTGAACATCGTCAGCGGGCTCGGCGAGGAGGTCGGCGACGCGCTCGTCCGGCACCGGGACGTCGGCAAGATCAGCCTCACCGGCTCCACGGCCACCGGCCAGGCCATCACCCGGGCCTCGGCGGACGCGCTGAAGCCGCTGACGTTCGAGCTGGGCGGCAAGTCGCCCAACATCGTCTTCCCGGACGCCGACCTGGACGCCGCCGCGCAGGGCGTCACCGTGAACTCCGTCTACACCGGCAACGCCGGGCAGGTGTGCGTGGCCGGCTCGCGCATCCTCGTCCACCGGTCGATCTGGGACGACCTGCTCGGGCGGATCAGGCACATCTGCGCCGGGCTGGTCCTGGACGACCCCCTCGACCTGGCCACGACCATGGGCCCGATCGTGTCGGCCGGGCAGTTCGAGCGGGTGCGCTCGTACCTGGAGACGGCTGAGAAGGAGGGGGCCGAGCTGGTCTTCGGCGGGCGGTCGGGGGCCGAGGTGGTGCCCGGCCTGCCGGGCGGCTACTGGGTGGCGCCCACGCTCTACACGACCGAGGACAACGGCCTGCGCATCTGCCAGGAGGAGATCTTCGGGCCGGTGGCGGTGGCCATCCCGTTCGAGAGCGACGAGCAGGCGCTGGAGATCGCCAACGACTCGCCGTACGGGCTGGCGGCCGGGGTGTGGACGCGGGACCTCGGACGGGCGCACCGGTTCGTGCGCGATCTGCAGAGCGGCACCGTGTGGGTGAACACCTACCGCCAGATGCCTCCGGGCCTGCCGTTCGGCGGCGTGAAGGACAGCGGGTACGGCCACGATTCCGTCGTGGAGTACACCCGGGAAAAGGCGGCCATCATCCAGATTTAGTTAGATAGATTCCCTCCATGAGCGAGGGGATCAACGACCAGTCCGAGCTGACCGAGCTGTCCGAGGCAGCCGCCCAGTCGCGTGCGTCCGTACTGCGCAGCCGAGCCGAATCGTACATCGCGCTGTCGCGGCACGAGGCCGCTATCGCCGATCTGACCGAGTCGATAGCGCTGGTCCCGGACAACGCCCGCGCCTGGCGGCTGCGCGGCGAGAGCCACCGGGTCATCGAGCGGTACGAGGCCGCCCTGGCCGACTTCGACGAGTCGTTGAGACTGGAACCCGACAGCGCGTACGCGCTGGGCTCGCGCGGGCAGGCGTACGCGGCGCTCGGCCGGCTGGAGGAGGCGATGGACGACTTCGACCACGCGCTCACCCTCGCCCCCGAGTCCCTGTGGATCCTGGAGGCCAAGGCCGACGCCCTGGTGGACATGGACCGGCTGGACGAGGCCCTGGACGAGCACGCCAAGATCATCGCGTTGAACGAGGAGCTGGCGTACTCCTGGGTGGCGCGCGGTGACCTGTACCAGCGCATGCACCTCTACAGCGAGGCCATCGCCGACTACACCAGGGCCCTGGAGGCCGACCCCGACCACGTGCGGGCGCTCAGCCGGCGGGGCGAGGCGCTGCGCATGACCGACCGCTACCAGGAGGCGCTGGCCGACCTGAACCGCGCGGTCGAGCTCGACCCCGACAACGACCGCGCGTTCGGCAGCCGGGGCGCGGTGCTGAGCGAGATGGGCGACAACGAGGCCGCGCTGCGCGACCTGGACCGGGCCATCGAGCTGGACCCCGAGTACATCTGGGCCTACCGGGTACGCGGCGAGATCTTCCAGGAGATGGAGCGGCACGAGGAGGCGGTGAGCGACTTCACGCTGGCCCTGCGCCTGGAGTTCGGCGACGACTAGGCCGACGCGAGCGGCGGGCCGCCCCGGAGGGCGGCCCGCCGTCGTCACGGCATCTCTTTCAGAACGCCGTGTTCACAGCGCCTTCTGTCCGGGCGCGATCTGTCAGAGCGCCAGCAGGGCGCTCACCGGCAGGCGGCTGTCGGACAGCGGCCGTACGGCGATGCGCAGCAGGGCCAGCGCGTTGTCGTCGCCGGCGATGCGGTTGGCGCTGAGCCCGCCGCACGCCTGGCAGTGGTGGATGATCAGCCACTCCCCGTCCGGCCTGACGGTGACGCTGAGCGCCGCCATCGGGCCCCGGCAGCCCGCCCGCCGGTCCCCCGGGATCCGGTGGTCGACGTGCAGGCTGGTCAGGCAGTGCGGGCAGTGGTTGCGGTGCGCCGTGCCGGGCGCGTCCATCGGTACGTCCAGCCGGCAGCCGACGCAGCGGAACGCGTCGCCGCGCTCGGCACGTTGCACGGCCTTGGGCTGTTGCGGCCTGGCCCGGCCAGGGTTCCTCCTGGGCATGTCACAGGTCGCCGAACGCTTCGAGCGGGAACGGCGGCTGCGCGAGCGGGCGGACGGCCATGCGCATGAGGATGAGCTGGTTGTCGTCCCCGCAGATCGGGTTGGACGTCAGCTCGCCGCAGCGCGAGCAGCGATGGATGATCATCCAGTCGCCGGTGCGGAGGACCGCGATGGAGATCGGGTTCATCCGCGACCGGCACTCCGACGGGCCGCCCTCCACCCGGTCGAGCACGTGCAACGAGTGCAGGCAGCTCGGGCAGTGGTTACGGCGGACGCCGCCGGGCGCGTACGCGGCGACGGTCAGGCCGCATCGGACGCAGGCGAAGGTGTCGGTGCTGATGATGGAACGAGGTTTGCCGTTGGCAGACAACCTGGGTTCTCCTTGCCGGATTTGTCGTGAAAAAGGCAGCAAGGGAGCGCCGAGCGGGCCTCACAGGCGCGCTGGTGTCACAGGCGGTCCGGCCCACTGAGGCCAGGACTTCAGATGCTCGTCCTCAGGCTCTGGAACACAGGGAGGCGAGCACATCCGTGACACGAGAGAGGCGCGCTGGGCGCCGTGCCGGTCATCAACCCACCTCCAGAAGTCGCACCGAACAGGACGGTTGCCAGGGTAACCACCCCCTCCGGTCGCGCGCCAACGGTTTTCCCGGGCCCTGGAGATCGACCGAATATCGTTCTAGTGTTCGTCCATGGGGATCGGGCTGACCGAGGAACACCGTGCGCTGGCGGACTCCGTGCGGGGGCTGGCGGGGCGTACCGTCGAGCACCGGGCGCTGGCCGGGCAGGGGCTGCTGGGGCTGCATCTGCCGGAGGAGCACGGAGGGCAGGGGTACGGGCTGGTCGAGCTCTGCGTGGCGCTGGAGGTGCTGGGCGAGCTGCGGGTGACGGGGCCGTACCTGCCGGGTGTGCTGGCCTCGGCGGCGCTCGCCCGGTCCGCGAGGCCGCCCGCGCCCGGCCTGCTGCGCGGGCTGGCCGACGGGTCGCTGACGGCGGCCGTCGCGCTCGGGCCACTCGCCCTCGGGGCCGCCGTCGGGCTCGGGCCGCTCGCCCTCGGGGCGGCCGGGGCCGACCTGTTCCTCGTGCCGCACGGTGACGGGTGGGCGCTGCTCGACCGTGCCGGCGTGCGCGCCGAGCCCGCCGAGTGCGTCGACCTGGACCGGGACCTGTGCACGGTCACGGCCGTCGCGGGCCGCGACGTCCCGCCGGAGCGCCTGCTGGGGCCGGTGCCGGTGCGGGAGCTGGCCGCGGTGCTGCTGGGCGCCGACGCGTGCGGCACCGCCGCCTGGGCGGTCGGCACGGCCGCAGCCCACGCCAAGGTACGCGAGCAGTTCGGCCGCCCGATCGGCCAGTTCCAGGGCGTCAAGCACCGGGTGGCGGCCGCCCTGGTGGCCTTGGAGCAGGCCCGCGCCGCCGTCTGGGACGCCGCCCGCGCCTTGGACACTCCGCGCACGAACGGGCCGGCCGCCGCCGGCCTGCCCGGCGCCTCCGGCGCGTCCGGCGCGACCGGCGCCTCTCGCGGGCCCGGCGAACCCGGCGGGCTCGGTCACCCCGGCGGGCTCGGTGACGGCGTGCGGCTGGCCGTCGGGGTGGCGGGGGTGCTGGGGCCGGACGCGGCGGTGCGTTGCGCGGCCGACGCCATCCAGGTGCTCGGCGGCATCGGTTACACCTTCGAGCACGACGCCCACCGCCACTACCGCCGCGCCCTGTCCGGCCGCATGCTCGCCGGCGACCCGGGGCCGTGGGCCGAGCAGGTCGCCGAGCTGGCCTTGGCGGGCGCCCGCCGCGCGATGGAGCCCGACCTGCCCGAGGAGTCCGTCCCGCTCAGGGAGGCGATCAGGGGGGAGGCCGAGTCGTTGCGGCGCGAGGAGCCGCTCGCCCGGCTGGGCCGGTTCGCGCGGGAGGGCTGGATCATGCCCTACCTGCCCAGGCCGTGGGGCCGCGCGGCCACGCCGCTGGAACAGGTGATCATTCACCAGGAGTTCCGCGACCTCAAGCGTCCCAACCTGGGGATCGCCGCCTGGGCGGTCCCGTCCATCGTCACGTACGGCACCCCCGAGCAGCAGGACCGTTTCCTGCCCAGGACGTTCACCGGCGAGCTCGTGTGGTGCCAGCTGTTCAGCGAGCCGGGCGCCGGGTCCGACCTGGCCGGTCTGTCCACCAGGGCCGTCCGCGTGGCGGGCGGCTGGTCGCTGACCGGCCAGAAGATCTGGACGTCCCTCGCCCAGTACGCCCACTGGGGCATCTGCCTGGCCCGCACCTCCCCCGGCAGACCCAAGCACGAGGGGATCACGTACTTCCTGGTGGACATGTCCGCCCCCGGCGTCACGGTCAGGCCGCTCAAGGAGATCAACGGGGACGAGATCTTCAACGAGGTCTTCCTCGACGACGTCTTCGTCCCGGACGACCTGGTGGTGGGCGAGGTGGACGGCGGCTGGCGGGTGGCCCGCGACACGCTCTCCCACGAGCGGGTCGCGCTCGGCGACTCCTGGGGGCCGGGCTCCCGGCACACCGACATGATCCGGCTGGTCGGCGCCCTGCCGCCGCTGCGGCAGTCGCAACGCGAGCAGGCCGGCCGCCTGTGGGCCGAGGGCCAGGCGATCTCGGCGCTCGGGCTGCGCGTGACGCTGTCCAGGCTGGCCGGGGCCGACCCGGGGCCCGCCTCCAGCGTGCGCAAGCTGCTCGGCATGCGGCACGCGCAGGCGGTCTCGGAGTTCTGCTGGTCGCTGGCGCCGTCCGACCGCCACTGGAACCGCATGATCCTGACCACCCGGGCCTTCACCATCGGCGGCGGCACCACGGAGGTGCAGCTCAACATCATCGCCGAGCGCGCGCTGGGCCTTCCCCGCGATCCGTGACGCCCGCCCGCACGCACCTGACCTCGGCCGACATCGACAGGTGACGGGCGGCGAGCCCGGGCATGGCGGTCACCCCGAAGGCGGTCCGGTCCACTCGGGCGGCGACCACGACGGTGAAGCCGTTCGCGGTCACGTCGCAGCGCTCGACGGTGAGGGTGAGCGGGCGCTCGACGCCGGTGACGGTGAGCGTGCCGGTCAGCGTCCCGTCGCCGGTGGGGCCGCCGGTGAAGGTGATCACGGGGTGGCGGGCGGCGTCGAGGAAGCGGGACGAGCGCACGGTCTCGTCGCGCCGGTGGTTGCCGGTGTGGAAGCCGGCGGCGTCGATCTCCACGCGCACGCGGGAGTCGGCGAGCGGTTCGGCGACGTCCACGGTGCCGCCCCTGACGTCGAAGGTGCCGCGGGCGCGGGCGAGGCCGTACAGGTGCCGGGTGGTGAAGTGGATCGCGGAGTTCTCGGTGTCGATCTCGTAGCGGCCCAGCGGAGGAAGGTTCGTCATGGGTCCATTGCACGGCGGCGGGGTGGCCGTGCGGCAGGGCGGGCCGTCGGCTTCTGGGGCGACGATCGGCGGGAGCGCATGCGACTTTCGTATGGTTTCCCGCTTACCCGATATTTACGGCATGCGGGGATGTCGTAGCGTTTGCGGCATGGGTGCAGGGGCGTGTCGCCGTTCCCGCGTACTGGACGTGGTCATCGCGGGCGGATTCGCGCTGCTGGACACCGGCTCGACGCTGCTCGGCCTGTCGTGGTGGCCCGAGCGTCCAGGTCCGCTCGCCTGGGCGCTGCTGGCGGTCCAGGCGGCCGCCTGCCTGTCGCTGGTGGCGCGCCGCCGGGCGCCGCTGACGGTCCTGGGCGTGCTGGGGACGTACACGCTCGTGGTGACGTTGCTGATCTCGCCGGGCGGGGTGCTGGTCCCGGCCGGGCAGGGGAACGTGTGGGCGCCGTTCGCGACGATCGCGGCGGCGTACGGACCGCTCTACGACCGCAGGGACCGGCGGATCGCCGTCGCCGCGCTGGCCGCGTACACGATGGTGATCGCGCGGGTGTGGGACCCGTCGGCCGGCGTGCTCATCGACGGGGTGCTGCGCACGGCCGTCGGCCCGCTGCTCGCGCTCTACCTCGACGGACGGCGGCGGGTGCTCAGGATGCTGGTCGAACGCGCCGAACGGGCCGAACGCGAGCGGCACCTGCTGGCCGAGCAGGCCCGCGCCGAGGAGCGCGCCCGGCTGGCCGGCGAGATGCACGACGTCGTCACCCACCGGGTGAGCCTCATGGTGCTGCAGGCCGGCGCGCTGCGGGTCACCGCGGCCGACGAGCACACCCGGCAGACCGCCGAGGAGCTGCGGGCCGCGGGCTGCCAGGTGCTCGACGAGCTGCGGGACCTGATCGGCGTCCTGCGCACCGCGCCGGAGCCGGACGTGCCGCCGTCGGCGGCCGACTTCGCCGCGCTGGTCGCCGAGTCCGCCTCCGTGGGCACCCCGGCCGAGCTGGTCGAGGAGGGCGACCGGGCGCTGGCCTCGCCGGTGGTGGGGCGCACGGCGTACCGGATCGTGCGCGAGGCGCTGACCAACGTGCGCAAGCACGCGCCGGGCGCACGGGTGGAGGTGCGGATCGAGTACGGCCAGGCGCGGGTACGGCTCACGGTGCGCAACACGCCGCCGACCGGCCTGCCCGGCGGCCCCCTGGCCGGCACCGGCTCCGGCCTCGGCATCGCCGACCTGCGGCGGCGGGTCGAGGTCGTGCACGGCACGCTGCGCGCCGGCCCGGCCCCCGACGGCGGGTTCACCGTCGAGGCCGTTCTCCCGGCGTACGTGGCGACATGATCAGGGTCGTGGTCGTGGACGACGAGCCGATGGTCTGCCGTTTCCTGCGCACCATCCTCGGCTCGGCGCCCGACATCGAGGTCGTGGACGAGGCCCACGACGGCGCCGCCGGCGTCGAGGCGGTCGTGCGCAGCCGTCCGGACGTCGTGCTGATGGACCTGCGCATGCCCCGCGTGGACGGGCTCACCGCGATCGAACGCCTGGCCGAGCTGCCCCGGCCGCCGGTCGTCGTGGTGCTGACGACGTTCGACGCCGACGAGTACGTGCTGCGCGCCCTGCGCGCGGGGGCCGCCGGCTTCCTGGTCAAGTCCACGCCGCCGGAGGACCTGATCGGGCTCGTCCGGGTGGCCGCCGAGGGGCACACCGTGCTGTCGCCCATCGCCGCCCGCAGGCTGGTGGCGGCCTCGGCCGCCGCGGACCCGGCCCGCGCCCGCGCCCGCGAGCTGCTGGAGTCACTGACCGGACGCGAGCGCGAGGTGCTGGCCTGCCTCGGCGAGGGGCTGTCGAACGCGCAGATCGCCGCCCGCCTCCACCTGGCCGAACCCACCGTCAAGGGGTACGTGTCGCGCCTGCTGGACAAGCTGGGCTGCCACAACCGCACCCAGGCGGGCCTCATCGCCCACGACGCGGGCCTGACCCGGTAGGCGCCACGGGCGGCGGGTTTGGCGGCGGGTTTGGCGGCGGAGCAGCGAGGTAGGTGATAAGCCGCAAAGGGGGACAAAAGCCATGAGCAATCCGCAACAGCCCGAACTTCGCCGGTCGGGTAAGTCCGGCGCGAACTCGAAATCCACCGACGCCGTGCCGGAGTCCAAGAGCGGCGGCAAGCGGGCCGGCCGCCCGCACGGCAGCGACAAGGGGCACAAGGGCGGCGGCAAGGGCGGCGGCGTGCCTCCGGGCCAGCACCCGCCGTATCCGGGGTGAGCGAGATGAAGGGCAGCCTGCAGTTCATCGGCAACGCGACCACGCTGATCCGCTACAACGGCTTCACGCTGCTGACGGATCCCAACTTCCTGCACCGCGGCCAGCGGGCGTACCTGGGCTACGGCCTGAGCTCGCGCCGGCTGAAGGACCCGGCCATCGACGTGTCGGACCTGCCGCCCATCGACGCGGTGGTGCTGTCGCACCTGCACGGGGACCACTGGGACCGGGTGACGGAGAAGGGCCTGGACAAGGGCACCCAGATCATCACCACCCGGCAGGCGGCGCGCACGCTGCGCCGCCGCGGCTTCGGCCGCAGCACGGGCCTGGAGGTGTGGGAGCAGCACGAGCTGAGCGGCCCGCAGGGCAGCGTGACCGTCACCGCCCTGCCCGCCAGGCACGCGCCCGGCCCCGCCGAGACGCTGCTGCCGCCGGTGATCGGGACGATGCTGGAGTTCCGCGGCCCCGAGGGCCTGGTGGAACTGCGCCTGCACATCAGCGGCGACACCCTGCTCGACCGCCGGCTGGAGGCGATCCCGCGTCGCTTCCCGGAGGTCGACCTCGCGCTCGTGCACCTGGGCGGCACCCGTCTGCTCGGCACCCTGCTGGTCACCATGGACGGCGAGCAGGGCGCGACCTGGGTCGACCTGATCAACCCGCACACCGTGGTGCCGGTGCACTACGACGACTACGGCGTCTTCAGCTCACCGCTGGACGACTTCCGGCACCACATCGAGCAGGTGGGGCTGGCCGACCGGGTGGTCTACCTGGAACGCGGCGAGACCCGCGAACTGGCGCCGCACCACCTCGTGCGCCGCTGACCGCTGGCTCCGCACCCGTCCGGGCCCCACACCCGCCCGGACGGGCACCCGCCCGAGGCCCGCACCCGTCCGAGGCGCGCACCCGTCCCAGGCCGTTTGGGGACGGGTGCTTCGGCGTTTCGCCGGGGATGAGGTTTCTTCTACTCGGATGAGGAATCTCCTACCGGGGGCGGAAGTTTACATATCCGATTTCTCCCTCGGCGGGAGGTACGGGAGTTACCTTCGATCTCGGCCGCACCTCCTGTGCCGCCGCACGGCCGGGCCGTCGGGTCCCGTCCCAGGCACCGGGTCCGGCCGTGCGGCCCACAGCCGCCGCCCTGCTCAGGAGAGCTTGGCCAGCTTCTCCGACGTCCGCTCGAACGCCTTGCCGGTCCACTTGTAGGTCTGGCGCACGAGCAGGTCGGGGCAGCACCGGGGAGCCTTGTCGCTGACCACCTTGCCGCTCAGGCGCACCTCGCCGTTCTGGACGGCGACGGTCTGGGTCTTGAAGTACCGGTTCTTGCCGAGCGTGCCGATCAGCCGCGGGGCCGAACGCCGGGAAGCGCCGTCGTAGACGAAGGCCAGCACCGGGTTGCCCGCCGTGGGGCTCGGGCAGGACGAGGTGACGACGGTGTCGGGACGCCCGTCCCGCGTGAGGTCGCCGACGGCTGCGACGCGGGCGCGGACGACGTACCACTTGTCCTTCGGCCCCGGCTTGGGGCAGTGCAGCGCCCGCTCCACGACGGGCGCCCAGTCGATGCCCTGGAACGGGTCCTTCGCCGCCGGGCCGGTCGCGGCGAAGGCGGCACCCGTGGCGAGGATCGGCGCCAGTGAGGTCGACAGGGCGACGGTCGACGCCCAGACGCGGAGTCGGCGGGCCATCGGGCTGCTCTTGTGCGTGGCGCTTGAGTTCATGACCGTTTCGATGCGGGAAACGCCTGACAAGTTCGACCTGAACCGCGTGACTTCCGGCGTCATGCCGTCCGGAGGGAGTCGCCCGTCATGCCATCCGAGCGTTTCGTCAGACGGAAGGGGCGCAGGGCTTTGTGGGGACTCGACCACATTTTCGGAAGCGTCGTCCCAGCGTTACGCGCGACACGCCCAGACCTGCGGCTCGCATCCTGTACCAGCTCACGATCGCCACCGCCGTTATCGATCTGAGATGTTCGCTTATGTCTCCACCTCGCCCCCTGCCCAGGCAGCCGCCTGGCCGAGGCCGGAACGGAAGGACACCTCACATGCGCCCAGCCACCCGAGCAGCCCTCACCACCCTCGCCGTCGCGTGCTGCACCTTCAGCTCGCTGCCGGCCTGGGCGGCGCCGGCCGGGAACGCGCCGTCGTGCGTGACCGTCTGGCAGAACACCGGGACCATCACCAAGACCGGCTACGCCCGCAACGACTGCGGCTACCGGCTCCGACTGAAGATCATCTGGGCGCGCGGGACGGACGGCGCCTGCCAGACCGTGGACCCCGGCGAGACCATCTACTCGCGCGTGCCGCGCGGCGTGCGCACCTTCGACGGAGCCGACACCTGCTGACCGGCTCCCGCGAAAAGGCCGGCCCCACGACGGGGGTCGGCCTTTCGGGTTGCCGTCACCGGGGGTCAGCCGTCGGTGAGCGAGACCCCCGCCGCGCCCGGCAAGTGAGTGATCACTTCTCCTCCGGCGCGTTCCTGGCCTTGCTGGGCTGGACGCGCTTGGGCTCGCCCGGCATCTTCGGGTAGTTGGGCGGGTAGGGCAGGTCGCCGCGGTCGTCGGCGGCGTACATCTCCAGCAGGGGCTCGATCGAGTACGCCCGGTCGTCGATGGCCGCGTGCACGTCGCCCAGCTTGGCGAAGCGGGCCGGGACGGTGCGGATGTCGAAGTCGCGCGGGTCGGCGTCGGCCAGCTCGTCCCAGGTCAGCGGGGTCGAGACGGGGGCGTGCGGCTGGGCCCGGACGGAGTAGGCGCTGGCGACGGTGCGGTCTCTGGCGTTCTGGTTGAAGTCGATGAAGACGCGGTCGCCGCGCTCCTCCTTCCACCACGCGGTGGTCACCAGGTCGGGGTCGCGGGCCTCGACCGCCCTGGCCAGCGCGATGCCGGCGTGACGCACCTGGACGAAGTCCCAGCGGGGCTCGATGCGCACCGCGATGTGCACCCCGCGGTTGCCCGAGGTCTTGACGAACCCCGCCATGCCCAGCTCGTCGAGCACCTCGCGGGTGCGCTCGGCGGCCCGGCGCGCGGCGTCGAACTCCAGGCCGGGCTGCGGGTCGAGGTCGATGCGCAGCTCGTCGGGGTGCTCGACGTCGGCGGCCCGCACCTGCCAGGGGTGGAAGTCGATGGTGCCCAGGTTGGCGCAGTAGGCGATCGCGGCGACCTCGGTCACCCGGAGGGAGTCGGCGGTGCGGCCGCTGGGGAAGGTGACCGTGACCGACTGCAGCCACTCGGGATGCCTGGGCGGCATGCGCTTCTGGTAGATGGCCTCGGTCTGGACGCCGTCGGGATGGCGCTTGATGTTGGTCGGCCGGTCTCTGAGCGCGCGCAGGGCCCCTTCGCCGACGCTCACGTAGTACTCGACCAGCTCCCGCTTTGTCGCCCCGATCTCCGGGAAGTAGACCTTGTCGGGATTGGTGACCTTGACGGTCCGCTCCCCCACCTTGAGCTCTATGAACGGCGATGCCATGCCACCGAACCTACTCCCCCGCGCCGACAGAACAGCCGACGCCAGAGCCGACAACACGGCCGACAACGGGGCCGACATGAGAGGTGGGCCCGTCCCGGAGCCGCGTCGGTGGCGGGACCGGGGCTCGACGGGACGGACCTAAGATCATCCATCGCCGTTCCGGGCGCTGGCGCGCCACCCGGCCGGCCATCTCGGGTCGCCAGCGGCGCCAGCACGGGCGTGGGCTGTGCCGCTACGGCGAGCCGCGGACGATCTCACCCCTTGGCAGGAGGCGATGACACCCCCTTACCGACAAAGACGCGAATTCGGCCGAGAAAGGATGCTTCACCCTGCGGAGATCTCTTTTTGCCGGATCTCGTAGTCTGGACGCATGGACAAGGTGGTCAAGAGCGAGGCCGAATGGCGGGCCAGGCTCTCTCCTGAGGAGTTCCACGTGCTCAGGGAGGCCGGGACCGAGCGCCCGTTCACGGGGGAGTACGTCGACACCAAGACCGAGGGCGTGTACTCGTGCCGCGCCTGCGGCGCCGAGCTGTTCCGGTCCGACACGAAGTTCGAGTCGCACTGCGGATGGCCGAGCTTCTTCGAGCCGTCGGGGTCGGAGGCGGTGAGGCTGATCGAGGACAACAGTCACGGCATGGCGCGCACGGAGGTGCGCTGCGCCCGCTGCGACTCCCACCTCGGTCACGTCTTCCACGGCGAGGGTTATCCGACGCCGACCGACGACCGTTACTGCATCAACTCGGTCTCGCTGAGGCTCGAACCCAAGGGGTGATCGATCAGCGACAGAGCGTACCGATCGTCCACAAGGGGTAGGGGCCTGCTTGTGGGCCGTGTCCATCTTCGCCACCGCTGGGTGACGATTGAGACGATCGGGCGTGTCGTGACTCAGCGGTGTGAGGTGTGCTCGAAGACGAGGGTCCGGGTGCGCTAGCCCGCCTCGGGGGCTCTCGTGGTTCCCCGCGGCGCGTCAGTTCGGCCGGGGGTACGTGACACGGCAGCTGTGATCGGACGGGCCCAGGATGTTGGCGAGGACGGGGTTCCCGTTCTCGCCGAACTCCGCCTGCACGAACACGATCGGACGCTTCACGCCGTTCGCCCTGAGGTACGCCAGGCCGCGTTTGCACAGCGTGATGGCCGCCGCGGAGTTGTCGGCGCTGTCCGGTAAGTTCGTGTAAATGCGCAGGTATCCGCCTACCGTGCGGATGTCCTTGAGGTGTTTCATCGCCTTGTCGCCGCGCCCCCAACGGGCGCGGAAGTACTCGGCGGCCTCCCGGTCGGTGTGCCGCGACGGCCCGTCGGCCTTGTAACCGGCCGAGTCGCCGCCCTTGGCCTCGCCCGGGTCGTCGGCCTCGGGCAGGCTGACCTGGGCGTCGCCGGTCTCGGTCTTCCCCGTGACGGTGTCCGGCTCGCCCTGGACGGCGTCCTGCTTCGCGGCGGGGTCGGCGGTGCCGGTCCGGGCGGGCGTCCCTGAGCCGGCGGGGTCGGCGGCGGCCGGCGTGCTCGGCCGGGCCTGGCCCTTCGGCAGCTCGCGCGCCTCCGCGGCGCCCTTGCCGCTGGCCGGCGCCCGTCCCGGGTTCGCCGGGACGCCGCCCTCGGCCGCCGGGTCCTGCCGGGCCGTGGCGCCGTCCGCGCCGGCCGGGGCTCCGGAGGCGGCGACCGTCCCGCCGAACGCGCCGTTCAGGCCGAGCAGCAGCGCCACTCCCCCGGCCAGCGCCACCGCGCCCGCGGCCAGGCCCCGTGTTCCCGCACGCCCGCGCCGCCGCCGCCCACGCCGCCCGCGTCCCGCACGCACCTCCGCCGGGCCGCCGGTGCGGGGTTCCGCCCGGTCGCCGGGCTGCTGGGCGGCCGGTGCCGTGTCCCGTAACGCCGCATGACGGCCTGGCGCGCGCCGGCGCCCGGGGCCCTGACCTTCCGCGGACTGTTCCACCCGGCCCTCCTAGCCCCTGCGTGGACCGTGCCACCGACGTCACGCCACCGAAAGGGAATTCACCCTCGATTGTGACAAAGGGGATAGATCACTTCAGGGAGATCGTCAAGTTGGCCTCGACGTTCCTCGCCGCCCCGGGCCGCCCCGGGCCGCCACGACCGCTAGGGCAGGGCCGCGACGAGCTCCTGCACCGGCTTGCGGGCGCCCGTGTAGAACGGGATCTCCACGCGGGTGTGGCGACGGGCCTGCGCCCCGCGCAGCGTGCGCATCAGGTCGACGATGCGGTGGAGCTCGTCGGCCTCGAACGCCAGCATCCACTCGTAGTCGTTGAGCGAGAAGCAGGCCACGGTGTTGGCCCGCACGTCGGGGTAGTCGCGGGCCATCCGGCCGTGCTCGGCCAGCATCGCCCGCCGCTCGGAGTCCTCCAGCAGGTACCACTCGTAGGAGCGCACGAACGGGTAGACGCTGACGTACGCCCGCGGCTCCTCCTCGGCCAGGAAGGCCGGGATGTGGGACTTGTTGAACTCGGCCGGCCGGTGGAGCGCCATGGCCGACCAGACCGGCCTGCTGTGCCGGCCGAGGCCGGTGCGGCGGAACCGGGAGTAGACGTCCTGGAGGTCCTCGGGCGTGGGAGCGTGCCACCAGAACATGTAGTCGGCGTCGGCACGGAAGCCGGCGACGTCGTAGACCCCCCTGGTCACGACGTCCTTGCCGGCCGCCTGCGCGAGCAGCTCCTCGACCTCGTCGGCCATGTTCTCCCGGTTGCCCGGGACCTGCTCGGTCACCTGGAAGACCGACCACATGGTGTAACGGATCACCTGGTTGAGATCGCGGGCCTTCGGCCGCGGCGCGCCCTCTGTCATGTCCTTCATTCTCCTTCTCGCGACAGGTGGTCCAGAATCCGGGCCGCGGCCGTGCGGGCGGTCGCGATGCAGGCGGGGACGCCGATGCCGTCGTAGGCCGCGCCGCACACGGCGAGCCCGGCGGCGCCCGAGACCGCGGCGCGCACCCTGGCCACCCGGTCGAGGTGGCCCACGTTGTACTGCGGCAGCCCGCCGCCCCAGCGGGTGACCCGGCTGTCGACCGGCAGGCCGCGCACGCCGATCACATCGGCCAGCTCGGCCGTGGCCAGCGACACCAGCTCGGCGTCGTCGCGCTGGAGCAGGTGCTCCTCGCCGATCCTGCCGACCGAGCAGCGTACGAGCAGCAGGTCCTGGGCCAGGTGGGGCCACTTGACCGAGCTGAACGTCACCGCCTTGACCGGACGGCCCTCCACCGGCGGCACCAGGTAGCCGCTGCCGGTCGGCGGCTGCGGGAGCGCGTCGATCGGGTAGGCGAGCGTGACGACGGCCATGCTGGCGTACTCGATCCTGGCCAGCTCGGCGGCGGCCTTGGGCACCTCGGCCTTGAGCAGGCGGGCGGCGGCGGGCGCGGGCGTGGCCAGGATGACCGCGTCGGCCTCGATCACCTCGGGCCGCGGCACCGGCCCGGCGACCAGCCGCCAGCCGTGCTCGGTGCGGTGGAGCTCGCGCACGGTCACGCCGGTCCGGACGTCGGCCCCGGACGCCTTGGCCACCGCCTCGGGCAGGCCGCCCAGGCCCTGGCGCAGCGTCGTGAAGACCGGCCCGCCGTTCTTGGGCGCCTCCTCGACGATGTGCCGGGCGGCGCTCAGCAACGAGCGCTCGGCCCTGGCGACGGCCGCGACCTGCGGCATCGTCGCCTCCAGCGACAGCATGTCGGAACGGCCGGCGTAGACCCCGCCGAGCAGCGGCTCGACCAGGCGCTCGACGATCTCACCGCCCATCCTGGCCCGGATGTAGGAGGCCACGGACACGTCGGTGCGCACCAGCGTGGGCGGCAGGACCTGGTCGAGCGGCACCCGAAGCAGGCCGCCGGGCGAGACGATGCCGGACCTGGCCAGCTCCGCCAGGTCGGCCGGCACGCCCATGACGTGCCCCTTCGGCATCTGCCGCAGCGCGCCCCTGGAGTAGACGGCCGACCGCACGGTGCCGGGGAGGACCAGCTCGTCCTCCAGCCCGACGGCCTTGGCCAGCTCGACGCCCTCCGGCCGGCGGGCCAGCATGGCCTCGGCCCCGGCGTCGAGGCTCACCCCCGCGACCTCGGAGGCGTGCAGCTTGCCGCCGAGGCGGGGGCTGCCCTCCAACACGGTCACCTTGACCTGCTCGCTCGTACCCTGACGGAGGAACCACGCGGCCGCCAGGCCGGAGATCCCACCGCCGATGACGACGACGTGCGCCCGTTTCCCTTCCACGTCTCCTGACGCTACCGCCTCGGCAGACCGCCCAGCTGATCGGGGCACGTGACCCTACCGTGATGTATGTCGCCAAACCGGGGTGATCCAGTTTCCGTCATAAGGGCATGAGGAGAATCCGGTTAGGCATCGCGCTCTCGGCCTGCGCCACTCTGCTGCTCGCGGGCTGCGGCGGCGGCAGTGTCGAGATGACGTCGGGCGGCTCGCCCGCGCTGGCCTCGCAGGGCATGGCCGCCCCCGAGGCACGGGACCTGGCCGCGCCGAAGAAGCAGGCCGCGCCGCAGGACGGCGACAGCGCGGTCTCCGGCGTCAAACTGGCCCAGCGGCAGCTGGACCGGCAGGTGATCTACACCGGCAGCATGACCGTACGCGCCAAGCAGGTCACCTCGGCCGCGCAGCAGGCCAAGCAGCTCGTCACGGCGGCGGGCGGCTACCTGTCGAAGGAGGAGGCCGAGTCGGCCGGCGACACCGAGGACTCGGCCCTGCTGGAGTTCAAGATCCCGCCCACCCGGTACGCCGACGTGACCGCCAGGCTGGGCAAGGAGCTGGGCAAGCAGCTGTCGATGACCCAGGGCACCCAGGACGTCACCCTCCAGGTCGCCGACGTCGAGAGCCGGCTGAAGTCGGCGCAGAAGTCGCTGGAGTCGCTGCGCACGCTGCTGAAGAAGGCCGGGACCATCGGGCAGGTGCTGGAGGTGGAGCGGGAGATCAACTCCCGCGAGGCGGACCTGGAGGCGTTGCAGGCCCAGCAGAAGGAGCTGGCCACCCAGGTCGCGATGGCCACGCTGACGCTCCGGCTGGTCGGGCCGGTGACCGTGGTCGAGGACCCGGCCGAGGAGCCGGCGGGCTTCCTCGGCGGGCTGAAGACCGGGTGGGAGGCGCTGGTGTCGTTCACCAAGACGGCGCTGACCGTGGTCGGCGCGCTGCTGCCGTGGCTGCTCGTCCTGGCGCCGCTGGTGGCCGTGGCGGTGTTCCTGGTGCGGCGCAACCGCGCGCGCCGCCCCGCGCCGCCTGCCGCGCCCGAGCCCGAGCCCGAGCCCGCCGAGCCCGGGCCGTCGGCGGCGTGAGGGTCAGGCGCCCGCTTCGTGCACCAGGTCGGTCAGGCGCTTGAGCTGGTCGGGGTCGGTCGAGGGGAGCACGCCGTGGCCGAGGTTGAACACGTGCCCCTCGGCCGCCGCGCCGCGCCGCAGCACCTCGCGGGCCCTGCGCTCCACGACCTCCCACGGCGCGAGCAGGATCGCCGGGTCGAGGTTGCCCTGCAGCGCCTTGCCGGGCCCGACGCGCCGGGCCGCCTCGTCGAGCGGCACCCGCCAGTCGACGCCCACGACGTCGGCCCCGGCCTCGCCGAGCACGCCGAGCAGCTCGCCGGTGCCCACGCCGAAGTGGATGCGGGGCACGCCCGCGACGCCCTCGAAGATGCGCCGGGTGTGGGGCAGGACGAACTCCCGGTAGTCCTCCGGGGCCACCGCGCCCACCCACGAGTCGAACAGCTGGATCGCCGAGGCGCCGGCCGCGATCTGGATGCGCAGGTGCTCCAGGACGATGTCGGACAGGCGTTCCATGAGGGAGTGCCACAGGGCGGGCTCGCCGTACATCATGGCCTTGGTGCGGTCGTGGTTCTTCGACGGGCCGCCCTCGATGAGGTAGGACCCGAGCGTGAAGGGCGCGCCGGCGAAGCCGATCAGCGGGGTGCCGCCCAGCTCGCCGACCAGGGCCGAGATCGCCTCCGTCACGTACGGCACGTCGCCCGGCTCCAGCGGGCGCAGCGCCTCCACGGCCCGCGCGTCGCGGATCGGGTCGGCCACGACCGGGCCGACGCCCGGCTTGATGTCGAGGTCGACGCCGATGGCCTTGAGCGGGACGACGATGTCGCTGAAGAAGATGGCCGCGTCGACGCCGTAGCGGCGCACGGGCTGCATGGTGATCTCGACGATCAGGTCGGGCGTCGCGCAGGCGGTGAGCATCGGCACACCCTCGCGGACCTTCAGGTATTCGGGCAGCGATCGCCCGGCCTGCCTCATGTACCAGACCGGGGTGTGCGGGACGGGCTGCCTGCGGCAGGCGCGCAGGAAGGCTGAGTCGGCGAGATTCACCCTCCAAGGGTGCCATGGCACCCGATCGGCCGGGACATCGGCGCGGGGTGTCGGAAAAACATGCATTGGATACCCAAAATCATGATCAGATAGCCAGATGAAGGTTTACCGGTCTGCCCGGCAGCGGCGTCGCACACGGGTCGAACACACCCCATGCCCGCCCAGAGAGCCGGTCTCGACTGGATCAAATGTTCACCAACCCACCGCGCGGCACCGATTCAGCGACCACTTTCGGGACACGCCGAGCGCGTTGCGGGGAATTGTCAGCGGCTCGTGCCAACGTCGGAGCCACGACCCGAAGAAAGGCCCCGGTTCGATGACTGGTGCGATGACCGCGTTGTGGAGTTCCCCGGAGGTTCGCAGCGAGCGCTGTGCTGCCTGCGCCGGCGAGCGGCTGTTCGAGCAGCCACCCTGCTTCGACGGGCACGGTCCCGGCGAGTGCCCGGAATGGGCCTGCGCCGAATGCGGCCACGCGATCCTGCTCGGCTCGGCCGAGACCACCCGACCGGTTCGCCAGCTGGTTACGGCAGCGGCTTGATCACCAAGGATGAGCACCCCCGTGGTCCCCTTCCGTCCGTCCTCGACCTACGCTTCGGCTATGACCCTCGGTGACCAGCCACCGCCGCCCGCCGCGTTCACCCGCGCGGCGCAGAGCCTGCGGCTGTCCGAGGTCAGGCCGGAGATCGAGCTGGAGGACCTCCCCGCGCCGCAGCGGCTGGCCCCCTACTCGGCCGCCATCGGCGCCTCGGTCTACCGCGACGACGACGAGCTCGCGGTCGGCCGGCTGATCCTGCTCTACGACCCCGACGGCCAGCGCGGCTGGGAGGGCCCGTTCCGGCTGGTGGCCTACGTCCGGGCCGACATGGAGCCGGAGATCACCTCCGACCCGCTGCTCGGCCCGGTCGTGTGGAGCTGGCTGACCGAGGCCCTGGAGGCGCACGAAGCCGACTACTCCGCCGCGGGCGGTACCGTGACTAGAGCCGTGTCCGAGGGCTTCGGCAACAAGGCGGAAGACCCGGTCACGACCGAGCTCGAGCTGCGTGCGTCCTGGTCGCCCGCCGAGGAGGATCTGTCCGGCCACGTCGCCGCCTGGTGCGACCTCATGTGCCTGGCGGCGGGAATCCCGCCGCTCCCGCCCGACGTGGCCGCGCTGCCACGCCGACGTGATGATCCGGAGAGTGACCGTACGAAGTGAGGGCACCAGTCAAGACAGCACCAGCGTCATGAGGTCGGTGAGCTCATGACAGAAGAACGCATCGTCGAGCCCCTGCTCGAACCCCGCGAGGGCATCCCCCCGGTGATCGCCGACGCGCACGGGCTGGCGCGGGTCGTCGACGCCTTCGGCGCGGGCACCGGCCCCGTGGCGGTCGACGCCGAGCGCGCCTCCGGCTACCGCTACGGCAACCGGGCCTACCTGGTCCAGCTCCGCCGGGCCGGCGCCGGCACCGCGTTGATCGACCCGGTCGGCTGCCCCGACCTGTCGGCGCTCGACGCCGCGCTCACCGGCACCGAGGTCGTGCTGCACGCCGCGTCCCAGGACCTGCCGTGCCTGATGGAGGTCGGCTTCAAGCCGCGCGAGATCTTCGACACCGAGCTGGCCGGCCGGCTGCTCGGTTACGAACGCGTCGGGCTCGGCACGATGGTCGAGACCGTGCTCGGGCTGCGGCTGGAGAAGGGCCACTCGGCCGCCGACTGGTCCACCAGGCCGCTGCCGGAGGACTGGCTGCGCTACGCCGCCCTCGACGTCGAGGTGCTGGTCGAGCTGCGCGACATGCTCCACCAGGAGCTGGCCGGGTCGGGGAAGCTGGAGTGGGCGCGCGAGGAGTTCGCGGCCGTGCTCAACACCCCGCCGCCGACGCCGCGCTCCGACCCGTGGCGGCGCACGTCGGGCATCCACAAGGTGCGCAACGTGCGCGCGCTGGCCATCGTGCGCGAGCTGTGGACCATGCGCGACACGATCGCCAGGGAGAACGACCTGGCCCCCGGCCGGGTGCTGCCCGACGCCGCGATCGTCACCGCCGCCCTTGAGGGGCCCCGCACGAAGAAGGCCCTGACCGAGATCTCGGCCTTCACCGGCCGCAGCGCCCGCCGGTACATGAACGACTGGCTGGCGGCCGTCAACCGGGCGCGGACGTTGCCCGACGGCGAGCTGCCCCAGCCGAGCACGCCCGGCGACGGGCCGCCCCCGCCCAACCGCTGGGCCGACCGCGACCCGGCGGCGGCCAAGCGTCTGGCGGCGGCGCGGGCCGTGGTGGCCGCGCTGGCCGAGGAGCACCGCATGCCCACGGAGAACCTGCTCCAGCCCGACGCGGTGCGCAGGCTCACCTGGGAACCCCCCGCGGAGATCACCGACGAGAGCGTGACCGCGCGGCTGCGCGCGCTCGGGGCGCGTGAGTGGCAGCTCTCGCTCACGGCCCATCCCATCGCCAAGGCGCTGGCCCGGCTCGACGGCTAGCTTCCCCCGCCGGCGTACGGGCGGAGGGCCCGCCTCCGCCCGCCGGCGTCACCGTCCCACTTGACGCTCGGAGGGGGACGGCCGTACGTTTCGGGAAAGCGCTTTCCCCATCCGTTGCCTGAAGGGATCCCCATGAGCGTGCGCACCATCGGCGTCGTGATGAACGGCGTCACCGGACGAATGGGCTATCGCCAGCACCTCGTCCGTTCCGTCCTGGCCATCAACGAGCAGGGCGGCGTCACGCTCTCGGACGGCGACCGGGTCAGGCTGCGCCCGGTCCTGGTCGGCCGGAACGCCGACAAGCTCGCCGACATCGCCGACCGGCACGGGATCCCCGACTTCACCACCGACCTCGACGCCGCCCTCGCCGACGACGACAACCTGATCTACTTCGACGCCCAGGTCACCAGCGCCCGCGTCAAGGCCGTGCTCAAGGCCATCGAGGCGGGCAAGCACGTCTACGCCGAGAAGCCCACGGCCGAGTCGGTGCAGGAGGCCGTCGCGCTGGCCGAGGCCGCCACGGCCAGGGGCGTGAAGAATGGCGTCGTGCAGGACAAGCTGTTCCTGCCGGGCCTGCTCAAGCTGAAGCGGCTGATCGACGGCGGGTTCTTCGGCCGGATCCTGTCGGTGCGCGGCGAGTTCGGCTACTGGGTGTTCGAGGGCGACTGGCAGGAGGCGCAGCGCCCGTCCTGGAACTACCGGGCGCAGGACGGCGGCGGGATCGTGCTCGACATGTTCCCGCACTGGCACTACGTGCTGGAGAACCTGTTCGGCCGGGTCCGGTCGGTCTACGCCAAGGCCGTGACGCACGTCCCGTCCCGGGTGGACGAGCAGGGCCGCGCGTACGAGGCCACCGCGGACGACGCCGCGTACGGGATCTTCGAGCTCGAAGGGGACGTGATCGCTCAGATCAACTCCTCCTGGACGGTCCGCGTGAACCGCGACGAGCTGGTCGAGTTCCAGGTGGACGGCACGCACGGCAGCGCCGTCGCGGGCCTGCGCAACTGCCGCTTCCAGCACCGTGCCGCCACCCCCAAGCCGGTCTGGAACCCCGACCTGCCCGCCACGGCCCGCTTCCGCGACGACTGGCAGGAGGTGCCGGACAACGCCGAGTTCGACAACGGGTTCAAGGTCCAGTGGGCGGCGTTCGTCCGGCACGTGCTGGAGGACGCGCCGTTCCCCAACGACTTCGCCTCGGGGGCGCGCGGCGTGCAGCTCGCCGAGCTGGGCCTGCGCTCGAACGCCGAGGGCCGCCGGATCGAGGTGCCGCAGCTATGAGGATCGACCTGCCGGGCGGCGCGTACGAGCTGCGCGAGCCGGTGAGCTGGCCGGCCTCGGCCGCCCCGGCCGCGAGCCGGGTGGTCTACGCGGCGGCGCACGTCGTCGCCGACCCGCTCGGCGACAACACGCCGGGCTCCCCCGCCGCCGTCGACTGGGAGGCCACGCTGCGCTTCCGCCGCCACCTGTGGTCGCACGGCCTGCGGGTGGCCGACGCCATGGACACCGCCCAGCGCAACATGGGCCTGGACTGGGCGGCGACCAAGGAGCTGATCCGGCTCAGCGCCGAGGAGGCGCGCGCCTTCGGCGACCCGGCGGCGCTGGTGGCCTGCGGCGCGGGCACCGACCACGCGCCCGGCGCCGCCGACCTGCACACGATCATCGCCGCGTACGCCGAGCAGGTGGAGGCCGTCCAGGCGGCCGGGGCGGGCGTGATCGTCATGGCCTCCCGGCAGCTGGCCAGGGTGGCGGCCGGGCCCGCCGACTACCACCAGGTGTACGGCAAGGTCCTCGGCCTGGCCGACCGCCCGGTGATCCTGCACTGGCTGGGCGAGATGTTCGACCCGCAGCTCGCCGGCTACTGGGGCGCGCCGGACGTGGACGCGGCGACGGAGTCGTTCCTGGAGCTGGTCCGCGCCCACGCCGCCGTGGTGGACGGCGTCAAGGTGTCGCTGCTGGACGAGGAGCACGAGGTGCGGCTGCGCGCCGCGCTCCCCGAGGGCGTCCGGCTCTACACCGGCGACGACTTCAACTACCCCTCGCTCATCAGGTCGGGCTCGCACGCGCTGCTCGGCATCTTCGACGCCATCGCCCCGGCCGCCGCAGCGGCCCTGCGCGAGCTGGACGCCGCCGAGGCGGCCAGCGGCGAGGAGGCGGCCCGCCGCCTGGCCCGTTACGACGAGATCCTGGCCCCCACGGTCGCCCTGTCGCGGAAGATCTTCGAGGCGCCGACGTACCACTACAAGACCGGCATCGTCTTCCTGGCCTGGCTCAACGGCCACCAGGACGCGTTCGCCATGGTGAACGGCGCCCAGTCGGCGCGCTCGTTGCGCCACCTGGCGGAGGTGTTCCGGCTGGCCGACCAGGCCGGGCTGCTGGCCGACCAGGAGCTGGCCGTGCGCAGGATGACGGCGCTGCTGGCGGTGAACGGCCTGTGAGCCTGTCGCTGAACCAGTGGACGACCAGGCGCTGGTCGGTCGCCGAGGCCGTGGACGGCTGCGCGCGGCACGGCCTGGAGGCGATCGGGCTGTGGCGCGAGAAGGTGGCCGAGGAGGGGCTCGCGCGCAGCGCCAAGCTGGTGCGCGAGGCCGGGCTGCGGGTGTCCTCGCTGTGCCGGGGCGGCTTCCTCACGGCGGGCGGGCTGCCCGGCGAGGAGGGGCGGCGCGCGTTCGAGCGGGCGCTCGACGACAACCGGCGGGCCGTGGACGAGGCTGCCGAGCTGGCGGCCGCGTGCCTGGTGATGGTGGTCGGCGGGCTGCCGGGGGTGCGGCCGGGCGAGCCGCTGCCGCCCGGTTTCTCCAAGGACGTCGCCGGTGCGCGGGAGCGGGTCGCCGAGGCGCTGTCGGTGCTGGCGCCCTACGCCGGCGAGCGCGGCGTCAGGCTGGCGCTGGAGCCGCTGCATCCGATCTACTGCCCCGACCGGGCGGTGCTGTCCACGCTGGGCCAGGCGCTCGACCTCAGCCTGCCCTACCCGGAGGAGCAGGTCGGGGTGGTGGTGGACACCTTCCACGTGTGGTGGGACCCCAGGCTGGCCGAGGACGTCGCGCGGGCCGGGCGGCGCATCGCGTCGTACCAGGTGTGCGACTACCTGCACCCGCTGCCCGCCGACGTGCTGCTCGGGCGGGGCATGATGGGCGACGGCGTGATCGACTTCGCGCCGATCACCCGGGCCGTGCTGGCCGCCGGGTACGCGGGCGACATCGAGGTCGAGATCTTCAACGCCGACGTCTGGGCGGCCGACCCGGACGAGGTGCTGGCCACGATGCAGGCCCGCTACGCCGAGCTGGTGGTCTAGACGCGGCCGGGGTCGATCGTGCCGTCGAGGGTGAGGGCGGCTTCGAGCAGGAAGTAGTCGCCCCAGACCAGCTCGTGGGCGGTGGCCAGGCCCTTGCGCCGGTCGTAGCAGCCGTCCACCAGGCCGCCGTGCTCGTTGAGGTGGTCGCGGGCCAGCGCGTCCAGCGTACGGGCGGCCTGCTCGCGGTAGCCGTCCTTGGCCAGCGGCGCGAGCTTGGCCAGGGCGGCGGCGGCGATCGCGGTGGCCGAGGTGTCGCGGGGCGCGGCGGGGATGCCGGGGTCGTCGAAGTCCCAGTAGCAGACCAGGTCGGACGGGACGTGGGCCAGGTACCAGTCGGCGACCTCGGTGGCCGGGCCGATGAACTCGGCCGACAGGTGGGCGGCCTGGGCCAGGCCCAGCATGGCCCACGCCTGCGCGCGGGCCCAGGTGCTGCCGGGTGAGGAGCCGTTGACGGCGCCGGCCGAGGTCTGGGCGACCGAGCCGTCCTCCCGTACGCACATGGCGTAACCGGTGCGGGCGTGAGACTCGGCCATCACCAGCAGCTCGCGGGCGCCGGTGCGTTCGCAGGCGAAGGCCAGCAGCGGGACGGTGCCGGGCAGGCCGTCCACGCAGGCGCCGGGGCGCGGCCAGCCGTACCTGACGACGTCCTCCTCCTGGGGCGGCAGCAGGCCGGCCAGCGGGTCGAAGCCGATGCTCAGCGACCGGGCGGCGGCCACGGCGGTCGTGGCGCCCGGCTCCTCGTCGCCGGCGAGCACGGCCGGGAGCGCGGCGCCGTACCAGAACAACATGCCGCGCAGCAGCGTGGGGGCGTCGGTGCGGGCGGCCAGCCGTTCGGCGACCTGGCCGGCGGCGCGGGCGTAGCGGGGCTCGCCGGTGGCGACCGCGGCCAGGGACAGCAGACCGCCCCAGAAGCCGCCGCACCAGTCTCCGTCCTCGGACCAGGTCCATTCGCCCGTCACGGGGTCGGCGTAGAGGGGGAAGCGTCCTTGAGACTGCGCGAGGGTCCCGCCGACCCTGCGCACCAGCTCTGTGACCAGCATGGAACCGCCTCATCCGGAAACGTGATGCCTCCTCCGGTTACCCGGGGCGGCACGGGCTTAACGGGACGCGTCCCAGACGATCAGGTAGCGCCGGCGCGGGACGAGCCGGGCGGGATCAGGCTGAGCACCAGCCGCTGGTAGTGCACGTTGTGATTCCAGTACGGATCGGGCACCTGATCACCATAGTGCTCTAAAGGGTCACCGTGCCCGCCGCTCCGTCGACGGTGATCTCCTGGCCCGTGGCGATGCGGCCGGTGGCGTCGCGGACGCCGACGACGGCGGGGATGCCGTACTCGCGGGCCACCACGGCGCCGTGCGACATGGCGCCGCCCATCTCCATCACCAGGCCGCCGGCCGTGAGGAACAGCGGCGTCCAGCCGGGGTCGGTCGAGGGGCAGACCAGGATCTCGCCCGGTTCGAGGTGGGCGCCGTTCGGGTCGAGCACCACCCGGGCGAGGCCGGTGACCGTGCCGGCCGAGGCGGCCGTGCCGGTCAGCGCGCCGTCGGGGACCGGTCCGGCCAGGGCCTCGGGCTCGGTGCCGTCGGAGAGCATGATCCGGGGCACGTGCCTGCGGCGCGACTCCCGCTCGTACGCCGTCCGCCGCTCGCGTACCAGGTCGCGCAGGTCGCCGCCGGACAGGGCGGACCTGGCCTCCTCCAGGCGCAGGAAGTACACGTCGGCGGGGTCGTCCAGGACGCCGGCGGCGGCCAGGTGCTCCCCGACCGCGCGCAGGCTGTGCCGGACGGCGGCGATGGCCCTGACCGCGTGGTACTTGGGCAGTTCGCGCAGCCCCGCGTACGCCCGGGTGCGGCCGAGCGCGAAGCGCACCACGGGCGCCCGCCACCGGCCCCTGCGGGCGGCCAGCTCGGCGACCCGCTCGACCTCGTCCCGCGCCGCCCGCGCGCCCCTGGCGAACAGCGCGTCGGGGGCGAGGCCGGATCCGGCGTCCATGCGCAGGTAGTTGGCCAGCACGCCGAGGATGTGCGTGGGGTCGTCGGACCAGCGGGGCACGCCGACGTCGATCTCGGCCACGCCGCGGTGGCCGTACCTGCCGAGGAAGGCGGCGAGCTCCTTCTGGGCCCGCGGCGGCAGCTCGCCGGCCCGGTAGCGGCGGGCCAGCTCGGCCGCGGGCGCCGCACGGAACGCCTCGGGCTCGACGCGGCCGGCCAGGTCCCACAGTTCGAGGTCCATCTCGGTGGTCGGGTTGTTCGGGACGCCGCGCAGGACGTCCTGCAGGTCGCCCACCCGCGTGCCGGAGAGCCGGGCGGCCAGGCCGAGCAGGGCGTAGCCGGTGATCACGATCGGCATGATCGAGACGATGGCCGGGAACGTCCCGGCGAGCAGGCGTTCGGCGTGGTCGAGGCGCTGGGCGGGGGTGGCGCCGGGCGGCGGTTCGAGCCTGCGGTCCAGCTCCTCGCCGACGCGGGCGGCGTGGGCGAGCGCCCTGGCCGGGCTCAGCAGCGCGTCGCGGACGCGCGCCGGCGCGTGCACGCGGCGCGCGAAGCGGCGCAGCCCGCGCAGGAACGGGCGCGGCGAGGTCTGGACGACCGACAGCCGCGGGTCGCCCGCCAGCTCCCGCACGACGGCCGCGGCCCGCGCCTCCCCCAGGGGCATCATGCGGGTCAGGACCGCCCGGCCGGTACGGCTGCGCAGCGGCGTGGTCAGGTCGATCCACAACCGCTGCCCCGCCTCGGACAGGAACGCCGGGCCGTCGAGCCGGTCGGCGGGCGGGTGCCCGAACAGGGCCGCCGCCCCCGAGGCGACCAGGTTGAACACCGAGACCCCCATCGGCGTGAGCGGCCCCATCACGCCCTGGGCGACGTTGAGCGACAGGTGGACGCGCAGGCCGGGCCCGGCCGGCCGGGGCAGCGGGTGGAGGGTGGTGATCGACCTGGCCTGGGTGAGCCAGAGCGTGCCGTCCTGGCCGATGGCCCACTCGGTGTCCTGCGGCGTGCCGTAGTGGTCCTCGACGCGCGCGCCGAGCTCGGCCAGGGCGAGCACCTGCGCGTCGGTCAGGCACAGGCCCCCGGCGGCGGTCCCGACGCGTTCGACGCCGCCGCCGGGCAGCGGCCGGACGGCCAGCTTCGGGTGGCCCGCCCGCCGTTCCAGCACCCGGCCGCCCGAGACGACGAACCGGTCGGGATCGACGGCTCCGGAGACGACCGCCTCGCCGAGTCCGGGGGCGGCGTCGAGGACGGTCTCGCGCCGCCTGCCGGTCACCGGGTTGGCCGTGAACATCACCCCGGCCACCCGCGCGTCCACCATCACCTGGACGACCACCGCGAGCCGGACGCCGGCGTGGCCGACGCCGCTCGCCTCCCGGTAGGCCACGGCCCGGTCGCCCCACAGCGAGGCCCAGCAGCGGCGCACGGCGTCGAGCACCGCCTCGGCGCCCACCACGTTGAGGAAGGTGTCCTGCTGGCCGGCGAAGCTGGCGAACGGCAGGTCCTCCGCCGTGGCCGAGGAGCGCACGGCCACCGGGACGTCCGCGCCGAGCCGCGCGTAGGACGTCAGGATCGCCTCGCGCACCGGGGCGGGCATCTCGGCCCGGAGCAGGTGGCGCCTGGCCCGCGCGGCGAGCCCGTCGCCCGGGGTGAGGTCGAGCCCGGCGGCGACCTGCCGGTAGGCGTCGGTGGTCAGGGCCCAGCCGGGCGGGACGGGCAGGCCGGCGCGGGTCAGCTCGCCGAGGTTGGCGGCCTTTCCGCCCACTTCGGCGAGCATCGTGGCGTCGATCTCGGAGAGGTCGCGTGTGGTCCTCATGGAAGGCACCCCCTCTCCCGAGTCTGCCATAAATTCACCAACTGTTGAACAGCGGTGTCCCGTCCAGTTCCCAGGCCGGGTCGAGCGGCACGCCGAGCAGGGCCAGCGCGGTCGGGCCGACGTCCACCAGGCGGGGCTCGGCCAGCGGGCGGCCGCCGAGGTCCGCGTCCAGCCGGTTCGCGATCACGAACACCGTGCGCTCCTCGGCCGAGGTGCCGCCGTGGCCGCCCTCGTCCACGTGGCCGTGGTCGGTGGTGACCAGCACGGTCCAGCTCTCCCCCGGACGGGCGCGGACGGCGTCGAGCAGGCGGCCCAGGTAGGCGTCCTGGGCGTGCAGGGCGGCGGCGTACTCGGGGCAGTGGGGGCCGAGGGCGTGGGCCACCTCGTCGGTGTCGCCGAGATAGACGAAGGCGAGGTCGGGGCCGGTCTCGGCGAGGTGGCGCTCGGCGGCGTCGGCGATCTGCCGGTCGGCGGCGGTCCAGGTGAGGGCGTAGCCGTCCAGGACCATGCGGTGGTCGATGGCGGGGCCGAACGCGCCGTGCTCGCCGAGGGCGGCCCAGGAGAGGAAGGCGGCGGTCACGAGGTCGGGGCGGGCATTCTTCGCACGACTCAAAAAGTCCGGAAATTTCGTGAACTGGTGGCTGGTGAAGCTGTTGTCCACGACGCCGTGTTTGTCGGGCCAGGCGCCCGTGGCGATCGACGACCAGCCGGGGCCCGAGTCCGTGCGCGATCTGATCACGCGGCCCGCCGCCGGCGGCTCCGGAGCCTTGGGCACGACCTCGCCGGGCGACTCCGTCCTGGGGGCCGCCGCCTCGCCGTACGGGAGCTTGCTGGTGCCGTACGCGCCGGAGGCCATCAACGACGACAGGACCGGCGGTGCCAGGGCGACGAGCCGGTCGAAGCGCAGGCCGTCCATGCCGACCACGAGGACTTTGTTCTTGTTAAGGGGCATTCCCCTATCTAAGCGGTGAACCGTCGCACCCAGGCGACCGCGCCCGGCAGGATCTCCTCGACCGGCGCCACGTCCGGGTACCAGGTGCGCTCCCACTCCAGCGAGACCCATCCGGCGTACCCGGCCGCGCGCAGCAGGTCGCCGGCCTCCTCCAGCGGGACCGAGCCCGTCCCCATCGGGACCGGGGTGGTGTCTTCGGCCGAGACGGCGTCCTTGACCTGCACGTAGGCGAGCGAGGGGCCGAGCGCCGCGAGCGTGGCGGCCGGGGACTCGCCGTGCCGCCAGGGGTGCAGCAGGTCCCACAGCGCGCCGGTGACTTCCGGGCATCCCGCCTCGGCCAGCAGCCCGGCCACGGCCGCGCCGGTGGGCATCCGGTCGTGCGTCTCGACCAGGACGCGTACGCCGAGGGCGGCGGCCGTACCGGCCACAGACCTCAGCCGGCGGGCGCCGACCGCCGGATCGTCGCCGCGGGGGAACACCCGCACGCCCGGCGCGCCCAGATCGGCGGCCAGCCGCAGGTCGGCGAGGAGCGCGTCGGCGACCGGCGCGTCCGGTCCCGGCTCACAGATGCCGACATATCCAGCCAGGGCGGCGATCTCCAGCCCCGCTCGCTCCACCCGTTCCCGCACCGCGCGCCGCTCCTGCCCGGTGAGCCCGGCATGGACGCCCGTGTCGGGATGCAGCCGCAGCTCAAGCCCCTGGCAGCCGTGCGCGACGGCGATCCCGGCCGCCCGCTCCAGCCCCTCCCCAGGCATCCCCAACGTGCTGACCGCCAGCTTCACGCCGTCACCCCCGGCTTCCGCGTCCGTCACGCTCACGCCATCCTCCTGACGCTCTCCCGCAGCACGACCTCGCCCGCGACGTGCTCGACCACGGGGGCGGCGGCGTCCTCGCGGCCGAGCGCGAGCTCCAGGGCCCGCGCCCCCATGTCCGTCAGCGGCAGCCGCACGGTCGTCAGCGCGGGCACATGATCACGCAACGTGACGATGTCGTCGAACCCGGCCACCGAGACGTCCTCGGGCACCCGGATCCCGCGCTCCCGGCAGGCGGCCAGCGCCCCCACGGCCATCACGTCGTTGACCGCGAACACGCAGGTCGTCGCCTTGCCGATCTCGGTCGCGGCCCGGTAGCCGCCGTCGCGGTCGAACGGCCCGTGGACCACGACGGGCTCGGGCAGGCCCAGCTCCCGCAGCGCCTGCGTGAACCCCTCGCACCGGTCGGCGGCGGTCACCAGGTGGGGCGGCCCGGCCAGCACGGCGAAGCGGGTGTGCCCGAGCCCGGCCAGCGCGCGGGCCAGCGCCGCGGCGCCGGCCCGGTTGGCGGGCGCGACGGTGTCCACGCCGAGCAGGTCCTGGCCGACGCACGCGGCCCGCCCGCCGCCCTCCTGGTAGCGGGCCAGCTCCTCGCGCAGCCGCCCGGTCACGACGGGGTCGGCGACCCGGGAGCCGGCCAGCAGCACGGCGCGCACGCGCTGGGCGTTCATGGTGGCGACGTAGGCGATCTCCTGCTCGGGGTCGCGGTGGGTGGTGCCCACCATGACGAGCATGCCCTCGGTGGCGGCGGCCCGCATCGCGCCGTCGGCCAGCGCGGCGAAGTAGGGGTCGGTCAGGTCGTGGACGACGATGCCGATGACGTTGCTCGCCCCCCGGGCCAGCGTCTGGGCGGCGATGTTGGCGCGGTAGCCGAGCTCGTCGGCGGCCCGTTCGACGCGGGCCCGCAGGGTCGCGCCCACCTGGCGGGTGCTGCCGTTGAGCACCCGCGAGGCGGTGGCGAGGGAGACGCCGGCCTGTTTGGCGACGTCCTCAAGCGTGACCACGAGACCTCCCGGAAAGCGGTTTCCAAGTCTGCCAGACGACGACCTGGCTCCGCATCCTCGCACGCCCGCCCGCGGCGGCGACACAACTCGCGGCACCGCGCTCACCAGGACGGCGACGGGACCCTCACGCCCAGGGGAACAGGATGTCGAACAGGCCCTTCTTCTCGCTCGGCGCGGGGGCGGGCTGCTCCTGCTGCGCGGGCGGCGCCTGGGTGGGGGGTGCGCTCTCCTGCCGCTCCGGCTGCCTGGTGGCGGGCGCCTTGGCCGACTCCTCGGCCGAGTCCTCGGGGGTGCCGTCGGAGGTCTCGTTCATCCCGTCCTGCGGGCCGTGGGTGACCTTCTCGTCGGGCGTGGCCGTCGGACGGCTCTCGCGGGTGGCGGTGGGCCGCGCCGACGGCTCGCGGGTGGGACGGGGGCGGCGGGCCACGGGGGTGGGGGTTACGGTCTCGGACACGGTCGGCTCGGCGGTGTCCGTTTCCCCGGGTTCGGGGGCGGACTCGGTCTCCTCCGGGAGCGCGGTCTGCGGCGGGGCGGTGACCTGGCTCGCGCCGGCGCAGGCGCCGACCCCGCACGGGTCGTCGGAGGAGGTGCCGGTGAGCAGCCAGCCCGCCCCGGCGCCGACCAGCACCACCGCGGCGGCCGCCAGCACCAGCACCCTGGTACGCCGGCGCACCTCGCGATCGCGCCCGGCGCCGCCCCGGCGGTCGTCGGCGTCGTCGGTCCAGCCGGAGCCGAGGAAACCGCGCCTGGTCTCACCCTCGTCGTCGTCGCGTCCGGGCTTGTAGCCCTGGTCCAGCGGCAGGTAGGGCAGGTCGTCGTCGGCCGCGCGGTCGTCGCCGGGAACGTCGGGGCCGTCCGCCTCGACGACGGCGTGCGGCCCGCTCAGGCTCTCGTACGGCCCGGCCAGCGTCTCGTGCGGCCCGCTCAGGGCCTCGTGGGACCCGCTCGGCCCGTCCAGGACGTCGTGCGGGCCGCTCGGGCCGTCGAGCACGTCGTGCGGCGCGTCGGCCGGGGTCGCGGGGGTCGCCGGGACTTCGACGGGCTGCGCGCCCTGGCCGGCCGAGAGGATGTAGGTCTCGTTGCCGGAGACCTGGATCGCGGGCTGCTCGTCGGTGTCCTCGGTGCTCCACCTGGGGGACAGCACGTCTCCGGTCAGCTCCGGGTTTAACGGTTTACCCTGCCCATCCTCGTACGGCCTGTCGTTCTCGTCGCGCGCCACGATGGAACCTCTCTAGCTCTGAATACGGACCGCGACCTTTCTTAACAGACTTGTCCGGAAATTTCACATGTTTCGCTAAAGTTACTCTGCGTCACATTGGTCCCAGCCAGCGGGCGAGCGCGGCCTCCAGCGGGTGCCCCCGCGCCTCCGATGTCC
Organism: Nonomuraea sp. NPDC049758; assembly: GCF_040674635.1. Taxonomy (NCBI): domain Bacteria; kingdom Bacillati; phylum Actinomycetota; class Actinomycetes; order Streptosporangiales; family Streptosporangiaceae; genus Nonomuraea; species Nonomuraea sp. NPDC049758. The sequence continues at coordinate 219,715 of NZ_JBFAMZ010000003.1, forward strand.
AGGCCGTATAGCCGTCGGGCCGCACGAGCAGCGCCTCGGCGTCGTGCTCCGCGCTGCCCCGCACGACCTCCAGCCGGTCCGCCCACGGAGCGGCCGCGGCCACCAGGTCGTCGCGCCCGCCGAGGTCCAGCAGCAGCGCCCGGCCGCCGCGCAGCAGCTCCGCGGTGCGCACCACGCCGCCGGCCGTCTTGACCGGCAGGTCGGGAGCCATCCGCCCGGCTCCGGGCACGCCCACGTCGTAGGCGGTGTCCACCCCGGCGATCATCCCGCTCAGGTACTCGTTGACCTGGTCGAACCGCATCAGCTCGGCGAACAGCTCGCGCAGCGGGTCGACGGCCGGGTCGGGATGGGCCAGCGCGCTCTGGGCCCGCACGTTCCACAACACCCGCGCGCCGACCGGATGCCGCTCGGCGTGGTAGCTGTCCAGCAGCCCGGCGGAGGCTTCGCCGCGCACCTCGGCGGCCAGCTTCCAGCCCAGGTTGATGGCGTCCCCCAGGCCGGTGTTGAGCCCCTGGCCGCCCCAGGGGAAGTGCACGTGCGCGGCGTCCCCGGCCAGCAGGACGCGGCCCGCGCGGTAGGTCTCGGCCTGCAGGGCGGCGTCGCCGTACCGGGACAGGTTGCGCGCGCCGGCCATCGGGACCGGGACGCCGAGGATGTGCTCGGCCGCCTCCTGGAGCTCCTCGATCGCGACGGGGGCCTCCCGGTCGGCGTGCGGGGCGCGGAAGTCGTAGGTGGTGACGCGGCTGTGCCCGGCGGGGTCGAGCCAGACGATGGCCCAGCCCCGCGGCGTACGCGTGTAGCCCGGCGGCACCGTGTACGGGTCGAGCAGCCGCACGTCGCCCATGAGCGCGGCGACGCGGGCCCCGGCGCCGGTGAACGGGATACCGGCGGCCTTGCGCACGACGCTGCGCGCGCCGTCGGCGCCGACGACGTACCGGGCGGTCAGCTCGCGGCCGTTCACGGTCAGGGCGACGTGGTCGTCCCGCTGCTCCAGGCCGGTGACCTCCTGGCCGCGCCGGATCTCCGCCCCCAGGGCCGCCGCGCGGCGGGCGAACACCTGCTCGGCCCACGCCTGCGGGCTGCCCACGATGCTCGGGCCGCCGTCCGAGACCGCGCCGAGGTCGAGCCCGAACAAGCCGGAGAAGTGGAAGCTCACGCTCCCGTACGTGGACCGCCCCACCGCCTCCAGCAGCCCGCGCCGGTCCAGGCTCCGAGCCGTGCCCGCGTGCAGCGTCCCGGCCTTGGACTGGCCGGTCGGCACGGCGAGCCGTTCGAGCACCAGCGGCCGCACCCCCTGCAGGCCCAGCTCGGCGGCGAGCAACATGCCCACGGGCCCGCCACCCACCACGGCGACATCGAACACAGCACCCTCCCAACCTCAGCTGAGTACGTAATCTTCGTACATACGAACAATGCCCGTCAAATCACCGTTCGCGTTATCCGTACAATGGCGGCATGCTGCACCCGTCGCGTGACCAGATCCAGTTGGTGGAGGTGCTCGCCGCGCTCGGCCATCCCGTACGCGCCAAGATCGTGCGCGCGCTGGCCTCGGGGGACGAGCTGTTCTGCGGCGAGGTCGTGGCCGACGTGCCGAAGTCGACGCTGACCGCCCACTGGCGGGTGCTGCGCGAGGCCGGCGTCATCTGCCAGCGCCCGGAGGGCCGCAAGCTGTTCATCCGGCTGCGCCGCGACGACCTCGACGCCCGCTTCCCCGGCCTGGTCGATCTGCTGCTGGCCGAGGACCTCTAACCCGCCGGCCGGGTCACAGGCAGGGGTTCGTGGTGGAGTCGACCACCTTGTCCTTGAGCGAGCCCGGGATCGCCGACGCCACCCGCACGCCCGGCCAGTCGGCCCCGATGACGAGCTGCACGATCGGCCCGTCGGGCAGCGGGGTGACCTTGGTCGCGTACGGCTTCGGGTTCACCGGGGCGACCTTGCCCGCCACCGGCGTGCGCTTGTCCTTCGACAGCCGGGCGGCCACGGCGTCCCCGTAGACGGCGCCGTTGTCGGCGTCCTTCTTCGCGTACCGGATCGACGTGGTGGCCACCGGCGCGGCGTTGCCGACCTGGACGACGGCGAACCCCTGGTCGGCCAGTTCGTCGGCCACCTGACCTGCCTTGCCCAGCTCGGTGGTGCCGTTGAGCACCTGGACGCGCACCTGCCCGTTCTCGACCTTCGGCTTGGCGGCGGCCGAGGGCGGGGTCACGTTGACGTCGGAGCGCACGGCCTCGAAGAAGTTGCGCGCGTCCGGCTGCTTGAGCTGCACCCGGTTCTTGTCGGCCGGGTACGCCTCCACCGGCACGGTGATGCCCTTGAGCTCCTTGGCGGTCAGTCCCTTGACGCTGCCCGCGATCTCCAGCATCCGCGACAGCGTGAGCTTGTCGTCCAGAGTGACGGCCTTGGCCCCGGCCCGCAGGAACGCGTTCAGCTTGCCGGGGTCGGTGAGCAGCCCGCCATCGGTGATCTTGTCCAGCACCTTGGTGAGGAAGACCTGCTGGCGCTGGATGCGGCCGAGGTCGCTGCCGTCGCCGAGGGTGTAGCGGGTGCGCACGTACCCGAGGGCCTGCTCGCCCTTGACGACGTGCTTGCCCGCGCTGAGCACGAGCTTGGCCTTGGGGTCGTTGACCGCCTTGGGCAGGCAGATCTCGATGCCGCCCAGGGCGTCGACGATGCCCTTGAAGCCGGTGAAGTCGACCTTCACGATGTGGTTGATCTTGATGTTGGTGAGCGATTCGAGCGTCCGGACCGTGCAGTCGATGCCGCCGTCGTTGAAGGCGGAGTTGATCTGGCGCAGCCCGCCGGCCAGCATCGTGCCGGTGCGGCTCCGGCACTGCGGGATCATGACCATGGTGTCCCGGGGGAAGCTGATCATGGTGGCCTTGTCCCGGTCCGGGGAGATGTGCAGCACCATGATCGTGTCGGTGCGCTCACCGAGGCCCTGCGACTTCGCGCCGTACTTCTTGTTGTCGCCCTCGCGCGAGTCCGAGCCGACGAGCAGCACGTTGAGCGCGCCGGTCTCGGGCGGCCGCGACGGCCCGGCGTCCACGGGCACGCGCGGGATCTCGTTGTCGACGCTGCGGTAGTAGGCGTACCCGCCCAGCGTGACGGCGACCAGCACGAACGTCAGCGCCATGCTCACCCACGCCAGCGGCGTGATCCGCCGCGCAGGCCCCGGGGGCCGGTCCAGGCGACGGTCGGGGCGCTGATCGGGGTGGCGGTCCGGGCGGCGGTCGGGGCGATGCTGCGGCCGTTCCGGCGCTCTCCGGCCCTCGCTCACGCGCCCCCCTCTACGCGCGCCCGCACAGGACGCGCCCCCGCGCGCCCCTCGCAGAGCGCGGCCCCCTTTGGTGTGACGCGCAGCATACTGATATTCCGCCGTATATACGGCGTGTCGCAAATTTCACCCCATGGCAGCCTCCGGCGGACGCGTCCGGCGAGGGCTCCATGCAATGCGCGCGAATCCACGGCGTCACTACGGTCCGTGACGCCATCATGACGTCCATGCTTCTGACCGAGATGGCGCCCCCTCCAGGCGCCGAGGCGCTGGCCGGGCTGCGCACCGCCGCCCGGACCGCCCGCCGGGCCGTCTTCGTCGCGCTGGCCGGCTCGATCGCGCTGCTGGCCACGTCACAGGTGCTGGCCGACCGCGCGCCGACCAGAGAGCAGACGTTACCGCTCGCCGTGCTCTCGCTGGCGGTGTTCGCGACCGCGCTGCCCGTCCTGGCGGTCACCCAGCTGGTGTGGGGCGCGCGGGCGCGCCTGGTGCGCCGGCGCGAGCGCGAGCTGTTCGCCGTGCCGCCCTCGGCCCGGCGGCGTCCGCTGAGCCGGCTCGGCGTCGCGTCCGGCTGGGCCGTGCTGCTGCTGCTCGGCGCCACCTCTCCCGGCCAGTTCAGGGCGGCCGCTCTGTACGCCTTCGCCGACGCCCTGAGCTGGGCCGTCGAGGCCGCCATGGTGATCGGCCTGGCCGCGGGGGTGTCGTTCCTCATCTGGTGGGCACGGGACGCCCTGGGGATAGTGGCGCGCGCCGGTCGTCCGGGTGGATCACCTGGCGATCCGTGGGATCCCGGCCGGGGCGCGCGTCCACGAGGGGGCGCGGCGCTCTGGACGGGCGCGGCCGTGGCGGTCGCCGCCCTGCTCGGAGCCCGCGCCCATCTCTGGGAACCGCCCATGCCGATCGTTTACGCGCTGCTGACCGCCGCCCTCGTCTGCGGGGTGGTTACCGACGAGTAGCATAGGCGCGGAATCCCATCCAAGAACGAGGAGCGAATCCGTGCCTTCCTCTCGTGACGTCGTGTTCGTCGACGGCGTACGCACGCCCTTCGGCAGGTCAGGGCCGAAGGGACTGTACGCGGAGACCCGCGCCGACGACATGGTCGTCCGCGTCATCCGCGAGCTCATCCGGCGCAACCCCGGTCTGCCTCCCGAGCGCGTGGACGAGGTGGCCATCGCCGCGACGACCCAGATCGGCGACCAGGGCCTGACCATCGGCCGCTCGGCCGCGGTGCTGGCCGGTCTGCCCAAGAGCGTGCCCGGCTACGCGATCGACCGCATGTGCGCGGGCGCGATGACCGCGGTCACCACGGTCGCGGGCGGCATCGCCTTCGGCGCCTACGACGTGGCCATCGCCGGCGGCGTCGAGCACATGGGCCGCCACCCCATGGGCGAGGGCGTGGACCCCAACCCGCGGTTCCTGTCGGAGAAGCTGGTCGACCCGAGCGCGCTGGTCATGGGCATGACCGCCGAGAACCTGCACGACCGCTACCCGTCCATCTCCAAGGAGCGCGCCGACGCCTACGCGGTGCTCTCGCAGGAGAAGGCGGCCAAGGCGTACGCCGACGGCAAGATCCAGCCCGACCTCGTTCCCACCGCGGTCCGGACGGCCGAGAAGGGCTGGGGCCTGGCCGCCGAGGACGAGGCGCCGCGCCCCGGCACCACGATGGAGGCGCTGGGCGCGCTCAAGACGCCCTTCCGCCCGCACGGCAACGTCACCGCGGGCAACTCCTCCGGCATCAACGACGGCGCCACCGGCTGCATCGTGGCCGCCCGCGAGGTCGCCGGCGAGCTGGGCCTGACGCCGAAGATGCGCCTGGTCTCCTACGCCTTCGCGGGCGTGGACCCCGAGGTGATGGGCGTGGGCCCGATCCCGTCCACCGAGCGGGCGCTGCGGCTGGCCGGGCTGTCCATCGGCGACATCGGTCTGTTCGAGATCAACGAGGCGTTCGCCGTCCAGGTGCTGGCCTTCCTGGAGCACTTCGGCATCGCCGACGACGACCAGCGCGTCAACCCCTACGGCGGCGCGATCGCCTTCGGCCACCCGCTGGCCTCCTCGGGCGTCCGGCTCATGACGCAGCTCGCCCGCCAGTTCGGCGAGCGGCCCGACGTGCGGTACGGCATCACCACCATGTGCGTCGGCATGGGCATGGGCGGCACTGTGATCTGGGAGAACCTGGCATGAGCGACATCGAGACCTGGCGCGCGCTGCTGAGCGGGCGCAACACCGACGAGGTCGTCACCAAGGCCCTCGTGCGCGACGTGCCGCTGCCCGGCGGCGCCGGCACGATGGCCCTGATCACCCTGGACAACGGCTTCGACCACACCAAGCCCAACACCTTCGGCCCGCACGGCCTGTTCGCGCTGGAGGAGGCCCTGTCGCGGATCGCGGAGCGCACCGACCTGGCCGCCGTGGGCGTCACCGGCAAGCCGTTCATCTTCGCCGTCGGCGCCGACCTCAAGGGCGCGGCCGCCGTGGCCTCCCGCGAGGAGGCCGAGGCCATCGGCGCGCTGGGCCACCACGTCTTCCGCAGACTGGGCGAGCTGCCGATCCCGACGTTCGCGTTCGTCAACGGCGCGGCCATGGGCGGCGGCCTGGAGATCGCGCTGCACTGCGCGTACCGGACGATCTCCTCCGGCGTGCCCGCGGTGGCGCTGCCCGAGTGCTTCCTCGGCCTGGTGCCCGGCTGGGGCGGCACGCAGCTGCTCCCCCGCCTGATCGGCCCGGCGAACGCGATCAAGCTGATCATCGAGAACCCGCTGTCGCAGAACCGCATGATCAAGGGCGCGGACGCGTACAAGCTGGGCGTCGCGGACGCGATGTTCGAGCCGGCCGACTTCCTGGAGGAGTCGCTGCGCTGGGCCGCCCGCGTGGTCAAGGGCGAGGTCGCCGTCGAGCGGCAGCAGCACGACGGCTGGGACAAGGCCGTCGCCGACGCGCGCTTCCTGGTGGACATGAAGCTGCGCGGCGCCTCCCCCGCCCCCTACCGGGCGCTCGACCTGATCGCGCTGGCCGCGACCGCCTCGCGCGACGAGGGCTTCGCCGCCGAGACGCAGGCGCTGGCCGACCTGCTGATGGGCGACGAGCTGCGGGCCGGGCTCTACTCCTTCGACCTGGTCCAGCGCCGGGCCAAGCGGCCGGCCGGCGCACCGGACAGGTCGCTGGCCCGCAAGGTCACCAAGGTCGGCGTCGTGGGCGCCGGGCTGATGGCCTCGCAGATGGCGCTGCTGTTCGCCCGCCGCCTGGAGGTCCCGGTCGTGCTGACCGACCTCGACCAGTCCCGCCTGGACAAGGGCGTGGGGTACGTGCACGCCGAGGTCGACAAGCTGCTGGGCAAGGGCCGCGTCTCGGCCGACCAGGCCAACCGGCTCAAGTCCCTGGTCACCGGCTCCCTGACCAAGGACGCCTTCGCCGACGCCGACTTCGTCATCGAGGCCGTCTTCGAGGACATGGCGGTCAAGAAGCAGGTGTTCGCGGAGGTCGAGGCCGTGGTGTCGGCCGAGTGCGTGCTCGCCACCAACACCTCCTCGCTCTCGCTCACCGAGATGGGCGCCGGGCTGGCGCACCCCGAGCGGCTGGTCGGGTTCCACTTCTTCAACCCGGTCGCCGTGATGCCGCTGCTGGAGATCATCAGGGGCGCCTCGACCGACGACGCCACGCTGGCCACGGCGTTCGCGGTGGGCAAGTCGCTGCGGAAGTCGTCCGTGCTGGTCAAGGACGCGCCGGCGTTCGTGGTCAACCGGCTGCTGACCTGCTTCATGGGCGAGGTCGTGGCCGCCGTGGACGAGGGCACGCCGCTGGAGGTCGCCGAGCACGCGCTCGACGGCCTGGGGCTGCCGATGACGCCGTTCGCGCTGCTGCAGCTCGTCGGCCCGGCCGTCGGCCTGCACGTCGCCGAGACGCTGCACGCGGCCTTCCCCGAGCGGTTCGGCGTCTCGGAGAACATGGCCAAGCTGGTCGCCTCGGGCAAACCCGGCGTCTACCGTCCGGACTTCTCGCTCGACCCGGAGGCGGTGGCCCTGTTCGCCGGCGGCACGTCGCCGTCCACGGCCGAGCAGGTCCGCGAGCGCGTGCTCGGGGCGCTGTCCCGGGAGATCCGGATCATGCTGGACGAGGGCGTCGTGGCCGGGCCGCAGGACATCGACCTGTGCATGATCCTGGGGGCCGGCTGGCCGTTCCATCTGGGTGGCATCACGCCTTATCTGGACAGGTCGGGGATCGCCCAGCCCCGGTTCCTTCCGCCCGGTGTGGCCTCGCTGCCCGCGTGATTTTACGGAGGCCCGCCCGGCGGGTCTCCGTACGTCATGGCCGCCTTCGCCGTAGCGTACTGTGCCGTCCTACGAACGGAGAGTAACCATGATGCGAGCAGTCGGCACGATCGCTCTGTGCGGAGCCCTCGTGCTGGGCGCGTCGTCGCCCTCCCTGGCGGCGGCGCCCCCCACCCCCAAGGTCGTCCTCAAGGTCACCATGGCAGTGAAGAACGGCCCCACCAAGGGCGCCTGGCTCAACTGCAGCCCCGACGGCGGCACCCACCCCTCCGCCCACGCCGCCTGCGAGCTCCTGCGCAAGGTGAAGGGCGACCCGGCCAAGATCAACGTCTCGCCGAAGGCGGCCGCGGCCTGCGGCAAGGAGGTGGAGCCACGCGCCGTCATGATCCTCGGCAAGTGGTACGACAAGACCGTCAAGTGGGGCAAGGTCTACACCAACGCCTGCACGATGAAGGCGGGCCTCGGAACGCTCCTGGCGATCTGAGCGGGTGAGGGGGGCGGGCGGCCGGCCCGCCCCCCTCGCGCGTCACCGGCCGGGCACGGCGCCCCGCCTGCTGTGCCGGTAGCCGTAGGCGAAGTAGACGACCACGCCGATGATCATCCAGACTACGAACCTGAGCCAGGTCTCCAGCGGCAGGTTGAGCATCAGGTAGAGGCAGGCCAGCACCGACAGGATCGGCAGCAGCGGCACCATCGGCACCCGGAAGGCCCGCTCCAGGTCGGGCCGGGTGCGCCGGAGCACGATCACGCCGACGGACACCACCATGAACGCGAACAGCGTGCCGATGTTGACCAGCTCGGCCAGCTCCCCGAACGACACGAACCCGGCCAGCGCCATGGTCACCAGGCCGATGAGGATGGTGAGCCTGGCGGGCGTGCCGAAGGTCGGGTGGACGACGGCCAGCCGGCGCGGCAGCAGGCCGTCGCGGCACATGGCGAACAACACCCGGGTCTGCCCGAGCAGCAGCACCAGCACCACGGTCGTCAGACCGGCGATGGCGCCCACGCTGATGATGGCGGCCAGCCAGGGGTGGCCGACGGCGGTGAACGCGTCCGACAGCGGCGCGCTCGTGCTCAGCTGCTTGTACGGCTGCATGCCCACCACGACCAGCGAGACGGCGACGTAGAGGATCGTGCAGACGGCCAGCGAGCCGATGATGCCGCGCGGCACGTCGCGCTGCGGGCGCACGGTCTCCTCGGCGGCGGTGGCCACGATGTCGAAGCCGATGAAGGCGAAGAACACGATCGCCGCGGCCGAGAAGATGCCGATCACGCCGAACGCGACGGGCGTGACCCCGAACAGCACCTGGATCAGCGGCGCCTTCAGCCCCTCGACCCGCGGCGAGGCCACCGGCTCGGGGATGAAGGGCGTGTAGTTGGCGGCCTTGACGAAGAACAGCCCGGCCACGATGACCAGCAGCACCACCGTGATCTTGGTGATCACCAGGATCAGGTTGACCCGCGAGGAGATCTTGATGCCGGCCACCAGGATCGCGGTGAGGATCAGCACGATGGCCACCGCGGGCACGTTGACCACGGGATCGTCGCCCGCGATGGAGGCCGGCAGGTGGATGCCGACGGAGTCGAGCATCGAGGCGAAGTAGCCCGACCAGCCGACCGACACCACGGCCGCGGCCAGCGCCAGCTCCAGGATCAGGTCCCAGCCGATCACCCAGGCGGGGAACTCGCCGAGGGTGGCGAAGGAGAAGGTGTAGGCGGACCCGGCCACGGGGATGGTCGAGGCGAACTCGGCGTAGCACAGCGCCGCCAGTCCGCACACGACGGCCGCCACGACGAACGAGACCGCGACCGCCGGCCCGGCCACCTCCTTGGCCACCTGGCCGGTGAGCACGAAGATCCCGGTGCCGACGATCACGCCGATGCCGAACACCATCAGGTCCATGGCGGTCAGGCGTTTACGCAGCTGATGCTCGGGAGTTTCGGTGTCGCGGATCGACTGTTCGACGCTCTTCGTGCGAAAGATGTCCACGATCAGCGATCCTTCCCAGACCCTCCGTGATCATGCGCTCGCGCCGGGCCGGCCGGTGAAGCGCCTCGTCGGGGGTAGCGGACCCGCATCATGGTGGACGACCTGCTGGACGCGCTGGCCGGTCAGGACGTGGCGGTGGTGCTGGCGCTCGTCCTGGTCTTCCTGACGCTGGACGCCTCGGTCGGGATCGGCCTGATCACGCCGGGCGACGGCCTGCTGCTCGTCGCGGGCGCCACGTCGGGCAGCGTGCCGGAGACGCTGGCCCTGATCGGCACCGGCGTGCTGGCCTGCCTCCTGGGCGCGACGGGCGGCCACCGCCTGGGCCGCCGGTACGGCCCCCGCCTGCGCAACAGCAGGCTCGGCCGGCGCGTCGGCGAGGAGCGCTGGACCCGGGCGGAGCAGATCCTGCGGCGCAGCGGCTGGGCGCTGGCCCTGGCCTACTTCCTGCCGGTGGTGCACGCGCTGACGCCGGCCCTGGCGGGCGCGGTGGGCATGCCCTACCGCCGGTTCATGCCGTGGGCCCTGCTGGGCAGCACGGCGTGGGTGAGCACGTACATCGTGCTGGGGGCGGTGGCCGGGCAGATGGCGCGGCGGGAGGCGGGCCTGCTGCTGCCGGCGGCGGCCGCGGCGGTGGTCGTCATGCTGGCGATCACCGCCGTGGTCCGCCGGGTGCTCAACGGCGGACCGGCTGCTCCACGCGGGAGGTCCGCTTCGCGACGGCCTCGGTGATCTGGCGCGCGAGGTCCTGGCCGGTCAGGCCGATGCGGCCGAGGATCGCGGCCCGCTTGGCGTGGTCGAGGAACTCCTGCGGGATGCCGAAGGTGCGCACCGGGACGTCGACGTCGGCGTCGCGGAGCAGGCGGGCCACGGCGTCGCCCACGCCGCCCACGCGGCCGTTGTCCTCGACCACGGCGACCAGCTTGTGGGCGCCGGCGGCCAGCGTCAGCGCCTCGTCGAGCGGCTTGACCCAGCGTGGGTCGACCACGGTGGCCGAGATGCCCTGCGCGTCGAGCAGGACGGCCGCCTCCATGCACACGTGCGCCATCGGGCCGACGCCCACCAGCAGCACGTCCGGCTCGCCCTCGGCGGCCCGCAGCAGGTCCATCTCGCCCAGGCGGCCCACGGACTCCAGGGGCTCGGCCACCGGGCCCTTGGGGAAGCGCAGCACGGTCGGCCCGTCGGAGACCTCGACGGCCTCGCGCAGCAGCTCGGTGACGCGGTCGCCGTCGCGCGGCACCGCGATCCGCAGGCCGGGCACGACCTGGAGGATCGACAGGTCCCACATGCCGTTGTGGCTGGCGCCGTCGTCGCCGGTGACGCCGGCCCGGTCGAGGACGACGGTGACCGGCAGCCGGTGCAGGGCGACGTCCATCAGGAGCTGGTCGAAGGCCCGGTTGAGGAAGGTGGCGTAGACGGCCACGACCGGGTGCAGGCCGCCGAGCGCCAGGCCGGCGGCGCTGGTCAGCGCGTGCTGCTCGGCGATGCCGACGTCGTAGATGCGGTCGGGGAAGGCGTCGGCGAAGGCGTTGAGGCCGGTGGGGTGGAGCATGGCCGCGGTGATGGCGACCAGGTCTTCGCGCTCCTTGCCGAGCCTGACCAGCTCCTCGCTGAAGACGTTGGTCCAGATGCGCGGCTTGGGCTTCTCGGCGCCGGTGGCGCGGTCGAAGGCGCCGGGCGAGTGGAACTGGTCTTCGTCGTGGTTCTCGGCGGGGGTGTAGCCGCGGCCCTTCTGGGTGAGGGCGTGGACGATGACCGGGCCGCGGAAGGCGCGGGCCTTGCGCAGCGCCGCCTCCATGGCCTGCTCGTCGTGGCCGTCGATGGGGCCGACGTACTTCAGGCCGAGGTCCTCGAACATGACCTGCGGGGCCAGGACGTCCTTGACGCCCTTCTTGAAGCCGTGGAGGGCGTCGTAGAGGACGGGAACGTTCCCGAGCTTGTCCTTGACGTATTCGAGCATGTCCTCGTAGCGGCGGTTGACGCGCAGCGAGGACAGGTGGGAGGCCAGGCCGCCGATGGTCGGGGAGTAGGAGCGGCCGTTGTCGTTGACCACGATCACGACGGGCAGGTCCTTGATCGCGGCGATGTTGTTCAGCGCCTCCCAGGCCATGCCGCCGGTGAGCGCGCCGTCGCCGATCACCGCGACGACCGTGCGCTCGCGGTCGCCGCGCAGCTTGAACGCCTTGGCCAGGCCGTCGGCGTAGGACAGCGCGGTGGAGGCGTGGGAGTTCTCGACGAAGTCGTGCTCGGACTCGGTCTGGCTCGGGTAGCCGGACAGGCCGCCCTCCTGCTTGAGCGCCTCGAAGCCGGCCGCGCGGCCGGTGAGCAGCTTGTGCACGTACGCCTGGTGGCCGGTGTCCCAGATGACCGGGTCGCGCGGGGAGTCGAAGACGCGGTGGACGGCGATGGTGAGCTCGACCACGCCCAGGTTCGGCCCGAGGTGGCCGCCGAACCTGGCGCAGGCGTCGACGAGCAGGTCACGGATCTCCCCCGCGAGCCGCGGCAGCTCATCGACAGCGAGCCGTTTGACGTCGTGCGGTCCCTCTATCGAGCCCAGCAACCCGCTCACGGATGCGACTCCCCTCTGCCTCGTTCGCCGTCTGTTCCTTTTCGACGACGCAGAAGAGTCTAGTTCGCCGACGTCTCGCTGACTCCATCGAGTCAAATCCACCCACTTATGTCCGATCTTGACCTAGTCTTTCCGGACATATGAACTCCCTCCCTAAAGGCAGGATCGCGGCCCTGGTCGCCGCGGCTCTCGCACTCACCATGGCCGCCGCCTCCCTCGTGCTCGTGCTTTCCGACGTCGCCACGACCTCGGCCGAGCGTGCGCCGGTCAGCCAAGGCCAGAAACTCGCTTCATCGCCCGCCGCGGCCCGCGCCGGCGCCGGCGCGCCCGGCGGCCTGGCGCAGGCCACGGCCAACGCCCTGTACCGGACCGGCAGGCTCGCCGATGTGAACTGCGCGCCGGGCGCGCTGCCCGCGGGCAGCATGATCGCCTACCGCCGCTTCCTCACGCGGGTGACGAACTGCCTGAACAAGGCGTGGGCGACGCAGTTCCGCAAGGCCCGCATGCCGTTCGGCAAGCCGCGGCTGCGGATCATCACCAAGAAGGTCAGGACGCCCTGCGGCGCCTGGAACACCGGCGCCGACGGCGTCTACTGCTCCACCGACCGCACGATGTACCTGCTGATCACCCGCGCCCAGCTCCGCAACCCGTTCCCGCTGGGCATCAGCCGCCTGATCGCCCACGAGTACGGCCACCACGTCCAGCAGGCCTCCGGCATCTGGAACTACTACTGGACGGCCAGGAACACCGCGGGCAAGGCGGCTCGCCTCCAGCTCTCGCGCAAGTCCGAACTGCAGGCCGAGTGCTTCTCCGCCGTCTTCATGAGCACGATGAAGGGCACCGCCCTGGTGAACCAGTCCGACTGGGACTACACGGTCCAGTGGTTCTACAAGAACGGCGCCAAGGGCTGGCCGCAGAACGACCACGGCAAGGGCCCGACGCAGGCGGCCTGGATGACCAGGGGCTTCAACCGGGGCGCGCCGGGCGCCTGCAACACGTGGGCGGCGGCTGCACGAAACGTCCAGTGACGTCTGGCATTTCCGCTTTACCTTGATCTCTCTCTTTTGTAGTGTGCCTTCCCATGCGTACCCCCCGATTGGCGATCATTGCCGGAGCCCTGGCGAGCGTTTTCGTCGCCGGTACGGCCCACGCGGCCGTGGCCGCCCCGGCGAGCAAGCCGGTCCTGACGAAGAACCCGATCTACAAGACCGGCCGGCTCGCGCTCAGGACGTGCGAGGAGCCGCCGGTCCGGTCCGGGACCGAGGACGAGGCGCGGGTCTACTTCGAGGCGGTGCTCGAATGCCTCGACAAGGCCTGGGCCCCCAAGCTCAAGCAGGCGGGCTTCGCCTTCAGCAAGCCGAAGTTCCAGGTGATCACCAAGCTGGGCGCCCCCACGGGCTGCGGCGGCTTCCCGGGGGGCGCGCAGGCGCTGTACTGCCCGGTCAACAAGACGATGACCCTCCTGCTCAGCCCGAACGTCGTGGAGGAGCCGTCGGACCCGGTGCTGATGCTCGTGGTGGCCCACGAGTACGGCCACCACGTCCAGAAGCTCACCGGCATGCTCCGGCACAACAAGCGCGGCGAGTACGTCCTGGACAACCCGCGGAACCTGGAGCCGGTGCGCCGTACCGAGCTGCAGGCCGAGTGCTACGCCGGGGTGTTCATGGGCAGCGTCTGGGACTCGCTGGGCCGTAGCCAGAAGGAGTTCGACTCCCTGCTCAAGGGCACGCACGACCCGGCCGACCTGAGCGCGCTCGGCGTGAAGACGCGCTCCTCGGCCGACCTGAGCCACGGCTCGGACGCCAACGTCGCGTGGTGGCTCAAGCGCGGCTTCACCGGCAAGTCGGCGGGCTCCTGCAACACCTGGGCCGCGCCCAAGGGCAAGGTCAGCTAAGCCAAACTCGTACAAACTCCTCTAAGATCCGCGATCGTGCGCATTCCCCTCATGGCGCTCGCCATGTGCATGATCGCGGTTCTGCTGTCGCCGGCTCCGTCGGCCGCGGCCGGCCGCCCGGCGCGAGGGGGATTGTCGGCCGCGCCGGTCGTCTCACGGGAACGCCTGGCCTGCGCCGTCCCCGCCATCAGGGCGGGCAGCGCCGCCTCGCTCAAGTCGTTCCACCGGGCCATGGCCAGGTGCGCCGACCGGTTCTGGGCCGGCCGGTTCGCGGCCGCGGGCCTGACCTACACCCCGCCCGAGGTGACCGTCACCACCGGCGGCGACTCGGTCTGCGGCCGGATCACCGCCAACGGCGCGCAGTACTGCCCGCTGCAGCGCACGATCGTCATCCGCGTCATGAAGCACGACCTGGACGACCCGTTCCGGATGAACATCGCGCACTCCGTCGCGCACGAGTGGGGACACCACGTCCAGGAGCTCACCGGCGTGCTGGACGCGCAGAGCGCCCTGTACCAGCCCGCCTCCACGGGGGCCCGCACCCTGCTCAGCCACCGGCTGGAGATGCAGGCCGAGTGCTTCGCCGGCGTCTTCTACAGCGCCGCGCTCACCTCGATCAAACCCGACGTCACCTGGCGCGACTGGCTGGACGCCGTCCGCCGGGCGGACTACAGCAAGATCCACGGACGCCCGCGCAACCTGGCCTACTGGCAGAACCGCGGCTACCGCGACGGCTCCGCCGCCGCCTGCGACACCTGGACGGCCCCCAGGGCCCGGGTGCGCTAGGAGCTGACCCTGGCCAGCACTTCCAGCGGGTCGGCCAGCACGTGGGCGAAGGCCAGCTCGGCCGCCCCGACCAGGGTCACGTGGTCGCCGAGCGCCGACGTGCGCAGCCGGACGTGCTCGCGCTGGGGGGCCATGGCGTGCAGCGCCAGCCGGGTGCGGACCTGCGCCGCCGAGCCGAGGTAGACCTCCCGCAACATGCCGCCGAAGATCACCATCTCCGGGTTGAAGATGTTGACCAGGTTCGCCACGCCGAGCCCCAGCCAGTCGCCGACCCGGCTCAGCGCCTCCTGCGCGACGATGTCGCCCCGGTCGGCCGCGTCGACCACGGCGCGGACCGCGTCGCGGCCGTGCTGGCCGGGCCCGAAACGGCCGGCCAGCTCCAGCAGCGCCCGCTCCCCCACCTCGGCCTCCAGGCAGCCGTGCGAGCCGCAGGAGCACTCGCGCCCGCCGGGGTTGACGACCATGTGGCCGACCTCGCCGCCGTAGCCGTCGAAGCCGCCGAGCAGGTGGCCGCCGGTGATGATGCCGCCGCCGATGCCCACGTCGCCGTGCAGGCAGATGAGGTCGCGCACGCCCACGCCGAGGCCCCGGCTGTGCTCGGCCAGGGCCGCCAGGTTGGCGTCGTTGCCCACGCTGACCGGCAGCCCGAGGCCCAGCCTGCGGCCCAGCTCCTCGCCGAACGGCACGTCGTGGGCCATCAGGTTGGGCCCGAACGTCACCACGCCGTCGCCCTTGCGCACCCCGCCGGACACGGCGGCGGCGGCGCCGACGCACACGGTGTCGTCGCGCGTCTTGCGCCGCATCTGCCTGGCGAACCCCGACAGCACCCCGGCCAGCTCGTCGAGGGCGAACCTGCCCCGGTCGCGGGTGGTCTCCCTGCGGTCGAGGATGACGCCGCCCAGCCCCACCCGCGCCGCCACGAGCCGGTCGGGGCCCACGTCGAACGCGAACACGTAGACGCGCGCCGACTCCGGGCGCACCACCAGCGAGGGCCGGCCGGCCCGGCCGGTCTCGCGCGGCAGTTCCTCCCGCACCAGCCCGGCGGCCGTGAGGTCGGACGTCAGCGCCATGATGGTGCTGCGGTTGAGCCCCATCTTCGAGGTCAGCTCGGCGCGCGAGATCGGCCCGCCCAGGTGGACATGGCGAAGCAGCGCGCCGAGATTGTGGCGCCTGATGTCCTCCTGGGACGGTCCGGCACGCATCGTCTGGGGTTCCTTCAGGGGCTGCGGGTCGCTGATCACCTTAGACCAGCAGCAGCCGCCCGCTTGCGCGCCAGGGCGTCGACGCCCGCGGCGAGCAGCAGCACGCACCCGGTGACCAGGTACTTCACGCTCGCACCGTAGCCCATCAGGCCCATGCCGTTCTCGATCACGGCCACCACGGCGCCGCCGAGCACCGCGTCGAGCACCCGCCCCTTGCCGCCGAACAGGCTGGTGCCGCCGATGACGGCCGCGCCGACCGCGTACAGCAGCACCGAGCTGCCGCCCGTGTTCGGGTCGACCGAGCTGGCCCGGGAGGCGGCCACGATCCCGCCGACGGCCGCCATCGCGGAGCAGATCACGAACGCCGCGATCTTGATGCGGTCGACCGGGATGCCCGCCCGTCGCGCGGCCTCGGTGTTGCCGCCGACCGCGTACAGGTGCCGGCCGAACGCGGTGCGCCGCAGCACCAGCGTCCAGACCACGAGCAGCACGAGGATCACCGGCACCACGATCGGCACGCCGGTGAGCGAGACCAGCGCGGGGTTGCGGCTGCGCTCCAGGTTGAGCACGTAGACAGCGAGCCCGCCGAGCAGCGCCAGGGCGCCCACGCGGGCCGCGATCAGCGACAGCGGGTCGGCGACCAGGCCGCGCGCGAACCGGTTCCTGGCCCGCAGGAGCTGCACGGCCGCGAAACCCGCCACGCACACCGCGTACAGGATCCAGCCGAGCAGCGGCGGCAGGTTCTTGTTGGCGACGGCGACGATCACGCTGTCCCGGACCGAGATGTTCGTGCCCTCGTTGACCAGCACCAGGACCAGGCCCTGGAAGGCCAGGAAGGCGGCCAGCGTGACCACGAACGACGGTATGCCGACCTTGGCCACCAGCGTGCCCAGGACGATGCCGATGAGCACGCCGGTGGCGATGGCGGCCAGTACGCAGACGTACCAGGGCAGGCCGAAGGTGGCCAGCGTGACGGCGAGCACCGCCGCGCAGACGCCGCTGGCGAAGCCGGCCGACAGGTCGATCTCGCCCAGCAGCAGGACGAACACCAGGCCCATGGCGATGAGCGTGATGCTCGCGCCCTGGGTGAACAGGTTGGCGAAGTTGATCGAGGTGACGAACGCGGGCCGGGCCAGGGCGAAGACCGTGCAGAGCACGATCAGGCCGAGCACGGCGGGCAGCGCGCCCATGTCGCCGCCCCGGACGCGCTCCCAGTACGCCCGCACGCTGTGCGCGATGGACGGGGACTGCGCGGCGACGACGACGGCCTCGCCCGGGAGTTCCTTGACCTTGCTCATGAGGTGACCCCGTTCTTGAGGCCGAGTTCGCCGCTGCGACCCGAGGTGATCAGTTCGACGACCTGGGCGTGCGTCACGTCGGCGGTCTTGACCTGGGCGGCCATCCTGCCGAGGTAGAGCGCCGCGATCCGGTCGGAGACGGCGAACACGTCGTTCATGTTGTGCGAGATGAGGACGACCGCCAGGCCCGTGTCGGCCAGCCTGCGCACGAGTTCGAGCACCTGCGCCGTCTGGGCCACGCCGAGGGCCGCGGTGGGCTCGTCGAGGATGACGACCTTGCTGTTCCACAACACGGCCTTGGCGATCGCGACGGTCTGCCGCTGGCCGCCGGACAGGCTGGAGACCTGCTGCCTGATGGACTTCACCGTGCGCACGGACAGGCTGCTGAGCGTCTTCTCGGCCAGCTCCTCCATGCTGTCCTCGTCGAGCAGGAAGCCGTTCTTGCGTTCCCTGCCGAGGAACATGTTCTGGACGATGTCGAGGTTGTCGCAGAGCGCCAGGTCCTGGTAGACGATCTCGATGCCGAGCTCGCCCGCGTCCCGGGGGGTGTGGACGGCGACCTGGCGGCCGTCGAAGAGGATCTGGCCCGAGTCGATGGGGTAGATGCCGCCGATGCACTTGACCAGCGTCGACTTGCCGGCGCCGTTGTCGCCGACGAGCGCCGTGACCTCGCCGGGGTAGGCGGAGAACTCGACCTCGTGCAGCACCTTCACCGGACCGAAACTCTTGTCGATCCCGCGCACTTCGAGGAGGGGGGTCATGGGGCTCCCTAAAGAGGGGCGCGGCCTCGCGCCGGTGGCACCCGGCCGCGCCCGTCCATGCTATTGAATTCCGGCCTCAGTGCACTTCTTGGCGAAGTCGGCGGTGCAGAGCTCCTCCTTGGTGACGTAACCGTCGGCCACGACGTCCTTGACGTTGTCGAAGGTGATGGCCTGCGGCTCCAGCAGCTCGGAGGGCACGTCCTGGCTGGTCTCGGGGTCCTTGACGCTGGCGCTCGCCGCGGGCTTGTCGCCCTTGGCCAGCGCGACGGCGAGCTTGGCCCCGGCGTCGGCCTCCTTCTTGACCGCCTTGTAGACCGTCATGCACTGGTCGCCCGCCAGGATGTTCTGCAGGCCCTGGACGGTGGCGTCCTGGCCGGTGACCGGCACCTTGCCGTTGAGGTTCTGCTTCTTCAGCACGGTGATGGCGGCGTTGCCGAGGCCGTCGTTGGCGGCCAGCACGCCGGCGATCTTCGGCTGCTGGGTGAGCATCTGCTCGAAGATCGTCCCGGCCTGGGTGTTGTCCCAGTCGGGCACGGCCTGGTCGGGGCCCTTGACGTACTCGCCGGCGTCGAACTTGGGCTTGAGCACGCCGTCGTAGCCGTTCTTGAACAGGGTCGCGTTGTTGTCGGTCGGCGAGCCGTTCAGGTAGGCGACGATGGGCTTGTCGGCCTTCTTGTCGGCCAGGCACTTGCTCAGGCCCTCGCCCTGGAGCGTGCCGACCTTGGTGTTGTCGAAGCTGACGTAGTAGGCGGCGCCGCCGCCCAGGGTCAGGCGGTCGTAGTCGATGGTGGCCACGCCCTGCGACTTGGCCTTCTCGATCACGGCCTTGCCGCTGCCGCTGTCCAGGTTGACGATCATCAGGACGGTGGCCCCGTTGGTGATCATCTGGTCGGCGATGGTCTGGAACGCCGTCTTGTCGTTCTGGGCGTTCTGGATGTCGTACTGGACGCCGGCGGCCTTGAACGCCTCTTCCAGGTACTTGCGGTCCGCCGTCTCCCAGCGCGCCGACGACTTGCTGTCCGGGAGGATGACGCCGATCTTGCCGGCCTTCGCGGGCTGCGTCGCCGAGGCGGAGGAGGTGGCGGTGGTGCCGGTCTGACCGCTGTCGCCCCCGCAGGCGGTGAGACCGAGGGCGAGCGTCGCTGCCGCGGCGGTCAGGCTGAGGATCCCCTTGCGCATGATGCAGGGTCCTTTCTTCCGGAGGGGCCCGGATGAATGTTGTTTGCGGCAACGTATTCCGCCACGGCCTGCTTTGGAAGACCCTTCCGTCCGGCAGTTTGTTGTTTCCGGTAACAATCCAGAAACGTGGGGGCGCAGAATGGTAACGGAGAGTAACTATTCAGTTACTATGAGTGACGGGCGAGGCGCGTGAGGATGGAGAGGCCCTCGAAACGAAAGGAACCCCGCCCATGCGCCACCGTGCCCGCCTGACCGCGCTGAGCCTGGCCCTGGCCTCCGCGGCCGTACCGCTGCTCGCGCCCCTGCCCGCCCAGGCCGCGACCGGTCAGGTCGTCGTCTTCCAGGTCGAGCCGCTGCCCCTGGAGA
Source organism: Nonomuraea sp. NPDC049758 (assembly GCF_040674635.1). Lineage (NCBI taxonomy): Bacteria > Bacillati > Actinomycetota > Actinomycetes > Streptosporangiales > Streptosporangiaceae > Nonomuraea > Nonomuraea sp. NPDC049758. Next base: position 239,296 of record NZ_JBFAMZ010000003.1, read on the forward strand.
TCTACAACGACCCCGGCGGCTGCACGAAGCTGCCCGCCGCCGCGCACGTGCTCAACAATCAGACCGATCAGGTCGTCCGCATCTACGGCGACCCGTTCTGCTTCGGGTCGTCCGTCGCGGTCCGGCCCGGCTACGGCAGCCACGTCCCGGCGGGGTCGGGAAGCTTCTCCGTGGCATAGCCGATCCTCGTGCGCGCCGACCAGGCGTCAGCGGCGTGGGGTGTACGGAGCCAGCGCCCCGAGGTCGACGTCCGCGTCCGGCCAGCGCCGCCGGACCGCGGCGGCCACCTGGCGGCACCACCCGGCCATCTGGGGCAGCGCCCCTTCTGCGGTACAGGCGGCGGCCTCCAGAATCGCGACGAGCTGGGCCCGGCTGTCGTCCCCCGCCGGGCGGCCGTCAAGCATGGCCAGCCGGGTCAGCCGGGCCAGCGCGTACGACACGCACGCCGCCGCCGGCCCCCTGCCGTAACGCCCGTCGTCCTCGGCCTGCGGGATCCCGGCCGCCAGCGCCTGCCGGTAGGCCTCCCCCTCGGCCGGACCGCCCAACGACAGCCAGCCCGGGCCCGGCACCCCGAGCAACGACGGCATCCCCGACTCGCGCTGCCTGGCGACCCGGCCGAGCCGGTCGGCGGCCGGATCGACCGGCCCGAGCGCGGCACGCCGCCGGTAGTACGCCTCCGCGTGGCCCGCGGTGATCGCGCCGAGCTCGCCCCGGGCGCGGGCGGCGGCCGTCAGCCGGTCCGCGTGCGCCCCGGCGCCGTGGCGGCGCAGCAGCCCGTCGAGCGCGGTCCGCGGCGCGAGGTCCTCCAGCACCAGCCGGCCCTCCCCCAGGTCGACGGCCAGCACGCGCGGCGCCAGGGCCGCCCCCAGGCCCTCCGACAGGAACCGCAGGGCGGCCGCCTCCGTGCGCAGCCGCCACGGCTCGTCGCGGGCGCGTGAGGCGTGCGGCCCGGTCCACTTGATGATCACGGTCTCGTCGCGGTCGGTACGGGCGCGGGCGACCCGCCACGGCTCCAACCTGGTCCACTCCACCACGTTGATCACCATGCGAGCGTACAGAAGGGCCGGGGATCGCCCATCGCTAGACTGCCCGACCATGACCGAATTCGACGAGCAAGGACGCCCCGAACCGCCCTTCATGGGCGACGAGACCGAGACCCTCCTGGGCTTCCTCGACTTCCTGCGGGCCACCCTGGAGTGGAAGTGCTCCGGCCTCGACGCGGCGGGCCTCGGCGCCACCACCGCCGCCTCCCCGATGACGCTCGGCGGCATGCTCAAGCACCTGGCCTACGTCGAGGACCACTGGTTCTCCCGCCGTCTGCACGGGAACGACCCGCACGCCCCCTGGGACACCGTCGACTGGACGGCCGACCCCGACTGGGACTGGCACTCCGCCGCCCACGACTCCCCCGACGAGCTGCGGGCGCTCTGGCGGGACGCGGTGGCCCGCTCCCGCGCCCTGACCGCCGAGGCGCTGGCCTCCGGCGGGCTCGACCAGCCCGCCCAGCGCCCCTGGCCGGACGGCCAGCGCCCGCACCTGCGCTGGATCCTCGTCCACATGATCGAGGAGTACGCCCGGCACAACGGCCACGCCGACCTCATCCGCGAGTCCGTCGACGGGCAGACCGGCGAGTAGCCCGGCGGATCAGGCCAGCAGGCTCTGCGCGATCAGGGCCAGCGCCGAGGCGGTCGCCACGACCAGGACGGCCGTCCGCACCTTGCCGCCGTCCAGGTAGCGGCGCAGCGGCCGCGACGCCAGGAAACCCAGGATCATCGGCACGATCAGGGCCGCACCGGTGACCAGGGCGCGGGCGGGCAGGTGGCCGACGAACGCCAGGATGGCGATCGACTGCGCGGCGCTCAGGAAGAAGAACATCGCCAGGGTGGCCCGGATCTGCGGCCCCTTGGCACTCTGGTACGCCAGCGCCAGGGGCGGGCCGCCGATGCCCGTGGCGGTGCCGGTGATCCCGGACACGAAGCCCGCGCCGGTGATCGTCGCGCCGTTGCGGACGATGCTGACCGTACGCGCGGTGAGCCCGACCGCCAGCAGCACCATCGCCCCGACCAGCACGCCGAGCGCCTGGACGGAGACGTACACGACGATGACGGCGCCGACGGCGCTGCCGGGGACCCGGCCCAGCAGCGCGAACCCGAGCCCTCGCCAGTCCACCCGCCGCCACTCGGCGGCCAGCGTGAACAGCGGCAGGGTCATGTTGACCACCTGGATCGCGCCGGGCATCAGGCTGTGGTCGAGCATCGTCAGCACGGGCGCGGCCACCAGCCCCAGCCCGAACCCCACACTTCCCTGCACGACCGCACCCAGAAATACCGCCATACTCCCGACAAGCAACACCAATCCCGCATCACTCACGCCGAAAGTCAACCACCCTCACCCAGCGTCACCCCTGATGGACAGCCCCACCGGGCGAGCGGGGTGTGAGGGCGAGGGCGGGGTGCGGGGGCGAGGTGCGTTGGTCGGGGAAGCTCTATGCTGCTCACCGTGCACTCCCCCGCTCCGCGTGCCCTCGTCGCCCTCGCCGCACTGTCGGTGCTGGCGGTCGTCCTTCAGGCCGGGCCCGTTGAGGCCGTCGCGGCGCCGAGGCTCGGCCGGTCGGTGTGCCCCGAGACGCCGATGAGCTCAGGCGGGATCCCCAGGAGCCGCGAATACCTCACAGCGCTTCTGAAGTGCCTGGACAAGTCGTGGTCCGCCCATTTCAGGCGCACCGGCCGGACGTTCCGCAAGCCCGTCGTCCGCTACTACGACGAGCCGGTGTGCGAGGTGTGCGGGTTCGCCTAGCCCGAGCACGCGGCGGCCTTCTACTGCATCGGCCGCGACACCCTCGTCTTCCCGCTGACCGGCGCCTGGATCGAGGGCCGCACCGACCTCTACCCGTTCAAGGTCGCCGCCCACGAGTACGGACACCACGTGCAGAGCCTCCTCGGCGTGCGCAAGGGCGCGCAGAGCCGGCGCTACGAGCTCCAGGCCGACTGCCTGGCCGGCGCGTTCCTGGGCAGCGTGTGGCCGTCGCTGGGCCGTACCCGGCAGGACTGGACGGCGCTGCTCGACGCCACCAGGGCCGCCGGCGACGAGGGCGAGGAGCACAGCCACGGCACGGGCGCCAACCGGGTGCGCTGGCTGGAACGCGGCTACCGGGCGGTCTCGCCGGCGGCCTGCGACACCTGGTCGGCCCCCGCCTCGCAGGTCTCCTGACGGTCGAGGCGGCCCTGCATGCCGTCGAGGATGAGCCGCAGCCCGTCCTCGAACGAGCGCTCCCCCTGCGGGTCGCCCACCTCCGCCAGCCCGGCCGTCAGCCGGGGGTGGGCCCGCTGGAAGGCGGCCATGTCCGGCATGGCGCCGTCGGCGTCCGGCCGGGTCCGGTCGGCCTGCTCCTCCAGCACGAACCCGGCGACGTACACGCTCGTCGCGAACAGCCCGCGGACGGCGTCGCCCACCGCGAACCCGGCCGACTCCAGGGCCACCACCGACCGCTCCACCACCTCGAACAGCACCGGTGACGGCCGGGTGCCGGCCACCAGCCGGGCGCCGTCGCGATAGGAGTTGAGCATCGCCCGGTCGCGGTGGGCGTGGTCCCTCATCCACTCGCGCCAGGCGGCGGGCTCGGTGAGCGCGGGGCGGGTCAGGTGGGCGGCGGTCATCGCCTCGGCCATCGCGTCGAGGAGCTCCTGCTTGTTCTTGAAGTGCCAGTAGAGCGCGGGCGCCTGCACGCCCAGCTCGCCCGCGAGCCGCCGCAGCGTGAGCCCGTCGAGCCCGGTCTCCTGCAGCAGCCGCAGCGCCGCGGCCACGATGATGCCCTTCTCAAGTGCCACGGTTGACAGCTTAACAACGTTCAATGCATCCTCGACGCGTTGGATTTAACACCGTTAAGGAGCCTCGCGATGATCTGCGCGGAAGGTTTGCGTAAGCGGTACGCGGCCACGGAGGCGCTCAGGGGCATCGACCTCGACGTCCCGGCCGGCACGGTGTGCGGGCTGCTCGGCCCCAACGGGGCAGGCAAGACGACGACCGTGCGCATCCTGGCCACCCTGCTCCGCCCGGACGGCGGCCGGGCCGAGGTCGCCGGGCTCGACGTGGTGCGCGACGCGGCCCGGCTGCGCTTCCGCATCGGCCTGGCCGGCCAGCACGCCGCCGTGGACGAGCTGCTGACCGGCCGGCGCAACCTGGAGCTGTTCGGCCGCCTCTACCACCTGTCCAGGGCGCGGGCCAGGAGCAGGGCCGAGGAGCTGCTGGAGCGGTTCGGGCTGGCCGCGGCCGGGCGGCGGCTGGTCAGGACGTACTCGGGCGGCATGCGGCGGCGGCTCGACCTGGCCGCGAGCCTGATCGTCGCGCCGCCCGTGCTGTTCATGGACGAGCCGACCGCGGGGCTCGACCCGCGCAGCCGCCGCGAGCTCTGGGACGCGCTGCGCGACCTGGTCCGCGAGGGCACCACGCTGCTGCTGACCACCCAGTACCTCGACGAGGCCGACCACCTGGCGGACCAGGTCGTGGTGCTGCGCGAGGGCCGGGTCGCGGCGGCGGGCTCCCCCGGCGCGCTCAAGAGGCAGGTCGGCGGCGACCGGGTGCAGATCGTCTTCCACGACCCCGGCGACGCGGCCGCGGCCCTCCGAACGCTGGGGACCCCAGCCGACCCCGCCTTCGAGCCGGGCGGGACCCGGGTGACGCTGCCGGCGCCCGACGGCGCCCAGTCGCTGGTCCGCGTCGCCCGCGCCCTCGACGTGGCCGGGATCGCCGTCGAGGATCTCGCGCTCCGCCGTCCGACGCTCGACGAGGTCTTCCTCCACCTGACCGCATGACAGGAGCCACGAGCATGAACCTGCGCTGGACCGTCACCGACTCCCTGACCATCGCGGGCCGCACGTACTCGCGGTGGAAGGCCCAACCGGGGGAGATCGCCGGGTTCCTGGTCTTCCCCATCATCATGACCGTGCTGTTCGGGTACGTCTTCGGCAGCGCGATCACCCTGCCCGGCGGCGGCGACTACCGCAGCTTCCTGATGCCGGGCATCTTCATGCAGGTCATGGCCATGACGGCGACCGCGGCCGCCACGGCGGTGGCCGAGGACATGGAACGCGGGATCATCGACCGGTTCCGCGCGCAGCCCATCGCCCGCAGCGCCGTGCTCATCGGCCGCAGCGTGGCCGACCTGTCGATGCACCTGATGTCGCTGGCCGCCATGGTCGCGGCGGCCGTACTGCTGGCCGGCTGGCGTGCGCACGGCTCACCGGGCGAGACGGCGGCGGCGTTCGGGCTGCTGGCGCTGTTCGGCCTGGCGATGATCTGGGTGGGCACCTGCATCGGCCTGTACGTGCGCAGCGGCACGCAGGCCGACGCCGCCACGTTCGGCTGGCTGTTCCCGATGACCTTCCTGGCCAACACGTTCGTGCCCACCGAGGGCCTGCCCGCCTGGCTGCGGCCGGTGGCCGACTGGAACCCGATGAGCGCGACTGTGGCCGCCGCCCGCCGCCTGTTCGGCAACCCGACCTCGGCCGGGTCGGTCTGGCCGCTGCAACATCCGGTCGCGGCGAGCCTGCTGTGGTCGGTGGCGCTCATCGCCGTCTTCGCCCCGCTGGCGACCCACCGATACCGCACGTCCAGCCGCTGAGACGCCGCTGGACAGCGGAGAGCCGCCCGGCGGAGGGTGTTCCGCCGGGCGGCTCTCACGGGTCGGGTGAAACCCCCGATGCGGGCGCGTGAGGATCCGCGCCCCGTCCCCGGCCCGCGTCCGGCTCTTGACCGGGCACGGGCGCAGGAAGTTCTACTTGGCCAGCAGCGAGCGCAGGACGTACTGCATGATGCCGCCGTGCCGGTAGTAGTCGGCCTCGCCGGGCGTGTCGATGCGGACGACCGCGTCGAACTCGACGTCGCAGGCCTTGACGTGCACGGTGGACGGGATGCCGCCGCCGTTGAGCGCCTCGACGCCGGTGATGTCGAACGTCTCCTCGCCGGTCAGCCCGAGCGAGGCCGCCGTGGCGCCCTCGGGGAACTGCAGCGGGAGCACGCCCATGCCGATCAGGTTGGAGCGGTGGATGCGCTCGTAGGACTCGGCGATCACGGCGCGCACGCCGAGCAGCGCGGTGCCCTTGGCCGCCCAGTCGCGCGAGGAACCCGAGCCGTACTCCTTGCCCGCCAGCACCACCAGCGGCGTGCCGGCCTCGGCGTAGTTGACCGAGGCGTCGTAGATGAACGACACCGGGCCGTCGGGCTGGGTGAAGTCGCGGGTGTAGCCGCCCTCGGTGCCCGGCGCGATCTGGTTGCGCAGGCGGATGTTGGCGAACGTGCCGCGGATCATCACCTCGTGGTTGCCGCGCCGCGAGCCGTAGGAGTTGAAGTCGCGCACCTCGACGCCGTTGGCCTGCAGGTACTGGGCCGCCGGGGTGCCGACCTTGATCGAGCCGGCCGGGGAGATGTGGTCGGTGGTGACCGAGTCGCCGACCTTGACCAGCACGCGGGCGCCCGAGATGTCGGTCACCGGCTCCGGCTTCTCCGGCATGCCCTCGAAGTAGGGGGCCTTGCGCACGTACGTGGAGGACGGGTCCCACTCGAAGGTGTCGCCGGTCGGGATCGGCAGCGAACGCCAGTGGTCGTCGCCCTTGAACACGTCGGCGTAGTCGCGCTCGAACATGTCGCGGCCGATCGAGGAGTTGACCACCGCGGCGATCTCCTCCGGCGCGGGCCAGACGTCGCGCAGGAACACCGGCTGCCCGTCGGAGCCGAGGCCGAGCGGCTCGTTGTCGAGGTCGATGTCCATCGTGCCGGCCAGCGCGTACGCCACCACGAGCGGCGGCGAGGCCAGGTAGTTCATCTTGACGTCGGGGTTGATGCGGCCCTCGAAGTTCCGGTTGCCGGACAGGACCGCGGTGACCGCGAGGTCGTTGGCCTGGACGGCGTCGGAGATCTCGGGGGGCAGCGGGCCCGAGTTGCCGATGCAGGTGGTGCAGCCGTAGCCGACCAGGTTGAAGCCGATCTTGTCGAGGTACGGCTGCAGCCCGGAGCGCTCGAAGTAGCCGGTGACGACCTGCGAACCCGGGGCCAGCGAGGTCTTGACCCACGGCTTGCGGGTCAGGCCCTTCTCGACGGCGTTGCGGGCCAGCAGCGCCGCGCCGAGCATGACGTACGGGTTGGAGGTGTTGGTGCACGAGGTGATCGCGGCGATCGACACGATGCCGTGGTCGATCTCGAACGACGTGCCGTCGGCCAGCGTGACCGGGACCGGCTTGTGCGGCCGGCCGCCGTCGGCGCGGGCGTTGGAGGCGGGCGCGTCGGAGGCCGGGAAGGACTCCTCGCCCTCCTCGTCGACGCCGTCGGCCACGTAGTTCTGGACGTCGCGACGCCAGGCGTCCTTGGCCGCCGACAGCTCGATGCGGTCCTGCGGGCGCTTGGGGCCGGCGATCGACGGGACGACCGTGTCGAGGTCGAGCTCGATGTACTCGGAGAAGACCGGCTCGGGGCCCTGCGGGTCGAGCCAGAGGCCCTGGGTCTTGGCGTACGCCTCGACCAGCGCGATCTGCTCCTCGGAGCGGCCGGTCAGGCGCAGGTAGTCGACGGTCTGGCCGTCGATCGGGAAGATGGCGCAGGTGGAGCCGAACTCGGGGCTCATGTTGCCGATCGTGGCCCGGTCGGCCAGCGGCACGAAGGAGACGCCCTCGCCGTAGAACTCGACGAACTTGCCGACCACGCCGTGCTTGCGCAGGATCTCGGTGATCGTCAGGACCAGGTCGGTGGCGGTGGCGCCGGCGGGCAGCTTGCCGCTGAGCTTGAAGCCGACCACGCGCGGGATCAGCATGGAGATCGGCTGGCCGAGCATGGCGGCCTCGGCCTCGATGCCGCCGACGCCCCAGCCGAGCACGCCGATGCCGTTCTCCATCGTGGTGTGGGAGTCGGTGCCGACGCAGGTGTCGGGGTAGGCCTTGCCGTCGCGGATCATGACGACGCGGGCCAGGTGCTCGATGTTCACCTGGTGGACGATGCCGGTGCCGGGCGGCACGACCTTGAACTCGTCGAAGGCCGTCTGGCCCCAGCGCAGGAACTGGTAGCGCTCGCGGTTGCGCTCGTACTCGCGCTCGACGTTGCGCCGGAAGGCGTCGGGGTGGCCGAAGTAGTCGACGATGACGGAGTGGTCGATGACCATCTCGGCGGGCGCGAGCGGGTTGATCCTTGCGGCGTCGCCGCCCAGGTCGCGCACGGCCTCGCGCATGGTGGCCAGGTCGACCACGCAGGGGACGCCGGTGAAGTCCTGCATGATGACGCGGGCCGGGGTGAACTGGATCTCCACGCTGGGCGTCGCGGCCGGGTCCCAGCCGCCGAGCGCCCGGATGTGGTCGGCGGTGATGTTGGCGCCGTCCTCGGTGCGGAGGAGGTTCTCCAGCAGGATCTTCAGGCTGTACGGGAGGCGTGCGGCGCCCTCGACGGCGTCAAGCCGGAAAATCTCGTACGACGCGTCGCCGACGCGTAGCGTGTCACGGCTGCCGAAGCTGTTCGCGGACACGGTGATTCGCCTCCTCCATCAGACAATTGCTCAGTTGAATCCTGCCGCACCCACGGAACGACACGTACGTTAGGTCAACCTAACCTGCGGGGCTCGCGGCGGATGTCTCGACGTCAAGATATTACTACGGTATCTCGACATCAAGTTAAAGCGGGGCGAGCCGCCAGAAGAGCAGGCCGATGATGGCGACGGAGAGGATCGGCGCGAGGATCTTCTGCTCGAACTTCTTGCCGGTCTTGATGCCGATCTTCCACGGCAGCACGAACTTGGCGCCGAGCGGCCACAGCACCGGGCAGCCCCGTTCCGTCATGCAGTCGCCGACGACGTGGATCAGGCAGCCGACCCCCACGGCCAGCCCGAGCCAGGCGTAGCCGACGTTCAGGGAGAGGAACACGGCATAGAGCCCGGCCGTCATGCCGATGTTGATCATGATGGACCCGGCCTTGTTGCCCGGGATGCCGATGCCGATCGCCCGCAGGGCCAGCCCGATCATCAGCACGACCGTGATGTCACGGGCGATCGGATAGGAGTTGACCAGCCAGTGGACGCCGAACCCGAGCGCCGCCGCGAAGGCCAGCGAGTGCGTCATGCCGCGGTGGCCGCCGCTGATCCAGGACACGAACTTGCTGAGCAACCAGGTGACCGGGCCGAAGGTCTGGGCGATGGTCGCGCTGGGATGGTCGAGGTCGGGCAGCATGGCCGCCCCCGCGCAGACCAGGGCGCCGGCGATCAGCTCGGCCGGGCCGAGCGCGCCGGCCATGATGCCGGTCTCGATGAACCGGGAGCTCTCGTTCAGCAGCGGCAGTGCGGCGAGCGGCGGCGCCAGCGCCAGCCACGCGATCGCCCCGGTCATCGCGTGCGTGTGCCCCATCATGATCGGGACTGTATTGCAAAGAGCCGCTTTACGCGGAGATCCCGGCCGCCAGGTTCTCCTGACGCTGGAACGGTCCGCCCGAAAACACCCGCAAACGCAGACGAGGTCGTCTCCGCGGCGACAGCACCCCCCAGCCCTGCCGACGCGGAACGACCTCGTCTGCTCTGTTCAACGGCGGACATCCCAAGACTGTTCCCCAATTCCGCAACTTTTTCGTGATCTGGCTCACTCTGCGCCCTGCCTTGCCAACGAAACAGTAGCGATATATCGTTGACGCATCGAGAACAGATCGCGATATAGGAGGAAAGAGCATGACTTACGCACACGCAGCGGGCGACCAGTGGTTCGGCCCGCGGGAGAACCTGCGCGCGGCCCGCGAGAAGCTGAGGGCCATCGCCGACGCCTTCGAGCAGATGGGCGGCCATCACCACCATCACCGGGGCGGCGGCGGGCCGGGCGAGCGCCGGCAACGCGGCCGGCGCGGCGGGCCGGGCGGACCGTTCCCGTTCGACTTCGGCCGCGGCGGCCCCTTCGGTCCGGGCGGGCCCTGGGGCGGGCACCACGGCTGGGGCGGCGGCCGGGGCCGTAAGGCCAAGCGGGGCGACGTCCGCGCCGCGATCCTGGCCCTGCTGTCCGAGGAGCCGCGCAACGGCTACCAGATCATCCAGGAGATCGCCGAGCGCAGCGAGGGCGGCTGGAAGCCCAGCCCCGGCGCCGTCTACCCGGCGTTGCAGCAGCTCACCGACGAGGGCCTGGTGATCGCGGAGGAGAACGAGGGCCGCAAGACCTTCCGCCTCACCGACGAGGGCCGCGCCTACATCGACGCGCACGCCGACGAGGTGCGCGCTCCCTGGGACGAGATGCGTCCGGACATCGACGACAACACCGCCGATCTCTGGCACATCGCCCGACAGTCGGCATTCGCCATGATGCAGGTTCTTCAGACCGGAAACGACGCACAAATCCGCGAAGCGCGTAAGACTCTGGTTGAGACCCGGCGCAAGCTCTACCAGATCCTGGCCGACGGCGAACCGGGCGAGGAGTAACCAGGTGACCGGCTCCGCAGCGACAGGCCGGTTCGGGGAGAGCGAGGAACCAGACATGGACCACAACGATCTCCGCATCGGCGACGCCGAGCGCGAGCAGACGATGGCGGCCCTGCGCGAGCACTTCGCCCAGGGCCGCCTGACCCACGAAGAGCTCGACGAACGCCTCGACCGGGCGCTGGCCTCCAAGACGGTCCGCGACCTGTCCCAGGTGACGGCCGACCTGCCCGGCTCGTCCCCCTCCTACGCCCAGCCCCAGCAGATGCCCCAGTTCGACCGGGACGCCTGGCGGCAGGCGATGAGGGCGCACCGCCACCAGATGCAGACCATGCGCCACGCGCAGGCCGGCCGTCCCTGGCACGACCATTCCCGCCGTCACTGGCGCGGCCACCGCGGTCCCGGCCTCCTGCCGCTCCTGATCGTCTTCGGGGTGCTGGGGCTGGTCTTCGGGTTCGGCCTCTTCAAGATCCTGCTGGCGGTCTTCCTGGTGGCCACCGTGTTCAACCTGGTGCACCGCCGCTTTCACTACCGCGGGTGACCTTCGCGTCCCTTCGTGACGTTGGGCCTTGACCAGAATCAACTGACATTTCATGATCTGGCGGGCGGATCTCACCGAACGAAGGGGCGTCGTATGACCGAGCCGGGTTCCGTGGTGGCCGTCACGAATCCGTTCGCCGCGGTGGGCGGCGCCGACGCGCTCGTCCTGGACGCGCCCGGATACCTGGCGGCCTTCGAGCGCGACCACGCGGACTGCGTCGTCCCCCTGTGGAAGCTGGAGCGCGCCCAGAGCTTCTACGAGCCGGACGTGGCGAGCTGGCGGGCCATGATGGACGGCGACTGGGCCGGCTCCCTCTCCCTGGCCGAGCAGATGACGCCGCTGGTGGCCGGCTACTTCCGCCACCGGATGCCGGTGAGCCGGGTGCGCGTGGTGGAGTTCCCCGTCAGCGCGTACCTGCAGTGGGAGATGCACCTGCTGGACATGCGGGCCCGGGCGGGCTCCCCCTGCCGGGTGGTGCCCGCGGCGCGCGTGGCCGCCCTCGAACCGGTGCCCGAGCTGGTGATCTTCTCCCCCGCCCTGATGTACGAGGTCCTCTACGACGAGTACGGCGGCGGCCGGGGCGGCCGGCGCATCACCGATCCCGGCGTGATCGGCCCCTGCCTGCGGGCGGTCCAGGAGCTGTTCGCCGAGGGCGAGGACGTGCGCGACTTCCACCGGCGGGAGATCGTGCCGCTGCCGCCGCCGTCGGTCACCGACGAGATGCGGGCCGCGGTGCCCCCGTACGCCCACCGGACGGAGGAGTTCCGGGTCTGAGCGCGGCCGGGGTTCCGGCCCGCGGCTGGAACGGGCCACGACGCATCTCCTGACACTTTGGTTTACCCGGACATCAGGGAAATTTCGCAAATTTCGTGACACAGGGGTTGCGGTCCTACCAGAATGCGGTGCGATCCAGCGTCCATCGCAACTGGAGGAAGCCCCATGCGCAGACCCCTAGGGGTACTCGCCGGCCTGGTGAGCCTGGCTGCACTCGGTACGCCGACGACCCCGGCGAACGCCGCGACGGCAGCCGCGGCCGGCGGCGAGGCCGCCGGCCGCTGCCGGGTCACCGTGGCCACGCCTCGCGTCAACGACACCGCTCAGATCGTCTCCTCCGCCGCCCGTGCGGGCTGCCGTACGGACGCGCTCCTGCGCGTCCGGCTCAAGCGCGCCGTCCCGGGCACGGACCCCGTCGTCAAGAGCGGCTCCACCCGGTCCGGCAGCGTCGCGCTCACCCTCCCCTGCGCGCCCGGCGTCTACTACGCGGTCGCCACCGACCACCGGGGCCGCGGCGCGACGTCCAGGGCGGTCCGGCTGACCTGCGCCCCGGCCCCGACGCCCACGGCGTCCCCCAAGCCCACCCCGACGGCCACCCCGACCGCCACCGCCACCCCGGCCCCCAAGCCGACCGCGACCGGCCCCGCCGGCACGGTGGGCACCGCCGAGGAGAACGAGGTCCTGCGCCTGGTCAACGCCGAGCGCGCCAAGGGCGGCTGCCAGCCGCTCAAGCACGACGCCCAGCTGCGCGCCGCGGCGTACGGCCACTCCGCCGACATGGCCGCCAAGGGCTACTTCGACCACACCTCGAAGGACGGCCGCAGCTTCATGGACCGCATCAGGGCGGCCGGCTTCACCGGCGGAACCGCCTTCGCCGAGAACATCGCCAAGGGCCAGGCCACCCCGGCCGCCGTGATGAACTCCTGGATGAACAGCTCGGGCCACCGGGCCAACATCATGAACTGCCGGTACACGGTGATCGGCGTGGGCGCGGCCAGGAACGGCCAGGGCCCCATCCACTGGACGCAGGACTTCGCGGCCAGGTAGCCCTCTCAATGGGGGGCCCCGCGTGGGGCCCCCACAGGGTCAGACGCGGGTCAGCAGGACGTTTCCGTCGCCGGCCTTCCTGACCACGATGACCGCGTACAGCCCGGTCACCTTCGGGTCGCTGATGGTCAGGCGTTCCATCTTGTTCGGGCCGCCGCTCGCGGACTTGCGGGCGGCGGAACGCGGCAGGCCCCACGCGGCGGAGTCGGGCGCCATCACGAAGAGGTCGAGGTCCTGCCCGTTGCGCGGCACGACGGTGAGCGTGGCGGGCACGCCCTTCTCGATCCACGTCGTCCGCACCTCGGCCAGCCGGCCGGCGGCCATGGGGAACTCCTGCGGCGTCCCGGCCTCCAGGTTGCCCGCGGCCGCCTCGGTCACCTCCATCGCGTACTCCTCGTAGTCGGCGTCGGAGCTGACCGAGTTGACGAACCAGTTGCGGGTGGCGGAGCTGGGCTGCACGGCGACGAAGTCCGCGCTGGTGGCGGTCCAGTCGGCGCTCCTGACGGCGTCGCCGCCGGCGTTGGGCGTGGTGGAGAGGTCGACGTCCGCGCCGTCCGGTCCGGTGACGGCGGCGATCACGTGCCACTTGTCCGGGGTGGTCACGAAGGCCGTCCGGAGCGGGACGTTGGCGGGCCGGCGCAGCGGGGTCCGGTCGGTCAGGTTCTCCACGAAGTCGGCGCTGATGGCGTTCTGGAACATCGCCCCTTCGGTCAGGTCGTGATGCTGGGCGCCGAACGCGGTCAGGAAGTGGCCGAGGTCCTGGGCGGCCAGCTTCCTGAAATGGGCCACGACGCCCTCGGGGCCGATGCCGCCGATGTCCCAGTACTTCTCGTCCCGCGTCCCGGAGTCGGCGAGGTCGAGGAGCACGCCGGCGACGCGGCCCTCGGTCTTGGCCGCCTCCTCGCCGGTCGGCCAGCCCTCGCTGTACCAGCGCGGGCTCTCCAGGTCGATCGCGGACGTGGGCCACCGGAAGTGCGTCTCGTCGTAGGTCTGGACGGCGATCCAGTCGGCCCAGCCTTCCTTCCACGCGCAGACCGGGCTGATCGTCGCCCTGGTCATATAGTGCGCTCCGCACCCGCCGGCGACCGACGGCATGGCGCCGTAGGTGTAGTCCATGATGAAGTGCCCCAGCTCGTGGGGGACGGTCATCTTCTGCAGGTGCTCCGAGGCGTCCAGGTTGATCTGGAACCGGCCCAGGCATTCCTTGCCGTTGCCGCCCGAGCAGTAGTACGACGTGTTCAGGACCTTGTCCGGCCGCCAGATCAGCGTCACGGACTGGCAGTTCGCCTCGCCCGGCTTCCAGCAGTCGTCGGCCGGCTCGTTCAGCCAGCCGGTGTAGGCCTTCCAGGTGTCGTACGCGGCCGAGTGCAGCCGGAACGCGCCCTCCATCGGGTCGCCGCCCGCGCTCTGGTAGTCGATGACCGTGGTCGAGGTGCCGGGGGGAACGTCCGGCGTCATCGTGCTCACGCCGGTGTAGATGTCGTCGACCTTCTCGGAGGAGCCGACCGACCAGTAGGGGGTGACGGGGCTGACCTCGATGGTGACGTCCTGGCCGGTGCCGTCCTCCTCGGTGCCGGGGAAGCACACCTTGTAGCCGCCGGTGGCGTCGGTCTCGGCCCAGCCGAGCTTGAGCCGGCCGGCGGCGTCGGTGTCGAACGCGTCCACCTCGGCCATCGGCACGCCGGCGACGGATCCGTCCGTTCTGACGTACGTGACGCGTCCCTGCACGCACGTGTCAACGGCCAGCGTCGCCGCCGCCGGCCGCTCCAGCCGGTGCCCGCGGCTCTGGAGGGGCATGCCGAACTGCGAGGAGCGCTCGCCGACGGAGACGTAGACGAGCCCGTCGGACGCCGGGCCGGGCCGTCCGTCGCGGGCCTCGACCCGGACGGAGGCGGGACCGGGCCTGACCGCCGTGACGACGCCCTCGTACCGGACCGTCCGGCCCGCACGGGCCCGCCAGGTCCGGGTGGCCCGGTCCACCGGGCTGCGGCCGATCGTCGCGGCGGCGCGGTCGAGCCCGGCGGGCGGGGTCGCCCACTTCAGGGTGTCCGGCAGCTCGATGATCGTGGTGGCGTCGGGCAGGTCCTGTTTCGGGGTCACCTCGACCGTGAGCTTCGCGCTCTGCCCCACGGCGGGGGCGCGGTCGAGCGAGACGTCGACGATGAAACAGTCCCCCGGGACGCAGGAGGGCTGTCCCGGTGCGGCGGCGTGGGCCGGGGCCGTGGTGAGTCCCACGGCCGCCAGCACCCCCGCCAGGGTGGTCGCCATCAGTCGGCGTGACATCGGCATGTCTCCTGATCAGCCCGCGCAGGCCACGGGCGAGTCGAAGTGGCCAGGTGAGGTGGGATAGGGCGGACCGCTGTCGCCCGAGACCGGGACGGCCACCTCCCGCGAACCCGACGGGTCGCCCGCGCTGCGGCCCGCGCCCGCGCCCCAGGCCACCTTGGCCAGGAAGTCGAGCATCGCCGGGGAGTGCTGGCGGACGATGTTGTGCCCGCCGTTGGCCGGGCCGCAGTGGGTGTAGAGGTTGAAGCCGCCGTTCCAGTCGATCATCTTGTCGCCCGGGTTGGGCCCGTTGGCCGTGCGGTCGCCCTGGAGGACGTCGCGGTCCGCGCCGCCGTACTGCCAGTCCACGCCCTGGTGGTGCTGGTCGTCGCTGGTGGCGGCGTTGTCCTTGTCGGTCATGCGGAACCACGCGCAGGGGTCCACCACCGTGGTCAGCTCGCCTTCCGGCATCTTGCCGGGGGCGCACGAGCCGGGGTAGGAGCCGCGCGGGTTGTAGTCGAGCAGGTCCGCGCCGGCCCCGCCGAAGACGTGGTCGACGAAGCGGTCGCCGGTGCCGCGGGCGGCGGGGTCGAACACGCCGCCGGACAGGCAGTCGGCGGTGGCCGCGTCCAGGGCCGGGTCACAGCCCTTTCCGCCCCACAGCAGGTCGTCGCCGTCGCCGCCGAACACCTCGTCGCCGCCGCTGTCGCCGTTGACCAGGTCGTCGCCGGCGCCGCCGTGCATGCTGTCGCGTCCGGGGCCGCCGCGCATGCGGTCCGCGCCGCCCTTGGCGAAACCGTCGTGCGGCATGGACGCGGCCGTCCAGGTGTCGCCGTCGGTGTCGTGCAGCAGGTCGGTGCGGCGGTCGTAGGTGCCGGGCTGGAAGCCCTTGTAGGTCTCCTTCGGCGGGGCGTTGAGGCTGACGGTGAAGCCGAGCCGCTGGGCGTCGGAGGCGTCGATGCGCTCGTTCAGCACGCCGCCGCGGTCGCCGACCATGGCGTCCTCGCCCGCGCCGCCGGACAGGTCGTCGTCGCCCAGTTCGCCGAACAGGTCGTCGTCGCCCTGGCCGCCGTGGAGGGTGTCGTCGCCGTCCTGGCCCCACAGCGCGTCGTCGCCGTCGTCGCCGTACAGGTGGTCTTCGCCGTAGGAGCCGGCCGGCTCGCAGGTGGCCTGGGCCTGGGTGCAGAACCTGGTCGAGTCGCCCGGCAGGGCCGGGTCGTGGCTGCGTACGCGGGTCGCGTCCGCGGGCGCCTGGCCCGCCGGGTAGCGCTCGGTGTAGACCTTCTCGGCGTTGCCCGTCACGGTGCGGACGAGCGAGCCGTTGTCACCGAGCAGGACGTCGGCGCCGCCGTTGCCCTCGATCGCGTCGGCCGCGTCGGCGGCGGCCTGCTTGGCCGAGCCGCCGATCAGGTCGTCCTGACCGGGGGTGTCGTCGCCCTCCAGGTCGGCCTGGCCACTGGCGTCGCCTCTCCAGCCGGGGTCGGCCGGCGGGCGCGTGGTGGTGCGGGTGGAGTCGGCCGTCAGCGGCAGGTCGCCGCGGATCTGGTCCGCGCCGTCCCCGCCCTCGGCATAGTCGTCCTGGCCGCCGCCGGACATCTGGTCGTCGCCGCCCTGCCCCCACAGGACGTCCACGCCACCCCCACCGGACACCCGATCCGCCCCGGCCCCGCCGCCAGAGCCGTCATCCGCCTCCTTGCCCGAGCCGTCGCCCGAGCCGTCGCCTGAGCCCTGGCTCGAACTCTTGCGGGAGCCTTCGCCTGGGCCGTCGGCCAGGAGGGTGACCGCGCGTGGGGTCATGGGGGTGCCCGCCGAGCCGATGCGGACGGTGGCCCTGGCCGGGGTGCCCGCCAGCGTCACCACGGCGTTGTCGCCGGCCACGACGTCGTCGCCGGGGCCGCCGTAGAGCGCGTCGGCGGCGTCGTCGGCCGCGGTGTGGGTGCCGCCGACCAGGTCGTCGTCGCCCTGGTCGCCCTCGACCCAGTCCACGCCCGCGCCGCCCTCGGCGTAGTCGTCGCCCTCCTGGCCGCGCAGCCGGTCGGGGCCGCCCTGGCCGAAGATCGCGTCGTTGCCCGCGCCGCCGTCGGCCACGTCCGGGCCGGAACCGCCCGCGAGCAGCTTCACCTGGTGCACGGTCGCCTGGCCCGGCCGCATGGCGACCGAGCTCGCCGGGTCGGCCACCTCCGCACCGGACACCGGCTCACCGGACGGCGTCGCCGCCGCGGACGGCGTCCCCGAAGGGCTCCCCGCCCCGGACGGACTCGCAGTCGTAGACGGACTCCCAGTCCCAGAGGGGCCTCCGGTCGGTGACGGGCCTCCCGTGGGCGACGGGCTTCCCGACGGTGTGCCTGACGGGGTGGCCGACGGACTGCCCGACGGGGTGGCCGACGGACCGTCAGACGGAACGCCAGGTGGGGTGGCGGTGGTGGTCAGGGTGGCGTTGTCGGCGGCGATCACGTCTGGGCCGTCGCCGCCCAGCAGCGTGTCACCACCGTCCGGGTACGCGCCCGAAGCGCCGCCCACCAGTTCGTCCTCCCCCGCCTCGCCGTACACCTCGTCGCCGCCGACGCCGCCCTCCAGGTGGTCGTCGCCCGCGTCGCCGTGCACCTCGTCGGCGCCGATCCCGCCGTGAGCCCGGTCGGCGCCCTCGCCGCCGTGGATCACGTCCGGGCCGCCGGCCTCCTGCGGGGTGCCGTCGAGGTCGAACGGGCCGCCGGCGTCGCCGTTGTCGCCGATCAGCTGGTCCGCCCCGGCGTCGCCGTACAGGAAGTCGCCCTTGTCGTCCTTGCCCGCCGTACGGGTGCCGCCGATGACCAGGTCGTCACCGTCGCCGCCGAACGCGCGGTCCTGCCCGGACTCGCCCACCACGGTGTCGTCGTGCGCGCCGCCGTACAGGGTGTCGTCGCCGGAGCCGCCGGTCACCTCGTCGGCGCCGTCGTCGCCGAGCGCCGTGTCGTCGCCGGAGCCGCCGGAGACCCGGTCGTCGCCCGAGCCGCCGGACAGGCGGTCGTCGCCGCGTTCGCCGCAGACCACGTCCTGGCCGCCGCCGGCCTCGACCCGGTCGGCGCCGCCGCCGGCCGACACGGTCTCCTTGCCCGCGCCGCCGATGATCAGGTCCCGGCCGTCGGCGTCGCCGTCGTGCTCCTCGCACGGCTCGTCCCGCCGGCGGTCGCCGAAGACGGTCGCGCCTCCGTCGCCGCCGATGACGTGGTCGTTCCCGTCGCCGCCGGACAGCTCCTTGGCCGAGGGCTGGACGCCCGCCGGCAGCGGCAGGTGACGCACCTGCCTGGCCGGGCCGAAGTCGTCGCGGCCCTGGGCCTCGCCGACGTCGGACGGCTCGGCGATCACCCAGTCGTCGCCGGGGCCGCCGGAGATGTCGTCCTTGCCGTGGCCACCCGCGAGGACGTCGTCCCCGCCACCACCGATGATCTTGACGGCCTCGCCGGGGGCCGAGTGGCCGGCGACCAGGTCGACGGCCTGACCGCCGTACACCTTGTCGGCGCCCGCGCCGGTGTCGACGTAGTTCGGCCCGGAGTCGGCGGGTCCCGCCTCGTCACGGCCGATCTCCTCGCGCGGCCCGGTGTAGATCTCGTCGGCCGCCGAGCCGCCGGTCAGGGTGTCGGCGCCGGGGCCGCCGACCAGCAGGCTCGGCTGCGCGCGGAACCGCGGCGAAGGGTCGGTGGCGGCCAGCGGGCTGTCGGAGGCGACGGCGATGGTGTCGTTCCCGCCGTTGCCGTACAGCCGGTTCTCGCCGAGACCGGCCGCGATGCGGTCGCCGCCGTCGGCCGGGCCGTCGTCCGGCGCGCCGGGCAGGTCGTCGCCGGTCCAGTCGGCCACGTTGACGTCGCCGACCTTGCGGGTGGCGGGGGTCAGGCGGCCGTCACCGGCCACCCAGCCGCCCGCGCCGCCCATGGTGACGTAGTCGTCGCCGGGGCCGCCGGCCACGATCGCGGCGGGCCCGCCGTACTGGTCGCCGCTGGTGATCTGGTCGTCGCCCTTGCCGCCGTCGATCACGTTGCGGCCGGCGCCGGCCAGGATCAGGTCGTCGCCGTCGCCGCCGAACGCCACCACCGTCCGGTCGAACGGGTGAGCGCCGGCGGTGTCGTCGCCGTACCCCTGGAAGACCAGCCGCAGCGCGCCCTTCGCGCCCCGGCCGTCGGCCAGCACCCGGGTCAGGCCGGACGCGCGGTGCTCCTCGCGCACGCCCAGCGCGCTGACCACGAAGCCCTCGTCGCCGGGGAGCTGGCTGACGGTCCACTGCTCGGCGTCGTCGCCCGGCTTGGCGGTGCTGCCGCCCCTGGCCTTGCGCATCGCGCCGACGTGCAGCACCAGGGCGTCGCCCGCCTCGGTCGCGAGCTTCGGCGGGTCCTCGTCGCACCTGGGCCGGACGGAGAAGTCGAGCAGCTTGGCCTCGACGATGGTCCAGTCGAACCGCTTCTTGAAGATCGAGATGCCCACCTCGACCCAGGCCTTCAGGTAGACCTTCAGCTCGCCGTCCAGCGAGAACAGGCACAGCGGGTTGCGCAGCAGGACGTCGGCGAACTCGAAGAACCGGAACTTGCCGTCGTTGGTGGGATCGAGCCAGTTCATGGCGACGGTGAGGAAGATGCCGCCGCTCACGCCCGCCTTGACCAGCACCACGTCGACCGCCGCGCCCGCCTCCAGCCGGCCGGTCAGGGAGATCGCCGGCAGCGGCCGGCCCTGGTCGTCGGTGGTCTTCAGGTAGAGGCTGTCGAGGACCTGGAGGTCGACCTTGCCCTGCTCGATCGCCTTGCGGATGCCGTACGTGTCGAAGCCCGCCCTGATCTGGGCCTCGACCCCGGCGGTGCCGGAGATGACCACCATGATCGGCGGCGGCGACCAGACCGGGCCGAAGGACTGGCTGTAGGAGAAGCCGAGGCGCAGCGGCCCGGAGTCGAACGCGACCAGCTCCACGTCCTTGCCCATCAGCAGGCTGAAGATCGACCGCCCGGCGTTCTGCAGCACGGGGAAGCTGAAGCCCGCCTTCGCGGAGTGCTCCATCGGCCCCTGCGCGTCGGCGGCGGCGGTCTTGGCCTTCCCGCACGACCTGGCGCCCTGGTCGAGCGCGGCGAACAGGTCGTCCGTGGCGGGCGCCACGTCCTTGATCAGCGAGTCGGCGACGTCGGGCGAGTTCTCGGTGTCCAGCGCGCGGTCACCGGCCACGGTGAAGCTGCCGATCGGGATGTGCAGCTCTCCCTGGCAGTCGGGCAGCGACGTGACCAGCCTGCCGACCTCGATCATCCGCTCGACGAACTTCGTCGTGCCGCCGCCGGCGACCGTGTTGTACTTCTTGGCGATCGTCATCAGGTTCACCTCGCCGCCGCCCGCGGCCCTGCTCAGGTCCGACAGCACGGGGATGGGCGCGTAAAGCTGGTCGATCACCGGTTTGACCGGGTCCGTGACCTTCTTGACCTGGGTCACCACCGGCCCGAGGACGCTCCGGAAGAAGTCGCCGGCCTCCAGGTTCACGTTGTTGAAGGCGATGTTCAGGTTCGCCGGATCGGGCGAGCCGCCCTTGGTGAGGTCCCAGTCCAGGTCGAAGTCGCCGTACAGGCCGGGGAACATGGCCGAGCCGGCCGTCACCTTGAAGCGCCAGTCCACCGCGACCTTGGCGTTCAGTGACGTCTCCACCAGGCCGCCGGCGTCGGCGAGCTGGTCCAGGCCGATCCGGCCGACCGGCTTGAAGCCGATGGTGAAGGCGCCCGCGAACAGGTCGGGGGCGTTCTGCTCGCGGTTCTTGAGCGTGACGTCGAGGATCGCCAGCCGGGCGTTGATCTCCTCGGGCAGCGAGACGTTCACGCCGACGGTCGCCCGCGGCCGGTTGGCCTCGCCGGCGTCGACGTAGAAGCCGCTGGTCCGGTCCAGGCCCACCATGACCTCGGCGTGCCAGCCCAGCTCGGCCCGTACGCCCTTGCCCTTGCCCTGCTTCAGCGCGAGGCCGGGGACGCCGACGTCGAGCGGCCGCTCCACGCCCAGGCAGTCCTTGACGCAGCCCTGTTCGGGATCGACGTCGCCCTTGCCGACGCTGACCTTGAACGCGATGCCGGTCAGCTCGGTGCCCTTGGCCGCGTCGCAGGCCTCGGGCTTGGCGGGATCGGGGACGGGCGCCTGCACACAGGTGATCACCGGCTGCACGCCCGGCCCGACCTTGGGCGCGAGCTCGTCGTTGTACCACTTGCGCAGGTCGCCGCCGGTGGGCACCTTGCCGCCGTTCGGCAGCTTGGCGAGGGCGGCCTTGATCTCCTGGCGCTTGGCGCCGACGAAGTCGGCCCCCTGCTGGAGGTCGGCGCCGACCATGGGCAACCTGCCCTTGCCGGAGGCCATGCGCATGCCGGTCTCCAGGGCGGTGAGGTAGCGGTCGATGCCGTCGCCCAGGTTGGTCCAGTCCAGCTCCAGGCCCGGAGGCAGGGTGGAGAAGTCGAAGGAGGGCAGCTCCAGCCGGTTCACGTCGCCGGGCAGCTTCTTGGTGAGGTCGAACATCTCGGCCAGCGGGGCGGACCTGGGCAGCCGCAGCACGAGCGCGTGCTTGCCGTCCGCGGTGAGCGGCGCGCCGTTGAGGTAGGCGGGCAGGACGGCGCAGAGCGCGAGGTCGGTGTCGTCGCGGTGCGGGTCGCGGTCGCAGGCGACCGGCTCGCTCGTCTCGTTCAGCGCCAGGTCGAGCCCGGAGAAGAACGCGGCGGGGGTCACCGCGTCCTGCGACTCGCCGCCGTAGCGCAGGCTCACGCCGTAACCGAGCCTGGCCTGCAGCGGCTCGTCGCCCTCCTTGCCGATCGCCAGCGGCAGCGGGCCGACGTCGGCCTGGACCGTGCCGTCGAGCTGCGCCTTCGCCTGGAGGTCGAGGCCGCTGTCGGTCTCGACGAGCAGGTCGCGGGCCGGGTCGAAGCCGCGCTTGAGCGCCACGCGCAGGCCGAGGCGCACCTCGCCCTCGACGGCGGCGTCCAGCGTGGCCGAGCCCTTGGCGGCGACCAGGCTGCTGTCGCCGAAGGCGAAGCGCAGCGGCTCCTGCACGGCCGCCTTCTTGTCGTAGGCCAGCGACAACCGCAGGGCGCCGTCCTCGTAGCCGATGCGCACCTGGCCGCCCAGCGCCCTGTTCAGCTCGGCCACCAGCGCCTGGACGGTGTCCGGCGGCGCGGCGGTCAGGCGGTCGATCGCGTCCCGCAGCGGCGAGCGCAGCGCGTAGGCGGCGCCCGCCTCGGGCACGGCCTGGCCGAACCTCTCGGCGAAGGACAACGTGTGCTCGCCGCACGCGGTCGCGACGGTCAGCACCCGGGTGCCGACGGCGACGCGGCGGCCGACGTGCGCCTGGGTGAACGTGCGCGAGGGGTCGGTGACGTAGGCGTTCTCGCTGCCGCAGGCGCCGTCGCCGTAGACGACGCCGGGGCCCGAGCCCATCTCCTCCGCGGCCACCAGGTCGGACAGCGAGCGGCCGAGCAGCGGCAGCTTCGCCGTCATCGCCTCGTTGACCGGCCCGGTGCCCTTGACGCCGTCGAGGTAGGTGGCCACCGCGCCCAGGGACTTGATCAGCGCGCCGAACAGCGCCTGCGGGTTGTCGGGGTCGAAGGCGAAGTCCTTGACCCTGCCGATCTGGTCGAAGCCGCGGAAGCTGACGGTGGCGGGCTTGCCGAGGTCCGGCATCTCCACCTCGCCGGAGACCCTGCCGCCGAAGAAGTCGGCCAGGCCCGGCACGCCCAGCGTGAGCCGCGCCTTGGCCACCGCGTCCACCTGGGAGGTCAGGACGTCGCCCGGCTTGCTCGCCAGCCGCTCGAACAGCCTGGTCAGCGGCACGTCGCCGAGGTCCTTGAGGCCGACCTTGACCAGGTCGCCGCCGTTCCTGCTGCCCATGGTGAGGTCGCCGGTGAGCTGGACGCCCAGGTAGCCGGCGACGGCGTTGACGTTGACCGAGGAGAGCACCGACACGCGGGCGCCGAACAGGTCGCGGCCGGTCCGCAACATGATCCGGTCCGCGGCCCTGGGCAGCTCGTTCACCACGGTGGCGCTGCCGTCGGCGTTGACGTGCTTGTACGGGCACGCCTTCTGCTGCCCGTCCGGCCGCTGCGCGCACCCCTGGCCCGTCACCGGGTCGCTCAGGTCGAGCACGACCGTGGCCGAGGCGTGGTAGCCGCGCATGACGCCCGCCACGGCGGCGGTCGCGTTGGCGCGGTCGAGCCCGGCGGCGGCCTTGAACGTGTCGCCGAAGGCGATCTGCCCGATCATGGGGTCGTTCGCGGAGATCCGGTACGGCGCGCCCGCGGCGGGCACGCCCCCGCGCCATCCCTCCTCGGCGAGGGTGACGGTGTCGGCGGTGTTGTCGGCCACGATGCCGCTCGACGCTCCGGCGGTGACCGTGCGCCCGGCGAACTGCCCCGGCGTCCACTTCTGCCCGGCGTGCCGCAGCGTCTTGGCCGTGTACGTGACGCCCGCGCCCGTCCCGCTGACGGTCTGGCCCGCGGGGTTGAGCGGCTCGGGGGCCGGATTGACGGTCCGGTCCACGACGAGGGTGAAGGCGATCTTCTTGGCGGCGTCGTCGTAGCCGGCGTCGGCGACCTTGATGATCGCGCCTCCGGGCAGGCCGCGGGCCTTGCCCAGCGCGGCGAACAGGTCCTGGATCGAGGTGAAGGTGGGCCGGCCGGTGTTGCGGTCCACGCTGGCGGCGGCGAAGGCGTGGATCGCCTCCGACACCTGCACGGCGTCGGCCAGCGAGCCGCGCATGAACGGCAGGTCGAGGTCGCCCTGCCCGTCCCAGCGGGCGCGCTGGGCGGCGGTGACGGCGTTGGCCAGGTGGGTCAGGCCGTCGAGCAGGTCCTTGGGCGTGAGCGTCTGGAAGCGGCCGAGCCGGTCCAGGTCGGCCTGGGTCACGCTGACGGCGGGCCCGCCGGTGGCGATGTCGGGCCAGCTCGCGTCGATGGTCGCGGCGGCCCCTTCGACCTGGGCGCCGGCGAACGGCTGCGCGGTGACCTGCAGCCGGGCGGCGGCCGAGCCCTTGCGGGCGAAGGTGAACAGGCTCTCCGAGCCGAGTTCCGAGGTGTCCAGCCTGCCGTTGCCGTCCGGGTCGGCGGCGGTGGCGGCGAACTCGGCGTCGACGGAGAGCGTCGAGGCCGCCGAGAGGTCGACGCCGAGGATGCCGAAGGCGGCGGTGGGCCTGGCCCCGGCGGCGAGCCTGCCTTCGGCCCGCACGGTCAGGCCGGCGTCCTTGGCCAGCCAGGCGGACTTGGTGGCCGGGTCGTAGGCGAAGGGCAGCTTGGCGGTGAGCTTCAGCGTGACGTCCACGCCGCCCGAGGTGGTCAGCGAGACCTTGGGCCGGGCGCTGCTGACGGAGATCGGGCGGCCGGCCGCCGCCCTGGTGACCTCCAGGGTCAGGTCGAGCCGCCTGATCCCGTTCTGCGTGCTCGCCTTGGCCAGGAGCTTTCCGGCGCGGGGGCCGGACAGCTCGTACTCGTCCTGGAGGTCGTCCAGGGTGGTGAGGCCCTTGAGCTTGTCGTGGACGGCCACCTGGAACAGGTCGGCCAGGCCCAGGGCGTCCTCGCCGCCGGGCACCAGGCCGACGAACGGCAGCTGCTCGCCCATCGGGCCGAGCGTGGCCAGGCCGCCGCCGGCGGCCGTGAACCGTTCGATCGCGGACAGCAGCGCCGCGGTCTCGGCGTCCGGTGCCGCGGACGCGACGGCCGGTGGCGGCACGGCCGCGACCAGACCCACTAACAACGCCAATGCGCAGACCACGCGCGACAATCGCCGGCTTGCCACCAGACCCCCCAGTGCGAAGACACAACGAACCGGGTACGTATCTAGCGATCAAGGCTTGTGCGTGACTTGGATCCGTCTACAAGCGCAGGTCAGAGACCGCCGGTTCCGGGCCCGGGCGCAGCGAGGCGCGCAGGCGGGCCATCTCCCCGGCGATCGTGGCGACGGTCCAGTGGGCGTTGAGCCCGCTCGGGTTCGGCAGCACCCACACGCGGGCGCCGCCGACCTGCTCGGGCTGGGGGCCGATGACCGCCTTGGGCCGCGCGAAGGCCGTCCGGTACGCCGAGATGCCGAGCACGGCCAGCACCTGCGGCCCCAGCCCGGCCACCTTCTCCGCCAGCTGCCGGCCGCCCGCCACCAGCTCGTCCCTGGTCAGCTCCGCCGCCTTGGCGCTGGCCCGGGGGACGATGTTCGTGATGCCCAGCCCGTACGAGGGGAGCAGGTGCTGCTCGGCCGGGGCCAGCAGGCGCGGCGTGAAGCCGGACAGGTGCAGCGCGGGCCAGAACCTGTTGCCCGGCCGGGCGAAATGACGGCCGGTGGCCTCCGACATCAGGCCGGGGTTGATGCCGCAGAAGAGCACGTTCAGGCCGGGACCGAGCACGTCGACAAGCACGTGCCGGAGGTTAGCCCACTCCGCGGCGTGGTCAGCCCATGTCTTCCAGCTTGCGGCCCTTGGTCTCCTTGACCCATTTGGTGACGAAGAAGAAGGACAGCGCGGCGAACAGGGCGTACATGGCGTAGGTGAGCGGCAGGTTCCACTCCGACAGCGCCGGGAACGAGACGGTGATCAGCCAGTTGGCGATCCACTGCGCGGCGGCGGCGACGCCGAGCGCGGCGGCGCGGATGCGGTTGGGGAACATCTCGCCGAGCAGCACCCAGACCACCACGCCCCACGACAGGGCGAAGAACAGCACGAACACGTTGGCCGCGACGAGCGCGATCGGCCCCTGCGGGCTGGGCAGCGAGACCACGCCGCCGACCGCCCGCGACGCGCTGAACGCCCAGGCAGCGGTGCCCAGCGCGATCGCCATGCCGGCCGAGCCGACGAGCAGCAGCGGCTTGCGCCCGATCCGGTCGACCAGCGCGATCGCGATGAACGTGCCGATGATGTTGATGATCGAGCTGGAGAAGCTGATCAGCAGCGAGTTGCTCTGGTTGATGCCGACCGACTGCCACAACACCGACGAGTAGTAGAAGATCACGTTGATGCCGACGAGCTGCTGGAACGCCGACAGGACGACGCCGACCCAGACGATCGGCAGCAGGCCGAGCGCGCTGCCGCGCAGGTCCTTCAGCCCCGGCACGCGCTCGGTCCGCAGCACGTGCTGGATCTCGGCGATCCGGGCGTCGAGGTCCACGTCCTCGCCCTCGACCTCGGCCAGCACCTCGCGGGCCTTGCGCGACCGTCCCGACATGATCAGGTAGCGCGGCGACTCGGGGATGGTGGAGGCGAACAGCAGGTAGAGCAGGGCCGGGACGGCGCAGGCGCCCAGCATCCACTGCCACGCCTGCAGCCCCCACAGGTGGTTGTTGACGTCGCCGCCGGCCAGCTCGGCGATCAGGTAGTTGACGAGCTGCGAGACCGCGATGCCGAGCACGATGGCCAGCTGCTGGAACGAGCCCAGCCGCCCCCGGTAGGCGGGCGGCGCCACCTCGGCGATGTAGGCCGGCCCGAGCACCGAGGCCATGCCGATCGCGAAGCCCGCGATGACCCGCCACAACCCCAGGTCCCAGATGGCGAACGGCAACATCTGCCCGATCGAGCTGACGGTGAACAGACCGGCGGCCACCTGCATCGACCTGGTACGCCCCCACCGGTCGGCCAGCCCGCCGCCGATCCAGGCCCCGAGCGCGGACCCGAGCAACGCGATGGCCACGACGAAGCCGATCTGGACCGCTCCCACGTCGAAGTGCCGCTGGATGCCGGTGACCGCGCCGTTGATGACCGAGCTGTCGTATCCGAACAGGAACCCGCCGATGGCCGCCGCCGCGGTGATGAAGACGACGTGGCCCAGATGCTCCTGATGGGTGTACCGAGTTGCCATACAGGTCCCTTCCCCGTGATCGGGGACCTACCCGGAGATCACCTGTGTAGCGCGGCGCTTACCCAACCTTGCCACAAACCGGACGTCAGCCCCGGGTCAGCCAGAAGACCGCGATCACGACGACCGCCACCACCACCGCCACGGCGTACCGCAGCAGCGCGCGCCCGAGAGCACGCCGGACGTGGCCGGGACGGTGACGGTCGGCGGTCATCACGTTCTCCTTCTCGGGAAAGGCTCCCTCACGGGGACGGGCTCCTTCGGAGGGACGGGGTCACAGGCGCGGGTCCACCGGCTCGGACTCCAGGGCGAGCACCGCGAAGACCGGCTCGTGCACCCGCCAGCCCGCCTCGCCGTCCGCCAGGCGCGACAGCGCCTCCAGGCCGAGGGCGTACTCGCGCAGCGCGAGCGAGCGCTTCTTGCCGAGGAAACGGCGGCGCAGCACGTCGAGGGACTCGGTGTAGTCGGGCCCGTAGATGATCCGCAGGTACTCCCGGCCGCGCACCTTCACGCCGGGCTGCACCCGGCCGGGCACGTACGTGGCCGGCTTGACCACCATGCCCTCTCCCCCAGCGGCGGTCAGCGCCTCCCACCACGCGGTGGCCGCGGCCCTGGACTCCGGCGAGCCGAGCGTGACCGTCACGTTCCTGGTCGGCGCGATCAGCGGCGAGTCCAGCAGCGCCAGCGTGGACAGGTGCCAGGCGTGCGGCTCCAGCGCGGTGGCCCGTCCCTCGCAGGCCAGGATCTGGAACGGCGCCAGCCTGATCCCGTCGAGACCGTCCACCGGCCAGCAGTAGCGCGCATAGGCGTCGCGGAACAGGGCAGCGTTGTCGTAGCGGCGTCGGGTGCGGGTCAACAACCCACCCACATCCAGCCCGCGTCCGGCCGCCGCTTCCAGAGCCGTGACGGCCTCCGGCAGCGCGGCCCGCGCGGCGGCGCCGACGGAGGCGTACTGCGACCTGATCAGCTCGCCCGCCTTGGCCGACCAGGGCAGCAGCTCGCAGTCGAGCACGACCCAGTCGGAGCCCAGCTCCTCCCACAGCGGCTCGCAGGCCGCGCGCACCGCCTCGACCAGCGGCGTCATGTCCCGGAAGAACGGCCGCCCGGTACGCGTGTAGACCGCGCCGGTGCTGCCGTCGGCCACGCCGAACCGGGCCGCGGCGACCTCGGGCGTCCTGGCCAGCACGGCGACGGCCCGCGAGCCCATGTGCTTCTCCTCGCACACGACCTCGGTCACCCCCGCCGCGGCGAACTCCTCGAACGCCTCGTGCGGGTGCTCCAGGTAGCCGTCGAGCCTGGACGTCTCCGGCGGCGCCATCGTCGGCGGCAGGTAGACCAGCCAGCTCGGGTCGACCGCGAACCGGCTCATGACCTCCAGTGCGGCGGCCGCGTTCTGCTCCAGCACCTTGACCCGGCCGCCGAAGCGGGTCTCGACGTGCCGGGTGCCGATCACGTCGCCGACGTCGAGCATGCCGGGCTCGCGGGCGGGGGCGCCGAGCGGCTTGGCCGGCTCGTACCAGACCTGCTCGGCCGGCACCTGGACGATCTCGCGCTCGGGGTAGCGCAGCGCGGTCAGGTGGCCGCCGAAGACGCAGCCGGTGTCCAGGCAGATCGTGTTGTTGATCCACTCGGGGGTGACCGTGGGCGTGTGGCCGTAGACGACCATGGCCCGGCCGCGGTACTCGTCGGCCCACGGGTAGCGGACCGGCAGGCCGTACTCGTCGGTCTCGCCGGTGGTGTCGCCGTACAGGGCGAAGGCGCGCACGCGCTTGGAGGCGCGGCCGTGGTAGGACTCCTTCAGCCCGGCGTGCGCGACGACGAGCCGGCCGCCGTCCAGGCGGTAGTGGCTGAGCAGGCCGTCCATGAACGTCCGGGCCCGCTCGGCGAACTCGGGCGGCCCGGCGGCGAGCTGGTCCAGCGACTCGCGCAGGCCGTGGGCGACGGTGACCTTGCGGCCGTTCATCGCCCGCACGAGCTTCTGCTCGTGATTGCCGGCCACGCAGATCGCGGTGCCCGCTTCGACCATGTCCATGACCAGGCGCAGCACGCCCGGCGTGTCGGGCCCGCGGTCGACCAGGTCGCCGACGAACACGGCGGTGCGGCCCTCGGGGTGGGTCAGGCCCTGCCAGCCGAGCTTGGCCAGCAGCGTCTCCAGCTCCGAGCGGCAGCCGTGCACGTCGCCGATGATGTCGAACGGGCCGGTCAGCTCGGTCCGGTCCGACCACGCCTTCTCGTAGGTGATCTCGGCGGTGTCGATCTCCTCCAGGCCGCGCAGCACGTGCACCCGCCGGAAGCCGTCGGCGGAGATCTTGGACAACGAGCGGCGCAGCTCCTTGCGCTGGCGGATCACCACGCCGGGGCCGAAGTCGCGGTCCGGACGCGCGGCGTTGCGCTCGATCGCCACCTCCTCGGGCGTGTCCAGCACGATGGCGTCGGCCAGCACGTCGTGCTTCCTGGCCAGCTCGATGAGGCTCTTGCGGGCGGGGTACTGGACGTTGGTGGCGTCCACGACGGTGAACAGCCCCCTGGCCAGGCGCACGCCGACGATGTGGTGCAGCAGGTCGAACGCCGCCGGCGTGGCGGCCTGGTCGTTCTCGTCGTCGGACACCAGGCCGCGGCAGAAGTCGGAGGAGATGACCTGCGTGGGCTTGAAGTGCCGGCGCGCGAAGGTGGACTTGCCACTGCCGGAGACGCCGACGAGCACCACGAGGGACAGCTCAGGAACGCTGATCACGGGTGAAGACTCCCATCTGGGTGGGCGGGCCGACCTCGGGGTCGTCCTCGCCGACGGGTTCGACGGCGACGTGGTAGCCGTACCGGGCGGCCACCCGGGCGGCCCAGGCGGCGAACTCGGCCCGCGTCCACTCGAAGCGGTGGTCGGGGTGGCGCAGGCCGGTCAGGAACTCGTAGCGCACGTTGTGCTCGATGTTGGGGGTGGTGACGAGCACGTGGCGCGGCCGGGCGCGGCCGAACACGACGCGTTCGAGCGCGGCCAGGCGCGGCGGGTCGACGTGCTCGACGACCTCCATGAGCACGGCGGCGTCGTAGCCCGCCAGGCGCTTGTCGGTGTAGGTGAGCGCGCCCTGGAACAGCGTGAGCCGGGCCCGCTTGCTGTCGGGCATGCGGTCCAGGCGCAGCTTGCGGGCGGCGATGGTGAGCGCCAGGGAGGAGACGTCCATGCCGGCGACGCGCGCGAACCTGGGCCTGGCCAGCAGCGCGGCGACCAGCTCGCCCTGCCCGCAGCCCAGGTCGATCACGCTCGTCGCGCCGACCTCTTCGAGCCTGCGCAGCACGGCCTCGCGCCGCAGCGTGCTGAGCGGCCGCGCCTTCCGCGCCGCGCCCGCCTCCTCACCCCCGCCTTCGGCAGCGCCTTCGACCGCCTCGGCCTCCGCGACGGCGGCCTCGTCGGCCGCGGTCTCCCCGGCGGGGGCGTCCTCGGCGAGCGCCGGCTCCAGCTCCTCCTCGGTCTCGTCGCCGAGCTCGGCCAGCCTGGTCAGCGCGGTGCGGGCCAGCGCCCAGCGCCGCCCGAAGTAGCGCCGGGCGATCAGGCCGCGCTCCGGATGACCGCCGAGCCAGCCCGCCCCCGCCCTGACCAGCTTGTCGATCTCGTCGGATGCCATCCAGTAGTGCTTGCCGTCGTCGAGCACGGGCAGCAGCACGTAGAGGTGGTTGAGCGCGTCGGCCAGCAGGACGGTCCCGCTCAGGGTCAGCCGCACGTACCGGGACTCGCCCCATTCGGGGAAGCCCTCGTCGAGCGGCAGCGTCTGCGCCTCCACCGCCCACCCCAGCGGCTCGAACAGCCGCCGGGCCAGCTCGGGGCCGCCCCGGCAGGGCAGCGCGGGCACCCGGATCTCCAGCGGCAGCGGGATGCCCGGCAGCTCGGGACGGGCCTTGCAGCGGCCCGCCCGCGCGGTGCGGAAGACGTCGGCGAGCGCGACGGCCAGCAGCGAGGAGGCCGCGTACGGGCGGTCGTTGACGTACTGCGACAGGCTGAAGTCGGGCGAGTTCCGGCCGCGCGAGCGGACCAGCGCGATCGGGTCGACCTCCAGCAGGAGGGCCGCCGTGCAGCGCTCCTCGCCCGCCTCCGGGTAGAACACCGTGGCCGTGCCGAACGATTGGCCGAACTCCTGCACGCGCTCGGGATGCTTGTGCAGGAGGAAGCCCAGGTCGGTGGCCGGCGCGGCGGTGGTCGTGATCGTCAGCAGCACGTGCCAAGTGTGCCGTAGCCGGACGAAGCCCCGCCAACGGAATTACACGTGCGGCAGGACCTCGGCGGCGATGAGCTCCAGGTGCTCCAGGTCGGCCAGGTCGAGGACCTGGAGGTAGATGCGCTCGGCCCCGAGCTTGGCGAAGGCGCCCAGCTTGGCCAGTACCTCCTCGGGGGTGCCGCACAGGCCGCCCTCGCTCAGCGCGCCGGGATCCTGGCCGATGGCGGCGGCGCGCCGCTCGATCTCGGCCTGGTCGGCGCCCACGACGACGGTCTGCGCCGCCGACAGGATCAGGCCGCGGCCCGCCTCGTCGGCCGCCTCCCGGACCCGCGCGAACGCCTGCCCGGTGTCGGCCAGGGTGCGGAACGGTACGTTGTACTCGTCGGCGTACGCGGCCGCCAGCCGGGGCGTGCGCTTGGCGCCGAAGCCGCCGATGATCACCGGCGGGCGGGGCCGCTGGACCGGCTTGGGCAGCGCCGGCGAGTCGACCAGCCGGTAGTAGCGGCCCTCGAAGGAGTAGGAGTCCTTCGCCGTCCACAGGCCGGTGACGATCTCCAGCTGCTCCTCGAACCGGCCGAACCGCTCGCCGAGCGGCGGGAACGGGATGCCGTACGCGGAGTGCTCCCCGTCGAACCAGCCGGTGCCGAAGCCCAGCTCGACCCGGCCGCCGCTCATCTGGTCGACCTGGGCCACGCTGATCGCCAGCGGGCCGGGCAGCCGGAACGTGGCCGGCGTCACCAGCGTGCCGAGCCTGATCGTGGAGGTCTCCCTGGCCAGGGCGCCGAGCGTCACCCAGGCGTCGGTGGAGCCGGCGCCGGGGTCGCCGGGGCCGATGCGCTGGTAGTGGTCGGACCGGAAGAAGGCGTCGAACCCCAGGCGTTCCGCGGCCTGGGCGACGGCGAGCAGGTCGTCATAGGTGGCGCCCTGCTGGGGCTCGGTGAAGATCCGCAGCTTCATGAGGCTCATTATCCGCCCACATCGGACGGCGACCGGAAAAGCCCCGCGCCGTCCGGCGAAGGCTTGCTACCTTCACCAGCAACCGCTGAAAGTAGCCGATCGATCACGATGGGTGGCATATGTCGCGGAAAGCAAGAGAGTCCGGCACGCTCCCCCGCCCGCTGGCGGTGCTCGCCGCGCTCGCGCTCGCCGGAGCCACGGCCCTGGCGATCCGGATGTTGCCCGCGGGCGCCGAGCCCGCGCCGCCGTCCGGCGCCGCTCCCGTCCGCTTCGCGCCGCCGGAGCGGCCGGCGGCGGCCCGGCAGCCGCCGCGTTCGTTCGTGGGGTTCGTCGACACCGCCCGCGACCCGGGCTTCGACCTGGCGGCCGAGTCGCGTGCCACCGGCGTCGCCCGGTACGCGCTCGGCCATCTCGTCGCCGGCGACGACGGCTGCCTCGTCCGGTGGGCCGGGCCGCCGCGGCCGGCGGGCGACCCGGTGGCCGCGGGGCTCGGGCGGCTGAGGGCGGCGGGGGGCGACGCCTTCCCGGTGTTCGGCGGGCCCGGCGGGGACGACCCGGCCGTCACGTGCACCAGGCCGGGCGGTCTGGCCACCGCCTACCGCAGGGCGGTCGGCGCGTTCGGGGCCGCCGCGGCGGGGTTCGAGATCCGCGACGCCGACCCGGCCGCCGCGCTGCGCAGGGCGCGGGCGCTGCACGCCCTCGAAGGGGAACGGCCGCTGCGGGTCTTCTTCACCCTGCGCCTGACACCGGACGGCCTGGACGCGGCCGACCTGGCGGTGCTGCGCGCGACCCGGCGGGAGGGCGTCCGGGTGGACGCCGTCGAGCTGCTGGCCGAGATGGAGCCGCGCACCGGGCCGCAGGGGCGGCTGCGCAGGCTGGGGTCGGCCGTGCGGGCGGCGGCCGGGCAGCTCGCGCGGGCCTACGGCCTGCCCGGCGAGGAGCAGGTGTGGGAGCGGCTCGCCCTGACCCCGGTGCTCGCCGGGCCCGGCGATCTGGACGAGCCGGAGGCCCGCAAGCTGTCGGAGTACGCCGTCCGGCACGGGCTGGCCTGGTTGTCGCTGCGCGGCGCACCCCCCAAACCGGAAATATCCCGCATTCTCTGGAAGACCCACTCCTGACATAGGATTTTCCCCGAATCCAGGGGGTGAGGACGACGATGGCGAGCCGTGCCGCGAGCGCGCGCAAGATCCTCATCTACTGGATGGACGCCATGGTCATCCTCCTGGGCCTGGTGTTCGTCACCCTCGTCCTCATCTACGTCACGCGCGGCCTGATGGGCGTCCCGCAGGCGCTGCTCGCGATCGCCTTCCTGGCGGGCCAGTTCACGCTGTTCCCCACCGTGCTGCGGGCCGCCTTCGACGACCGGCCGCGGCCCACGGCGAAGCTGCTGGTGTCCGGGGTGTGCGCGGCCGGCTCGGTGCTGCTGCTGCCGCACGACGAGATGGCGAGCACGGCCACCTGGCTGGAGACCGGCGTCCTGTGGGTGTCGGTGGTCGCGTTCTACCTGCCGCTGTGGGCCACGGCCTGCCTGGGCGCCGCCGTGACCGTCCTGGTCAGCGCGTACGTCGTGCTGATCACCGACCGGTCCTGGGCCGGCACGCTGATCCCCGAGGCGGCCAGTTGCGCGCTCATGGTCGCGGCCATGCTGCTGTGGCGCTGGCTGTGGTGGACGATCAGGGACGCCAACGACGGCCAGGAGGCCAAGGCGCGCCTGGCCATCGCCGAGGAGCGCCTGCGCTTCGCCCGCGACCTGCACGACCTGCTCGGCCGCAGCCTGTCGGTGATCACGCTGAAAAGCGAGCTGGCGGCCAAGTTGTCGGCCAAGGACCAGGCCAGGGCCCTGGCCGAGATGGACGCGGTGCGCGAACTGGCCCGCGACTCGCTGGCCGAGGTGCAACTGGCCGTGGACGGCTACCACACGCTCGACCTGGACACCGAGCTGGCCGGCGTACGGTCGGCGCTGGAGGCGGCCGGCGCCCGCTGCCTGATCGAGACCAGGGCCGGCGACCTGTCCCCCGCCGGGCGCGCGCTGCTGGCGTGGGTCGTGCGCGAGGGCGGCACGAACGTGCTCAAGCACAGCTCGGCCACCACCTGCGCGATCACGATCGAGGGCGGCGTGCTGGAGATGCGCAACGACGGCGTCAAGGACCTCTCCGCGGCCCCGGGCAGCGGCCTGCGCGGCCTGTCGGAGCGCCTGACCACGGCGGGCGGCTCGCTCTCGGCCGCCCCGACGCCCACCGGCGAGTTCCTGCTGCGCGCGGCGGTGCCCGCGTGAGGCGGCCGACCCGGCTGGACAAGGTCCGCTGGCTGATCGTCTACTCCACCGACATCATCCTGCTGGTGTCCGCGACCGGCTTCTACAACCTGTACGTCCTCGGGCAGAGCCTCGACCTGCCCCGGCAGGTGTTCGTGGCCGCCGGCGTGCTGCTGCTGGTGTTCATGGCGCTGGCCACGCGGCCGTTCCGGATCGCCGTGCGCGGCGGACCCCGCCCGACGGCGCTGCTGGCCGTCGCCGGGGTGCTCGCCCTGGTCCTCGCGGCCGGCACGATCCTGTACACCGTGCCGGTGTGGCTGGCGATGCTGGCGCCCTTCGTCCGCCGCCGGACGATCGTCACGTTGTCGGTCGGCTGGATCGCCGTCCTGGTGGTCGTCCTCGCGCTGACCATGGGCCTGCCCGTGGAGATGTTGTCGGCGGTCGTGGTGCTGGCCGTGTTCACCGGGATCGGCGTGGGCGGCGTGCTGGCGAACCTGTGGCTGTGGCGGGTGGCCAAGGAGGCGCACGAAGGACAGGAGGCCAGGTCCAGGCTGGCCGTCTCGGAGGAACGGCTGCGCTTCGCCCGCGACCTCAACGACCTGCTCGGGCAGAGCCTGGCCGACGTCTCAGCCAGGACCGCCCGCGCCGCCGGCTCGCTGCCCGGCGACCCGGCCGCCGCCGAGCGGGCCATGTTCGAGGTGCGCGACCTGGCCAGGCGGTCGCTGCGCGAGGTGCGGGCCGTGGTGCAGAACTACCGGGCGCTCGACCTGGACGAGGTGCTTTCCAGCGTCCGGGCGGTGCTGGAGGCGGCCGAGGTCCGCTGCACGGTCCGGGCCGACACCACGGCGCTGGCCCCGGAGGCGCGCACCCTGCTCGCCACCGTCGTCCGCGAGGGCGCCACCAACGTGCTCAAGCACAGCAAGGCCGAACGCTGCACGATCACGATCGAGAACGGGGTCCTGGAGATGTCCAACGACGGGGTGAGCGGCCCGGTGGGCGAGCACGCGGCCAACGGGCTGGCGGGCCTGGCCCAGCGGGTCGGCGCGGCGGGCGGCGTGCTGCGGGCCGAGCCGACGTCCGACGGCGGCTACCTGCTGCGCGCGGCGGTGCCTGCATGACCACCCGCGTGCTGCTCGCCGACGACGAGCACCTGATCCGCGGCGCGATCGCCGCCCTGCTCGACCTGGAGGACGGCATCGAGGTCGTCGCCCAGGTGGGCCGGGGCGACGAGGTCGTGGACGCGGTCGCCGAACACCGCCCCGACGTGGCCGTGCTGGACATCGAGATGCCCGGCATGGACGGCCTGAGCGCCGCCGAGCGGATCAGCGCCCAGTGCAAGATCGTCATCCTGACCAGCCTGGGCCGCCCCGGCTACCTGCGCAGGGCGATGGCCGCCGGCGTGAGCGGCTTCCTGGGCAAGGACGCCTCCGCCGAGGAGCTGGCCATGGCGATCCGCAAGGTCATGGCCGGCGGCCGCTACCTGGACGCCGAGCTGGCCGCCGCCGCGATGGCCGCCGGCGACAGCCCGCTGACCGAACGGGAGCGCGACGCACTGCGCCTGGCGGGCGACGGGGCGACGATCTCCAGGATCGCCGGCGAGCTGCACCTCACCGAGGGCACGGTGCGCAACTACCTGTCCAGCGCCATGACCAAGCTCAACGCCCAGAACCGGCTGGAGGCGATCCGCACCGCCCAGCGCATGGGCTGGCTCTGACCTCAGCGCCAGTTGGTGATCCGGCGCAGCACGTACTCCACCGGGCCGTGGCGGTGGGTGCGCAGCCAGCGTCCGCTCGCCCACACGAGCACGGTGTAGATCACCAGGGCGACGCCCATCACCGCGATCGGTGACAGCCTGCCCGCGAGGGCGAGCCCGTACCCGGTGAAGACCAGGGCGATGAGCAGCGACTGGCCGACGTAGTTGGAGGCGGCCACCCGTCCCGGCGCGGCCAGGACGCGGCCCGCCGCCGGGAAGCGGCCGATCAGCCGGAGCAGGGTGGCGACGTAGGCGGCGGCCAGCAGGATCGAGGTGAGCGTGTTGACCGCGCCGCCGAGCAGCTCGACCGCGCCGGTCCGGCCGGACGTCCAGGCGTACAGCAGGCCGCCGGGCAGGCCGACGCCGAAGCCCGCCCACTGGACGCGGGCCAGCAGGCGGGGCCGCTGCCCGAGGCCCTCCAGCAGCCTGGACTTGCCGGCCGCGAGCCCGAACAGGAACATGGCCAGCGCGGTCGGCCCCTGGAAGAGCCAGATCATCGCCACCAGCGGCGGGTAGAGCTCGGTCTGCATCGTCAGGAAGTCCAGCGGCCCGCCGGTGGCCAGGGCCAGCACGCGGGCGGCCGCCGCCGGGTCGGCCGCGGCGGGCTGCCCGGCGGCCGGGTCCAGGGTGGACAGCCAGGCGAGGGCCAGCCAGAACAGGGTCAGCGCGCCGATGATCGAGGAGCCGGCGATGACGGCCGTCCTGGGGCTGAGCCCGCGCAGGGCCAGCAGGACCAGGCCGAGCACGGCGTACAGGGTGAGGATGTCGCCGATCCACAGCAGCAGGCCGTGGGCCAGCCCGATGACGAACAGCGCCAGGCAGCGGCGCAGCGTCCTGGCCCGTACGCTCGCCCCCGCCCGCTCGGCCGCCCGCATCTGCAGCGTGAAGGAGTACCCGAACAGGAACGAGAAGATGATGTAGAACTTCGTCAGCACGAACGCCGTGATCGCCAGAGCCACGGGCCCGTCGGGGATGGGCATGGCGCCCGACAGCGCGTACCCCGGGTCGGCCAGGAAGCCGATGTTCGCGACCAGGATGCCCGCCAGCGCGAACCCGCGTACGGCGTCGATCTCCTGGACGCGTCCGGCGAGGGTGGTTTGCGTCATGCCCCGACGCTAGGGACGCCTGCCCGCGCGGCGCGTCCGTCCTTGGTCTGGACGGGCGTGACCAAAGGCTCAGCGGGGCGGATCGGCCTCGGCGGCGGCCACGGCAGCGTCGGCCGTGGGGTAGACCGGCAGGTGCGCGTCGACCCCGGTGATCTCCAGCAGCCGGGCGGGGGCGCCCTGCGGGGCCGCGAGGTAGACGCGCGCGTCGTGCGTGCGCGCCTCCTGGTGGCAGGCGAGCAGGGCGTGCAGCCCCGAGCTGTCCATGAACGTCATCGCGCTCAGGTCGAACACCACGTGATCGGCCGGACGCGCCCTGGCCTGCCGGACGTGCTCCCGTAATCGCGTGTGGTTGGTGGCGTCGACCTCACCGCACACCTCGATCACGGTCACGCCGGGCAGGTGCCGATGGCTCATCGTCAGCGGCGTCATCGGCGGCCTGTCCGATCCTGGGCGGCCCGCGCCTCCGGAGGCGACCATGGATGCACGATAGACAGCTTCACCCGCCCGGGGTTCCGGCAAACCGTCACGATGAGGTCACGCCTTGGCCGGGGGGCGGCGGTCAGCGCTTCACCAGCAGCGCCACGCACTCGACGTGGTGGGTCATCGGGAAGGCGTCGAAGGCACGCAGGTCGGTCAGCTCGTAGCCGAGCTCGCCCAGCCACTTGAGGTCTCTGGCCAACGTCGCCGGGTCGCAGGAGACGTAGACGATGCGCAGCGCCTCCAGCCCCGCGACGCGCTCCACCACCTCGCGCCCGAGGCCCGACCGCGGCGGGTCGACCACCACGAGGTCGGCGCGCTCGATCTGGAACCGGTCGAGCGCCTCCTCGACCCGGCCGCGCTCGACCCTGGCCTGCGGCAGGTCGCGCAGGTTGGCGCGGGCGTCGCGGACGGCCGCCGCGTCGGACTCCAGCCCGAACACCGCGCCCTCCGGCCCGACCGCCTCGGCCAGCCCGGCCGCGAACAGGCCGACCCCGCAGTAGAGGTCGAGCGCCCACTCCCCCGGCTCGGGCGCGGCGTAGGCCAGCACCGCGTCGAGCAGCGTCTCGGCCGCCCCAGGGTGCACCTGCCAGAAGCCGCTGCCCGCGACCCGGAACTCGCGGTCGCCCACGTGCTCGCGCAGCACGCCGGAGCCGCGGCGCGGCACCGTGCGGCCCTTGCCCTGGTCGAGCAGGATCGAGGCGGGCGCGTCGAGCTCGGGCACGCTCACGCTGCGCCGCGGGCGCGGCGAGACCACCACGGCACGGTCGCCGCCGGCGGAGGCGATGACCTCGATGCCGGCCGCGCCGGGCCACTCGTGGTCTTCGGCCGCGACCGCCTCGACCTCGGGGTGGGCGATCAGGCAGGCGTCGACGACCTCGATCTCGTGCGAGCGGTGCCGGCGGAAGCCCAGCTCGCCGGCGGGCGTGGCGGCGAACTGCACGCGGGTGCGCCAGCCGAGCCCGTCCTTGGCGCCGGGCACCTCCTCCACGACGACCTCGCGCTCGATTCCCGCCAGCCGGTGCAGCTGCTCGGCCACGACCTGGGCCTTGAGCCGGCGCTGCGCGTCGAGCGTGGCGTGCTGCCAGTCGCAGCCGCCGCAGCGGCCGGGGCCGGCGTACTGGCAGGGCGGGACGACGCGGTCGGGCGACGGCTCCAGGATCTCCACGGCGTCGGCGCGCAGGAACCGGCTGGTCTCCTCGGTCACGTCGGCGATCACCCGCTCCCCTGGCAACGCGTGCCGGACGAAGACCACCCGCCCTTCATGGCGTGCCACACACCAGCCGCCATGCGCGACCGGACCGACCGTCAGCTCCAGAGATGCCTGTTCCACACCCCCACCCTATGGTGAGCCGCCACGGGCGACGTCCTCGTCCCCCGCCTCGCGCCCCGGACGCCCACTTTCCGGACTTGAGTCACTACTGTGGGTGATGATGGACAGAAGTCGGGTGGTGCGCCGGCGGCTCGGATTCGGGGGCACGCTGCTGGCCGTGCTGTTCGCCTGCGCCTCGCTGACGCCGTCACTGCTGCCGCGCACGTGGCTGTTCCAGGGCGTGATGGGCGCGGTCACCGGCATCCTCGGCTACGGCGTGGGGGCCACGGCGGGCGCGCTGGGGCGGGCGGCGATCCCGTACCGGCTGCCGGAGCGGGGGCGGCGGGCCGCCTGGCAGATCATGGTCGGCGGCTGCTCGGGGCTGACCGTCGTGGCGCTCTGGTACAGCATCGACTGGCAGCGCGACGTGCGGGCGCTCATGGGCATGGACACCCGGATCACCTGGTTCCCGCCGGTGATCCTCGCGGTGGCGGTCACGCTCTTCGCGCTGTGCCTGCTGCTGGCCCGTCTCGTCCGGCTGGCCGGGCGCAGGCTGATCGACTGGCTCGACCGGTACGTCCCCGCCTACGTGGGCCACATCGCCGGCGTGCTGATCGTCGCCTCCGTGGTCGCGGTGCTCGCCGACGACGTGCTGTTCTCGGGGTTCCTCAACACGATGAGCGACGTCTCCTCGGTCACCAACCAGGGCACCCATCCGGGCGTGCGCAGGCCCGGCTCGGCCAAGGTGTCCGGCGGGCCTGGGTCGCTGGTGGCCTGGGACTCCCTGGGCCGCGAGGGCCGCCGCTTCACCGGCACCGCCTCCACGGTCTCCGAGCTGACCGCCTTCTCCGGCCACCCGGCGACCGAGCCCATCCGCGTGTACGTCGGCCTCGGCGCCACCTCCTCGCCCCGGCAGCAGGCCGCGGTGGCCGTACGGGAGCTGGAACGGACGGGCGGCTTCGGCCGTCCGGTGCTCGCGGTGCTCGGCACCACCGGCACCGGCTGGGTCGACCAGCACATCGCCGACTCGCTGGAGTTCATGTACAACGGCGACACCGCCATGGTCGCGGTGCAGTACTCCTACCTGCCGAGCTGGGTGTCGTTCCTGGCCGACCGGCACAAGGCGGCGGCCGCCGGGCGGGCCCTGTTCGAGGCGGTGCGCGCCAGGTGGGACCGGCTCCCGCCCGGCCACCGGCCCCGGCTGCTGGTCGCCGGCGAGAGCCTCGGCTCCTACGAGCTGGAGAACGCCTTCCGCGATCTGACCGACCTGGTCGCCCGGACCGACGGCGCGCTGTTCGTCGGCCCGCCCAACGCCAACCACATCTGGGACCACCTCACCGCCCACCGCGATCCCGGCACCCCCGTCTGGCGGCCGGTCTACCAGGGCGGCAGGACGGCCCGCTTCGCCCAGCACCCGGCCGACCTGTGGCGTCCCCAGAGCCCGTGGCCGCCGCCGCGCGTGGTCTACCTGCAGAACGCCACCGACCCCGTCGTGTGGTGGTCGCCCACGCTGATCTACCACCGGCCCGCCTGGCTGGAGGGCCCGCGGGGGCCCGGGGTGAACCCGCAGATGAACTGGTTCCCGCTGGTGACGTTCTGGCAGGTGCTGGTGGACATGACGGCGGCGATGTCCGTGCCGCCCGGCCACGGCCACCGCTACGGCGCCAACATCGTGGACGGGTGGGCCGCCGTCGCCGCGCCGCCGGGCTGGACGGCGTCCGACACGTGGCGGCTGCGGACGCTGGTCAGCGCGCCTTGATCTGCCCCTCGTCCTTGACGGTCTGGTGCCAGGGACGGCGCACCGCGCCCGGCGCGTACGGCTCGGGCCGGCCCTTGAGCCGGTCGGAGGAGTGGAGCTGCCAGGGCACGCTGGTCACCATGACGCCCGGCTTGAACAGCAGCCTGGCCTTCAGCCGCAGCGCGCTCTGGTTGTGCAGCAGGTGCTCCCACCAGTGGCCGACGACGTACTCGGGGATGAAGACGGTGACCACGTCGCGCGGCGAGCGGCGGCGCAGGGTCTTGACGTAGTCGAGGATGGGCTGGGTGATCTCGCGGTAGGGCGAGTCGAGCATCTTGAGCGGCACCGGGATGCCGCGCCGCTCCCACTCCTCCTGCAGCTGGCGCGCCTCCTCGCCCTCGACGCCGACCGTGATCGCCTCCAGCGAGGACGGCCGGGTGGCGCGGGCGTAGGCGAGCGCCCGCATGGTCGGCTTGTGGATCTTGGAGACCAGCACGATCGCGTGGTTGCGGGCCGGCAGCATGGCGGGCTCGTAGTCGTCGGTGATCTCCAGCTCGGTCGCGACCTTGTCGTAGTGGCGGCGGATGCCCTTCATCATGAGGAACAGCACCGGCATCGCGATGACCACGATCCACGCCCCGACCAGGAACTTGGTCAGCAGCACGACGATCAGCACCAGGCCGGTCATGATGGCGCCGAAGAAGTTGATCACACGCGAGCGGTGCATCTGGTGGCGGACCTGGCGGTCGGTCTCCGTCTTCAGGTGACGGGTCCAGTGGATGACCATGCCGGTCTGGCTGAGCGTGAAGGAGACGAACACGCCGACGATGTAGAGGTTGAGCAGGCGGCTGACGTCGGCCTGGAAGCCCCACAGCAGCAGACAGGCGCCGAGGGCCAGGATGATGATGCCGTTGGAGAAGGCCAGCCGGTCACCGCGGGTGTGGAGCTGGCGCGGCAGGTAGCGGTCCTGGGCGAGGATCGAGCCGAGCACGGGGAAGCCGTTGAAGGCGGTGTTCGCGGCCAGGAACAGGATGAGCGCGGTCACCGCGGAGATCACCACGAACGGCAGCGAGCCGCCGCCGAACACCGCGTCGGCCACCTGCGAGATGATCGGCTGCTGGTAGTAGCCCTCGCCGACCGGGGTGCCGTCGGGCCTGAGCAGGTCGTGGGCGACGACGCTCGGCTCGGCCACCCGCACGCCGGAGGCCAGCCCCAGCGCGATGATGCCGCCGAACATGGTGATGGCGATCAGGCCCATCATGAGCAGGGTGGTGGCGGCGTTCTTGCTCTTGGGCTTGCGGAAGGCGGGCACGCCGTTGCTGATGGCCTCGACGCCGGTCAGCGCGGCGCAGCCGGAGGAGAAGGCGCGCAGGATCAGGAAGGCCGCGGCGAAGGAGGCCAGGTTCGTCTGCTCGGGCCGGATGGTGAACCCGGCGCTGGGCGCCTGCAGCTCGTCGCCGAACACCAGCAGCCGGATGCCGCCCCAGGCGACCAGGCCCATCACCGCGAACATGAACGCGTACGTGGGGACGGCGAAGGCGGCGCCGGACTCGCGGATGCCGCGCAGGTTGACCACCGTGAGCAGGATCACGATGATGATGGCGATCGCGGGCCGGTGCTCGGCCACGAACGGGATGGTCGCGCCGACGTAGTCGACGCCGTTGGCCACCGACACCGCGACGGTCAGCACGTAGTCGACCATGAGGGCGCTGGCGACGGTCAGCCCCGCGTTCTTGCCCAGGTTGGTGGTGGCCACCTCGTAGTCGCCGCCACCGCTCGGGTAGGCGTGCACGTTCTGGCGGTACGACGCCACGACCGTGAGCATCACCACCACGACGGCGAGGGCGATCCACGGACTGTAGGAATAGAACGAGACGCCGGCCA
Source organism: Nonomuraea sp. NPDC049758 (assembly GCF_040674635.1). Classification (NCBI taxonomy): domain Bacteria; kingdom Bacillati; phylum Actinomycetota; class Actinomycetes; order Streptosporangiales; family Streptosporangiaceae; genus Nonomuraea; species Nonomuraea sp. NPDC049758. Next base: position 281,830 of record NZ_JBFAMZ010000003.1, read on the forward strand.
GCGACAGGATGACCAAAATCTCCTGCGGAGCGTAGGCCACCGAGGACAGCGCGTCACTGGCGAAGACCGGCAGGGCGATGCGTTTGGGCAGGAGTTGCTCGTGGAGCTGCCCGCTTCGCAGGGCACGTCCCACGAGCACGCGTTTGACAAGATCCGTTACCTTCGCCACGTAACGAGATGCTAGCCGCATGCCGATGCCCTAAACGCGGCGCTCCCCCATCGGGCCATACTGGTGTCGAGCAACCGGCCGACCGCGAAGTGCGGGGGAGTATGCATATTGTGATCATGGGATGCGGCAGGGTCGGTTCGACCCTCGCCCACATCCTCGAGGACAGCGGCCATTCCGTCGCCATCATCGACCGTGACCCGCAGGCGTTCCGCCGCCTGCGCGCGGGGTTCCGGGGGCGGCGGGTGACCGGCGTCGGCTTCGATCGCGACGTGCTCACCGAGGCCGGCATCGAGTCGGCGGCCGCCTACGTCGCCGTCTCCAGCGGCGACAACTCCAACATCATCTCCGCGCGCGTGGCCCGCGAGACGTTCGGCGTGGACAACGTGGTGGCCCGCATCTACGACCCCCGGCGGGCCGAGGTCTACCAGCGGCTGGGCATCCCCACGGTGGCCACCGTCCGCTGGACGGCCGACCAGATCCTGCGCCGCATCCTCCCCGAGGGCGCCGAGCCGCTGTGGCGCGACCCCACGGGCACGGTCGTGCTGGCCGAGGTGGCCGCCAACCAGGCCTGGATCGCCACCCGCGTCGTCGACCTGGAGAGCCGGGCCGGCGCCCGCGTGGCCTTCATCAACCGCATGGGCGAGGCCCTGACCATCACGGACGAGACCGTGGTGCAGGAGGGCGACCTGCTCCACGTCATCGCGGCCGAGAACGACATGGACCGGATCAACAAGGTGCTCGCCGCGGCGCCGGGACAGGACGACTGATGCGCATCGCCATCGCCGGCGCGGGCGCCGTGGGCCGTTCCATCGCCGCCGAGCTGCTGGAGAACGGCCACGAGGTCCTGCTCATCGACGTCGACCCGCGCGCGATCAAGATCGACAGCGTGCCGCGCGCCGAGTGGCTGCTCGCCGACGCGTGCGAGATCGCCTCGCTCGACGAGGCCGGGCTCGGCAACTGCCACGTCGTGGTGGCCTCCTCAGGCGACGACAAGGTCAACCTCGTGGTGTCGCTGCTGGCCAAGACCGAGTACGGCGTGCCTCGCGTGGTGGCCCGCATCAACCACCCCAACAACGAGTGGCTGTTCAACGAGTCGTGGGGCGTCGACGTCGCCGTCTCGACGCCGCGGCTGCTGAGCGCGCTGGTGGAGGAGGCGGTCAGCGTCGGCGACCTGGTGCGGCTGATGACGTTCCGCCAGGGCCAGGCCAACCTGGTCGAGCTGACGCTGGCCGACGACGCCCCGGTGGTGGGCCAGCGCGCCGGGTCGGTGCCGTGGCCGGTCGACTCCGCGCTGGTGGCGATCCTGCGCGAAGGCCGGGTGCTGGTGCCCACCGCCGACGACCCCCTGGAGGCCGGCGACGAGCTGCTGTTCGTGGCCAGCCAGGAGGTCGAGGAGGAGCTCGCCCACCTGCTCTCGCAGCGCTGAGCATGGACGCCGGCCGCGCCCGGTCGTTGTTCGAGGGCGCCCGCGTCGCCCGCCTGGCGACGGCCGACGCGGGCGGGGTGCCGCGCGTGGTGCCCGTCACCTTCGCCGTTCTCGGGAACGACGTGGTCACCGCCGTCGACCACAAGCCGAAGAGCACCCACGACCTGGCGCGGCTGCGCGACATCCGGGCGAACCCGCGGGTCAGCCTGCTCGCCGACCACTACGAGGACGACTGGACCAGGCTGTGGTGGGCGCGCGCCGACGGCACGGCGACCGTGCGCGAGGACGGCCACGACGCCGCCCTGCGGGCGCTGGCCGGCAAGTACGACCAGTACCGGCGGCGGCCGCCCGAAGGGCCGGTGATCGTGGTCGCGGTCAGTCGGTGGTCGGGGTGGGCGTACTCGGGATGAGCAGGTCGCGGTGGGCGCCCTGCAGGCCCTCGGGCAGGTCGTCGGCAGTGACCCAGCGGGCTTCGAGGATCTCCAGCGGGTCGATCCTGAGCGTGCCGCCGACGAGCCGGGCCTCGTAGGCCACCTCGGCCCGCAGCCCGAACCCGCTGCGCACGCGCAGCAGCCGGCCGGTGCGCACGCGCAGGCCGGTCTCCTCGAACACCTCGCGCTCGACCGTGCCCTCGAACGTCTCGTCCCGCCTGGCGAACCCGGTGGGGAAGCCCCACTGCCGCCCCTCCTGCCACAGACGGTGACGCAGGACGAGCACCCGGCCGTCGGAATCGCGTACGAGGCCGGTGACGCCGACCATGAAGGTGGCGTGGGTCAGCCACAACACCCGCCAGCGAACCCGCCCGCCCAGCGCCTTCCACACCCGCGCCACCACCCAGCCCACCACATTCCCCCTCATCTCCCCCAGACTCCCACGCCCACCGACCTTCCGCTCCCCCGCTCCGACGCCGGCAGCTCGCGCGCCACGGCGAACCCGATGCCGCCCGGCGGCTCACCCCGGTCGCCACCGCCAGGGGGCCCTCGTCCATGGCTCGTCCGAGCATCATGGCGGGTCGAGAGGTCAGAGGTGATGGATCCGGCTCAGGTCGACGTCGAGGTGGAAGGGGACGGTCAGCTTGAGCCTGTGGTGGTGGATGCCGGTGAGCGCGTAGGCGCGGGTGGTGGGGTCCCGCTCGTAGACGCGGACGACGGGCTCGCCGCCGTCGTCGCGCACCGCGCCCGCCCTGACCACGCTGACGTCCGGCTGCGGGCGCTGGCGGGCGCCCAGAATGACGCTCATCCCCCGCCGCACCCGGAACTCCAGGGGGACGGCCCGGCGAAGGCCGGCGACGAGCAGATCGACCACGGTCGAGCGGAAGGACGACTGGGGGCCCGCGAAGACCAGCCTCCCGTCGACCAACTCCGTACGTGCGGGCAGGTCAGGCAGACGGTCGAGGTCTTCCGCGACGAGACCCCCAGGCGCGACCCGCCCGTCCTCCGGCACGGGTCAGGCCGGGGCGACCGGGGGCTTGATGGGGGTGCGGCCGCGGCCGAGCAGCCAGAGCATCGCGGCCAGGGCCGCCACCTGCAGGGGCCAGCCCATCACGATCTTGGCGAAGCCGAGCGCGGCCACCGCCTCGTCACCGCCGCCGAACAGGTAGACCGGGCCCTGCACGGCCACCCGCACCACGCACGGCACCATGAGCAGCCAGGTCAGCCGCGTGCAGAGCCGGACGACGCCCGCGTCTTTGTGCCAGCCCACCGGGTCGTTGGTGACCGAGCCGATGAGGAACCCGACGACCGGCCAGCGGGTGACGATGGACACCAACATGCCCAGCGAGTACGCGCCGTTCCACAGGATGCCGGGCAGGAAGTAGTCTTTCGCGTTGCCGGTGCGGCTGGCGAAGAACGCGCCGATGGCGATGCCGATCAGGCTGTTGATCACGAACTGCGGCGTGGACCGCTGGACCACCCTGACCAGCAGGAGCACCACCGAGAGCGAGATGCTGACGATGAGCGACGTCTTCAGGTCTTCGGTGACGATCCACGAGACCGTGAAGGCGATCGTCGGCACCGCGGCCTCGATGATGCCGCGGACGCCGCCGAAGGCCTTGGCGAGCTGGGCTCGCACCGCCGACTCGACGGTCTCGTGCGCGGCCTCTTCCGCCTCAGCACTCACCTGATCAACTCCCTGGGCGCAGTTCGTATCGCGGATTGAACATCACCTTGCGCCCGTCCTGCATGCTGACCAGGCCCTCGGCCTTGACCGTACGGCCCGGCTCGATGCCGACGATCTTGCGGCGGCCGAGCCACACCAGGTCGATCACGTCGGACCCGTCGTACAGCTCGGCCTCCAGGGCGGGGGCGCCGCCCCTCGGACGCAATGTCACCGTACGTAGCGTACCCGCTACACAGAACCTGCGGCGCCCGCCACACGACACGATGGGCGTCGCGCCGACCTCGTCGGCGTCTTCCCGCAGTTCCTGGGCCTCGATCTCCGACTGGGTCGTGGCCAGCCGGCTGAAGAAGCCGCGCAATCCCCCGCGTTTCGGAGGCTCTGCCGTACTCATGATGGTTCAGCCTATGTGATGGTAAGCCGTCAGCGAATAGCCGATGGGGGGTCTTGGGAATGTCGCCGGGCTGGGCCGGGCGGGGGCCCGGAGATGTAACGCTCAGCGGGTCTCGCTGATTTCCGGGCCGCGCTTGAAGGGGCTGAACGCCGGGCGTTCGTCCTGCTCGCCGGCCTGCCGCTCGTGCGGACGGCTCAGCGTGATGGGCTCCTCGCGGGCCATCGGCTCGTCGCCGCGCACGACCACGACGTCCTTGACGAAGTCGATGAACGCCCCGGAGACGCGCTCGTCGAGGGCGCCGGGGCCGGTGATGGCGGCCAGCAGGAACCAGCGCGGGCCGTCGATGCCGATGTAGCGGGCCGCCCGGCTGCCGCCCTCCATGGCGACCTCGCCGGCCAGCTCGACGCCGAACGGGCCCTCCCGCTCCTCCAGCGTCTTGGCCTGGGCGACGATCTTGGTCCTGACGTCGTCCCACAGACCGGCCGAGCGCGGCGCGGCCAGGGCCTGGAGCTGCAGCGAGCTGTCCTCGTACAGGACGACGACACCGACGTGCTGGTCGCCGAGCGAGGCCAGGCGCACGTCGAAGTCGGGGTTGTGCGGCAGCCGCAGGCCGCCGAGGTCGATCCTGTCCGTGTCGGGGTGGGGCTCGTCGGCGTCCCACGGGCCGGACTCGCGGGTAGGGGCCGGGGACTCCTGCTCGGCCACCGTCTCCGGCTGCTCACGACGACGACGTCGGAACACGTTCCTCACTCTCCCTGTTCGCGGGGCCGGAGCCCCAGGCTTTGCTTCGGGCCGGCCGCTTCAGCGGCCCGTCGATCCGAATCCGTTGGCGCCGCGCACCGAGCCGGGCAGGCGTTCGACCTCGTAGAAGGCCGCGCGCTCGACCCGCTGGACGACGAGCTGGGCCACCCGGTCGCCGCGCTGGAGGCGGAACGGCTCCTTGGCGTCGGTGTTGATCAGCGTCACCTTGATCTCGCCCCGGTAGCCCGCGTCGACGGTGCCGGGGGCGTTGACGAGCGTGACGCCGTGGCGGGCCGCCAGGCCGGAGCGCGGGTGCACGAACGCGGCGTAGCCGTCGGGCAGCGCGATCGCCACGCCGGTGCCGACCACGGCCCGCTCGCCGGGCAGCAGCTCGACGTCCTCGGCCGCGTAGAGGTCGGCGCCGGCGTCGCCCGGGTGGGCGTAGGACGGCACCGGCAGCCCGGTGTCGAGCCGCTGGATGAGGACCTCCACGTCGCTCACGGGTTCACCTCGAAGTCCTGGTGTTCGGCGGCGATGGCCGCAAGGTCGCCGTGCTCAGCGAAGTGTTCCATGCTCACCTCGATGAACAGCGCCGCCGCGCGGACGGCGACCGGTCCGTCGGGGGCGCCGACGCGCCCCTCAGCCTCAAGGTACGCCTTCCTGCCCGTGATCCCGTTGCACCAGGCGCGCAGGTGGAGTGTCGTGCCCACGGGAACGGGGAGAAGGTAGTCGGTCTCCAGCCGGGCGGTCACATAGGGCTTGTGGAACAGGTAGACCGACATTCCGATGACCTCGTCCATCGCGGCGGCCAGCACGCCGCCGTGGGCGAGCATCGGCGCGCCCTGGTGGGCCTCCCCCACGGTGAACTCGGCCTCGACCGTGACGCCGTCGGGCGTGGCGGCCTTCAGGTGCAGGCCGGTCGGGTGGTCGCCGCCGCAGCCGAAGCAGCGGCTGTAGTGGGAGCCGAGGGAGCTGCCCGGCGCCGGGGCGCCGGGATGGGCCGCGGGCGCCGAGGCGTCCGGCGGCGGGGTGGTGAGGGAGGAACGCGTCACGGGTGACGAGGTTACTCGCTGCGGCCCCTGGACTCGCCCTCGACACCGGATCGGAACCACCCGGCGCGCTCCGCGTCAGCCCACCGCGGGAACCGCACCCCCGGACGGCGGCTCGCCGGCGGGAGGGGCGCCTCCGGACGGCGGTTCCTCCGCCGGCGGCTCGTGGTGGGGCGGTGGCGGCAGGGCGGGCGGTTTGTGGCGCAGCTCGGGCAACGCCCGGTAGATCACCGCCGCGACCGGCACGGCCACGGCCGCTCCGGCGATGCCCGCCAGGATGCCGCCGACCGACAGCACCAGGATGATCGCCAGCGGGTGGAAGTTGAGCGCCCTGCCCACGATCAGCGGCTGGAGCACGTGGTTCTCCAGCTGCTGCTCGACGATGAGGATGCCGAGGAAGATCAGCGCGTAGACCAGGCCCTTGGCGCCGAGGGTGACGAGGGTGGCGACGGTGCCGGCGAAGAAGATGCCGACGATGGGGATGAAGCTGGCGAAGAAGATCAGCACCGCCAGCGGCGCCCACAGCGGCACCCCCATGCCGGCCAGCACGATGCCCATGATGAGGCCGTGCACGGCGGCCACGGCCACGGTGCCCTGGACGTAGTGGGAGAGCGTGGTCCAGGCCGCCCGGCCCGCCCGGTCGACCCGCGGCGACATCGAGCCGAAGGCGCGCAGGAACCACGACCAGATGCGGTCGCCGTCCTTGAGCAGGAAGAACGTCACGAACAGCAGCAGCACGATGGACGCGAGCACCTCGATCGCGACGGCGCTGGCCGACAGCACCGTGCCGGTGATGGCGGTGCGCTGGGCGTTGACCATCGTGGCGATCTCGTCGACGTAGCCGGTGATCTGGGCCTGCTTCAGGTGCAGCGGGCCGGTGATCAGCCACTCCTGGACCGAGCGCGCGGTGGCCTGCACCTGTGTGACCAGGTTGGGGAACTCCTCGCTGGCCCGCGCGCCGACCAGCCAGCCGGTGCCGGCCAGGACGGCGAGCGCGACCAGCATGGTCAGCCAGGTGGCGTAAATGGGCCGCAGGCCCGCCCGCCGCAGGCTCTTGGTCAGCGGGAACAGCAGCGCGGTCAGCAGCAGCGCGATCGCCACGGGCAGCGCCACGAAGGTGAGCCGGGCGATCGCCTGGACGAAGAAGTAGACGACCACGCCGACGAGGATCAGGCACCCGCACCATGCGGCCATCTTGGCCAGCACGGGCGGTACGAGTGTGGTGGGGCGGTCGATCTGCACGTGTTCAAGACTGGCACGTCCGGGCCGGGGATGCGCGCCGATAAAACGCCGAGATGCCGGACGGGCGGTGCGGGAGGCGCCCCTCACCGCCCGTGCCGGACGGCCGCGCCTCAGCCCAGGTGCACCTCGACGGTCAGCACGTCGCCGCCGTCGAGGACGAACTCCTCGACGACTCCGGCCGCGCACAGGTCGTCCTGGGCCTGCCGGACGAGATCGGCCTCGGGCCCCGAGACGGTCAGCCTGGACACCTCGGCCCGCATCGACAACTTGGCCTCCGACTTGGCCTTGCGCATCCGCCGCAGCACCTCCGAGGCCACGGTCAGCACCGCCGGGTCGCCCGTGCCGCGCTCGGGAGCCGGCCAGGCGGCGCGGTGGACCGAGCCCTCGCGCCACCAGGACCACACCTCCTCGGTCACGAACGGCAGCACCGGCGCGAACAGCCGCAGCAGCACGTCGAGCGCCTGACGCAGCGCCGCGTGCGCCGAGGCGGCGGCCGGCCCGGACTCGTACGCCCGCGCCTTGACCAGCTCCAGGTAGTCGTCGCAGAAGGACCAGAAGAACCGCTCGACGGCCTCCAGCGCGCGGGTGTGGTCGTGGGACTCGAACGCCTGCGTGGCCTCGCGGGCCATGTCGGACAGGGCGGCGAGCATCGACAGGTCGACCGGCTCGGTGACCTCGCCGTCGCTGCCGGCCAGCCCGAGCACGAACTTCGAGGCGTTGAGGATCTTGATCGCCAGCCGCCGCCCGATCTTGAGCTGGCCCACGTCGAACGTGGTGTCCACGCCGTAGCGGCCGTTGGCGGCCCAGTAGCGGACGGCGTCGGAGCCGTGCTGCTCCAGCAGGTCGAGCGGGGTGACCACGTTGCCCTTGGACTTGGACATCTTCTTGCGGTCGGGGTCGAGGATCCAGCCGGAGATCGCCACGTCGGTCCACGGCAGCGCGTCGAACTCCAGGTGGGAGCGGACCACCGTGGAGAACAGCCAGGTGCGGATGATCTCGTGCGCCTGCGGCCGCAGGTCGTAGGGGGACACGCGCCGGTAGAGGTCGTCGTCGCTCGCCCAGCGGCCGGCGATCTGCGGCGTCAGGGACGAGGTCGCCCAGGTGTCCATGACGTCGGGATCGGCCATGAACCCGCCGGGCACACCCCGCTGCTCCTCGCCGTAGCCGGGCGGCACGTCGGAGGACGGGTCGACCGGCAGCGACTCCTCGGCCGGCAGGATCGGCGCGTCGTGGACCGGGTTGCCGGCCTCGTCCAGCGGATACCACACCGGGAACGGCACGCCGAAGAAGCGCTGGCGGGAGATCAGCCAGTCGCTGGTCAGGCCCTCGACCCAGTTGTCGTAGCGCACCCGCATGTGCGGCGGGTGCCAGGCCAGCTCGCTGCCGCGCTCCAGCAGCCGGGCGCGCAGCGCCTGCTCGCGCCCGCCGTTGCGGATGTACCACTGGCGGGTGGTGACGATCTCCAGCGGCTTGTCGCCGCGCTCGTAGAACTTGACCGGGCGCTGCACCGGACGCGGGTCGCCGTCGAGGTCGCCGGACTCGCGCAGCAGCTCGACGATGCGCTCGCGCGCGCTGTGGACGGTCTTGCCGGCCAGCTCCTTGTACGGCTCCGGCTCCACGCCGTCGGGCGGCTCGGGCAGCAGCCGGCCGTCCCAGCCGATGACCGGCCGGGTGGGCAGGTGCAGCTCACGCCACCAGGTGACGTCGGTGATGTCGCCGAACGTGCAGATCATCGCGATGCCGGACCCCTTGTCGGGCTCGGCCAGGTGGTGGGCCAGGATCGGCACCTCGACGCCGAACAGCGGCGTAAGCGCGGACGTGCCGAACAGCGGCTTGTAACGCTCGTCGTCGGGGTGGGCGACCAGCGCGACGCAGGCCGGGATCAGCTCGGGCCGGGTCGTCTCGATCCAGATCGGCCCGCGCTCGCCGTAGAAGGAGATGCGGTGGAAGGCGCCGGGCCACTCGCGGTCCTCCAGCTCGGCCTGGGCCACCGCGGTGCGGTAGGTGACGTCCCACAGCGTGGGCGCCTCGGCGAGGTAGGCCTCGCCGCGGCCGAGGTTGCGCAGGAACGCCCGCTGGGAGACCGCCTGCGACTCGTCGCTGATCGTGGTGTAGAGCAGGTCCCAGTCGACCGACAGGCCGACCCGGCGCCAGACCTCCTCGAACGCCTTCTCGTCGATGGCGGTGAGCTGGTGACACAGCTCGACGAAGTTGCGCCGCGAAATCGAGATCTCACGTTTGCCCGGCTTGTCCGGTGGAACGAAGTCAGGATCGTACGGCAGCGACGGATCGCAGCGCACCCCGTAGACGTTCTGCACCCGCCGTTCGGTAGGCAGGCCGTTGTCGTCCCAGCCGATGGGGTAGAACACCGACTTGCCGATCATCCGCTGGTAGCGGGCCATGATGTCGCTGTGGGTGTAGGAGAAGACATGACCGACGTGGAGGGAGCCGGACACGGTCGGCGGCGGCGTGTCGATGGAGTAGACCTGCTCGCGCGGCTTGGACCGGTCGAAGCGGTAGGTGCCCTCCTCCTGCCAGCGAGCTACCCATACCTGCTCCAAGCCGTCGAGGGTCGGCTTTTCCGGCATGGATGCATGGCGTAGTCGCTGTTGAGTCATGCCTCCTTATGGTACGGCTTCGGGGGCCCGGCAAGCGTTAGAGACTAGTGTTCGTTACATAGGGGAAGGGAGTTGGCATGGCGGAGGACAAACCCGACATCGCCTGGCGCGTCATCGGTGGTCTGGTGGGCATGGCGACCGCCTGGGGGATGAGGAAGCTCCTCGGGTTCGTCTGGGTCAAGGCGACCGGCAAGGAGCCTCCCCTCGACGACGACTCGCCCGAGGTGAGCATGGGCGAGGCGATCGGTTACGCGATCCTCACCGGCGTCGGGATGTCCGTGGCGCAGATCGTGGTCAACCGGACCGCCAAGAAGCGCTACGACGCGTGGAAGTCTGTGAAGCAGGTGACTCAAGGGCACTGAGGAACTCGCTCGCCCAGCGGTCCACGTCGTAGGTGGCCACCCGGCGGCGCATCGTGCGCATCCGCCGGGCCAGCTCGTGCGGCGTGGCCCGCATGGCGGCGATCATCTGCCGCTTGACGTCCTCGATGTCGTACGGGTTCACCAGGTACGCCTGCCGCAGCTCGTCGGCCGCCCCGGTGAACTCGCTGAGCACCAGCGCGCCGTGCAGGTCGTGGTGGCAGGAGATGTACTCCTTGGCCACCAGGTTCATCCCGTCGCGCAGGGGCGTGACGACCATGACGTCGGCCGCCAGGTAGAGCGCGGCCAGCTCGTCGTGGCCGTAGGACTGGTGGAAGTACTGGATCGGCTGCACCCCGATCTGGGCGTGCTCGCCGTTGATCCGGCCCACCTGCAGCTCGATGTCGTCGCGCAGCTTGCGGTACTCGTCCACGCGCTCGCGGCTCGGGGTGGCGATCTGCACGAAGACCGCCTCGTTGGGGCGCAGGCTGCCGTCCTTGAGCAGCTCGCCGAACGCCTCCAGACGCTGGCCGATGCCCTTGGTGTAGTCGAGCCGGTCCACGCCGAGCAGCACGTGCTCGGGATCGCCCAGCTCGCCCCTGATCTCCTTGGCCCGCGCCACGACGTGCGGCTCGCGCACCAGCGAGTCGAGCTGCCCGAAGTCCACCGAGATCGGGAACGCCTGCGTGGTCACCACCCGGTCGTCCAGGAAGATCTCGTTCCCCTTGTACGGCAGCCCGAGCAGCCGCCGGCACAGCCTGCGGAAGTTCGAGGCGCCGCCGGGCAGCTGGAAGCCGACCAGGTCGGCGCCGAGCAGCCCCTCGACCAGCTCCTTGCGCCAGGGCAGCCGCCAGAACAGCTCGACGGGCGGGAAGGGGATGTGCAGGAAGAAGCCGATCCGCAGGTCGGGCCGGAGCCGCCGGAGCATCGCGGGCACGAGCTGGAGCTGGTAGTCCTGCACCCAGACGACGGCCCCCTCCTCGGCGGCCTCGGCGGCGGCCGCGGCGAACCGCTCGTTGACCGAACGGTAGGTCTCCCACATCTCCCGCTCGAACACCGGCGGCGCCACCACGTCGTGGTAGAGCGGCCACAGCGTGGCGTTGGAGAAACCCTCGTAGTAGAGCTCGACCTCGCGGGCCGACAGCGGGATGGGGATGAGGCTCATGCCGTCCTGCTCGAACGGTTCGAGCTTCTCGTCCGGCGCGCCGTGCCAACCGGCCCAGGCGCCGTGGCGGCGCTTCATCACGGGCGCTATGGCCGTCACGAGCCCCCCCGGGCTCCTGCGCCACGAGGCCGTTCCGTCTGGCTCGATCGTGCGATCGACCGGCAAGCGGTTCGCGACGATCAGAAACGAGCTACGGCCGGTCACGCAGTCCTCCTAGGGCTCAGGTCGAGGAGAGCCGCAGGCGCGGCTCACGGCGGCCGCGACCTCGTCCGGCCCCCCGCGGGGAATGATCGCGGCGATGTGGGCATCTGGCCTGATCACCCATGCTTCATCCGGCCGCGCACCGAGTCTTTCGGCGAGCGAGCCGGTCGCATCCATCTCCGTGAGCTCGCGGACGGCGAGCGGTGCCGTAATGACCTTGCCCAGGACCTGCACAAACAAACTCGAATCGCACATATCACCCAACAGAACGAGGAAACCGTCCCGGCAGAACTCGCGCAGTCTGCCCTTCGCCAGCGGCACGTCCGGCAGGATCACTCCGGGGGCCGGATCGCACGGCGCGCCCTTCGGCGGACGCCCCCCGAACGGCCGGCCCGGCTCGGGCGTGGTGAGCGGCGAGTCCACGTACCAGTAGGGCTCGGCGAAGCGCCCGGAGTCCACCTCGGCGACCAGGCCGGCCTCCAGCACCTCCCGCCGCCTGGCCCGGTCCCGGTCCGTCCGCGGCGCGAGGAAGCGCATGGTGGCGGCGGTCACCTCCAGGTTCTCCCGCGCCGCCGCGTGCCGCTCGGCGTGGTACGACTCCAGCAGCTCGGGCCCGGCCCAGCCGTTGAGCGCGAAGGCGAGCTTCCAGGCCGCGTTCTCGGCGTCGGGCACGCCGGAGTTGAGGCCCCGGGCCCCGAAGGGCGCCACCAGATGGGCGCAGTCGCCCGCCAGCAGCACCCGTCCGACGCGCATCCGCGAGGCGATCCGCGAGTGGAACCGGTACGTGCTGTGCCAGATCAGCTCGTACGGCCGATCCCCGATGATTTGCTGGATTTTCTGCGAAATATCGGTATTCGTTGGGATGAAGTCCGGCGCGATCTGCCAGTCGATCCGGTACGTCCCGTTGGGGCAGGGATGGATGAGGACCTGCCGGCCCGGGTTCCACACGGGGTCGAAGTAGAAGCGGCGCTCGTTCTCCCAGCCGGGCAGATCCGCCCGGATGTCGCAGATCAGGAACTGGTCGTCGAACGCCTCGCCGTCGAAGGAGACGCCGAGCGACCGGCGTACCTGCTGGGCCCGCGCGCCCGCGCAGACCAGCACGTAGGGGGCGCGCAGCAGCCGCTGCCCGCACCGGACCTCCACCCCCGCCGGGTCCTGGACCAGCCCGGTGACCTCGTGGCCCCAGCGCACCTCGATGAGCGGCTGGTCGGCGATGACCTCGTCGAGCAGCTGCTCGGTGCGGGCCTGGGAGATGTTCACGCACGGCGGCAGCGGGCCCTGGCCGTCGAAGGACCAGGAGAACAGCTCGCGGTCGCGGTAGTACGTGCGGGCGGTGGTCCAGGCCAGCCCCTCCTCCGCCACCCGGCCCGCGCCCGCCGCGGCCCAGATGTCGAGCACGTCGCGCTGCTGGCAGATCGACTTCGAGCCGCCGCCGTCGCGGGCCTGCCGCCGGTCCAGCACCAGCACCCGGATGCCCCATCGGGCCAGCAGCAACGCGGCGGTCTGGCCGACCGGGCCCGCGCCGACGACGATGACCTGCGGCACGGACTCCGCGGGCCTCATGACTGGAGCTCGTCCCACACTTCGCGGTCGCGCTCGGCGGTCCAGACGCGCGGCCGTTCGACGCCGTGGAGCTCGTCCCAGAGGCGGGAGACGTTGAAGGGCAGGCAGTGCTCGAAGATGGGCCAGCCGCCGTAGCGCGGCCGCAGGGCCCGGTGGGTGCGCTCGAACGCCTCCTTCAGCCCGCCCGCCGCGCCGACCTCGCGCAGCATCACGGTGAGGAAGTCGCGGCTCTGGGCGATGGCCGCCTCGACCTCGGCCTTGCCGTGGGCCACCGCTCCCCTGCCGCCGACCAGCGTCTCGGCCCCGAACGAGGCGACGCGGTCGAGCGTGCCGGAGGCCCATTCGCGGTGGAAGGCGTCGCCGGTGTAGAGCGCGGCCTGCGACTCGACCAGGTCGCCGGCGAACAGGATGCGCCGTTCGGGCAGCCAGGCCACCAGGTCGCCCTCGGTGTGGCCGCGTCCGCAGTGGGCCAGCACCAGGTCGCCCCTGCCGCCGCCGAGATCGATGGTGAAGGTGTCGCTGAAGGTGGCGGTGGGCCAGGTCAGGCCGGGGATCGAGCCGGGGTCCTTGAACAGGCGGGGCATCCGGGCGTACTCGCTGGCCCAGTCCTGCTCGCCGCGCTCGGCGATCAGCTCGCGGGTCTTGTCGTGCGCCACGACGACGTCCGCGCCGAACGCCGAGGCGCCCAGCACGCGGACCGCGTGGTAGTGCGAGAGCACGAGGTACCTGACCGGTTTGCCGGTGTGCTCGCGCAGCCTGGCCAGCCAGTCGCCGGCGGCCGTGGGCGTGGCCAGGGCCTCGAAGCAGACCAGGAAGTCCTCGCCCTCGATCGCGCCCACGTTGGGGTCGCCCTCGGCGGTGAGCGCGTAGACGCCTTCCGCCAGCACCTCAAGGGACTGCCGCTTCTCACCGAGATCCGCCGACGAGGCGAACGGCTTGATCATCGTCTCTCCTCACGCGCTGAGGCCGACCCGCTGACGAACCAGGACATACCCCACAGACGGCCCTTACAGCTGCGCTGCGCCGGCCCTCCCTTGACAGTGCTCGGCAGGACGGGGAAGTGTTTACCGAACATTCGGTCAGTAAGCAAGGGAGACCAGTTGGAGAGCGCGCGTCGCATGCTGGACGCCGACACCGCCTCCGCCGCCCTGGGCATCGAGCTGGTGGAGCTGGCCGAGGGGCGCGCGGTGTGCCGGATGGCCGTGACCGGCCAGATGATCAACGGACACGCCATCTGCCACGGCGGCTACGTCTTCCTCCTGGCCGACACCGCCTTCGCCTGCGCGTGCAACACCCGGGGCCCGGTGACCGTGGCGGCCGGGGCCGAGATCACCTTCGTCGCCCCCGCCCACGAGGGCGACGTGCTGGTGGCCGAGGCGGCCGAGCGCACCACCTACGGCCGCAGCGGCATCTACGACATCACCGTGCGCGGGGCCGGCGGCCGGGTGGTCGCGGAGTTCCGCGGGCGCAGCAGGGAGCTGAGATGAGGCCCTTCCCGCCGCCGTCCCCCGAGGAGCTCGACCCGGTCGAGCGCGTCTCCAGGGACGAGCTCATGGCCCTGCAGCTGCAGCGCCTGCGCTGGACGCTGTCCCACGCCTACGACAACGTGCCGCTCTACCGGCGCAAGTTCGACGAGCACGGCGTCCGTCCCGGCGACTGCCGGAGCCTGGACGACCTCGCGCTCTTCCCGTTCACCACCAAGGAGGACCTGCGCGAGTCGTACCCGTTCGGCATGTTCGCCGTGCCGCGCGAGCGGGTGGCGCGCGTCCACGCCTCCTCGGGCACGACGGGCAAGCCCACGGTCGTCGGGTACACCAAGGCCGACCTCGACGTCTGGGCGCAGGTGATGGCCCGGTCGATCCGGGCGTCCGGCGGGCGTCCCGGCGACGTGGTGCACGTGGCGTACGGCTACGGGCTGTTCACCGGCGGCCTCGGCGCCCATTACGGGGCCGAGCGGCTGGGCTGCACGGTGGTGCCGGTCTCCGGCGGCATGACGGCCCGGCAGGTCCAGCTCATCACCGACCTGCGGCCCAGGGTCATCATGGTCACGCCGTCGTACCTGCTGGCGCTGCTCGACGAGTTCGCCGCCCAGGGCCTCGACCCGCGCGAGAGCTCGCTGGAGATCGGCATCTTCGGCGCCGAGCCCTGGACCGAGCGCATGCGCGCCGAGATCGAGGAGCGCTTCGACCTGCACGCCGTCGACATCTACGGGCTGTCGGAGGTCATGGGCCCCGGCGTGGCCAACGAGTGCGTCGAGACCAAGGACGGCCTGCACGTCTGGGAGGACCACTTCTACCCCGAGACCGTCGACCCGTTCACCGGCGAGCCCGCCCCCGACGGCGGCGAGCTGGTGTTCACCAGCCTCACCAAGGAGGCCATGCCGGTCATCCGCTACCGCACCCGCGACCTGACCCGGTTGCTGCCCGGCACGGCCAGGCCCGCCTTCCGCCGCATGGAGAAGGTCACCGGCCGCACCGACGACATGATCATCCTGCGCGGCGTGAACGTGTTCCCGACCCAGATCGAGGAGCTCGTGCTGCGCGTACCCGGCCTGTCGCCGCACTTCCAGCTGCACCTGACCCGGCCGGACCGGCTCGACGTGCTCACCGTCAGGGTCGAGGCGCGGCCGGGCGCGACCGGCCGCGAGGAGGCCGGGCGCGCGCTGCGGCACGCGGTCAAGGCGGGCGTCGGCGTGAGCGTCGAGGTCGAGGTGGTGGACCCCGAGACGCTGGAGCGGTCGGTGGGCAAGCTCAAGCGCGTGGTGGACAGCCGGGACGTCTGACCTCGCGGGCGCCGGGCTACGGCGTCAGCTCGTCACGGGGGTCGGACGCCGGCAACGACGGGCCCTTGAGGCGCAGGTCGGCGCGGATGGTCTTGCCGAGCTTGCCGGTCGCGCCGCGGTTGAGCGCGCCGCCGGCGACGGCTCCGGTGAGGAAGGGGCCGAACGTGGTCAGATGGCGCCCGAGCGTGCGCATGAGACGGTTGCGAAGAGCGGCCTTGGACGCGGCGCCGAGCGCGAGCGAGACGGACGCGGGGGCGAGGGGGTCGATCCCGCGCTGCTTGGCCCAGGCGGAGGCGAAGGCGAAGGCGCGCTGCGTGCCGTTGCCCTGGACACGGACGCCGTAGACCTCGTGCAGCTCGGCCAGGAGCTTGACCTCGATCGCGGCGACGACGATGGTCTCCGCGACGAGCTGCGCGGGCGCGGAGAGCAGGAGGGGTGGTGCGGCGAACTGGGCCGCCGCCAGTGCTCCGCCGATGGCGCCGACCGTCATCGTGGCCTTCTGGGCGGTGCGCACCAGGTCGTCGGCGAGCTCCTCGCCGGTGAGGCCGTGATGATGCTCGGACAGCGTCGAAAGGTCGCGGATGGGGATGCGGGGCGCGATGTTGAGGAAGACGTCGGCCAGCCAGCGGCCGCGGCCTGCGCCGCTCTCGCGGGCCTTCTTCGCCCCTGCGGCCAGGGACCTGGCTAGTCGGCCGAGCAGCCTGCGCCGCTCGGCCGGCTCCAGCTCACCGGGCTCGGTGAGCCGCACAACGAGCTCGCCGACCTCCTTGTCGGGGTCGGCGATCCCGTCGTCCGCCTGTTGCTTGTTGTCCTTCTCGGGCTCGGCCACGCGATGCCTCCGTCCTCTTGGTCGCGACCGCTCAGGGTAGGCGGGCTCGGTCGTGCCTTGGGTCCCTCACCCTGAGCTCCTTCGCTCCAGCGGGTCAGGCGGCGCACTCCCGGCAGATCTGCTGGCCGTTCTTCTCGGAGGCCAGCTGGCTGCGGTGGTGCACCAGGAAGCAGCGCGAGCAGGTGAACTCGTCGGCCTGACGGGGAATGACCCGCAGGGAGAGCTCTTCGTTCGACAGATCCGCGCCGGGCAGCTCCAGCGACTCGGCGAGGTCGGTCTCGTCGATGTCGATGCTGCCGGACGACTTGTCGGTACGCCGTGCCTGGAGTTCTTGGAGGCTGTCCTCCCCCAGGTCGTCGTCTGTCTTTCGCGGGCTGTCGTAGTCGGTAGCCATTGTGCTTACTCCATCCCCCTCATCTATATGTCTTCGCGCTCATCGCGCGTCTTCTAACGTCCGGGAGGCCCATCTTGTGCCCGTTCCGTCGGGGAGATTTTCCATCGGTACCCCGCGCGAACGGACAACGAACCTCCCAACACGACAGGGCCTGCTGCCGACGGCAATGGTTAGCCAAATATGGCGAAACCCACAGCCTTGGCGTCATGCGCCACCGTGTTCGACGGCACATCCAACCACATGTACGGCGAGAACGAGACGCCCCCACTACATCAACACGCGGACGAACACGCCTGAACGTCACCCGTCGGCGCCCCATGGCCCACTCAAGGACGCTCGGTCAACGCGTCGGAAGCCGAATCGTCACCACAAGTCCTCCGCCGTCACGCGGCACCGCGGTCACGTTTCCACCGTGTGCCTGCACCACCGCACGGACGATGGACAGCCCCAGACCCGATCCCTTGGCCGATTCCACGCGGTCGGCGTGGAGCCTCCTGAACGGCTCGAACAGGCTGTTCACCTCGTACGCCGGGACGTGCTGCCCCGTGTTGGCCACCTGAACAACCAGCCCCCCGTCTGCCATTCCCGTCCGGATCCAGACTTTTCCGTTTTCGGGAAGGTTGTACTTCACGGCGTTCTCCAGCAGGTTGCTGACCGACCGCTCCAGAAGCACCGGGTCGCCCACGGTAGGCGCGCTGACCAGTTCGGCCACAACGGTCACGCCGTGTTCGGCGGCGAAGGGCGCGAGCTGTTCCACGGCCGTCTGCGCGACTTCCTGAACGTCGAGCGGTTTGCGCACCGCGAGTTCTCGTTCGCTCCTGGCGAGCAACAGCAGTCCCTCGATGAGCTTCTCGTTACGCGCGTTGACTTCCAGGAGCGTGCGGCCGAGCGCTTTGAGGTCCTCGGACGCCTCCGGATCCGACAACGCGATCTCCAGGACGGTCCGGTTAATCGTCAACGGCGTGCGCAATTCGTGGGAGGCGTTGGCCACGAATCTGCGCTGGGTGTCGAAGGCGACGTTGAGCCGGGTGAGCATGGCGTCGAAGGTGTCGGCCAGCTCCTTCAGCTCGTCGTTGGGGCCGCGCAGGGCGATGCGCTGGTGGGCGAGCGTGCTCTCCGACAGCTTGCGGGCCGCGCTGGTCATCTGGGTGACCGGCCGCAGCGCCCGGTCGGCCACGAAGTAGCCGATGATGAGCGCGAGGATGCCGACCCCGGCCAGCGCCATGAAGGAGCTGGTGAACAGCGCGTCGCGCGCGCTGCTGACGGCCCGCCCCTTGGCCAGGGTCCACCGGTTCTGCATGATGGCGGCGTCGAGCGGGTCGAGGTCGTCGGTGATCAGGTCGGGCCAGGCGTTCTCGATCGACCTGCCGACGATCGAGTAGACGACGAACAGCAGCACCGCCGCGGCGGCGAACACCAGAGCGCTGTAGGTGAGCGTGAGCCGCCACCGGATGCTCACCTTGGCCGGCAGCCCCCTGACCCGTTCCAGGGTGCTGCGGGCGGGCGTCTCCGAGCCGGGCGGGGGCGGGCCGTCCCAGGCCGGCGGGCCGGTCGGGGGTGGCGCCTCCTGCACGCGCGTCGCCTTCCTTGCCGAATGGGGGCTGATCATCGGATGCGTCGGCCCCGCCCCGCGCTCTGGCCGTTCGCTCACAACTTGTACCCAACCCCGGGCACGGTCTCGATCACCTGAGGCTCGCCCAGCTTCTTCCGCAGCGTCATCATGGTCACCCGGACGACGTTCGTGAACGGGTCGATGTTCTCGTCCCACGCCTTGTCCAGCAGGTCCTCCTGGCTGACCACCGCGCCCTCGGCGCGCATCAGCTCCTCCAGGACCGCGAACTCCTTCTTGGTGAGCACGATCTCCCTGCCGTCGCGCTCGACCAGCCGCTTGCCCGGGTCGAGGCGGATCCCGGCCCGCTCCAGCACGGGCGGCAGCGCGGGCGCCGAACGCCGGCCGAGCGCACGCACCCGGGCCACCAGCTCGATGAACACGAACGGCTTGGCCAGGTAGTCGTCGGCCCCGAGGCCGAGCCCCTCCACCTTGTCGTCCACGTCGCCGGAGGCGGTCAGCATGAGGATCCGCGAGGCCGAGCGCTGCTCGACCAGCCGGCGGCACACCTCGTCGCCGTGCACGACCGGCAGGTCGCGGTCGAGCACGATCACGTCGTAGTCGATGTAGGAGGTGCGCTCAAGGGCGCCGCCGCCGTCGTAGGCGACGTCGACGGCCATGGCCTCACGCCGCAGCCCGGTCGCGATCGCGTCGGCGAGCACCCGCTCATCCTCGACAACCAGCACTCGCACGCCTGGTACACCCTCTTTCCGGTTCCGGTGTCTCATTCTGCCTACAGGCTCGATAAGCGCACGGTAAGGCATGTCCAGGGGTGTGCCGGGCAGGGGCCGCACAAATTCATGTTTCAGAGGGCGATAACCCGGGGTATGCCGTCGGGACACCCATTGCCCGGACATCCACTGGCAATGGGGTCCCTTCGCCCCGCACGGATCGAACCCCTGAGAGAGTAGGTGAGATGGGCGAGTTCACCACCACGATCGAACGCCGCCTCGACCAGGCTTACAAGGGCCTCTCCGAGGCCCGCAGCACCGGCGACGACTACCTCGCCGACACCCTCACCGCCGAGATCGAGGACCTGCGCCGCCTGGCCGACGATCACGGCGTCCCGCTGCCGCGCTAGACATACGCGTGCGACGGCCGGGGCCCGCCGGGCCCCGGCCGTCCTGTCATGCCCGCGGCCCGGTCAGGAGTCGCGTTCGGGGTCCAGCGGCACGAGCAGGTCGTGCAGCTCCTCGAACAGGCCGGGAGCCGCGCACAGCGCGAACTCCGGGCCGACCGGCCGGCCGTGCAGGCCGCCGAGCCGGGCGCCCGCCTCGGTCGCCACCAGCCCGGCCGCGGCGTGGTCCCACGCGTTGGTGCCGCGCTCGTAGTACGCGTCCACCCGGCCCGCCGCCACCGAGCACAGGTCGATGGCGCACGAGCCGCCGCGCCGGATGTCGCGCACCCGCGGCAGCACCGCCGCCACGACTCGTCCCTGCACCTCGCGGCGCGGCGCCGAGTAGCCGAACCCGGTCGCGACCAGCGCCCGGGCCAGCGGCACCCCGCTGTTGCAGCGCAGCCGCGCGCCGCCCAGCCAGGCTCCCTCGCCGAGCGCGGCGGTGAACACCTCGCCCCGCGCCGGCACGTTGACGACCCCCGCCACGACCCGCCCGGCGACCTCGACGGCGATGGACACCGCCCAGTCGGGCAGGCCGTACAGGAAGTTGACGGTGCCGTCGACGGGATCGACGATCCACCGCACGTCGGACGCGCCCGGCGCCTCGCCGCCCTCCTCGCCCAGGAACCGGTCGTCCGGACGGACCGCCAGGACGCGCTCGCGGATCAGCTCCTCCGACGCCTTGTCCAGGATGGTGACGACGTCCGTAGGGCTGGACTTGGTCTCGACGTCCTCCGACATCGTGGGCCGCTTGGCCAGGAGCATGTCCCCGGCCTCGCGGGCGACGTCCTCGGCCAGCCGCAGGAAGTCGGTCATCAGGCCACCGAGTCCGGGCGCTTCCACTCCTCGCCGAGCACGTGCTGGGCGAGGAAGGCGAGCACGGTCTCGTACCAGGCGACGATGTTGCCCGGCTTGAGGATCCAGTGGTTCTCGTCGGGGAAGTACAGGAACTTCGACTCGACGTCGGTGCGCTGCAGGTCCCACCACAGGCGCAGGGACTCGCCGATCGGCACCCGGTAGTCCTTGTCGCCGTGGATGACGAGCATCGGGGTGGTGATCTTGCCGAGCCCCAGGTGCGGGGAGAGCTGGTCGTAGCGCTCCGAGCCGGGCTCGCCGAACTCGCGCTGCCAGTACAGCGAGGAGTCGGTGGTGCCGGCGAACTGGTCGAGGTTCCACAACGCGGCGTGGGTGACGATGGCCTGGTAGCGGTCGGTGTGCCCGGCCAGCCAGTTGGCCATGTAGCCGCCGAACGAGCCGCCCATCGCCGCCACGCGCTCGTCGTCGATGTCGTCCCTGGCCAGGGCGACGTCCACGATGGCGTCGAGGTCGGCCTGGGTGCGCGGGCCCCAGGCGCCCCAGCCGCGGTCGATCATCTCCTGGCCGTAGCCGGTGGACAGGCAGGGATCGGGCATGAGGACGGCATACCCGCGCTGCGCCATGATCCACGACTGCCAGCGCCACTGCCAGTCGTTCCAGGACGCGACCGGGCCGCCGTGGATCCACAGCAGGAACGGCGCCGGGTTGTCGGCCGAGGCGCCCTCGGGCAGCACGAGCCAGCCGCGCACGGTCGCGCCGTCGTCGGCGGTGGCCGAGATCTCGGTCAGCGTGCCCGGCACCTCGGGGCGCGGGGCCGGCGAGGGCAGGTCGGCGATCTCGCCGGTGGCCGCGTCGATCCTGGCGGGCGCGGGGGCCAGGGCGATGTTGCTGCGCAGGGCGTAGACGTACGCGCCGTCGGCGCTGGCGTTGACCCCGAGGTAGGCGGCGTCGTCGCCGGTGAGCCTGGTGTGCTCGCCGTCCAGCGGGACGCGGAAGACCGGGCGGCGGCCCTGGTGGTCGGCGACGAGGTAGAGGGCCGCGGAGTCGGGGGCCCAGGCGAGGTCCATCGGGAACAGGTCGGGGGCGTGGGCTCGGCCCTCGCCGGTGGCCAGGTCGGCGATCCACAGCTCCACGCGGACGGAGACGTCCGTGCTCGTGATGCGCTCGCGCGCGCAGGCCACCCGCGTGCCGTCGGGCGAGACGGCGATCGGGCCGCCGAAGTCGTGCGCCTCGTCGGTGAGCAGGGTGCGCCGCTCGCCGGTGGCCACGTCGATGGCGACCAGGTCCGTACGGCTGTCGCCGCCGGACAGGTACCTGCGCCAGGTGACGATCACGGTGGAGCCGTCGGGGGTGAGCTCGAAGGCGGCCTCGCGCAGCGCCTCGCCCGCGTCGGGGGTCAGCTCGCGCACGTCCTCCAGGCGGTCGGCGCCGAGCCGGCCGGTGAACAGCCGGGTGCGGGCCGGGCCGAGGTCGTGGTCCCAGTAGCGGACCGGGTAGCCCTCGTGCAGGATCGCGCTGGTCCCGGCGTCCTTGCGGGCCTTGCGCCGCTCCTCCTCGGTCGACTCGTCGCCGTCGAGCACGTCGGAGGCGAACACCACCACGTCGCCCGCCGTGCGCGCGGCGCCGATGCCGCCGGGGCGGGTGGCGATCTGGCGGGCCTCGCCGCCGGCGCGCGGCAGCAGCCACAGTGCGGGCACCTCGTCGGTCGCGTCCTTGACGGTGGTGTCGGGGCGCGCGGAGGTGAACAGCACGTCCCCGGCGTCGGTGAAGACGGCGGCCGTCTCCCCCTTGGCGGAACGGGTCAGACGGTACGGCTCGCCGTCCAGGGGGATCGCCCAGAGCGCGGTGCCGTACGACTTGCCGTCGGGATTGAGGGCCTGCACGGCCGAGATCAGACGGGAGCCGTCAGGCGAGAGCTTCAGGGAGAGGACCCGGGGAATGGCCACATAGTCACGAATGTCATCGAATGCGCTCACTCGATCGAACCTACCTGGTCACCGGCGCTCCGCGGGCGACGCCGCGCTCCGCGCCTCCTCCCCCTCCCTCGGGCCGGACCGCCCGCTCTCCTGACTAGGCTTGACACGTGGCTGATTACGACGCTCTGCTCGTCCTGTCGTTCGGCGGCCCCGAGGGTCCCGACGACGTGCTGCCGTTCCTGGAGAACGTCGTGCGGGGGCGCGGCGTGCCGCGCGAGCGGCTGCTCGCGGTGGCCGAGCACTACCAGGGCTTCGGCGGCGTCAGCCCGATCAACCAGCAGAACCGCGAGCTGGTCGAGGCGCTGGGCCCGGTCGCCGGCGTGCCGGTCTACTGGGGCAACCGCAACTGGCACCCCTTCGGCGAGGACACCGTGCGGCAGATGGCGGCCGACGGCGTGCGCCGGGCCGCCGTCTTCGCCACCTCGGCGTTCGCCGGATACTCGAGCTGCCGCCAGTACTACGAGGACATCGCCAGGATCTCCGTCGAGGGCGGCCCCGAGCTGATCAAGATGCGGCACTTCGGCGACCATCCGGGGTTCGTCGCGGCGATGGCCGACCACACGCGCCAGGCGCTGGAGCGGCTGGGCCGCCAGGACGCCCGGCTGGTGTTCACCGCCCACAGCATCCCGGTGTCGATGGCCGAGACCGCCGGCCCCTCGGGCGGCCTGTACGAGTCCCAGCTCCGCCGCAGCGCAGAGCTGGTCAACCAGGCGCTGGGCCGCGACGAGCCGTGGGACCTGGTGTGGCAGTCGCGCAGCGGCCCTCCGCAGGTGCCGTGGCTGGAGCCCGACGTGTGCGACTTCCTGCGCAAGACGGACGCCGGCTCGGTCGTGCTGGTGCCGATCGGGTTCGTCTCCGACCACATGGAGGTCGTCTACGACCTCGACACCGAGGCCCGGCAGGTGGCCGCCGAGCTGGGCCTGCCGATGGAGCGCGCGGCGACGGCCGGCACCCATCCGGCGTTCGTGCGCATGGTCAGGGAGCTGATGGACGAGCCGGAGCCCGTCGCGTGCCCGCTCACCTGCTGCCCGCGTCCGGTCCGGCCCGGCGGGCGGCCTCAGGCGTAGGTGCGGGCGTACGCCTCGGCGATGCCCATGACCTTGTCCACGTAGTCCCACGAGTGGTTGTAGAACCAGATCGACTTGCGCAGCTTCGCGCCGCCCTTGCCCGCGCCGTTGGCGCACAGGTAGTTGGCGGCGCCGGGCACCGCGTCGTAGGGGCTCCAGATGTCGGCCTTGCCGTCGCCGTCGCCGTCCACGCCGTAGTGCTTCCAGGTGGCGGGCATGAACTGCATCGGCCCGAGGGCGCCCGCGCTGGAGGGGCCGTTGTTGCGGCCGTGGCTGCTCTCGACCTGGCCGATGGCCGCCAGCACCGTCCAGGACAGGCCGGGGCAGCGGGTGGCGGCGGCCTTGTAGAGGTCGAGGTAGCTGTTCGGGCGGCCGACGGTGACCGGCTGCTGTTGTTGTTGCTGCGGTTGCTGCTGCTGTTGCCGCTGGGTGCGGCTGGCCGCGTCGAGCACGACCACCTGCGCGCCCTTGCCGAGCAGCCGCCGCACGCCGGCCTCGGCGATCGTGCCCGGCTTGCCGTGCAGCAGCACCGCGACGCCCTTCGCGAAGCCGAGCGACCTGCCCACCTCCAGGCTGACCAGGCCGTCCACGCCGGAGAGCCCGAGCGTGGCCGAGGCCGCGACCCGGAGCCTCGGGCCGCCGTCCACCTGGTACATCGCGCCGAGGATCATGCCGTACCTGCGCGTCGTGCCGGCCTCGGCGACCAGCTCGCCCCTGGCCAGCGCGCTCCAGACGGCGGGCTGGTCGGCGACGGGCTGGGGCGTCCAGGAGCGGAAGTCGGCCGGGTCGACGGCCAGCAGGTTGAGCGACGTGCCGGCGACCTTGACCGCGCCGGCGTCCACGACGGCGGCCTTCTGCACGTGCTTGAGCGCGCCCAGAGCGAGCCTGGTCCGCCGGGAGACCGTGGCGGGCGCGATCGCCAGCACGCGCGGCGGCGTCACGGTGACGCCCGGACCGCCCTGGCCGAAATCCTTGACCGGCGCCGTCGTGGGTACGAGCTGGTCGAGGCGGGGAGCGGCCTCCGGAACCGCGCGGGTGATCGGCCTGCGCACCGGCTCCTGGGCCGTTCTGACCAGGTCATCGCCCATGAGCACGACGACTCCCCCGGCCACGGCGGTGACCACGAGCACGCCGAGGACCGTGAGGAGAACCGCACGGAGAGAGGGAAGACCGGACATCAGGCACACGTTAACCCACTCACCGGAAATATCACTTGCCATCCGGACAGACGGTGCGCCATCGTGGGGTCGCCAAGTAAGGGGGAAACAGCGTGGTCGGGCCTTACCGGGGGTTGTTCAACGGGCCCGGCGTCAAAGGATTCGTGCTGGCCGGGTTCGTCGGCCGGATGCCGATGTCCATGCTCGGCATCGGCGTCGTGCTGCTGATCTCCACCGTCACCGGGTCCTTCGCCACCGCCGGCGCGGTCGGCGCCACCACCAACGTGGCCTTCGCGATCGCGGCCCCGCTGTCGGGGCGGCTGGTGGACAGATTCGGCCAGAACCGGGTGATCGCCCCCTTCTCGGTGGTCAACGCGCTGGCGATGGTCGCGCTGATGCTCAGCGCCGCGCTCGGCCTGCCCGAGTGGACCCTGTACGTCTCCGGCCTGCTGATCGGCGCGTCCTCCCTGTCCATCGGATCGATGGTGCGGGCCCGCTGGTCCACGATCCACGGCGGCACCGGGACGCTGCACACCGCCTTCGCCTTCGAGTCCGTGGCCGACGAGGTCGTCTTCGTCACCGGGCCCGCGCTCGTCACCGTGCTGGCCACCGCGATCAACCCGTACGCGGGGCTGCTGGTCGCGCTGGTGTGCATGCTCGGCGGCTGCCTGGCGCTGGCGGCGCAGCGGCGTACGCAGCCGCCCGTGCAGCCGGTCAGGACGGCCGGCGGCACGCCCATCCTGATCCCCGGCATCGCCCTGCTGGCGTGCGTCTACCTCGGGCTCGGCGCGGTGTTCGGCTCGGTGGACCTGATCATGGTCGCCTTCGCCGAGGAGCACGGCGTCAAGGGCGCCTCGGGATTCCTGCTGGCGGCGTTCGCGGGCGGGTCGATGGTCTCGGGGCTGTGGTTCGGCTCACGGGAGTGGCGGATCTCGCTGCGCGCCCGGTTCATCCGCGCGCTGGGCGTGTTCGTGGTGGGCCTGCTGCCGATCCTGCTCGTGGACGACCCGTGGATCATGGCCGCCGTGGCGTTCGTGGCCGGTCTGGCCATCTCGCCGACGCTCATCACCGGGTTCTCGCTCACCGAGCGGCTGGTCCCGCCGTCCCTGCTCACCGAGGGCATGGCCTGGATCTCCACCTCGATCGGGTTCGGCGTGGCGATCGGCGCGTGGGCGGGCGGGCAGCTCACCGACGCCTTCGGCGCGTCCAGCGCGTTCGGCTTCGCCGTGTGTGCGGCGCTCCTGGCGGCGGTCGTGGGCGTCGGAGGTTCGGGTTTGCTGAGACTTCCGGAAGCGCCTTCACCTCTGAAGAGCTGATCCGCTACGGTCGGGAGTTATCCCTCGCAACACCCATCACACCGGAAGCTTTGCTATGTCCCGACAAATCACTTCACTTCTAGCTATCGCGGCAGTCTGCGTCACCCTGGCTCCCGCGCCCGCGTTCGCCCAGACGCCGAAGAAGGCCGAGGTCGATTGCGAGCAGGTCAAGTGCATCGCGCTGACCTTCGACGACGGGCCCGGCCAGTACGCGGGCACCCTGCTGGACACCCTCAAGAAGTACGGCGCCAAGGCGACGTTCTTCCTGGAGGGCCAGTACGTGAACAGCCGCCCGGCCTTCGTCAAGCGCATGGTCGCCGAAGGCCACGAGGTGGGCAACCACAGCTACAAGCACCCCGATTTCACCAAGATCGACGCCGGGGTCATCAGGAGCGAGATCAAGAAGACCCAGGACGCGGTCAAGAAGGCGGCGGGCGTCGAGCCCAAGCTGCTGCGCCCGCCGTACGGGCTGGCCGACATCCAGGTGTCGGACGTCGCGACCGAGTTCGGCATGCCCATGATCCTGTGGACGGCCGGCTCGCACGACTGGGACACCAGGAACGTCGAGGCCATCAAGAAGAAGACCCTTGAGGTGGCCGAGCGCGACGGCATCATCCTCATGCACGACTGGGTCAAGCAGACCGTGGACGCCATGCCCTCGATCGTCAAGTCGCTGCAGGCCAAGGGCTACCAGCTGGTCACGGTCTCCGACGTGATCAAGCAGCAGAACCTGCAGCCCGGTCAGATTTTCCCGGTTCCCGAAGGCTGGGAGAAGTGAGTATCGTTCACGTTTAATCGGAACGACGCTCGGAGGGGCGCCTCATGGTCTTCACTAACTGGGCCGGGAATCAGACGGGCGCCCCTGCCGAGGTGCGCACCCCCGCGAGCGTGGCGGACGTCGTCCAGGCCGTGGGGGACGCCTCGGCCGCCGGGCGCCGCCTGCGCATGGTCGGCACGGGCCACTCCTTCACCGGGGTGGCCCTCACCGACGGGATCATGCTCCGCCCCGAGGGGCTGAGCGGCATCAGGTCCGCCGGCGAGGACCGCGTCACGGTGCTGGCCGGCACGCCGCTCAAGGTGCTGAACGAGCTGCTCGACCAGCGCGGGCTGGCCCTGGCCAACATGGGCGACATCACCGAGCAGACCGTCGCCGGCGCGATCCAGACCGGCACCCACGGCACCGGCCGCGACAGCGGCGGCCTGGCCGACCAGGTCACCGAGCTGGAGCTGGTGCTCGCCGACGGCTCGGTCGCCACGGCCGTGCCCGGCGAGGACCTGTTCGACGCGGCCCGGGTCGGCCTCGGGGCGCTGGGCGTGCTGACGGCCGTGACGTTCCGGGTGGAGCCGGCGTTCCTGCTGCGCAACCGCCGACGCAGGATGACGCTCACCGACATCCTCGCCTCGCTCGACTCGCTGACCTCGGCCAACGAGCACCTCGACTTCTTCTGGCTGCCGCACACCGATGCCTGCCTGGTCAAGACCAACAACAGGGACGCGGGCCCGGCCAGGCCGCCGAGCCCGTTCAAGCACTGGCTGGACAACGTGTTCCTGGAGAACACCGTCTTCGGCGCCGCCTGCGCAGTCGGCGGGCGGCGTCCGGCGCTGATCCCGCGGATCAACGCGGTCAGCGCGGCGGCCCTCGGCGACTCGGAGGCGGTGGACACCTCGTACAAGGTGTTCACGGCCCGCCGGGACGTGCGGTTCCTGGAGATGGAGTACGCCGTGCCGCGCGAGCACCTGGCCCAGGCGCTGCGCGAGACCCGCGACCTGATCGACAGGATGGACTGGAAGATCACCTTCCCGGTCGAGGTCCGCGTCACGCCGCCCAGCGACGCCTGGCTGTCCACCGCGTACGGCCGCGACTCGGCCTACGTCGCCTGCCACATCTACCGGCCCACGCCCAACCCCGCCTACTTCGAGGGCGTGGAGGAGATCATGAACCGGCTGGACGGCCGGCCGCACTGGGGCAAGATGCACACCCGGGACGCCGCGTACCTGCGCAAGGTCTACCCCCGCTTCGACGACTTCGTCGCGCTGCGCGACCGGCTGGACCCGCGCCGGGTGTTCACCAACGACTACCTCGACGTGGTGCTCGGCTAGCGCTCCTCCTGCTGCACCGGCGGCTCGTCCGGCTGCGTCGTGGCCGGGGGCGCGCTGGACTGCTGCTCACCCGGGTCGGGACGCTCCTGCTCCTCCTCGCCGGGCCCGGGCGTCTCGGGGACGGGCTCGACCGTGTCCGTGGGCGTGGGCGTCGGCGTGCCGCTCGGACTCGGCTCGCCGGTCCCGGACGGCGGCGGAGTGCGCGGCGTGTCCGTGGGCGTCGGGGTGGGGGTCGGGGTCGGGGACTGCGTCGGACCGATCGGCCGGTCGTCGCGGTCCTGGCGGTCGTGCCCCTGATCCTTGACGGGGGCGCGCTGCTGCTCCTTCACCGGCGTCTGCCCGCCGGTGACCCGCTCGTGCAGCGTCCGGTGGTCGAGGGCCTGGAAGGCGAGGATGCCGCCCATGCTGACCGCGAACACCAGCGCGGCCGCGACCGCCATCTTCAGCCACGGCAGCCCGCCGCGCCCGGCGGGCTCGACGACCGGCATGACCAGCGTGTCATGCCCCTGGCCGCCGCCTCCCCGGACGGCGTGCGCGGCGGTCTGTTCCCCTGCGGCCCTGGTGGCGTGCGCGGCGGTCTCCTCGCCCGCAGCCGGGGTGGCGTTCGCGGCGGCGGCGAGCAGGCCCTGCCCCTCCTCCTGCTCCTCGCGCCACGCGGACAGCGTGTGCTGCTTGACCCGGTCGCCGGTGCGCTTGAGATAGTGCGTATAGACGGCACTGGCCACCGTGCTCGCGATGCTGACCACGGCGGCGCCGATCACGGTGCCCGCCACCCCGAGGTAGGAGGCGGCCACCGCGGCAGTGACGGCGGCGAGGGCGCTCCCGAGGATCTGTGGCACGCTCAGCTCGAACTTCCGCTGCTCGCCGGTCATCCCCCGGATCAGTCCCCTCTGGTCATGCGTACGGTAAAGAGCTTCCTCGTGAATAGACGCGAGCGCGTGTCCCGTTGTTCCTGTGACCTGCGTGACAGGCATCCTCGTAACTCGTGCCCCGACGATTCGGCCTACCCTCCGTCTACCTCGCCGCGGCCGTGGCGACGGCCGCGACGACCGCTGTCCCTCTCGCCATGACGCCCGCCTCCGGACTCGCCCTGCGCCCCTCGGCCTCCGAGCCCACCCGGCCCTACATCGTCACGGCCCGCAGCCGCGCGGACGCCCGGGACCTCGTCGCGGAGGTGAGATGGCGGGTACGGCGTTACTACACCGAGGCCCTGCCGGGTTTCGCCACTTTCCTCACCGTCGGGGAGCTGGCCGAGCTCAGATCCGATCCCCGGGTGCTGGCCGTCGAGCCCGACCGCGAGATCCACGCCATGCCCGGCGACGCGCCCGCCCCCGCCCCTGCCTCCGACACGGACGCCGACTCGGGCGCGGGCGCGGGCACGACCGTGTTCGTCGTGGACACCGGCGTCGACGTCACCCGGGCCGAGTTCGGCGACCGGGCCTGGCGCGCCTTCGACGCCACCGGCGGCACCGGGCGCGACTGCGGCGGGCACGGCACGCGCGTGGCCAGGGCCGTCGCCTCGCGGGCGCCGGAGGCCAGGATCGCCTCGGTGCGGGTGCTCGGCTGCGCGGGGTCGGGCTCGCTGGCCGACGTGCTGGCCGGGCTCGACTGGATCCGGCGGCACGCGCGCGGTCCGTCCGTCGTCACGCTCGCCGCCGACGGGGCCGACTCGCCCGCGCTCGGCGCCGCCGTACGGTCGCTGGTGCGCTCGGGGGTGTTCGTCGTGGGCGCGGCCGACTCGGGCTGGTGCCAGGTTTCCTCCGGCGGGCAGGCGTTCTCGGCGGGCGCCCCGTATCTCGCCGCCGACGCGGCGCGTCTTCTCGAACGCCGTCCCGACGCCGCCCCCTCCCTTGTCGCGAGTTCGCTGAAGTGCACAACAGCACGCGCCGCGATTCGCCAGAATCCGTCGAGGAGCTCTAACCTCCTCATGCACAGCGGCGGGCACTAGAGGAAATGGAATCCACAAATGTGACCGGCGTCACATCGCCCCCGGGGCTTCCCAGGAAGGCGATGTTCGGACATGCCGGGTACGGTGCTGGCAGGCAACCGGCACACGCGAGAGACTCAAGGGTCCGGGGGAAGAATGGCGACGCTGACGAAGGGACTCGCATGCAGGAGCTCCGACTCGTCGCGGTGAGTGAGGACGGCACCTATCTCGTGCTGGCTACTGCCGGGCGAGGCACGCGCTTCACCCTTCCCGTGGACGACCGGCTCCGTGCTGCCGTCCGCGGCAACTTCTCCCGTCTCGGCCAGTACGAGATCGAAGTGGAGAGCCCGTTGCGCCCCAAGGAGATCCAGGCACGCATCCGCGCCGGAGAGACAGCGGAAGAGATCGCCGCGACCGCCGGGATCCCGGTCGAACGAGTCCGCTGGTTCGAGGGCCCGGTGCTGCAGGAGCGGGAGTACGTCGCCCAGCAGGCGCAGCGCGTCGCCGTCCGCATGCCCGGGGAGACCGCGCCCGGTCCCACCCTCGGCGAGCTGGTGGCCGAGCGGCTGACCAGGCGCGGCGTGCCCACCGACGAGATCGACTGGGATTCGGCCAAGCGCGACGACGGCCTGTGGCGGGTCAAGCTCGGCTACGTCTGGAACGGTCACACGCGCCACGCCGAATGGCTCTTCGACCCGCGCAAGCGCCACGTCTCCCCGCACGACGACGAGGCCATGCGCCTGTCGTCGGCCGACTTCGATCCCGAGCCCGCCG
Source organism: Nonomuraea sp. NPDC049758 (assembly GCF_040674635.1). NCBI lineage: Bacteria > Bacillati > Actinomycetota > Actinomycetes > Streptosporangiales > Streptosporangiaceae > Nonomuraea > Nonomuraea sp. NPDC049758. The sequence continues at coordinate 312,736 of NZ_JBFAMZ010000003.1, forward strand.
TGGTGGAGGACACCACGGTCACGCCGTTCGCGCCGCGGGTGGCCAAGCTGCAGCCGGTGCCACCGCTCGCCTCCGATCCGCTGCCGTTCCCCTCGGTCGTGCGCCGCGAGCCGGAGGAGCCGGCCGTCGGCTACACCCCGCCGCCCAGGCCCGCCGACACCGGCGGCTACGGCCGCGGCCCCGACCTGCCAGGGCGTGACCTCGCGGGACGCGACGTCTCTGGGCGTGACATGTCTGGGCGTGATGTTCCTGGGCGTGACGTGCCGTTCGACCGGCCGTCCCCGGGGCGGGAGAGCGCGTCGGACGGCTCGTCGTCCCTGCCCGAGACCACCCGCGCCCCCTTCCGGGGTGAGGGCTTCCACCCGGACCCGTCCCGTGCCGAGGGGCAGCGCGGGGAGCGTGGGGAGCGCGCTGAGGGCCAGCGCGGGGAGACCGCGGGCCGCGAGACCGGCTTCGGCCGCTCTCCGGACGCGTCCTCCCGCCGCGGCGGCACGTCACCGTGGCTGCCCGACTTCGGCTCCGGCCGCTCGGGCGAACGCGACGAATCCATCTACGCGCCCGCCACCCCGCCGCCCTCCCGCCCGCTCACCCCGCACCCGTCACCCACCGAACCCACGACCTCCACCCAGCCACCCGCCGCCCCGGACTTCCGCCCGCAGCCACCTGCCACCCCGGACCTCCGTCCGCAGCCGCCTGCTGCCTCGGACTTCGGTACGCAGCCGCCTGCGACCCCGGCATCTGGCGCACAGCCACCGGCCGGCCCGTCGCTGGATGGGGAACCGTCGGTCAGTCCGTCGCCGGGTGCGCAGTCGCCTGCCGTTCCGGAGGCCGGCGTCCAGTCGCCTGCCGCTCCGGAGGCCGGCGTCCAGTCGCCTGCCGCTCCGGAGGCCGGCGCTCAGTCGCCTGCCGCTTCGGAGGCTCTTGGTCGGCAGGCGGCGGTGTCCGCTCCCGAGGTCGCCGCCACGTCGGCGGCTCCTGAGGTCCTGCCGACGTCGGCCGGTCCTGAAGGGCCTGTGACGCCGCCGTCCTCGCCGACGGCCGCCGGGGAGGGCACGGCCCAGCCCGACGCTTCCGTCCCGGTCCCGGCCCAGCCCGCCACCTCGATGCCCGCCGCCGCGGCGCCCGTCCAGCCGGAGCCCTCCGCCACGGCCGACGTGCAGCAGGAGACCGCGGCCACCACGGAGGCCCAGCCGACTGGCTCGGCCGTGGATGCTCAGCTCTCCACGACGCCGGAGGCCGACACCGCGTCCGTCTCCGCCACGCCCGAGACCGACACCACCGGTTCTCCCGCGCCCGAAGACGCCGCCACCACCTCCGACACCGGCAGTGCCCAGGCCACCACGCCCTCGTCGGACGCCTCGACGGCCGGTGCGACGGACGCCCCGGACGCCGCTGCGGAGGCTTCCTCCGCCGCCGCACCCACCGAAGCGCCCACGGTGGCCACCGCCGACTCCACGCCCGCCACCACCGAGGCGACCGCCTCGGACGTGACGTCAAGCGCGCCGACCGCCGCGGAGCCCACGCCCAAGACGCCCGAATCCACCGAGCCGGAGGACGCGACGACCGCAACCTCCGAGCCGGAGGACGCGGCAACCGCACCGCAGGCGCAGGCCACCACACCACAGCCGACCACCGACAGCGCACCGGCAACCCCCGCAACCGCCGAGGACGCCCCGGAGCCCACCACGAGCGCCGAGGCAGACGCCACAACCGAGGCCGAGCCGGCCCCGACCGAGACGGCGACGCCCGACGCACCCGCCGCCGAGACGTCTGCCACCCAGGACGCACCGGCCGACGAGCCCTCAGCCGCCACCTCGCAGGACGTGCGGGCCGACGAGACCGACCAAGAGTCCTCGGCCGCTCCGGAGCCGGCTGCCGCGAAGTCCCCGGACGCCGAGCAGCAGCGCCCGGCGACGGCACCGGAGCCCGCCGCCAAGGACGTGGCCACCGACGACATGGCCGCCGAGGACGTGGCCGTGCCGGAGACGTCCGTGCCGGAAGCGTCCGAGGAGGCGGCGTCCGAGGAGGCGGCGGAGAAGGTCGAGGTGGCCGAGAAGAAGGCGCCCGCGCCCAGGCCCAAGCCGGGCCCCGGCGCGCCCAAGGGCACCCCGCCGGTCCCGGCCGCGCGTCCCGGCAAGGACGACGCCAAGGGCCCAGGCAAGGACGACGTCCCGGTGCCCTCTCCGCCGCCCGCTCCGGCCGCGCGTCAGGCGCGCAAGAATTCGCGGGGCCGCCGAGCCTCCGTGCCGACGTGGGACGAGATCATGTTCGGCGCCCGCCGCCAGGACTGACCCGCAACCGATCAAGCGACCGCAGGCCGCGCCCACCTCGACAGGAGGGCGCGGCCTCGGTCGTTCAAGAAGGAAGTACCGCGGTGTTCGGCGGAGGCGTTCAGTCCCGTGGCGGGACGGTGTGGGGCCGCATGAACGGGGCCAGCCACTCCGGCGTCACCTCGGCGGGGAACGCCGCCCCCTGAGCCTCCGAGACGTCCAGCGCGTCGTAGCCGCCCTTGCCCGCTCCGACCCCCGCGATCAGCGTCAGCACCCCGGCCCGTCGCTGGAACCAGGTCTGGCGAAGCCGCCAGCCCACCACGGCCCGGCGTTCGATCACCGCCTCGGCGCGGCGCAACGAGCCCGACCGGACCACCAGCCGGGCGCCGTCGTAGCCGTGCCCCAGGGAGGCGTACCGGTCGAGGCCCAGGAACACCCCAGCGCCCGCCAGGAGCAACGCCAGGACCGTCAGGATCCACCAGAGCATCATTCCTGTGGCCCACGCCCCGGCGGCGCTCAGCGTGGCCAGGAGGAGCCACGGGAAGACCGCCCGGAACAGACGGCGGTTGCGGGCGACGGGCGGATGGGCGCGCAGGGTGGAGCGGAAGGGGCCCACGGCGTCGGCGGTGACGCCGACGGCGACCTGGCGCGGCACGTCGGGCAGCAGCTGCCCGCGCGTCTCGGAGTCGCCGAGCCCGGTCACGATCGCCCAGACGCGTACGACCCCGGCCAGGCGTTCGGCCAGACCGTCGACGATCTCGTAACCGCGTACCCGCCGGGACTCCAGCGACACGCTGCGCCGGTTGATCAGTCCGCGTTCGGCCACGAGGTAGCCGTCGCGGCGGGTGAGCCTGAAGTCCCAGTTGAAGACCGCGTACATCACGCCGCCGACGAACGGCATGGCGACGACCAGCAGCAGCGCCACGACGAGCAGCAGGTAGGGGTGCTCCCACAGCCACTCCCCCGCGCTCCAGGCGGCGTCCTGGCCGAAGCCCAGGTCGTCGCCCCATTGGAAGGCCAGCCCCACCGCGCCGCCGGCGAGCGCGAACGGCGTGAGCAGGTACGCCCCGGACAGCGGCCCGTACAGGAGCCACCGGCGCGGGACGGCGATGATCGGCCGGTTCACGGGCGCGGGGCCGGGCCCCGGGATGTGCTCGGCCTCCCTGACCTGGACGGCACGGCGCAGCAGCACCGCCTTGAGGCGTTCGGCCTCGCCCAGCGTGACGCCGTCGAGCGCGGCCTCCTCGTCGTCGCCGCTCGCGCCCGTGTCGACCTTGAGCACGGCCAGCCCGAGAATGCGGTGCATGGGCGGCGTGGACACGTCGACGCCGCGCACCCGTTCCAGCGGGATGGTCCGGATCGAGCGGCTGATGAGCGACCGCTTGGTCTCCAGGCGGTCGCCGACGATCTCGTACGTGAAGGTGACCCAGCGGATGACCGCGAACACGACGGTGCCGACGACGCCGAACGCCGCCCACGCATAGGACCTGGCCGAGAAGCCGCCCACGAACAGCACGCCGACCAGGGGCAGCAGCAGCGAGGGCAGCATGCGTACCGGGTCGATGAGCAGCACTTTGGGGCTCAGCCGCCTGGGCGCGGGGGGCGGAGGCGGGGGCGGCATGGTCGGAGGAGTCGGTGGCGGCGGCTGGGTCACGTGGCGTCGTCCCTGAGCTCTTCGGCGCGGTGGGCGAGCCGTTCGGCGAGCCCGGCCGCCACCTCGAAATCGAGGCCCTTGATCGTGGACGACCCCGCGTGCGAGGCGGTGCGGATCTCCAGCGTGGCCAGGCCGAGCAGCCGTTCCATCCACCCCTGGCCCTTGTCGACCGTCTGGATGCGGCTCACCGGCACGAACACCCACTCCCTGGTCAGGAACCCCGACCTGGCGTAGACGACGTCGCCCGACAACTCCCAGCGGTGGACGGCGTACCTGATGAACGGCTCCGCCGCCAGGAACGGCGTCAGCACGACCCCGACCACCAGCGGCAACAACCAGGAACGCGCGGCGAACCAGGACGGCACCCACGACCAGCCGCTGCCGCCCACCCACCCGGCCACCACGGCCGAACCGCCCACGAAGAGCACGAATGCGATCGCCGCCTGCAGCAACCACAGGCGGCGGGCCTTGGGCGAGACGCGGTGCGCGGGGTCACGCAGTGGGCCTTTTGACGTCACAAGAACCAGCTTAGGGCGCACACCCCGCAAGACGATCTGCCCCCGACCCCAAGATCTCTTCCAGTCCCCCAGCACGGCCACCCACGAAAGGCATCCCCGCAGCCAGCGCCGACCGGCCCTCGGGGCGCCGGAGCCCAAGGCCGGTGAACCGGCGAAAAACGGTACCGGTGGGCAGGCCCGAGCCAGGAAGCAGAAACCAAGGGGCCGAGGGGCCGCCCCCCGGGGGCCGGGGCCCGGGGGGCGCAGGTCCGGGGGGCTGGGGGCCATGGGGCAGCGCCGGGGGGCATACGGGGGCGCGAGGGGCTCCCTCTGCTTGGGGCTTGGGAGCGCAGGGCCCGCACCCGCTGAGAGCACGAGGGCACGAGGGCACAGACGACGCTCAGGCTGCTCGGAAGGTCATAGGCCAAGAGCCGAAGGGAGTCCGGCCCGGCCGAGGAGCGCCACTGCCTGCCACGACGGCATTGCGCAGCCCCCGCGTGCACCACCCGGCGGCAGGTAAAGATCGGACGGGCGGCGCGGCGTGTCGGACGGCCGGCCGGGGGCGGCGGGTGCATGCTCGGTGGCGGCCGGCCGCAGGCTGTCGAGCTGGGCCACGTCGGCGGCGCCACGTTCGTGCCATCCAGGCCCGGCGGCGCGTTACCGCACCACGCGCGAAACGCCCTCACGAAGCGTGGCAGCCGCCGTCCGCCCCGCAAGCCACAGCGACGCGGCAGCCACCCCGCCCGCAAACCAAAGGCAGCCGCCGCCCTTCCAAAAGGCGCAGAGATCTGGGCAGCCGCACCCCCGTGCGAAGCACATCTGCCTCGTCCGGCGCAGCTGAATTTTGCGTGCCGGGCGCCGTCCGAAACCATGCCCGTTTTGTCCTGTGAGCCCGCGCGCCGCGACCGCGCCGCCCGTCCCGGGGAACGGGCAGGCCAGGAAGGTCATCGGATCGCCACCCGTGGGCCACCGCCGACGGCGTCCCTGTGGCCAACTTCACCCCCAGGATCCCCGCATTCTGGCCTGTTTCGGCTCCTTTACCGACGACCGACCATCGGGAAACGGTCTGCGCACCGCCGAGAGCCGCGTAGCATCATCCGGCATGGGGCTGTGTAACACGGCATCACGTGTGAGGCGGGCCGCTGTCAGTGTGACAGTGGTGGCTTTCGCGCTCACCCTGTCAGGTTGCGCCGCCCTGGGCATCGGAAGATCCCAGGCCAAGGAGATCGCGGAGATCAACGTCTCGAGCCCCGAGTTGCGCGACGGCATGCCGCTGCCGAGCGAGTTCTCCTGCCGAGGCCGCCAGGGCAGCCCGCCGCTGCGCTGGTCCAGCGAACCCTTGCCGAAGGCGAAGTCGATCGCGATCGTGGTCGATTCCCATACTCCCTCCGAATCGGCCGTTCACTGGGTGCTCTACAACATCCCGGCGACCACGACCGAGCTGGGGCCGGGTGCCGCCGAGAGTCCCCCCGAGGGCTCCGGCCAGGCCACGGTGACCAGTGGGAAGGCGGGCTACGAACCGCCCTGCAACTCTCCGGGCAGCTACCGGTTCACCGTCTACACGCTGAACGACAAGGTCGAGGCGAAGGAGGGCGGCCTCCCCGAGATCTTGAAGGAGATCGCCGACCACACGATCGCCCGGGGCCGGCTGACGGCGGTGAACATCCAGTGACAGGTCGATCACCGCAGGTAGACCGGATGGACCAATTCTTTGCGTAGGGTGTGACAACTCTCATAGTGGTCCGACAGAATCAGATCCAATTGTTAGGCATTGGTGATCAAAGGGGGCAGATCGCGTCGATGGCCGCGCGATCTCACCGATGCCACAGGGAGGCCATGGCTTTGAGGGTGGTGCAATGATCGCGGTCGTCGTGAGCTTGGTCGCTGTCGTGCTCCTCGTGCTCGTCGTCGTGGCACTGGGCATGCGTTCCATGAACCGCCGGGAGAGCTCTCTCCCTCCGGAACGGCTGAAGGAGATGGCCGAGAAGGAGGAGATGACGCACGCCCGGTCCACCGACGAGTTCGCCGCGCACGAACCGCGCATGGCCAATTTCAGCCCTGACTTCTCCCCGATCGACGAGGTGAAGCCGAAGCCGGTGCGCACCGGCCAGCGTGGCAGGCGTGGCGTCGACGAGTGGGGCAACCCGACCACCGACCACGAGGACGAGGAGTTCTGGGCGAACATCCGCAGCGACGCCGAGGAGGGCGGTTTCGGCGCCGGCGGCACCGTGGCGGCCAGGAAGGGCGCCTCCCGTCCCGTCGAGCGTGAGCAGCCCGCCGAGCGCCGTGAGCGTCCCGCGAAGCCCAAGCCCGTGGCCGCCGCGGCCGACCCCAACGCCGCCACCGTCCAGGCCCCGCTGCCCCAGCGCCAGCCCGCCGCAGCCGCGGCCAACCTCGCCGACCTGGTGGAGCCCGCCAAGCGACCCACCCCCTCCGCCTCCGACATGGCCGACCAGCGCACGGTGACGTTCGCGGCGCCCACGCCCGACGTGCTCAGCCTCCTCGGCGGCGCCCAGCCGGTCGTGCCGGCCTCCCGCCCCGAGCCCCTGCCCGCGAGCGGCGCCCATCCGGCCGTCCCGGCAGCGGGCGGCTCGTTCCCCGCCAACCCGGCCGCCGGCGGCGGGTCCTACGCAGGCGTGACCTCCAGCGGGTCCTTCCCGGTCGCGCCTGTCGCGCCGATCCACGGCGCGCCGACCAGCGACCCGTTCCCCGCGTACAACAACGCCGCCAACAACGCGGCCGACGCTCTTGAGACCACCTGGACGGGCGCGCCCGCCGCGGCCACCTCCGGCTCCTGGCCCGCCGCCTCGCCCGACATCCTCGACGACCCCTCCCCCGCCTCCTACGGCGGCCCGGCGAGCTCCTGGCCCGCCTTCGTGGAGCAGCCCGCCGCCACCGCCTCGCCGGCCGCCGCGTTCCCGGCCTCGTACGAGGTGCGCGCCGGCTGGGCCGTGGCCGACGACTCCGGCTCGCCCATCACCGGCCCCTCTCCGGCCACCGGTACGCCGACCGTGCCCGCCCGCGCGGTCTCGGCCTACGACGACGTCCTGTCGGCTCCGCCGGTGCCGCCCGCGCCGTCCTCCATCGCGTACGAGACCGGCGACTTCACCGCCGCCGGCCCCGGCCCTGCCTGGCCCGAGCCGCCGTCCGGCACGGCCGACTGGCCGACGTACGGCGGGCAGTCGCAGGGCGCGGCCGCTCCGGGCCAGTCCGACAAAGGCGGCGGCCGTCGCCGGGCTCCCGAGCAGGACTACAACGACTACTACCGGTGATCTCCGGCCCCTTACCGAATGAGTAAAACCCCCGCGACGACCCCCTAAAGCGGGGGTGGCGCACCACTAGGGTTTCCGACATGATCGGCGATACCCTCAGTAGCTGGTTGCGTACGCTACGGCATGATCTACCCGCTTCGCTCGTGGTCTTCCTCGTCGCAGTCCCGTTCTCCCTGGGCATCGCGGCGGCCTCGGGCGCCCCCCCGGCGGCCGGGCTCATCGCCGCCGTCGTGGGCGGGGTCGTGGCCGGGTCGCTGGGCGGGTCGGCCGTCCAGGTGAGCGGGCCCGCGGCAGGGGTGTCCGTGGTGGTCGTGGAGCTGGTGCGGATGCACGGCTGGCGGGCCACGTGCATGATCACGCTGCTGGCGGGGGTCGTCCAGCTCGTGCTCGGCGTGGTCAAGGCCGCGCGGGTCGTCCCGGCCGTCTCCCCCGCGGTCCTGCGCGGCCTGCTGGCCGCGGTCGGCGTGATCCTCGCGCTCTCCCAGCTCCACGTGGTCCTCGGCGGGCAGCCCCAGCTGTCGGCCCTGGCCAACCTCGCCGAACTGCCCGGCCAGATCGCCGGCCTGCACGGGCACAAGGTCGCGCTGGGCCTGTTCACGATCGTGGTGCTGGCGTCGTGGACGCGGCTGCCGGCCCGCGTCAGGGTGGTGCCCGCGCCGCTGGTCGCGCTGCCCGCCACGGCGGCCGTCGCCTGGCTGGCCGGCTGGGACGTCACCCACATCGACCTGGCGGGCAGCTTCTCCGGGTGGGGATTCCCCGTGCTGCCGTCCGCCGACTGGCACACGATCGTGGGCGCGGTGCTGCTCGTCGCGCTGCTGGGCAGCGTCGAGTCGCTGCTGTGCGCGTCCGCCGCCGACGGGACGCACCCCGGCCGCCGCGCCGACCTCGACCAGGAGCTGACCGGCCAGGGCGTGGCCAACATGGTGTCGGGGGCGCTGGGCGGGCTGCCGATCGCCGGCGGCGTCGTCCGTACGGAGGCGAACGTGCGGGCGGGCGGGCGCACCCGGTCGGCGGCGATCCTGCACGGGGTGTGGGTGCTGGGCTTCGCGGTGGGTTTCGGCTGGTCGGTGCGGCTGATCCCGCTGGAGGCGCTGGCGGCGCTGCTGGTGTTCACCGGCGTGCGGATGGTGGGGCTGGCGCGCGTCAGGAAGGGCCGCGGGCACGGCGAGGTGCCGGTCTACGCGGTGACGGCGGCGACCGTGATCGTGCTGGGCCTGGCCGAGGGGGTGCTGGCGGGGGCGGCGCTGGCCGCGCTGCTGGCGCTGCGCCGGCTGACCTGGGTGAGCGTGCGCAGGCGCGAGGAGCCGGACGGCCGGCTGCACGTGACGATCAGCGGCTCGCTGACGTTCCTCGGCGTGCCCAGGCTGACGCACGAGCTGCGGTCGATCCCCTCGGGCACGCCGGTCGACCTCGACCTCACCATCGACTTCATGGACAACGCGGCCTTCGAGGCCATCCACTCCTGGCGGCTGGACCACGAGCAGGCGGGCGGCACGGTCGACCTCGACGAGCCGCACGACGAGTGGTACACGCTGGCGGCCGGCGGGGCCCGCGCGTACCCCGGCAGGTCGCCGGACCGGCGATGGGTGCCATGGGCGCAGCGGCGGACCCGCCCGCAGCGCCGCGCCATCCCCGACGACGGCGGCTCGACCCCGGTGACCTGCACCGAGGGGGCGCGCGACTTCCACCGCACCACTGCGCCGCTGGTCCGGCCGATCTTCACCGAGCTCGCGCACAAGCGGCAGCCGACCCACCTGTTCATCACGTGCGCCGACTCCCGGATCGTGCCCAGCCTGATCACGGCGAGCGGTCCCGGCGACCTGTTCACCGTGCGCAACATCGGCAACCTGGTGCCGCGCCGCGGCTCCGAGCCGCACGACGACTCGGTGGTGGCCGCGATCGAGTACGCCACGCAGGTGCTCGGCGTGCGCACGATCACCGTGTGCGGGCATTCGGGATGCGGGGCCATGGCCGGGGTGCTCAGCGCCGGGGTGCAGGCCGGCAGCCTGCCGGGGCTGCGGCGGTGGCTGCGGCACGGGAACCACAGCCTGGCCAGGTTCATCGAGACCGAGGGCGACCGGCTGCACAAGGGGGCCCTCGACGTGTTGTGCCGGGTGAACGTCCAGCAGCAGCTGGAGAACCTGCGCACCTACCGGAAGGTCGACGAGCAGGTCAGGGCGGGCAAGCTGGAGCTGGTGGGCCTGTACTTCGACATCGGGTCGGCGCGCGTGCACCTGGTGCCGCCGCTGCGGTCTTCGCTCTCCGTGAAGTTGTGAGCCCGCGCCCCGCCGGGCGCCGAAGATGGGTTCATGAAGATTTTGCTCATCGGCGGCACGGGGTTCCTGGGGCGCGCCATCGCGGAAGAGGCGTTGGCGCGTGGCCATGAGGTCACGACGTTCAACAGAGGGCAGAGCGGCGGCGACGTGCCGGGCGTGGAGACCGTGCGCGGCGACCGGGAGTCCGTCGCCGACCTGGAGCGGCTGGCCGACGGCCGGTCGTGGGACTTCGTGGTGGACACGTCCGGGTATGTGCCGCGGGTGGTGGGCGAGTCGGTGCGGGCGCTGTCGGGCCGGGCGGCGACGTACGCGTTCATCTCCAGCGTCTCGGCCCTCGACGGGTTCCCCGCCAAGGCCGCGACCGAGGAGACCGGCGGATGGCCGTGCGAGCCCGACGCCGGTCCCGACGACGGCGACTACGGCGTGCTGAAGGCCGGGTGCGAGCGGGCGGTCGAGCAGGGTTTCGACGGCAACGCGCTGATCATCCAGCCTGGGCTGATCCTCGGCCCCTACGAGAACGTGGCCCGGCTGCCCTGGTGGCTGACCCGCATCTCGCGCGGCGGCCGGGTGCTGGCGCCCGGCGATCCCGCCGAGCCGATGCAGCTCGTCGACGCCCGCGACGTCGCCATCTTCACCCTCGACCAGGCCGAGCGGGGCGTCGCCGGCCGTTTCGCAGTGACCGGCCCGGCGGGCAACACCACCTACGGCGAGTGGCTGGAGCTGTGCAAGCAGGTCACCGGGTCCGACGCGGAGTTCGTCTGGATGGACGCGGAGTTCCTGGTCGCGCAGGGGGCCGGGGCGTTCGTGGAGCTGCCGCTGTGGGGCGGGCCGCGATCGGAGGAGAACGACAACTTCTGGAGCGTGCCGACGGGCAAGGCCGAGGCGGCGGGGCTGCGGGCGCGTCCGGTCGCGGAGACCGTGCGTGACACGTGGGCGTGGCTGCGGGAGATCCCGGAGGAGCAGCGTTCCTACGGGCGAAGGATGGTCCACGGGATGGCCCCGGAGAAGGAGGCCGCCATCCTCGCCGCCTGGGACGCCCGCTCCGCCTGACCCCGAAAGCGCCGCCAGGGCCTCGGTGGAGACGCCGTCGGGGCCCGGCTGAGGCGTCGTCAGGGTGCCGAGGCTGTCAGGCGTCCCCGGAGGCGGTTGGGCTTCAACCCTCGCCGCCGGGCGCCTGACGCGTCGTCGAAACCTTGTGAGCTGGGAAGACGCATACAGCTCAACTCGATGGGCAGGTGACTGCTGGTGTACGTGAACTCACGGGGGAGGGTTCGACATGACGTACCAGAGCAGGCCCGTCACGGGCTGGGTGGGCTGGGTATGGTTCGCCGGCATGCTCATGATCATGGCCGGCGTGTTCAACATCATCACCGGTCTCTACGCGGTGATCAACAGCGGGCTGTTCGTCCGCACACCATCCCGCCTGCTGTTCTTCAACGTCGGCACCTGGGGCTGGATCCACCTGTTGTTCGGGATCGTCCTGCTCCTGACCGGTATCGCGGTGACCGTGGGTCAGACCTGGGCCCGCGTCGTGGCGGTGGTCCTCGTCATGATCAACGCGATGACGCAGCTGACCTGGATCGCGGTCAACCCGTGGTGGTCGCTCGCGGTCATCGCGGTGGACGTACTCGTGCTGTACGCCCTGATCGTGCACGGCCGCGAGGCCCAGGAACTGGGAGGTGAGAGACGAGCCGGCCTGTAGGCCGGGTTCTGTCCTTCGCGAACGAAGGGGCGACCATCCATCTAGGGCCGCCGTTGCCGGCGGCCTCAAGCGGTCTACCCGCGCGGCTCGGGCGGGCAGCCCTCGAACGTCGCGCGCGGAACGCTCCGGAGAGCGTCCCTTCTTGACCTTGCTCCGGGTGGGGTTTACCTAGCCGCCCACGTCACCGTGGGCGCTGGTGGTCTCTTACACCACCCTTTCACCCTCACCTCCCACCGAGGTGGGAGGCGGTCTGCTTTCTGTGGCACTGTCCCGCGGGTCACCCCGGGTCGGCGTTACCGACCACCCTGCCCTGTGGAGCCCGGACCTTCCTCGGCGGGCCCGAAGGCCCGACGCGGCCGCCCGGCCGACTCGTCTTCAGGGAGGTTATCAAACCTCAAGCCGTTCCCAACCGAGTCGCAAGATCGATTGGGTGGGATGGGCATGTCACCGCCTGAGGGGGGCGGAGGCAGCAGCGGCCGCGCCGGGATGTTCTGGCGGCTCCCGGCGCGGCCGCGCTCAACGCCCGCAGGCTGCTCGAAGCACGAAATCGCCGCCGGGCTCAACGCCGGCGGGGCGGTCGCGGCACGGCTTCGCCACCGCCGCGCTCAACGCGAACGGGTCGCGTCACCGGCCGTCTTCAACGGAGGTGGGCGGTGTCGTTGAAGGACTTCACCACGGCAGGGCCGTCGGCGTAGTACTCGATCAGTGACAGGCAGGCCAGGTCGAGGTGCATCCGGTAGAGCGCGCCCAGAGGCGCCGTGAGGGCGTCGCGCAGCAACATCTTGATCGGGGTCACGTGGGAGACGACGAGGACGGTCTTGCCCTCGTAGCGCTCCACCAGCCGCTCCCCCGCCGCCTGGACGCGGCGGGCCGCCGTGGCGAAGCTCTCGCCGCCGGGCGGCGCGGCGTCGGGGCCGGCCAGCCAAGCGGCCAGCTCGGCGGGCCACTCGCGCTGCACCTCGGTGAACGTGTGCCCCTCCCAGGCGCCGAAGTCGGCTTCCCTGAGGTCTTCGTCGATCTCGACGTCGAGCCCGGTGCGCTGGGCCACGGCCTCGGCCGTCTGCCTGGCCCGCTTGAGCGGCGAGGAGACGATGACGTCCGGCCGGTACGGCTCCCGCGACAACCGGTCGGCGGCCGCCGCCGCCTGGGCCAGCCCGTTGGCGGTGAGCTCGGCGTCGCCGAGACCGGAGAACCTGCGTTCGACCGACAGTGGCGTCTCGCCGTGCCTGAGCAGCAGCAGCGAGGTGGCCACGCGGGTGGGCGGGGCCCAGCCGGTGCCCTTGGAACGCTGCTGGGCGGCGGCCACGGACGCCGTGGGGGCCGACAGCTCGGCGATGGCGCCCGCGTCGAGGAGGTCGGTCTGCTCGACGACCGGCGCCGGTGTGCGGGCCGCGGGCACGGCGGCAGCCGGGACGGCCCCCGGCGCGCCGGTGTCGTGGGTGCCGCCCGCCTTCCAGGTCAGGCCCTTGGCGGCGGCGTCCATGGCCTCGTTGGCCAGCCGGTCGGCGTGTTTGTTGTGCTCGCGCGGGATCCAGGTCCACTCGACCACCCGCAGCCGCCTGGCCAGCGCGCCGGCCTCAAGGGCGAGCGGACGCAGCCCCTCGTTCTTGATCTTCCAGCGGCCGGCCATCTGCTCGATGACCAGCTTGGAGTCCATCCGCACGGCCACCTCGGCGCCCTCGCCGCCCACCCCCAGCACGGCGGTCAGCCCGGCGATCAGCCCCCGGTACTCGGCCACGTTGTTGGTCGCGACGCCGATCGCCTCGGCGGCCTCGGCCAGCACCTGGCCGTCGGCGGCGTCCCGGACGACCGCGCCGTAGCCGGCGGGACCCGGGTTGCCGCGCGAGCCGCCGTCGGCCTCGATGACGTAGGACGTCACAGGCCGGACTCCGGGGTGCGGACCAGGATCCGCCGGCACTCCTCGCAGCGCAGCACCTCGTCGTGGGGGGCGGCCTTGATGCTGTTCATCTCGGCGATGGACAGGGCCACCTTGCAGCCCTGGCAACGCCCGCCGTGCAGCATTGCGGCGCCCACGACGTACTGCTCCTTGAGCTTGTCGTAGAGCTTGAGCAGGTCGGCGGGGATCTCGCCGGCGACGGCGGCGCGGCGGCCCCGGACCTCGCCCGCCTCCTTGTCGATCTCGGTCAGCGCGGCGTCACGGCGGTCTTCGGCGGCGGCGCGGGTGGCGGCCACCTCGTCGCGCTGGGCGACCAGGTCGGTGACCTTGCTGTCGGCCGCCTCCCTGCGCTCCATGATCTCCAGCACGACCTCCTCCAGGTCGCCCTGGCGCTTCTGCAGCGAGGCGATCTCGGACTGCAGGCTCGCCAGGTCGCGGGGCGAGGTCACGGCGCCGGAGTCGAGGCGCTTCTGGTCGCGGTCGGCGCGGGTGCGCACGGCGTCGACGTCGTTCTCCGCCTTGGTCTGCTCGCGCGCGAGGTCGCCGGCCTCGGTCTCGGCCTCGATGACCTGGGTGACGAGCCGGGCCAGGCGCTTGGACTGCTCGTCGATCTCGGCCAGCTCGGGCAGGGTGCGCCGGCGGTGCGCCAGCCGGTCGATCACGGAGTCGAGCTCTGCCAGGTCGAGCAGTCGCTTCTGGGCCTCAGGGGCTGCTTTCATGATCAATATCCTCTTGTCCAAGCATCGGTGACCGTGGCGGAGACGCGCGTTTCAACGGTAACGCCACTGGAGCGCAGGATGGACGCCGCGCTGTCGAGCCAGGGCCACTCGGTGGCCCAGTGGGCGGCGTCGATCAGGGCGGGGCCACCGGACTCGACGAACTCACCGGCCGGGTGGTGCCGTAGGTCGGCCGTGAGGAACACGTCGACGTCCGCGGACCTGGCCGCGCCGAGCAGCGAGTCGCCCGCGCCGCCGCTGACCGCGACGCGCGAGACCGGCCGGGCCAGGTCGCCCGCCACGCGCAGGCCGCCGGCGGTGCGCGGCAGCCCCTTGGCGGCCTGCGCGGCGAACTCCCCCAGCGTCGTGGGCTCGGGCAGCTCGCCGATGCGGCCCAGGCCGCGCCAGGGGTCGTCGGGGAAGGGCTGGAGCGGTACGAGGTCGCCGGTCAGGCCGACGGCCCTGGCCAGGGCGTCGGAGACGCCTGGGTTGGCGGTGTCGGCGTTGGTGTGGGCGGTGTAGAGGGCGACCTCGTGCTTGATCAGGCGGTGGATCAGGCGGCCCTTGGGCGTGGTGGCGGCCACGCTGGTGGTGCCGCGCAGGTAGAGCGGATGGTGGGTGACGATCAGGTCGGCGCCCCAGTCGAGGGCCTCCTCGCCCACGACCGCAACCGGATCGACGGCGAACAGCACTTTGTGCACCCGCTGGGCGGGGTCGCCGCAGACCAGCCCCACCGCGTCCCACGACTCGGCCCGGGCGGGCGGGTAGGCCGCCTCGAGCACCTCGATCACCTCAGTCAGCGTCACAGCAGCCACCTGCGCAGACTACCGGCCCGCGGAAGGGTCGCGCGGGGCGTGGCGGAGGGTGTCGCCAGAACGCGGTTCGGCGTACTGTAAGTGGATCCTGACTTCGCGGAGGACGGCATGGCACCCAGCGTCGCGATCATCGGAGCGGGCTTCGGCGGCCTGTGCATGGCGATCCGGCTGCGGCGCGCCGGGATCGGCTCCTTCACGGTCTTCGAGAAGGCCGCCGACCTCGGCGGCACGTGGCGGGACAACAGCTATCCGGGCGCGGGCTGCGACATCCCCTCGCACCTGTACTCGTACTCGTTCGAGAAGTACGCGAGCTGGACCCGCCGCTACCCAGCCCAACCCGAAATCCTCGCCTATCTAGAGCATTGCGCCGATAAATACGACGTCAGGCGAAAAATCCGCTTCGGTGCGGAAGTACGGCGAGCGGTCTTCGACGGCCGCCGCTGGCAGGTCACCAGCACCCACGACGGCGGCGAGCGCACCGAGGCGTTCGACGTGGTCGTCATGAGCGTGGGCCAGCTCAACCGCCCGCACCTGCCCGAGATCCCCGGCATGTCCGACTTCGAGGGCGTCTCCTTCCACTCGGCCCGCTGGAACCACGACCACGACCTCACCGGCCGCCGCGTCGCCGTGATCGGCAGCGGCTCGTCGGCGGCCCAGCTCATTCCGGCCGTCGCCGAGCGGGCCGCGCACCTCGACGTCTTCCAGCGCACGCCCAACTGGGTGATCCCCAAGCCCGACGCCACCTTCGGCCCGCTCGCCCGGCTGGCCTTCCACTACGTCCCGGGCCTCCAGCGGGCCTACCGCGAGTGGATCTATCGGTACGCCGAGGCCACGCTCTACCCGGCCCTGGCCGAGGGCTGGAGCTCCGGCCTGCTGAAGAAGCGTGCCCTGGCCCACCTGCGCGCCCAGGTCCCCGACCCCGTCCTGCGGGCGAAGCTGACGCCCGGCTATCCGCCCGGCTGCAAGCGCGTCGTCATCGACAGCGCCTTCTACCCGGCGCTGACCAGGCCGGACGTCGACGTCGTCACCGATCCGATCGTCCGGATCGGGCCGAAGGGCGTGGAGACCGCCGAGGGGCTGCGCGAGGCCGACACGATCGTGTACGCCACCGGCTTCCTGAGCACCGAGTTCCTGGCCCCGATGGAGGTCACCGGGCTCGGCGGGCGGTCGCTGGCCGAGCAGTGGCGCGACGGCGCGCACGCCTATCTCGGCATCTCGGTGCCCGGCTTCCCCAGCATGTTCCTGCTCTACGGCCCGAACACGAACCTCGGGCACAACTCGATCATCTACATGATCGAGTGCCAGGTGCGGCACGTCATGGCGTGCCTGGCGCGGGTGGCCGAGCAGGGGCCGATCGAGGTGCGTCCCGAGGCGATGGCCGCCTGGACCAGGCAGCTCGACGCGGCGATGGACCGCATGGTGTGGGGCGAGGGGTGCCGGAGCTGGTACAAGACGGCCGAGGGACGGGTCACCAACAACTGGCCCGGCCCGACGACGCTCTACCGGCGGCTCACCGCCCGGCCGCCGCGCGGGGCGTACCGGAGGGTCGAGGAGGTCCCGTCTTCGGTGCGGTGAACAAGATATGGGCAAAAAATCGGACTTGAGGCGCATTGGAGCAGGTCGGGGGCGCGCGGTAACGTCCTTCGCATGACGCTTCCCCTGCACCGGCGTGCCGTCGTGGCCGACACCCACAATGATCTCCTCATGGCGGTCGCCGCCCGGCCGCCCCAGCAGTGGGCCTCCTTCTTCCGCCGGCGGTGGCTGCCGCAGCTCGTCGAGGGCGGGGTCGACCTGCAGATCCTGCCGGTCTTCATCGACGACCAGTACCGGCCCGAGGGCGCGCTGCGGCAGACGCTGCGCATGATCGAGTGCGCCCACGTGATCGCGGAGGGCAACCCCGACACCGTACGGCTCTGCCTCGACGGCTCGGCGATCGACACGGCGCTGGCGGAGGGCAAGATCGCTCTGGTGCTCGCGCTGGAGAGCATGCCGGGGCTCGACGAGAGCGTCGAGCTGATCTCGACCGTCCACCGGCTGGGCGTGCGAGTGGCCTCGATCGCGCACTTCGGGCGTACCCCGCTGGCCGACGGCAGCGCCGAGGACGCCACCGGCAGCGGCCTGACCAGCCGCGGCGTGGCCGCCCTGAGCGAGATGGAGCGGCTGGGCATGGTGTTCGACGTCTCGCACCTCGGCGCGTCCGGCGTGGCCCACGTGCTGGAGCTGGCGACCAAGCCGGTCATGGCCACCCACTCCGCGGCCCGCGCGCTGCGCGACCACCACCGCAACCTCACCGACGACCAGCTCCGCGCGGTCGCCGCCACGGGCGGCGTGGTCTGCGTGAACTTCTTCGCCCCCTTCCTGGCCGAGCGTAAGGAGGACATGACGCTCGACCGCCTGCTCGACCACATCGAGCACGTCGCGCAGGTGGCCGGGATCGACCACGTCGGCCTCGGCCCCGACTTCATCCGCGAGGTCATGGACGACCTGACGCCCCCGTGCTGCGAGGACCTGGAGCCCGACGACCTCGACTCCAAGGCGTCGATCCCCGGCCTGGAGGGGCCCGTCGGGCTGCCCATGGTGACCGAGGGGCTGCTCGCCCGCGGCCTGCCGGAGAAGGACGTCGCCAAGATCATCGGAGGGAACGTCCACCGGTTCCTCGGAGAGCGGCTGGCATGATCGACGATCTGGAGGAGCTGGTCCTGTGCGAGTCGTTCTCGCGTGACCTCGCGGCCGTGGCCCGCAGCGCCGAGGTCGTGGCCGCGATGGGGGCCCGCTACCTAGGGGCCCGGCCGGAGTTCCTGGTGATCGACGGCGTCACCCATCTGCGCTGGTCGTTCGGCACGCCCAGGGTGCTGCTGCTCGGCCACCACGACACCGTCTGGCCGATCGGCACGCTGGCGACCCACCCCTGGTCGGTCGTCGACGGCGTGGCGCGCGGGCCGGGCGTGTTCGACATGAAGGCCGGGCTGGTGCAGACGTTCCACGCGCTCGCCGGGCTCGGCTCCCTCGACGGCGTCACGCTGTTGATCACGGGTGACGAGGAGCTGGGCTCGATCACGTCCGCGCCGCTGATCGCGGACACCGCGCGGGGGCTGGCCGCCGCGTTCGTCATGGAGGCCAGCGCGGACGGCGGCGCGCTGAAGACGTCCCGCAAGGGCACGTCGATGTACACGCTGCGGGTGCGCGGCAAGGCGGCCCACGCCGGGCTGGAGCCGGAGAAGGGCGCGAACGCGGGCGTCGAGCTGGCGCACCAGATCCTGGCCATCGCCGCCCTCGGAGCCGGTGACACGACGGTCACCCCGACCGTGCTGCGCGGCGGGACGACGCTCAACACCGTCCCGGCCGAGGCGACGGTGGGGGTCGACGTGCGGGCGAGCACGGTGGCCGAGCAGCTGCGGGTGGACGCCGCGATGCGGGCGCTGGCCCCCGTGGTGCCCGGCACGCGGCTGGAGGTCGAAGGGGGCCCCAACCGGCCGCCGCTCGAAGCCGCGATGTCGGCCTCGCTCTACGCTCTGGCCCAGGACCTGGCCGCAGGGCTGGACGTGGGCCCGCTGACCGCCGCGGCGGTGGGCGGCGCCTCCGACGGGAACTTCACCGCGGGGGCCGGCTGCCCGACGCTCGACGGGCTGGGCGCGGTGGGCGGCGGCGCGCACGCCGACCACGAGCACGTGGTGGTGGCCGAGATGCCACGCCGCACAGCCCTCCTCCGCGCCCTGATCGAGGCCGTGCGCTGACCGAGGCCGCACTTTGATCGAGGCCGCGCGCTGACCGAGGCCGCGCGCCGGAGCGAGGCCGCACGCCGGAGCGACCCGGGCCCGGCGTCGCGGCCTCGAGCAGGGCGGCCGGGCCGGGTCGGCGGGAGCGGCGTGATCGGCGGGGACAGCATTCTGTCACTCCTTCACCAGTGGTATCGATATGGTGACTGCCTGTAGTCATTTGACGTGCGCCGCCGCTCTCGGGGCGCACGTTGACCAGGGAGGTTCCATGAAATCCGTGCTGACCGCCGCTCGCAGGACGGCCGCCCTAGCCCTGTGCGCGTCCGCCGCGCTCGTCGTCCCGTTCGGGGCGAGCCCGGCCGGTGCCGCCACCGACGACGAGCCGGGCGTGCTGCTGTACATCACCGTCACGCCCAGCAACGGCGGCGGCGCGTACGCGATGCGGCTCACCTGCGACCCCGACGGCGGCACCCACCCGCGCCCGCGCACGGCCTGCGCCGAGCTGCACGAGGTCGACGGCGTGGTCAAGGACCTCAACGTCGATCCGGGCGCGTGCCCGCGCAACTACTCCCCCGTCTCCGTGCGCGTCAGGGGCCACTGGTACGGCCGCACGACGTCCTACGACAGGAAGTTCGAGAACGACTGCGTCATGGAACGCACGCTCGGGCCGCTGGTGAAGTGATTCCCGGCAGTCCCTGACATGCCCGTCCGCGGACCGCGGGCGGGCATGTCGCCGTCCGGCGGGCATAGTGGGGGGCATGACGAGCCGGGAGGAGGCCGCCGAGGCGGCGGCCAAGAGTGGTGTGACCATCCGCGAGTTGCACGAGATGGGCGAGTTCGCGCAGGTCTTCCGGCTCTTCGACGAGATCTGGCGGCCCGATCCGGGCAACGCGCCGATCAGCGTCGAGTTGATGGCCGGGTTCGCGCACACCGGCAACTACGTGGCCGGCGCGTACGAGGACGACGTGCTGGTGGGCGCGTCGGTGGGCTTCCGGGCGGCGGAGGGCGCGCTGCACTCCCACGTGACGGGCGCCTCGATCGGCCGGGGCATCGGCTACGCGCTCAAGCTGCACCAGCGGGCGTGGTGCCTGGATCGGGGCCTGAACCGCGTCACCTGGACCTTCGATCCGCTCGTCCGCCGCAACGCCCGGTTCAACCTGGTCAAGCTGGGCGCCCGCCCGCAGGAGTACCTGCGCGACTTCTACGGCGTCATGGCCGACGCGATCAACGAGGGCGACTCCTCCGACCGCCTGCTGGCGGTGTGGCCGCTGGACGAGCGCCCGCTCGGGCCACGGGTGGAACCGGCCGAGGGCCGCGTCCGGGTGCTGGCCGAGGACGGCTCCGGCCCGGTCGTGCGCCCGGCCGACGCGGACGTCGTGCTGGTGGGCACGCCGCACGACGTCGAACGGCTGCGCGTGAGCGACCCGGCGGCGGCCAGGGCCTGGCGCGCGGCGATGCGCGAGGTGCTGGGCGGCCTGATGGAGTCCGGCGGGCGGGTGGACGGGTTCACCGGCCAAGGGGACTACGTGGTGACCCTGACCGGATAGTTCACCGACGTAAGCGATCTGCGTAAGGTGACGGTACGGGAAGCCGACCGAGGAGATCCGCATGACGGACTTCACCCCCACCGTCCCGGCGCGAGTCCTGCCGTCCGTCGCCGTCCGCGACCTGCCCGACCCTCCCCGCTCGACCTGGCGCGTCATCGGCCCGGGGCTGGTCGGGGCGGGGGTGGGGCTGGCGTCGGGCGAGTTCATCCTCTGGCCCTACATCGCCTCCCAGGTGGGGCTGGTGTTCGTCTGGGGCGCGGCGGTCGGCATCGTCACCCAGTGGTTCCTGAACATGGAGATCGAGCGGTACACGCTGGCCACCGGCGAGACCGCGCTGACCGGGTTCAGCCGGATGTGGCGGCATTGGGGGCTGGTCTTCGTCGTGATGACGCTGGCCTCGAACCTGTGGCCGGGGTGGGTGACGACGTCCGCGACCATGGTGACGTACCTGACCGGGGCCGGGGCGGGCGGGGTGCGCTGGATCGCGATCGGCATGCTCGTCCTGATCGCGCTGGGTCTGACGCTGGCGCCGGTGATCTACACCGCCCTCGAAAGGGTGATCTTCGTGAAGATCGCCCTGGTGGCGACGCTGGCGGTGGTCGCGATCCTGTTCGCGGTCAACGCCGACAGCTGGGTCGAGCTGGGCAAGGGGCTCACCGTGGGCGCCCGCTTCCCGGCCGGGGAGCTCGGGATCGCCGTGCTCATGGGCGCCGTCGCCTACGCCGGCGCGGGCGGCGGCCAGAACCTGTGCCAGAGCAACTGGATCCGCGACAAGGGCTTCGGCATGGGTGCGTACGTCCCGCGCCTGGTCAGCCCGGTCACCGGCGAGGAGGAGGCGGCCGCCTCGACCGGCTTCCAGTTCCCGCCGACCGACGACAACCTGGCGCGCTGGCGCCGGTGGTGGCGCTTCGCCAACGCCGAGCAGGGCGCCACGTTCGCGCTGGTGTCGTTCCTGACGATCGGGCTGATGTCGATGCTGGCCTACTCGACCGTCTTCGGCCGGCCGGAGGTGGCGGGCAAGGACAACATCGGCTTCCTGAAGGTCGAGGGCGAGGTGCTGCAGGGCACGGTCGGCACGTGGTTCGGGATCCTGTTCTGGCTGATCGGCGCGCTGGCCCTGTTCGCCTCGGCGATGGGCATCGTCGACTACACCTCGCGGCTGGCCTCGGACACGATCAAGACGGTCTATCTGCGCGACCGTCCCGTGTCGGTGAACCGGGTGTACTTCGTCACCGTCTGGGCGATGACGCTGGTCGGGATCGCGATCCTGCTGCTCGGGCTCGACCAGCCGCTGATCCTGCTGGTGTTCTCGGCGTGCTTCGCGGCGGTGATGATGTTCGTGTACTCGATCCTGCTGATCGTGCTGAACCGGCGGGCGCTGCCGGAGGCGATCAAGGTCAGGTCGTACCGGCTGGGGGCGCTGGTCTGGTCGGTGGCGTTCTTCGGGACGCTGACCGTCCTGGTGGTCGTCCAGCAGGTGCGGAAGCTGACCGGCTGATCGCCTGGCGGCGGGCGGTCAGCGGACGGTAGGAGCCCGGTCAGCGGGCCGCGGCAACATCGGCGGCATGACCAACATGACCTGCGTGGCCGGCGGCAAGGACGACTTCCAGCTCGTCACGCACCTCACCGTCACCGGCAGCCAGTTCGAGATCGGCCGGGTGCTCACCGAGGAGGCCCGCCGGCTCGGCTGGTCGCCCACGACCGCCGACCCGGCGGTGATCAGAGCAAGGATGTCCTGGTTCGAACGGAACTGGCCGCAGCACCACGCCCGCATGGACGGCGCCGCCGCGGCGCTCGGCCTCGACCCCGACCAGGACGAGCTGGCCCTCGACGGCTGGAACTTCGTGCCCGCGGGCGCCGCCTGCTCGGCCCTGTGGTGCCCGCCGTCCGCCTCCGCCGACGGGCACGGCAGGGTGGGCCGCAACTACGACTTCTTCCTGCACACCACCAGCCGGCTCATGGGCGAGCCGGCCCGCCCCGGCGAGCTGCCCATGGCCGCCCGCCCGTACGTGATCAGCACCGTGCCCGACGACGGCCTCGCCTCGACCGTCATCACCATGAACGGCCTCGACGGCTGCATCGACGGGATCAACGAGGCCGGCCTGGCCGTCATGCTGCTGATCGCCGACGCCGAGACCGCCACCCCGCCGCGGCAGGACGCCCCCCAGGTCGGGCTCGGCAGCCTGCAACTGCCCCGGTTCCTCATGGACACCTGCGAGACCGCGGCGCAGGCCAGGCAGGCGCTGCTGGGGGCCAAGCAGTACGACCTCGGCCTGCCCCTGCACTACCTGGTCGCCGACGCCCACGGCCAGGCGTTCGTGTGGGAGCGCGGCACGGACGGCACCGAACACGCCGTCGAGTTCGGCGACGGCCCGCTGTGCGTCACCAACCACCTGCTGCACCGCCATCCCGACCCGATGGCCCTGCCCGCCGACACCCCGGCGAGCCTGGGCACCTACGGCCGGCTGCGCACCCTGTACGAGCGCAGCAAGGGCGCCACCATGTCCGCCGGCGACCTGCGGGACAGCCTGCGCGCGGTGCGGCCGGAGGAAGATGCCGCCGGTCCGTTCCGCACGCTGTGGACCACGGTCTTCGACACCGCCGACCGCACCCTCGCCACCCGCTTCTACCTCGGCGACGGCCGCGACTACAGCGAGGAGCTGGTGTTCCCCGCCTCGGCCAGGTAACCCTCGCGCACCTTCGAGCGCGACAGCTTGCCCGTGGGGGTGCGCGGGAGCCGGTCGCGGTACTCGACGACCTTCGGGTGCTTGAACCGGGCGAGCCGGGGCCCGCAGTGTTCGAGCAGCTCGGCGGTGAGCTCGGGGCCCGGCTCGACGCCCTCGGCGGGCTGGACGAGCGCGACCACGTTGTGGCCCCACTCCTCGTCGGGCACGCCGATGACCGCGACGTCGGCCACCGCGGGGTGCTCCAGCAGCGCGGCCTCGATCTCGGCGGGGTAGATGTTCACCCCGCCGGAGACGATCAGGTCGGTGCGCCGGTCGCACAGGAACAGGAACCCGTCGTCGTCGAGGTAGCCGATGTCGCCGGGGGCGTACCACTCGCCCAGCATGCTGGCGGCGGTCTTGGCCGGGTCCTTGCGGTACTCGAAGGAGCCCATCGAGGACTTGACGTAGATCATGCCGGGCTCGCCCGGCGGCAGCTCCTCGCCCTTCTCGTCGCAGATCTTGGCCTCGAACGTCGGCGCCGGGCGGCCCACCGTGCCGGGCCTGGCCAGCCAGTCGTGCGGCTTGACGGAGAAGGCGATCGTGGACTCGGTGGAGCCGTAGTACTCGTACAGCACCGGGCCCCACCAGTCCATGATCGCCTGCTTGACGGCGACCGGGCAGGCCGCGGCCGTGTGGATGACCTGGCGCAGGCTCGACACGTCGTACTTGGCCCGGACGTCCTCGGGGAGCTGGAGCATGCGGTGGAACATGGTCGGCACCATCATGGCGTTGGTGACGTGGTGGCGCTGGATCAGCTCCAGGATGTCGACCGGGTCGAACCTGGGCGTGATCACCACAGTGTGCCCGAGGTGCAGCGCGAACTGGGTGTGCGCGCAGGGCGCCGAGTGGTACATGGGCGAGGTCACCAGGTGCACGGCGTCGCCCGGCGCGAGGTCGACGACCTCGCCGAGGAACCACGTGTACAGCGGCACGACGGCCTCCGGCTCGGCGTCGGGCAGCGCGCGCTGCACGCCCTTGGGGAAGCCGGTGGTGCCGGAGGTGTACCACATGACCGCCCCGGCCGTACGTCCGTCGGGGGCGTCCGCGGGCTGCCCCTCGGCCAGCCCGGACGTGCCGATCTCGGCGCCCGGCACGGCGTGCGCGGCGTCGGTGACCACGACCTTGGCGTCGCAGTCGGCCAGGATGTAGGACACCTCGGACTCGGTGAGGTGCCAGTTGACCGGCACGTAGTAGAGCCCGATCTGGCCGGTCGCCATGAGCATGACGACGGCGTCGACGCCGTTGGGCAGCACGCCCGCGACCACGTCGCCCTTGCCCAGCCCGCGGGCCCGCAGGCCGTGGGAGACCTGGTTGACCCGGGCGAGCAGCTCGCCGTACGTGGTCCGCGTGCCGTCGGTGTCGATCACGGCCAGGCGGCCGGGGTCGGCGGCGGCGATGGCGTAGAAGCCGGGAAGGCCGCTGATGTCCATCTACAGCTCCAGGAGTTCCGCGAGACGGGCCCGGTGGATGCGGGGCGGCCCGAGCAGCACCTCGTCGGACTTGGCCCGCTTGTAGAACAGATGCGCGTCGTGCTCCCAGGTGAAACCTATGCCGCCGTGCAGGAGCAGGTGGTCGCGGGCGACCTCGAAGCAGGCGCGGCCCACGTACGCCTGGGCCAGGGCGGCGGCGCCGGGCAGCTCGGCGGGCGACTCGTCGGCGGCCCAGGCGGCGTACCTGACGATCGACTCGGCCTGTTCGAGCTTGCCGTGCATGTCGGCGAGCTTGTGCTTGACGCCCTGATAGGAGCCGATGTAGCGGCCGAAGGCGACGCGGATCTTGGCGTAGGCGACGATGGCGTCCAGCGAGGCGCGCAGCACGCCGAGCTGCTCGGCGGCGAGCGCGACGCACAGCCGGTCGCCGATGCCGCTGCCGGCGGGCGGGCGGCCGAGCACGCGGGCGGGGGCGTGCTCCAGGGTCACCCGCGCCTGGCCGCGCGTGAGGTCGAGCGTCTCCAGCGGGGTCCGCGTGACGCCGGGGCCGGCCAGGTCGACGGCCACCAGCAGCACGCCGCCGTCGCCGGGCGCGGGCGTGAGCAGCACGTCCGCCTCCATGCCGGACAGCACCCGGGGCAGGGCGCCGGTGACGGCCGTGCCGTCGAAGGCGAGGTCGCTCTCGGGCTGGACGAGCGTGGCGGCGACGCGGCGCTCGGCGATGCCGCCCAGCAGCTCCTTGTCGGGCACCTGGGTGAGCGCCAGCGCGGCGAACTGGGTGGCGAGGAAGGGGCCGGGCAGCAGCGCGGCGCCGGTCTCCTCCAGGGCCACCGCGAGGTCGGCGAGCCCGGCCCCGGCGCCGCCGTGCTCCTCGGGGACGACCAGGCCGGACAGGCCGAGCTCGCCGTTGAGCCGGGCGTACACCTGGGGGTCGTAGCCCTCGCGGGCCTTGCGCAGCGGCGAGGCGGCGCGCAGGAAGTCGCGCACGGCCTCGCGGAGCTGCTGCTGTTCCTGGCTGAGTACGAGCTTCACCCCTGCGTCCCCACCTTCAGGTCCTTGAACGGCACGGTCTTGTCCACCCGCGGCTCCGGCGGCAGGCCGAGCACCCGGTCGCCGACGATGTTGCGCATGATCTCGTTGGTGCCGCCGCCCAGCGCCATGCCGGGGGCCAGCGAGATCGACCGGGACAGCGGGTGGTCGCCGACCACGGACTCGGGGCCGACGAGCTGGGTGGCGAGGTCGGCCTGGAACAGGGTCAGCTCGGCCAGCAGCAGCTTGGCGGCGCTGCCGCGGGCGCCGGGGAAGATGCCCGCCCTGGTCTCCTGGGCCAGCCGCTGGTTGAACAGGGCCAGGGCGCGGCTGCGGATGTGCAGCTCGACGAGCTGGTCGCGGACCAGCGGGTCGCCGGTGTCGAGCGTCTCGCGCAGCGCCTCGAAGGTGGCCGGGTTGTCCTTCTGGCCGCCCATGCCGACGCCCGCCGAGATCGACAGCCGCTCGTGCAGCAGGGTGGTGACGGCCACGCTCCAGCCGTCGTTCACCTCGCCGATCCGGTGCTCGTCGGGGATCGTCACGTTGTCGAAGAAGATCTCGTTGAAGTTGGCCCGGCCGGACATGTCCTTGAGCGGCCGGACCGTCACGCCGGGGTGGTGCATGTCCACCACGAACATGGTCAGGCCGCGGTGCTTGGGCACCTCGACGTCGGTGCGGGCCAGCAGCAGGCCCCAGTCGGCGTGGTGGGCGACCGAGGTCCAGACCTTCTGGCCGTTGACGACCCAGGTGTCGCCGTCGCGTACGGCGCGGGTCTGGAGGCTGGCCACGTCGCTGCCGGCGCCCGGCTCGGAGAACAGCTGGCACCAGACCTCCTCGCCGCGCAGCAGCGGCCGGACGAACCGCTCGCGCTGCGCGTCGGTGCCCCGGTCCACCAGCGTCGGCCCGGTCATGCCGAGCCCGATGGAGAAGACGTACGTGGGGAGGGTGTAGTCACGCGCCTCGGCGGCGAAGGCGCGCTCCTCGGCCTGCGTCAGCCCCTGGCCGCCCCACTCCCGCGGCCAGGTGATGCCGGAGTAGCCGGCGTCGTACAGCCTGGCCATGAACTCCTTGGCGCGGGCCAGGGCGTCGGCCCCTGACTGATCGTCGGCCGGGACGTTGTCGCGCAGCCACTCCGCGGCGGCACGCCGATACTCTGCAAGGTCCACATCGACTCCTTGGCATCAGTGTTCACTTACTCTAGTCAGGTCGCGGCGGCACGCATAGAGCAATGCTCTGGAGGGCCTTTCGGCCGCATTTGTCGCCGAAACTCCGCTAATTAGGACCCCTAACGCCTCCTGTGATCATCTGGTCGCCGGAGGGTGCGTGCGCATGTTCAGACGCTGGTCCGTGCAGCGGCGGCTGACACTGGCCGCCCTGCTGTGCGCGCTGGCGGGTTACGGCGTCACCGCGCTCCTCGTCACGCCGCTCGTGCACACGCTGGCCACCGGCTTCCTCACCGAGCAGACCGCCGGCGCCGCCCGCCGCATCGCCTTCGTCGTCGAGCGGGACGCGCCCGGCCGCCTGCGGCCCGTGGCCGTCACCGAGGGCACCGACCTCATCCAGGTCGTCGACGCCGACGGCCGGATCCGGCAGGCCAGCCCGCGTCTGACGGGGCAGCCGCCGCTCAGCACCGCCACCGCCACCGGCACCGACGCCCGCCTCGACACCACGTCCTGCACGGACCGGTTGCGCGGCGTCCACTGCCTGATCACCGTCGGCTTCCGGGCGCACGTCGGCGGCAGGCCCTGGATGATCTACGCCTACACCCCCGAACTCCCCTGGTACATCAGCCCCTGGTACCCGCCGGTCACCGGGCTCGGCGTGCTGCTGCTGGCGGCCGTCACGGCCTGCGTGGCCTGGCTGACCGCGCGCAAGGCGCTGACCCCAGTCTCGGCGATCAAGGACGAACTGGCCGAGATCACCGCCACCGACCTCGGCCGCCGGGTGCCCAGGGGACGGCACCGGGACGAGCTCGACGACCTCGCCCGTACCGTGAACGAGACCCTCGACCGGCTCGAACACGCGGTGGAGCAGCAGCGCAGGTTCGCCTCCGACGCCTCCCACGACCTGCGCAGCCCGATCGCGGCGATGCGCACGCAGGTCGAGGAGGCGATGCTCGCCCCAGAGGAGACCGACTGGCCCCGGACCGGCCGGCGCGTGATCGAGGGCCTCGACCGCCTGCAGAACATCGTCGGCGACCTGCTGACCCTGGCCCGGCTGGAGGCGGGCGCGCCCGGCCGGCGCGAGCCGGTGGACCTGGCCAGGCTGGTGCGCGAGGAGCTGCTGCGCCGTCCGGAGCGCAGGCTGGTGGAGACGCGGCTGCGCTCGGGCGTGGTCGTGGCGGGCGACGCGCTGCGGCTGTCCCGCCTGCTGGCGAACCTGCTCGACAACGCCGAGAGGCACGCCGATACCATGATCACTGTGACTGTGGGTGAACAGGAGGGACGCGCGGTGCTGGAGGTGCTCGACGACGGCGCCGGCATCGCCCCCGACCAGCGCGAAGCCGTCTTCCGGCGGTTCACCCGGCTGGCCGACTCCCGCCGCCGCGATGCCGGCGGCACCGGGCTCGGCCTGCCCATCGCCCGCGAGATCGCCGAGAACCACGAGGGCACGCTCACCATCGAGCCCTCCGAACGCGGCGCCCGTTTTGTCCTACAAATACCGTTGATCAGTAGTTAGAGTTACTCGCTGTGACACCCACTTTCAGCCGATTAAGGCGCGAAGACCTCCTCAAGACGGCCTGCGAAGTGATCGCCGAGCAGGGGTTCGGTCACACCCGGACCCTCGACATCGCCCGCGCGGCGGGCGTCAGCCAGGCGTTGCTCTTCTACCATTTCGACACCAAGGACCGGCTGTTCGCGCAGGCGTTCGGCTACGCGGCCAGGCTGCATCTGGACGCGCTGTCCGACATCGAGGAGTCCCCCGCCGGCGCGCTCGAACGGCTGCGCGCCCTGCTGCGGCGCTGCTCGCCGGTGATCCCCTCGGACGAGTGGCGGCTGTGGATCGACGCCTGGGCCGAGGCGATGCGCAGCCCGGAGCTGGCGGAGATCTCCCGCCGGATCGACGCGCGCAGCCGTTCGCTGCTGCGCTCGATCATCGAGGACGGCGTGCGCTCCGGCACGTTCGCCTGCGGCGATCCGGAGGAGGCGGCCTGGCGGATCTTCGCGCTCATCGACGGCCTGGCGGTCCAGACGCACGTGCATCCCCACGTGCTCTCGCGCCGCCGGGCCGCCGTCCTGCTGCGTACGGCGGTCGCCGGAGAACTGGGACTGCCCGTCGAGAACCTGTGACCCGGGTCCCTCTTCCACGCCTATTGGATCCTTCGTACAATTACAAGGGCGAGGAGAGGAGCAGCCGCGATGACATCCGCACCGAGCTCTGCCGCCGCCAGGGAGAACGACGAGAGGATCGCCGATCGCACCGCCTACGAGGCGGTCGTCGAACGCCTGTCGAAGGCGTCGGTCGACAAGCACTGGGAGCCCTACCGCGACATCCCGTGGGACGACCCGGAGTTCCGCGTGGACCAGGCCGACCCGCGCTGGGAGCTGCCCGAGGTCGACAAGCTGGGCGGCCACCCCTGGTACCGCAGCCGCTCCCCCGAGGTCCGCGCCAGGATCGGCCTGTGGCGGGTCGCCACCGCCATGAAGATCGGCCTGCAGTTCGAGAACCTGCTCAAGCGCGGCCTGCTCAACTACGCCTACCGCCTGCCGAACGGCTCCCCCGAGTTCCGGTACGTCTACCACGAGACCATCGAAGAGGGACATCACGGGATGATGTTCCAGGAGTTCGTGAACCGCACCAAGCTCCCGATACGCGGCATGCCGCGGCCGCTGTCCCTGGTCGCCCAGATCGCGCCCTGGATCCCGCTGATCTCCACCGAGCTGTTCTTCGTCTTCGTCCTGGGTGGCGAGGACCCGATCGACCACGTGCAGCGTAAGGTGCTGAAGGACGGCCGGGCCCACCATCCGCTGGAAGAGACGATCATGCGCATCCACATCGCGGAGGAGGCCAGGCACATCTCCTTCGCCCGCCACTACCTCCGCGACCGGGTGCCGCGCATGCCCCGCCACCGGCGGATGTTGCTGAGCGTGATCTCGCCGGTCGTGCTCGGCGTGATGGCCCGCATCATGCTCGCGCCGCCCGGCCCGCTGATCAGGCACTTCCGCGTCCCGCCGCAGGTCGTGGCCGAGATCTACCGCGACAACCCGGCCGCCCGGCGGGAGATCCGCGACTCGGTCGGCCGGACGCGCGAGCTGTGCGCCGAGATCGGGCTCGTCAACGCCGTCAGCAGGAAGGTCTGGCAGGCCATGGGGATATGGGCGGAGCCGGGCCGGTGAAGGTCGCGGTGGTGACCGGGGGCGCCTCCGGGATCGGCCTCGCGGTGGCGCGGGAGCTGCGGCGCAGGGGCGTGACGGTGGTGATCGCCGACGTCGACGAGCAGGCGGGCAAGCAGGCCGCCGCCGACTCCGGGCTGGAGTTCGCCCGGCTCGACGTCACCGACGCCGAGGCCGTGGCCGCGCTGGTCACCCGGGTGAAGGCCGCACGCGGGCGGCTCGACTTCCTGTTCAACAACGCCGGCATCGCGGTCGGCGGCCGCACCCGCGAGCTGACGCTCGACCACTGGAACCGGACGATCGACGTGAACCTGCGCGGCGTCGTCCACGGCGTGCACGCGGCCTATCCGATCATGGTGGACCAGGGCTTCGGGCACATCGTCAACACCGCCTCGCTGGCCGGGCTGGTGCCCGCGCCGCTGATGCTGCCGTACACGACGAGCAAGCACGCCGTGGTCGGGCTCTCGCTGGCGCTGCGGGCCGAGGCGGCCGCGTACGGGGTGCGGGTGAGCGTGGTCTGCCCGGGGTTCGTCGACACGCCGCTGCTCGACCACGCCAACCCGGGGCTGCCGCAGAACGAGATCGCCGCCCATGCCAGGAGCGCGGCGGTGCGGGCGCAGGGGCGGCTCTATCCCGTCGACGCGCTGGCCGGGGACATCCTGCGCGGGGTGGCCAGGAACAAGGCGCTGATCGTGGCGCCGGCCTCGGGGCGGATCGCCTGGCGCGCCGCCCGGCTGTGGCCGTCGGCGGCGGTGTGGGTGGCCGGCCTCGCGGTCCGGCGGCTCACCCGGCGCTGAGGCCCGTCCGCCGGGCCGGTCAGGCCGGACGCCGGGCGATGAGGACCTCGGTGGTCGTCGTCAGCTCCCAGCGGCCCGACGGCTCGGCGGCCAGCAGGGCGGCCCTGGCCGCCTCGACGAACGCGGGCAGGCGGTCGCCGAGCCTGGCCGGGGCCGTGTAGGAGTAGGAGAGCTGCAGGCCGAGCACGGCGTCGAGGTCGTAGGCGAGGCGGTGCTCGTACCGGCTCGACTCCAGGTCGGCGAAGGGCGAGGCGGCGAGCACGTCGTGGTGGTGCTCGCCGGTCTGCTGGAAGGAGCCGGCGGCCGTCCAGGTGTTCGCCCCGAACTCCTCGCGCACCCGGCGCATGACCGGCTCCCACGGCTCCTCGGCGGGGTCGCGGGTGGGGCCGACGAGGGCGACGACGCCGCCGGGCGGCAGCAGCGCGTCGAGGTCGGCCAGCACCGCGCGGCGGTCCATCCAGTGGAACGACCTGCCCATCACGACGTGACCGAACGGCGGCAGCTCCCGCAGCGTCGTCGAGTCGCCGCGCAACCAGCGGACGCCGGGCACGCCCGCCGCCAGCCGCCGCCCCTCGGCCAGCATCTCCTCGTCGGGGTCCACGGCCAGCACCTCGCGCACCCGCCCGGCCAGCGGGATCGCGATCGTCCCCGGGCCGCAGCCGAGGTCGAGCACGACGCCGTCCGCGCCGAACGCGCGAGCCAGCCGGTCGATGGCCGGATCGCCGTGTCCGGGCCGGTACTTGGCGTAGTAGGGCGCCGCGCCGCCGAAGAGGTCCGTCATGGGTGGGACCATATACGGGTTCGAGACTCGTTCGATGGAAGGTTTTGATCGGTGAGGCGGCTACTCACGGTCCTGTTGCTCGCGTGCGCCGCGGTCGGGTTCGCCCTGCCCGCGCAGGCGCACAACGTGCTGGTCGGCAGCGATCCGAAGGACGGCGCCACGCTGTCCGCCTCGCCCGCGCGGGTGACGCTGGTGTTCGACCAGGCGGTGCGCCAGGGCTACGCGCAGGTGGGCGTGACGGGGGCGGACGGCTCCTCGTGGGCCGACGGTGCGGCGGAGGTGGCCGCCGAGCGGGTCTCCGTCAAGGTCAGGCCGCTGCCCGCGGGCGGCTCGTACGTGGTGGGCTACCGGATCCTGTCCTCCGACGGCCATCCGGTGACCGGGAAGATCAGCTTCACCATGGCCGCCTCCGCCACCGGCGTCTCGGCCGGGCAGGCCGAGCAGGGCGACAGCGCCGAGGCGGCCGAGGCGGCGGCCAACGGCGGGGCCGGCATGGCGGTCGTGTGGATCGTGGCCGCGCTGCTGCTGCTGGCCGCGGGCACCGCCGTCGCCCTCCGCCGGGCCACCCCCGCCGGCGCGGACACGGCGGCGACCTCCGCCGCCTCCGAGCCGGCTGAGGGCGCCGCCTCGTCCGAGGGCGGGACGCGGGCGTGACCGCGACCGTCTCCTCCCGTTCCGGGCAGCAGGTCCTGGGCGGGCGGCTCGTCGCCGGCGCCTTCGTCGTGTGCGGGATCGTCGCCGCCGTGGCCGCGTCCACGTTCACCGCGCAGGAGTCCGTGCCGGGCATCCCCATGCCGGGGCCGGTCGTGGCCTACGGCCTGCCGGTCGTCCGGGTGCTGCTCGACCTGGCCGCCGTCGCCGTGGTCGGCCTGAGCCTGGTGCCCAAGCTGCTCGGCTTCGACGCCCCCGACGCCACCGAGCCGGTGCTGCGCCGGGTGCGCCCGCTCGCCGTGCTGGCGGCCTGGGCGTGGGCGATCTGCGCACTGCTCACCATCGTGTTCCAGACGGCCGAGCTCAATCCGGGCCGGGTGCCCACGTTCGGCCTGATCGCCTCCTACGTCGAGGAGGTCGGCACCGGGCAGGGGCTGCTGTTCAGCGCGGCGTGCGCGCTGGCGGCGGCGGGCATCGGGCTGATGGCGGTCAGGTTCGGCGAGAAGGTGCCCGCGGAGCTGCGGATCATCGTGGCGCTGTTCGGGCTGCTGCCCATCCCGGTCACCGGGCACGCGGTCAATTCCGTCTGGCACGACCCCATCATGATCTCGATGGAGATCCACGTGATGGGCGCGGCGGCCTGGGCGGGCGGCCTGGCCGCCACGGCCGTGTTCGTCGCCCCCCACCGGGGGCTGCTGGCCGTGGCGCTGCCGAAGTTCTCCAGGATGGCCACCGTCTGCCTGCTCCTGGTCTCACTGTCCGGGCTGGTCACGGGGCTCGGCACGATGGCCCTCACGCCCGGCGTCGAGCTGCCCGGCGCGATCCTGACCAGCCACTACGGCGTGCTCGTCGTGATCAAGACGGCGCTGGTGGCGCTGCTGGTGCCGCTGGCCGCCCACATCCGCTTCCGCCTGCTGCCGGTGATCCGCCGCGGCGGGGCCACCGCCCTGGTGAGCTGGACGGCGGCCGAGGTGGGCGTGATGGGACTGGCCTACGGGGTGGCGGTCGCGATCACCCGGGCCTCGATCGGCTGAGCCCGCCGGTCGCGCCGCCCGGCGAGCCATTCGGCCGCCAGCCAGGCGACCATCAGGCCGAGCCCGGCCCACAGGGCCGACGACGTGACCAGGGGCGGGGCTCCGTACAGGCCGGTCTGGCCCTTGATCGCGCCGTAGACCGGACCCAGGGCGGCGTTCTGCGCGACCAGCGCGCCGTAGGCGCCGGCGGTCACCACGACCGCCCCCACCACGGCGCGCACGGCCGGGACGCGCACCAGGAACGCCAGGTCCACCAGCAGCCCGGCCGCCACGAAGAAGAACGGCACCGCCGACGGCGGGAAGCCGCCGAAGGTGAGCAGCGGCCAGATCAGCGTGCGGAACCCGACGTACGCGCCGGCCACCAGCGTCGCCGCGCCGAACCTGCCGATCAGCAGCCTGGCCGCGACCAGCACCGACAGCCCGCCGACGACGGCGTAGACCGGGTAGAGGTAGTCGGGCACCGGCAGGGTGAACCCGGCCATCATGATCCGGTCGACCGGACGGCCCATCTGGTCGGCGGCGAAGCGCAGCAGGATCGGCTCGGCGTAGGTGGCCTGGTTGTCCCAGGCGCCGAGCGACAGGATGCCGTACTCCTGGTGCTGCTCGGGGAAGTGCACGTTCTCCAGGAAGAACGCGAGGAAGGCGCCCAGCACGACCGTGCGCTCCCGGCCGGGGGGCGCGCCCATGAACCAGCCCCTGATCACGCCCATGATCATGAAGAACGTTCCAACGTAGAGCATGATGTGCGACGGGCTCCACGAGGTGATGTCGAGCCCGTTGACGCGGTGGTTGATCAGGTCGAGCGGCACCGCGACGAGGAAGATCCCGGTTCCCCACTGGATGAGCCGCAGCGCCGCCTTGTCGACGCCGTAGCCGGTGTAGCCGTGGACGACGGTCAGCACAACGACGAGGGCGGTGCCGGCGGAGTTGAGCAGGTGCGGCGGGGCGAGGTCGTCGCGCAGCCATTTGAAGTGCCACGAGACGTCCCAGGCCGAGCCGAGGAGCTTGAGCGTGAGCGCCACCAGCCATCCGAAGTAGAGCACCCGGAACAGGTCTTGCGGCGTCTCGCGCCCCGCCTGGCCTCTGGTCCAGTACGGCAAGGCCCATGCTGCGGCCTTCTTGAACGATGCTGGTGACTTCACGGCGCAAATCTTACGGTCATCCGGCCCATCGGTCTCAGATGTCCCATTTGTCTGGATGGGCAGCGACCTTCAGTCCGGGCGGCGGGTCAGGCGTACCGGGAGGTGTTTGAGGCCGTTCTGGAAGTTGGAGGTGAGTCGTACCGGGGGGCCGGCGGGTTCGACGTCCCAGGCGAGCAGCTCGGCGAAGACCGCCCGGAGCTGGACGCGGGCGAGGTGGGCGCCGAGGCAGAAGTGCGGGCCGAACCCGAAGCTGACGTGGTCGTTGGGGGTGCGGGCGACGTCGAAGCGGTCGGGGTCGGCGAAGACGGCCGGGTCGCGGTTGGCCGAGGCGTGGTAGACGACCACCTTCTCCCCCGCCTGGATGCGCCGGCCGCCGAGCGTCAGGTCGCGGGTGGCCGTGCGGCGGAAGTCCATCACCGGGGGCCAGTGGCGCAGCATCTCCTCGACCGCGGACTCCAGCAACGACGGGTCGGCACGCAGGCGGGCCAGCTCGGCGGGGTGGCGCAGCAGGCTGAGCAGGCCGCCGGGGATGCCGTTGCGCAGGGTCTCGTTCCCGGCGACGGCGAACAGGAAGAACATGTTCTCGAACTCGGCCCCGGTCAGGCCGCCCTTCCTCATGGCGGACATGACGGACTCGTGCGGGGTGTCGGCCAGGGCGTGGGCATAGGCGAACATGTCCGTCAGCGCGGCCCTGGACCTGGGGTTCATGCCCGGTTCGAGCTCGGGACGGGCGGCGACCGCCAGCCGGCCCACGGGGGTCAGGGACTCGACCTCGGCCGTGGACAGGCCGGCGTAGTCGTCGTCCTGGTAGCCGATGACGCGGGAGGCCCAGTCGTACAGCAGCCGCCTGTCCTGCTCGGGCACGCCCATCACGTGGGCCAGCGTCCAGACCGGTAGATCGGCGGCCACCTCGACGAAGTCGCATTCACCGGGCGCGAGCAGCGCGGCCACCCGGTCCTTGATCGTGCGTTCCAGGGCGCGGACCGCGCGCGGCGTGAAGGCGGCCGCCACGATCCGGCGCAGCCTGGAGTGCTCGGGCGGGTCCATGTTGAGCATCATCGACCGGACGAACTCCAGGTCGGCAGGGGTGTCGGGGTCGCGGATCTGGGTGGCGCCGAGGTGGGAGGAGAAGTCGTCGGAGCTGCGCAGCACCCGCTTGACGTCGGCGTGCCGGAACACGCCCCAGTAGCCGGGCCCCTCGCGCCAGGGGCCGACGGCCGGCTCGGGGATCCAGCAGACCGGGCTCTCCCGGCGGAGCCGGGCGTACAGGTCGTAGGGGACGTCCGCCGCGTAGGTGGACGGCAGGAACACCTCGGCCAGGTCGCGCTCCTCCCCCTGCTTCGCGTTATCCACAGGACGCTCGCTCCGCTCCTCCGCCATGCCCTCCAGCGTGCATGATGAGCGCGTGACTCCAGAAGACGCACAGGCGATTCTCCGGCAATACTTCGCTCCCTGGATCCAGGAGCTCGGGCTGCGGGTGGAGGAGGTGGGCGAGCGCCACGCCGTCGTCCGGCTCCCCTGGTCCGACTCTCTGGCCAGGGAAGGCGGCGGGTTGTGCGGCCAGGCGATGATGGCCGCCGCCGACACCGCCACCGTCGTCGCGATCTCCTCCGCCAGGGGCGGGTTCGTGCCGATGACCACCGTGCAGCAGTCGACCACGTTCCAGCGGCCGGTGGTGGGCCGCGACGTGCTGCTCGACGTGCGCGTCACCAAGCTGGGGCGCTCGCTGGCCTTCTCGGAGGTCACGCTGACGCCCGACGGCGACGGCGACCCGGCCGCGCACGCCTCGACCGTCTACGCGATCCTCGGCTGAGCGCCGTCTCAGGGATCTCTCAGGTGCGGAAAGTAGGCTCACCGCCATGAAACGTGTGGCCGCGCTGGTCGCGGTGCTCGCCGTCATCGGGGTGACGACGTGGCTGGTGTGGCCGTCCGCCGCGGAGGCGCGCGGTCAGGACCAGCGGATCACGGTCGTCGACGGGCCCGCCGACGATCAGCGGGTGGAGCTCGACGCCACGTTCTTCCCGCCCGCCGGCGGCGGGAAGGCGCCTGCCGTGCTGGTCGCCCACGGGTTCGGCGGCAGCAAGCAGAGCGTCCGCCAGCAGGCCGCCCGTCTGGCCCAGGACGGCTACGCCGTGCTGACCTGGTCCGCGCGCGGTTTCGGCCGCTCCACGGGTGAGATCGCGCTCAACTCGCCCGACTACGAGGTCAAAGACGTCAAGCAGCTCGTCGACTGGCTGGCCAGGCGGCCCGAGGTGCAGCTCGACGCCGCCGGCGACCCGCGCGTGGGCATCACGGGCGGCTCGTACGGCGGGGCCATCGCCCTGATGGCCGCCGCCTACGACCAGCGCGTCGACGCCATCGTCCCGCAGATCACCTGGGCCGACCTGGCCGACGCCCTCTTCCCCAACGCCGCCGGCGGATCCGCCACGGGCCCGGCCGCCCAGGCCGCGATCGGGCAGGGCGTGGCCGACGGCGTCTTCAAGCGCATGTGGGCGGGCATCTTCTTCGGCCAGGGCGTCTCCCTCGACACCTTCGCCGCCCAGTCCCGCCGCGAGGCCGCCGCCCCGCTGACCGTCGAGCAGGCCAGGTGCGGCCGCTTCCTGCCAGCGATCTGCGCCATCTACCAGCAGGTCGCCGAAGACGGCCGGGCGACGCCCGAGGCCATCGCGCTGCTGCGCAGATCCAGCCCGGTCACCGTGGCCGGCCGGATCAAGGCGCCCACCCTGCTGCTCCAGGGCCAGCGCGACTCCCTGTTCCCGCTCGCCCACGCCGACGCCAACGCCCGGGCCATCGCCGCCGCCGGCACGCCGGTGAGCATGGCCTGGTTCGACGGCGGGCACGACGGCGGCAACGGCGAGGCCGACTGGCTCTACGACCAGTCCTCGGCCTGGTTCGCCCGCCATCTCAAGCGCGAGGCCGCGCCCGCGGTGAGCGCGTTCACCGTCACCCGCGACGGCGGCCGCGACCCCGGCACCCGCCAGCGCATCAGGCTCCACCCCGAGGCCGCCGCCTACCCCGGCCTGGCCGGCACCGACACCGCCACGGTGCAGCTCGCCGGCCCCGAGCAGAACGTCGTCAACCCGCCCGGTGGCGCCCCCGCCTCGATCTCGACCGTTCCCGGCGTCGGGGGGCTGCTGAGCGGCCAGGGCGGCGGCGCGGGCGTGTCCATCGACATGCCCGGCCAGAGCGCGGCGTTCGAGTCGCCGCCGCTCACCGCCCCGCTCCAGCTCACCGGCAGCCCCACGGTCAAGGTCAAGGTGTCGGGCAAGGGCCAGGCGACGCTGTTCGCCAAGCTCTACGACGTCGCCGACGCCGTCCAGCCGCCCGCGCTACCGGCGGGGCTGGTGGCGCCGTTCCGGGTCACGATCCCCGAGGGGGCCGGCTCGGCCGAGGCCACGGTCACCCTGCCGGCCGTCGACCACCGGTTCGCCGTGGGCCACCGGCTGCGGCTGGTCGTGACCACCACGGACATGGGGTTCGCGACCCCGGCCGAGCCCGCCGCGTTCGGCGTCTCCCTGGCCTCGCCGGCGCTGGCCGTCCCCACGGTCTCCACGCTCGCCGCGCCGCCGACCGGGGTGGCCTGGTGGGTGTGGGCGATGCCGCTGGCCGCCGTACTCGCCGCCGCCGTCGTCCTGGCCACCGGCCGTCCCTCGGGCCGCGGCTCGGCCGCGAAGGCCGGCGTGAGCGCGAACGGCGACCGGGCGGCGGAGGCGCCGGGCGGTGACGGCGGGCGTGAGGCGCCGGGCGGTGACGGCGGGCGTGAGGCGCCGTTGGAGATCGTCGGGCTGACCAAGGCGTACCGCAACGGCGAGCGGGCCGTCGACGGGCTGTCGTTCCGGGTCGAGCAGGGCCAGGTCCTCGGCCTGCTCGGCCCCAACGGCGCCGGCAAGACGACCACGATGCGGATGATGATGGGCCTGATCCGCCCCGACTCCGGCGAGATCCGGATCTTCGGCGACCCCGTCACCCCCGGCGCGCCCGTGTTGTCCAGGCTGGGCTCGTTCGTGGAGGGCCCCGGCTTCCTGCCCCACCTGTCCGGCCGCGACAACATCGAGCTCTACTGGGCCGCCACCGGCCGTCCCGCCGCCGACGCCCACTTCGACGAGGCGCTGGAGATCGCGGGCCTGGGCAAGGCGCTCGACCGCGCCGTGCGCACCTACTCTCAGGGCATGCGCCAGCGGCTGGCCATCGCCCAGGCCATGCTCGGCCTGCCCGACCTGCTGGTGCTCGACGAGCCCACCAACGGTCTCGACCCGCCCCAGATCAGGGAGATGCGTGAGGTGCTCAAGCGCTACGCGCGCGACGGCCGTACCGTCATCGTCTCCAGCCACATGCTGGCGGAGGTGGAGCAGACCTGCAGCCACGTGGTCGTCATGCACCGCGGCCGGCTGGTCTCCACCGGGCCCGTGTCGCGGCTGCTGAGCTCGGCGGCGGGCAACGGCAACGGGCACGGCGGTCCGCGCCTGGAAGACGTGTTCCTCGACCTCATCGGAGACAGATCATGACCGCCGCGCCCGGCTACGCGCCGCGCCGCACGCTGCCGCTGCGCGTGGAGATCGTCAGGCAGTTCAAGCGGCGGCGGACGCTGGTCATGTTCGGGCTGCTGGTGGCGTTGCCGTGGGTGCTGGTGATCGCGTTCCAGTTCGGGCCGCAGTCCGGCAACCAGGGGCAGTCGTCGGTGCGGATCAGCGACCTGGCCACCGCGAGCGGCCTGAACTTCGCGGCGTTCGCCCTGTCGGTGTCGGCGAGCTTCCTGCTGGTGGTGGCGGTCGCCCTGTTCTGCGGCGACACGGTGGCCGCCGAGGCCAACTGGTCGTCGTTGCGTTACCTGCTGGCCGCGCCGGTCCCCCGCGACCGCCTGCTGCGCCAGAAGCTGATCGTGGCGCTCGGCTTCTCGGCGGCGGCGGTGATCTGCCTGCCGCTGATGGCGTTGTTGGCCGGCACGGTCGCGTTCGGCTGGCACGACATCCAGGTGCCCGGCACCGGCGAGACGATCCCGGCGCTCGACGTGCTGCCCCGGTTCGGCATCGTGATCGGTTACGCCCTGGTCAGCCAGCTCGTGGTGGCGGCCCTGGCGTTCCTCGTCTCCACGGTGACCGACTCGCCGCTCGGCGCGGTGGGCGGGGCGGTGGGCCTGTGGATCGTGTGCACCATCCTGCAGGCGGTCGAGGCGCTGGGGACGCTGCGCGAGTTCCTGCCGACGTTCTGGAACAACGCGTGGCTGGACGCCCTGGCCCCCGAGCTCGACTGGAGCGGGATGGCCAAGGGCGCCTCGGTGTCGATCACCTATGCCGCGATCCTGATCGCCGTGGCCTTCCGCAGGTTCCGGCGCAAGGACGTGGTCAGCTGACGCCCTTGGCGGCGTCCTCCAGGCCCTTGACCACGATCTTCCGCATGCCCAGCATGGCCTGCACGACCCGCTGGGCGGCGGCCGGGTCCGGCACGCTCATCAGCTCCTGCAGCGCCCTCGGGACGATCTGCCACGACAGGCCGTACCGGTCCTTCAGCCAGCCGCACTGCGACTCCTCGCCGCCGTCGGTGAGCCTGGCCCACAGGTCGTCGACCTCCTCCTGGGAGGCGCAGTCGACGTAGAGGGAGATCGCCTCGGTGAAGGTGAACTGCGGGCCGCCGTTCAGGGCGAGGAAACGCTGCCCGGCCAGCTCGAAGGAGACCACCATGGCCTGCCCGGCGGGCCCGGGGGCGCCCTCGGGGTAGCGCTGGACCTCCAGGATGCGGGAGTCGGCGAAGATCGAGGTGTAGAACTCGGCCGCCTCTTCGGCCTGGTTGTCGAACCACAGGTAGGTCGTGATCTTCTGCATGTCGCCGGTCGTCCTTTCGAGACGTGTCGCGGGGGCCGGGTCCGTGCCCGTCCCCTTCCTTTCATCGACGCGTCGAACGGGACGGGGGCGGATCGACACGCGTCCCGAAGAATCTTGAAAAAGTTCTGAGACGTCCCGGAAGGTCTTGGCGCCGGCACGGGCGGCGTCAGGCGGAGGGTTCTGCGGCCGCCGTCCTGAAGAAGCGGGCGGTGTCGTCGTCGGCGGGGAAGTACGCCTCGACGGCGAGCTCCTCAAGCGTGACGTCGAAGGCCGCGCCGAACGTCGTGATGGTGTTGATGAAACACAACTCCGCGCCGCGGTGGCGGATGCGGATGGGCAGCGCGATCTCGGCCGGATCCGGTGGCCGCGGGTCGCCTGCTGGGCCGTAGGACAGCACCTCCTCGTACAGCGCGCTCAGTTCGGCGTCACCGCTCTGCGCGACCTGGCGGGCGAGCCGGGGCAGCAGGAATCCGCGGACCTGCCCGAGATTGAGCAGCCGCGACGCGAACCCGCCCGGGTGCAGGCCGAGCCGCATCATGTTGACCGGCGGCCGGAGCAGCGTCGCGTCGACGCCTTCCAGGAAGACGTCGATCGCCGAGTTGGCGAACAGCAGGTTCCAGCGCCGGTCCACGGCCAGCGCCGGATACGGCTCGTGCCCGC
This sequence comes from Nonomuraea sp. NPDC049758, assembly GCF_040674635.1. Lineage (NCBI taxonomy): Bacteria > Bacillati > Actinomycetota > Actinomycetes > Streptosporangiales > Streptosporangiaceae > Nonomuraea > Nonomuraea sp. NPDC049758. The sequence goes on from NZ_JBFAMZ010000003.1 coordinate 353,501, forward strand.
GCAGGATCTGCCCCAGGACGTTCCGCGCCGAGGCCAGGTGCGGGTCCTTCAGCGGCCGTTCGCGGACGACGGGCGCGTGACCGGCCGCGACCAGCAGGCGGTTGCGTTCCCGCAGCGGGACGCCCAGATGCTCGGCCAGGCGCAGCACCATCGCACTGCTGGGAATGGTCCGTCCCGTCTCCACGAAGCTGACGTGCCTGGCGGACACGTCCGCCTGCAGCGCCAGATCGAGCTGGCTGAGCCCCCTGCGGCGCCGCCACTCGCGCAGCAACTCGCCGATCGGCCGGTCCTGGTTCATCCGGCGATTATCGTCACACCCCGCTGGCCTGCGCGATTACATGCCATGTAATCGACACCGCCGGGCCGGCGCTGCGACGGTGTCCCCATGAACGACAGCAGCACGACCACCCGCAACAAGCACCTGGTCCTCGACGGCTTCACCCGGTTCGCGGCCGGGGACATCGACGTGCTCCGCACGCTCCTGCACGAGGACTTCGTCGAGCACAGCCCGGGCAACCCGTCCGGGCGGGACGCGTTCGTCGCCTACATCGCCGAGGCTCCCGTGGCGCGTGCCCGGCTCGACCTCAAGCGGGTCATCGCCGACGACGATCACGTGGTGATGCACTACCTCATGACCACGGACGACGACCCGCGCGGCGTCGCCGTCGTCGACATCTGGCGGCTGGCCGGCGGGCAGATCGTCGAGCACTGGGACGTGGTGCAGCCGGTGCCGGAAGCGGCGCAGGCTCCGCACGGAATGTTCTGAGGCGCGTGCGGCAGACATCCACCCGTTCCACGATCGGCGCACCTGCGCCGGAGGTTCCATGAAACTCGCTCCCCATCTGCACCGCCTCGGCAATGACGTCGTGGCCTGCCATCTCGTCGACACCGACGAGAGCATCACCCTGATCGACGCCGGGCTGCCCGGCCACTGGCGGGATCTGCAGCGAGCACGGGGTGCCGGTGTTCGTGCACGCCGCCGACGCCGTCCGCGCTCGTACCGGACAGAAGCCCAAGGTCGCGGTCGGGCCTGTGCGGCTCGGCCCCGCGCTGGGATTCCTGGGTTACTCCCTGGGCAAGAACGGCCTGCGCACCTGCCACGTCCGCGAGCTCACCGAGATCGGTGACGGCGACGTCCTGGACCTGCCCGGCAACCCGGTGATCGTGGGCATGCCGGGGCACTCGCCCGGGAGCGTGGCGGTGCACGTCCCGCTCGCCGACGCCGTCTTCGTCGGGGACGCCCTGACCACCCGGCATGTCCTCACCGGGCGCGAAGGCCCCCAGCCGGCCCCCTTCACCGACGATCCCGCCGAAGCGCTCGTCTCGCTCGACCGGATCGCCCGGCTGCCGGCGTCCTGGGTGCTCCCCGGCCACGGCGCCCCCTGGCGCACCTCACCGGCCCAGGTGAGCGAGACGGTCCGCGCGGGTGGCGTCGGCGGGTAGCCGAGCGTTACTCGGGTCCGGTTCTAGGAGATGGCCTGTGACGGCTCACCTGCACAAGCAGAGGCGACCGGTGACACAGATTGACGGCCCCGCGCGTCCTCCTGGTCACCGGCGGGGAGCATCACCGACTGGACCCGCCCGCCTCAGGTGCTGCACGCCATCCGCGCGCCCCGCCCCGGGCCCGGCCCGGAGCCGTGGTGGCCTGCAAGGGCGACCGCATCGCCGTCTGCCAGCGGGTGGCGGCCGCGGAGGCTACGGAGGCCGCGGAGGCCGCTCGCCGTCCTTCGACGCGGCCTGCCGCCGCGCCCGCTCAGCCGACGAGTGTGACGTGCCGACGAGCGCACGTGGCTGCGATCGGCTCGAACGTCATCGCGGCATCGACGCCCGGTACGGCAAACCCGGTGTCCGCCTCACGAAAGCCACCGTCCACATCGCCGCCGTCAATGACCGCGTGACGATCCTTTGAGACACGCCCTAATGGCGCAAGCGGAATTCGGCGGGGCAAAAAGTGACGTATCGAGATAGGACGGGCCCGGGTGCGATGGGCCGGAAAGGGGGATCAGGCGGGCCGATTTGAAGGCGGCCGGGAGCCAGGAAGGTGGGCGCCCGGCCACAGGGCGGCGCGGGCGGCCAGGTCAGCCCCAGTGCGGAGGCTTGTTGTCGAGGTAGAAGGCGTCGGCGTCGGCTTCACGCCAGTCGCCCCAGCCGAGGTCGGTGTCGTCCGAAGTCTGCTCCGGGAGAAATTCGTCCACGGAAAACATGCTACCGAGACGTACAAACCAACACCGGTCGTCTTCCTGGCTGCACGGACAGCCCTCACGCCCGGCGGTACGATGCCAGGGCAGGTGTCGCCGATCCCCCGTGAGGCTGCGCATGGCCACCCCTACAGGCTGGCGGAGAGAAGGCAATCTACCGGCGGAGCTCACCAGCTTCGTGGGGCGGACCCGGTTACTCGCCAACCTCAAGCGGCATCTCGCCGAGTCCCGGCTGGTGACCGTCACGGGCATCGGCGGGGTGGGCAAGTCGCGCACGGTGCTGCGGCTGGCGCACCAGGTCCGCACGCAGTACCCCGACGGCGTGTGGTTCGCCGACCTGGCCCGGCTGCAGGACGCGGGCATGGTCAAGCACACGATCGCCTCGGCGCTCGGCATCGCCGACCAGTCCTCGCGGGCGGAGTCGGAGTCGTTGTCGGAGTGGGTCGGCGATCGCGACATGCTGCTCATCATCGACACCTGCGAACACCTCGTGCAGGGCTGCGCCGAGCTGGTCCACGAGCTGCTGGAGGCCGCGCCCAACCTGAAGGTGCTGGCCACGAGCAGGCAGTCGCTGCACCTGCCGTACGAGCAGGTGGTGCCGGTGCCGCCGCTGGTGGTGCCCGGCGACGACCCGACGGAGAACCTGTTCACCAACGAGTCGGTGCAGTTGTTCGCGCTGCGGGCCGGGGCGGTCGTGCCCGACTTCCAGCTCGACGAGGACAACATCGGCGCGGTGGCCGAGCTGTGCCGCAGGCTCGACGGCATCCCGCTGGCCATCGAGCTGGCGGCGGTGCGGCTGCGCGCCCTGTCGGTGGAGCAGATCCTCGGGCTGCTGGCCGACCGGTTCAGCCTGCTGGCCGGCGCGAGCCGTACGGCGCTGCCGCGCCATGCGACGCTGCGGGCGGCGATCGGCTGGAGTCACGAGCTGTGCGAGCCCGCCGAGCGGCTGCTGTGGGCGCGGCTGTCGGTGTTCGCCGGCGACTTCGAGCTCGACGCGGCCAGGTTCGTCTGCTCCGACGGGCGCCTGCCCTCGGAGGACATCACCGATCTGGTCACCGGGCTGGTGGAGAAGTCGATCCTGATGATCAGGAGCCACCACTCCGGCGTCCGCTACAAGCTGATCGACACGCTGGCCGAGTACGGCGAGGAGTGGCTGGACAAGCTCGGCCAGGCCCAGCAGATGCGGCAGCGCCACCTGGAGTACTACCTGAGCCTGGCCCAGCGCAGCGAAGACGCGTGGTCAGGGCCGCGGCAGATCTACTGGTTCGTGCGCATGCGTCAGGAGCACGACAACGTGCGGGTCGCGCTGGAGCACGCGTTGTCCTCCTCCATGCGCAGCGGCTCGGCGCTCACGCTGCTGGCGTCGTTGTGGTTCATGTGGGTGTGCTGCGGTTTCGTCCGGGAGGGGCGGCTCTACCTCGAACGCGCGCTGGAGGCCAACCCCTCGCCGAGCAAGGAGCGCTGCAAGGCCCTGTGGGTGCTGTCCTACGTGCGCAGCGCGCAGGGTGACAGCGAGGGCGCGCTGGCGGCGGCCGAGCAGTGCAGCACGGAGGCCGTCCGGGTGGGCGACTCGCGGGCGGTGATCCTGGCCTCGAAGATGCAGGGCACGGCCGCGCTGCTCCAGGGCGACCTGCAGAAGGCCAGCGCGCTGCTGGGCGTGGCGATCGAGTTCAACACCGACAACAAGGAGCTCAACCCGGGCCTGCTGCCCGCGATCGTCGAGCTGTCGCTGGTGTTGTCGGCGCAGGGCGAGCTGTTCGAGGCCGAGTCGCTACTCCAGGACTGCCTTCAGGTGTGCCGGGAGCGCGGCGAGCTGTGGGTCAGCTCGTACGCCCAGTGGGCGATGTCGCGCACGAGGCTCGACACCGGCAGGCCGGCAGAAGCGCTGCACAACGCCCGCGAGGGCCTGCGGATCAAGCGGCACTTCCACGACACGCTGGGCACGCTGCTGGTGCTGGAGACGACCGCGCGCATCCTCATCGCGCTCAAGCAGGCGCCGACGGCGGCCAAACTGCTGGGCGCGTTGCAGCAGAACTGGCGGACGGCCGGCCTGCCGCAGATGGGCGCCCCGTTCCTGACCGACGACCACGACGCGTGCGTCGAGGACTGCAAGTCGATGATGGGCGAGCTGGCCTACAAGAACGCCTTCGAGAACGGCGCCCGCCTCGACCTCGACGAGGCGTCCACGCTCGCGCTCGGCGACCTGGACGCCCCGGCCGAGGACTGATCCCGGGGCCTCACACGGCCTGGGGCCAGCAAGTCCCCTCCGGCCACGCGTGCACGTAACGCGCGCTGCCGAGCGAGAACTCGATGTGCCCGCGTACCCAGTGCTCAAGGCCACGGACGTACGTGCGGACGGGCGGCGGGGCCCACTTCTCCAGCGCCGCGCGCCGGTCGAGGAAGGCGGCGAGCGCCTGGTTGTGCATGTCGGAGACCTCCAGGAGGGCGTCCTGGAGGGTGAGGTTCCGGTGGGTGGCCAGCACGGTGACGAGGTTGTGCCGGGCCTTGTCGTTGTCGCACTCCTTGGCGTAGGAGAGCAGGTCGTTGTCCCAGCCGATGAGGTCGCAGGCCAGGTCCGACAACATCCGCACGTCGGGATGGTGCCACTCCTCGGCCTCGAGGCGGTAGCCGCCGCCGGCGTCGATGAGGGCGAAGCAGGTGTAGGTGGCTCCGGTGATGCGGCGCATCAGGATGTAGTCCTGCGGGGTGGGGATCAGGTCGGCCTCCCGGTTGGCCGCCTCCCAGATCTGGGCGAACAGGTACTCCTTGACCGTGATGCGCCACCGGTCCACCTGTGCCGGGGTGGAGGTGGAGACGATGCGGTGGAGGAGCTCGTTGAGGGCGAGCCCGAAGGGGTCGTCGTCGTCGGGCTTCCTGCGGTCGTCCAGGATCTCCAGAAGCGGCGGCAGGGCGCGGGCGAGCGCGGAGGCCCGGTGCCCCATCAGCTCTCCCTCGCAGAAGGCGTCGTCGAACGCGAAGAGCCAGTTGTACCAGTCGTTGATCAGCCGGAGGCTGTCGCGCGGGACCTCGGGGTTGGTACGGGCGGCGAGCAGGCCGATCTTGGAACGCCGGAAGTGCTCGATGGTGTCGGCGTCCTTGAGCATGTTGGAGGCGGCCAGCCACGCATGGCTCTCCACGTCGACCTCCGCGGCATGCACGTTGATCTCGTTGGGGAACGGGCATGGGAGCGGAGGGATGTGGAGCGGTCGCCTACTGAAGGAATGCGCAGAAGTTGCCACGCCCTTCAGCATGACGATCGGCTGTTCAAAAGGCCACACTCGACAACTTGGAGCCCTTTAATGCCTTTTTCACACTATGGATCCCTCCAAGGGAGCCGGTAGATAAACTGGGCATTTGCCAACATTCAGGCCGGGTCCAATGCCGACAGGACGCCGTCCCGCTGATCGGCTCCCGTCTCCGGCAGCGCTCTGACCACGGCCGACTCCTGCGTGAACCCGCCCCAGGGAAGCGGCCCGCGCGCGCGGTCGCAGGCGCGGCCGGAGCCGGATCCAGACGTGACGATCATTCACCGGGCTCCGCGCGACCATGATCGGCCGCCACCATCAGCAAAATGTCACCTTTGATGATGGCGAGATTGACCGGAACGCCAGCCTCCGGCGTCGGCGGGCGACATCCTGGAGCCGCCGCGCCGGCCAGGGCGGACCCCCGCCTCCGACCGGATGCCGGATTGTGCCTCGATAGGGTGCCTTGCGCGGAATCGATCCGACTCGCCATAGGTTCTGGGGAAGAGTACCTAGGGAAAGGCTGTCCAACCGTGTTCGACCCGAAGGATCTCTACAGGCTCGCAGACGACGCGCCCGAGCTGACTGATCCGGTGTTGCTGTACCACTTCGACGGTTTCGTCGACGCGGGCGGCGCCGGACGCCTCGCGCTGGGCCACCTGCTGGCCGAGCTGGAGCACCGGGTCGTGGCGACGTTCGACGTGGACCGGTTGCTCGACTACCGGTCCCGGCGGCCCATCATGACCTTCGACACCGACCGCTGGGTCGAGTGTGAGAGCCCCGAGCTCGCCGTCCATGTCGCCCATGACGCCACGGGCACGCCGTTCCTGTTGATGAGCGGCCCGGAGCCGGACCGGGAATGGGAGCTGTTCACCCGCGCGGTGGGAGAGCTGCTGGACCGGCTGAAAGTGAGCAAGATCGTCACGCTGCACGGCATCCCGATGGCGGTGCCGCACACGCGTCCGCTGGGCATCACCATGCACGCCAGCCGGCCCGAGCTGATCAACTCCCAGACCAGCGCCTTCGGCCGCGTCCAGGTGCCGGGGAGCGCGGCCGCGCTGCTGGAGCTGCGGCTGGGCGCGCAGGGGCACGACGCGGTCGGGTACGCGGTGCACGTGCCGCACTACCTGTCGCAGGCGGAGTACCCGACGGCGGCGGTGACCGGGCTGGAGGCGGTGACGCGGGGCACCGGCCTGGTGTTCCCGATGGAGGCGCTGCGCGACGCGGCCCACCGTACGACGGCGGAGATCGAGGAGCAGATCCAGGCGTCCTCGGAGCTGTCCACCGCCATCAGCGGGCTGGAGCAGCAGTACGACGCGTTCGCGGGCGGCACGGAGCGGCAGAACCTGATGGCCGAGACGACCCCGATGCCCACGGGCGACGAGCTGGCCGCCCAGTTCGAACGTTTCCTGGCCGAACGCGACGACGAGTGACGGGCGGCCCGGGCCGTACCGGCTAACCTGGGCGGATGAGCGAGATCCGGGTCGGCCTGATCGGATACGGCACCGCGGGCGCGTACTTCCACGCCCCGCTCGTCCATGCCACTCCGGGCCTGCGGCTGTCGGCGGTCGTCACGCGCAATCCGGAGCGGCAGGCCGAGGTGGCCCACCGGTACGGCGCGGCCGGCGTGCCGGACGTGCGTGAGCTGTGGGAGCACAGCGACCTCGTGGTGGTCGCCTCCCCCAACCGCACGCACGTGAGCATGGCCGCCGCCGCGCTCGCCGAGGGCCTGCCCGTCGTCGTGGACAAACCGGTCGCCCGCACCGCTGAGGAGGCCCGCGAGCTGGTCCGGCTGGCCGAGCAGGCCGGCGTCATGCTGACGGTGTTCCAGAACCGGCGCTGGGACGGCGACTTCATCACCGTGCGGCGGCTGATCGCCGAGGGGCGGCTCGGCGACGTGCTGCGCTACGAGTCGCGGTTCGAGCGCTGGCGGCCGGTGCCCAAGGGCGGCTGGCGGGAGACCGGCGGCGCGGAGGAGATCGGCGGCCTGCTCTACGACCTGGGCAGCCACCTGGTCGACCAGGCGCTGCAGCTGTTCGGCCCGGCGCATGAGGTCTACTGCGAGAGCGACGTGCGGCGGCCCGGCGTGGCCTCCGACGACGACACGTTCATCGCGCTGCGGCACGCGGGCGGGGTGCGTTCCCACCTGTGGGCCAGCTCGGTGGCGGCCCGGCTCGGGCCGCGGCTGCGGGTGCTGGGCTCGGCGGGCGCGTACGTCAAGCACGGCATGGACGTGCAGGAGGAGCGCCTGCGGGCGGGCCTGACCCCCGACTCCCCCGGCTTCGGCGCCGACGAGGAGAGCCGCTGGGGCCTGCTCGGCACCGACGACGACGCCCGGCCCGTTCCCACCGAGCCGGGCGCGTACCTGGACTTCTACCGCGGGGTGGAACGCGCCCTGCGCGAGGGCGCGCCGCCGCCGGTCGACCCCCGCGGCTCGATCGACACGCTGGCCGTCATCGAGGCCGCCCACCTGTCGGCCGCCCAGCGCATGGTCGTCCACCTGGGCTGACAGCTGATCGTGCCGATCAGTCGCGCAGGCGGGCGCGCAGGGCCGCGTTGTCGGCGTCGGTCCAGCCGTGGCCGCGCAGCCAGCCCATCGGGCCGTCGAAGCGGTCGTCCAGCACCTTGAGGAACTGCTCGATGTAGCGGGCCCGGGGCCGGTGGTCGTCCGCCGGGCGGGAGTCGAGGTCGTCCCGGTAGGTGTCGCTGGCGCGCAGGCGCTTGAGTATCAGCTCCAGGCGCTCGCCCGTGGCCACGTAGTCCCGCACGATGGCCTCGCGGGTGGCCCCGGCGACCTCCAGCGCCAGCGCCGACAGCACGCCGGTGCGGTCCTTGCCCGCCGCGCAGTGCACCAGCGCGGCGCCGTCGTCGAGGGCCATGGCGCGCAGGGCCGCCACGACGGCGTCCGGCCGGTCGCGCAGGTAGCCGAAGTAGAAGCCGGTCACGCGCAGTTCCTCGTCGACCTCCCGTTCCTGCCAGGGCAGCACGCGGTCGCCGTCGATGGAGTCGGCCTCGACGTCGGTGTGCCTGCCGCCCTCGGCGAACAGCGTCAGGTGGTGGTGGGTCACCTCCGAGGCCCGGGTGAGCGGGCCGGGGCCCTCCAGGTTGACCTCGGCGGTCGAGCGCAGATCCACGACATGGCGCAGGTTCAGCTCGCCCACCAGGAGCGACACGTCCGCCGGGGTGAGGCCCTGCAGGTTGTCGGCTCGGAAGATCCGGCCGCGGCGGGTGAGCCCGCCGTCACGGGTGGGAAGTTCGCCCAGGTCACGTACGTTGACGGCGCCTTCCAGATCGATCCATCTTGTCATCTCATCCATTACTTCGACCTTATATGTCGGCCAATCATGAGCGGATTCCTAGTTCATAACGCAGCATGAACGTATGGATCCACGCGCGCTGCCTCCCCGGCTGGTGATCGATCCATCGCTGCCCCCGGACGTCTCGGTCGAGTTGCGGTCGAGCCCGCACATCCTTCATATGGCCCGTTCCGGCAGGCGGATGGATCCCAGTTTCAGCCCCGCCCTGCTCTTCGCGCTTCCGGCCCTGCTGATGATGGTCCTGATCGTGACCGGCAAACCCGAGGTCGTCTTCGTGGCCGGGCTCGGCATGGGACTGATCGCCCTGATCCGGTGGATGGCGTTGGACAGCTCCCACCGGATCGTCAAACGACGACTACGACTCGCCACCACCCACGCCGACCACTACGTCCTGCCCGAGGACCTCGACCGTCCCTGCCAGGTGCTGCTGCGCCGCGCCCAGGACGCGGCCACGGCCGTGCTCAACTCCCAGGTGCACAAGGCCGGGCTGATCGACTCGGCGGAGAATCAGGTGTCGCTGCCCGAGGAGGTCTGGCAGATCGCCCACCGGCTGCGCCGGCTGTCGTCGATGCACGCCGAGCAGGGCAGGCTCATCCCCCGCGAGCTGCCGCCGGGCATGGAGGACGCCTTCAAGCCGTACACCAGCGCCCTCGACGCCGCCTGGACCTCGCTCTCGCACCGCGTACGCCACCTGGAGAAGTACGCCAAGCAGGTGCTCAAGGCCGACAAGGTCTACCACGCGCACAGACGCCTGGAGGCGCTGGCCGCCAAGACCCCCGAGTACCAGCAGCTCCTCGCCGACACCGTACGGGACGAGCTGGCGCACGAGCGCATCAGGGAGCTGTCCGACCAGGCGGCCCACGTGCGCAAGCTGTTCGAGGAGAGCGTGCTGCAGGCCAGGCAGGCGGCGGGCGAGCTGCTGAGAAGCCCCTTCAGCGATGCCTACGGCACCGGCGCGCTCGGCCCCCGCACCGGCGGGCACGACCACGCCGCGCACCGCACGACCGGCCCGCGTGACCGGCACGATCGCGGCGCGACCGGCCCGCAGCGGCACCCCTCGCGCGACTCCTGACCCTCGCGGGCGGTCAGGGCCGGGCCTGCCGCAGGAGCTCCAGGGTGCGGCGCATGCCCGCCTCGTTACCCAGGCTGCGGTAGATCTCCCTGGCCTGCTCCAGCGGCCCGACCGCCGCGTCCGGCCCGCCCGCGTCCAGGTGCGCCTCGCCGAGGTAGCGCAGGCTCCTGGCCATCCACCAGCGGTCCTCCAGCTCCTGGAACCCGCGTACGGCGCGGCGCAGCTCGTGCTCGGACTCCTCGATCCGGCCCAGCCGGGCCAGCGCGCGCCCGGCCGACACCGCGGTGCGCGCCACCCCCCACGAGTCGCCGAGCGCCACCAGGATCTCCTCGGCCCGCCGGACGTACTCCAGCTCCCGCAGCCCGCCCGCCGGATCGCCCACCTCGCCCGCGGCGCGCAGGCAGCGGGCCTCCTCCCACAGCTCGCCGCGCTGCCGGAACATCTCGGCCGCCCGGTCGAGACTGAACCCGGCCCTGACGAACAGGGCGTCGGAGGCCCGGTGGTCGCCCGCCCGGCGCTCACCGCGCGCCTGGGCGGCCAGCGCCTCGCCGTAGACGCGCAGGGTCTGGGCCTCGGAGTAGCGGTTGCCCGCCCGCTGGAAGATCTCCAGGGCGTCTTCGAGCAGGTCCCGGGCCTCCTCGGGACGGCGTTCCGCCATGCGCATCTCGGCCAGGTTGCGCTGGGTGCGGGCCATCCACCACAAATCGTCCTCATGCCTGAACGCGGTGATCGCCCCGATCAGGTAGTCCTGGGCGCGGTCGAGGTGCCCGCCGCTGATCAGGGTCATGCCGACCGTGCGCATGGCCCTGGCCGCCCACCAGGTCTCGCCGAGGTCGCCGAAGATCTCCAGCGCCTGCTCGGCCTCGTGCAGAGCGCGCTCGCGCAGGCCCATGCCGCCGCGCACGACCGCGCTGTTCAGCAGCGCGATGGCCAGCGCGCGCCGGTCACCGGTACGCCGGCCCGCCTCGCAGCCGATGTCGGCGACGTCCGCCCAGTCGGCCCAGTAGGCCCGCAGCGAGTGACACAACGAGCAGAACGCCCTGGTCAGGCCCCAGGTCAGCTCCCAGAGCCGGAGCTGCGCGGCCAGGTTGATCATGGCGAGCAGGGACAGCCGCTCGGCGTTGAGCCAGTCGCCCGCCCCGAGCTGGCCCTCGGCGTCGGCGCGCCGGCCGCCCTTGCTCCAGTCCTGCGGCCAGCGGTTCTGGGCGGCCTCCTCGGCCCGGCGGCGGTAACCGTGCAGGACGCGCTCGACGGCGGCCCTGCGGCGTTCCTCCTCGTCCTGGCCGGCCAGCTCGGCGGCGAACACCCGGACCAGGTCGTGCAGGCGGTAGCGCATCGCGCCGGTCTGGTCGGTGCCGGAGCACTCGGCGAGCTGGGCGTCGATCAGCGCTTCGAGCTGGTCGGCGCCGTCGAGACCGGAGATGTCGAGCAGCTCGCCGGCCACCCAGCCGGGCACGTCGGGCGCGGGCAGCGCGCTGAGCAGGCGCAGCAGGCGGCGCTGGATGCCGGTGCAGTCGTCGTAGCTGAGCTGCACGGAGGCCCGCACGCTCTTGTCCACGCCCTGGGCCACCTCCAGCTGGTCGAGACGGCGGCGCTCGTCGGTCAGCCGCCCGGCCATCTCGCGCAGGGTCCACTGCTCGCGGGTGGCCAGCCGGCCGCCGCAGATGTTGATCGCCAGCGGCAGGTGGTCGCAGAGCCGGACGATCTCCTTGGCCGACTCCAGGTCGTCCACGACCCGCGCGCCGCCGGCCAGCCGGGCCAGCAGCTCCACGCCGTGCGCCTCGGTGAACACGCCGAGCCGGGTGTCGTGGGTGCCGTCCAGGAACAGCGGGGAGCGGGAGGTGACCAGCACCGCGCAGCCCGGCTCGGCCGGGATCAGGGGTTTGACCTGGGCGGCGTCGTGGGCGTTGTCCAGACCGATGAGGATCTTGCGGCCCTTGGTCCAGGTCAGCCAGAGGGTGCGCAGCTCGTCGAGGCCGCCGGGGTCGGTGGCCAGGCGCACGCCCAGGCCGCGCAGGAAGCCGATCAGCACCTCCTCGGGGCGCACCGGGGCGTCGACGCCGCCGCGCAGGTCGGCGTGCAACCGGCCGTCGGGGAACCAGTCGGCGACCTCCTGCCCGAACCTGGTCATCAGCGCCGACTTGCCGACGCCGCCGCGGCCGTACACGGAGACGACCAGGGGCGGGGACAGGTCGGAGGACTTCCGGCGGGCGGCGAAGACCTCGCGCAGGGTGGCGAGGGAGTCGGCGCGACCGGTGAAGTGCTCGGGCACGGGCGGCCACTGGTCGGGCGGCCGCACGCCGGGCTCGGGCGCGGGCGCGGCGCGCCGCCGGGGCGTGGCCTCGGTGGTGGCCCACGTGGTCACGCCGACGAGCAGCGCCGCCGCGAGCGTCACGCCGATCTTGGCCATCGGCGGGATGTCCCACTCCAGCGAGGCGGCCAGCACACTGGCGGCGCCGGCCGCGAGCCCCGCCGAGACGGGCGCTGCCCATGTGACCCGCTTACGTCGCGGTTTGTCCGGTAAGTTTCCCGGCACCGAACACCCCCTTCCGGGGGTGATTCAAGCCGATGGGGCACGGCGAGCGCCAGCCGTACCCCATCGTTCCGCTACAGGCCGATCACGTGGCAGGTGGCCGTGGCGGTCTTGGTCGGGTCGCTCTCCGAGACGGCGGTGAGCTTGACGCGGGCCAGACGGTCGCCGCCGGGCGCGCGCACCGCGTTGACCGTCACCGGCGCCTGCTTGCCGAAGGCGACGGAGGCCAGGGCGTTGGGCACCTGGGCGGTCCAGCCCTTGCCCTGCACCTCGGCCTTGACCCGGTAGACGTCGGAGTTGAGGTAGGCGCTGACGTCCTCGGGGTGCTGCCCCTGGGCGGGGGCCGCCTTGCCGGTGTTGAACACCGGGAACGTGCAGGTGGAGACGTTCTTGCCGGTGGGGACGCCGGCCGCGGGCAGCACCCGCACGCCGCGCTTCTGCGGGCCCGCGCCGTCCAGCGACCGGATGGCGACGGTGTAGGACAGCTCGCCGTTCCGGTTGCGCTTGAGGTCGGTGACGTAGAAGTGCAGGCGGTTGGCCTGGTCCACGTACTCGTACTCGCTGCCGGAGTCGGTCCCGGCGTGGAACAGGGCGTCGGAGAGCTGGCGGTAGTCGCCGACGGTGATCGGCACCTTGGTCCCGTCGGGCATCACGTAGTCGGTCATGCCGATGTCCTGCGGGTTGGCGTCGATCACCCACTCGAACGGCGCCCGGTCCTCGTTCTTGGTCTTGGCCAGGAGCACGCCGGAGTCGGGGGTGAAGGAGTCGGAGCCCATCCGGTCCACGACCTCGACCGTGTAGTTCTGGTAACCGCCGCGGTCGCACAGCGGGTCGGTCGCCGGGCAGGTGCTCTTGTCGCCGGGGGCGTCGAAGGAGATGTTGACGCCCGACAGGTCGTTCTGCCCCGGCTGCACGGCGCGGGCCAGGATCTTGGCCGTGACCAGGCCGGACTCGTCGAGCGCCTCACGCGACAGGCGCAGGACGTTCTGCTCGTCCACCATGCCGAGCTTGAGCTTGTTGCGCAGCATGTGCTGGGCGCCCATGGACGCGCCCGCCGTGGGCGGGATCAGCCAGCGGGAGTGCGGCCCGCCGGGGCCGTTGAAGCTGCCGCGGCTGAGCATCTCCCAGACGCCGGTGTACGCCCGGACCGGCGGCACCCCGTACGGGTTGTTGTAGTTGTCCAGCACGCCGAGGATGTGGCTGAACTCGTGGGCGTAGACGGCCATGCCGGAGCTCTCGGCCTGGACGGAGTCCACGCCGATGTTGGCGTTGGGCCAGAAGTTGGAGGCCGCCTGCCAGGAGGACCAGTCGACGTAGCGCGTCTTCAGCCAGTTGGGCAGGGCCGGGTCGGGCGGGCCCCACTCGTCGGGCACGTCCTCCTTGGTCGGGAACTTCATCATCCCGAACTCCTGCCAGGTGGACGACTCGTCCTGGCCGGCGCTGAGGTAGAAGATGAAGTCGTACTGCTTGGCGACGTCCTCGCCGACGGCGTTGATCCAGGCGTTGTGGCCGTCGGTGCGCAGGTTCTTGTTGCAGGTGTCGCCCGCCGGGCAGCCCGAGGTGCCGTTGAAGCCGGGCTCCAGCGCGTACTCGTGGTCCTTGCCCGGCATCGTGTACGGGCCGAACCCGGTCAGCTCGACGCCGTACCGGCCGCCGGAGTCCTCCATCCAGTACTCGTGGATGGTGTGCCCCTTGTTGAGGTCGTTCGGGGTGTTGAGGAAGTCCTGGTAGAACTTGGCCACCTGGTCGCGCGGGACGTCATGGGCCTCGGCGCTCGGGTTGGCGTAGATCGTCGAGCCCTTGGGCTGGGTGACGACGAACGCCTGGTTGGGGTAGTCGAGCAGCACCAGCGCGCCCTTGAAGGTGCGCTTGGAGCCCTTGACGGCCGGGTCGCTCCAGTTGGTGCCCGGAGGCTTCTTGTAGTCCGCCCACGTCATGTGGTCGGGGTTCTCCCAGTTCTGCGGGTCGAGAGGCGTGAGGCCGCCGGGAGGACGGGCGCGCAACGTCTGGGCGTCGGCCGATTCGTCCTGCTGCCAGGGCTGGGTCTGCGGCCAGTGGTTCTGCCGCCAGGGGTACTCGGGATCGACGGTGGGGGGTGCTGCGGAAGCAGGGGTCGCCATCAGGCTCACCGGGAACAGCACGATGGCCGCCAGCAAACCCTTCAGCAGCTTCTTCGGGGCATTCACGGATTGACGGTATAGACGTTATTGACGGAGATCACCGATCAGCTGTAGGGAAGACGTGTAGCAACCCTTCCGACATTTGTCGAAATGTCCAGCGTGACCTAGGTGGAGCTGTGGCGGATCTCCAGCGGATCGTGGACGACCTCGCCATGCGCCTCGGGCGTCCCCTCCTGCTGGAGGACCGCGTGCAGCGCGTGATCGCCTACAGCGAGCAGAACGGCGCCATGGACGACATCCGCCGCGACTCCATCCTGCGCCGGCACACCACCCCCGAGGTGCGCGAGTGGCTGCGGGCGGCCGGCGTGCACGAGGCGCAGGCCCCGCTGCGCACGGCCGGCGCGCCGCACCTGGGCCTGCTGCCGCGCGTGTGCGTCCCGTTGCGGCACGCCGACGGCCTGCTCGGCTTCCTGTGGTTCATCGACGCCGAACCGGCCATGTCCGAGGAGAAGGTGGCCGAGGCCGCGGCGGCCGTCCCCGGGCTGGCGCTGGCGCTGTTCCACGAGAGCCTGGCGACCGGGCTGGCCTCCCACCGGGAGCTGGAGGCGGTCACCGGGCTGCTGCGCGGCGAGCGGGACGCGGCCAGGCAGCTCATCGAGGCGGGCGCGTTCCCGCAGGGCCAGCCGGTGACCGTGCTGGTGGCCCGGCCCAGCTCGGCCGAGCCCGACGAGGGGCTGCGCCTGGCGCTCGAACAGGGGCTGCTGGCGCTGCGCCGGCGGCTGAGCGGCCACCATCCGCTGCACCTGGTGCGCTACGACCACGCCGTGCTGCTCACCGCCGGGCCGCCGGTCCCGCCCGACGAGCTGCACGCGGCCATGCCCGTGCCCGTGGTGGTGGGGGTCGGGCGCACCCGGCTCGAACTGGCGCAGGCGGCCGGGTCGTACGCGGAGGCCCGGCACGCGGCGGAGGTGACCGCGCGGGTGCCGGGGCTCGGACGGTCGGCCGAGTGGGCCCGGCTCGGCGTCTACCGGATGCTCACCCAGGTCGCGGACCAGGAGGTGCATCCCGGGCTCGACGGGCTGCTCGCCGACGAGCAGTACCTGCCGCTGCTGGAGACGCTGGAGACGTACCTGGACCTGGCGGGCAGCGCGGTGGCGACGTCCCGGGCGCTGCGGCTGCACCGCACCTCGCTGTACTACCGGCTGCAACGGGTGGAGGAGCTGGCGCGTACGGACCTCAAGGACGGCGGCGAGCGGCTGGCCCTGCACCTCGGCCTGAAACTGGCCCGGTTGTCCGGCCGCTACCAGCCCCGGGGCGCCCGCGGCGACTGATTGCCTTCGCCGCCGTCGCTCGCGTTTAATGCCAAAAGGGCAAATCCGACGGGAGCGCCGATGGCGGGTGCGAAGCGTACTGCGCGGGTTCCAGGACGGGCTCAGGGCCCTGATTCGGGGCGGGCTCCGGGGCCGGTGCGGGGGGCGGCGTTGGGGCCGTTTCCGGGGAGGCGTGCGCCCTCGCGTGTCGTGGCGCATTCCGCTCCGCTGGTGCTGCCGGTCTGCGCCGAGCCCGTGCGCGACGGGACGGTGGTGATCAGGGGTGGGCGGGTGCTCCAGGTGGGCTCGCGGGCCGAGCTGCTGTCCCGCTTCCGTGTCGCGGAGGAGGTCCGCTGGCCGGGCATGATCGTGGCCGGGCTGGTGGACGCCTGCTGCGCGCCGACGCCCCCGGGCCCCGGCGTCACCACGCGGGCCGCCGTGGTGGCCGACCCCGCCGATCTCGCGGGCGTTCCCGGCGTCTCGTACGTCGAGGCGTCCAGCGCCGACGAGCAGGAGTGGGAGGACCACGACCGGGACGCGCTGATCACGGCGCTGCGCGAGGTGGACCGGCCGTGCCCGGTCGGCATCGCGGCCCGGACCCGCGACCCGCACGTGCTGGAGGACGTCGCCGTGCTGGCCAGGACGTTCGGCCTGCGACTGCTGGCCGGGCTGGACCGGCACTCGCCCATGGCCCTGGACGAGGCCGGCGCACTCGGTCCCCACTGCCACGTGGCCTGCGCCCGGCCGCTCGACCCCGGTGAGCGCAAGCTGCTGCGCCTGCGCCGGAGCGTGGTCGCGATCTGCCCGCCGGGGCAGGAGCAGGCCGCCGACGTGCTGGCCCTGCTGGAGGAGGGCAACCGCCTCGCCCTGGGCAGCCACGCCCTGGGCCATCACGCTCCGGGCCACCACGCTCCGGGCCACCCCGCTTCCGGCCACCTCGCCCTGGGCGGCCTCGACCCGTCCGGCGCCGGGCCGGGCGACCTGCTCGGGCTCGCGGCCGGCGTCCGGAGGCGGGCCCGGGAGCTCGGACTGCGGGTGCGAGGGCTGGACCGCCGCCTGGTCGAGGCCGCGACGCTGGGCGGGGCGCGGGCACTGGGCCTGGACGCCGGCCCGGGCCGGATCGGCTCCCTCGGGCCGGGCAGCCGGGCCGACTTCGCCGTCTTCGACGCCCGGGGACGCTACCCGTACTCGGCCCTGATGGCCCGCCCACCCTGCCTGGGCACGGTCGTCGGCGGCGCGATCACCTGAACCGGCCGGCCTCCCACCGTACGGTCGGCGGCGGCGCGGTCACCGGAACTGGCCGTCCACCGCGCCGAGCAGATCCCTGAGCTGGTCGCGCTGCTCCTGGGACAGCACCGCGAACAGGCCCTCGCCGGCCTCCCTGCGCGCGTCCCTGGCCCGTTCGGCCATGGCCCGGCCCGCGTCGGTGATCACGACGAGCGTCGAGCGGCGGTTGGCCGGATCGACCTCCCTGCGCACCAGCCCGGACTCCTCCAGCGCGTCCACGACGGGCGTCAGCGAGCGCGGCACGATCCGCAGCTCGTCGGCCAGTTGCACCATCCGCAGCGGCCGACCGGCCTCGCCGAGCGCGCGCAACGCCCGCGCCTGCCCCGGATTGAGCCCGAGCGGCACCAGCCGATGCACGTATCCGTGCCGCAGACGCCTGCTGACCAGGTGCAAGAGCTCCGCGAGCTCCTTCTCTCCCATACCGACGATTTTAGCCGGAACAATTATGAGTTAACCTCTGTTTGAGTGGACATCCGAAAGGAGGCCCCATATTGGCCGACGAACCACGCGCGCCGCTGCGGCGCATCATCGGACTCTTCACCCCTTATCGCGGCCGGCTGAGCCTGGTGGGCGCGTTCATCCTGCTGTCGTCCCTGGTCGGGCTGGCCTCGCCGTTCCTGCTGCGCGAGGTGCTGGACGTGGCGATCCCGTCCCGCGACGCGCTGCTGCTCACGCTGCTGGCCCTCGGCATGATCGCGGTCGCCGTCACCACGAGCGTGTTCGACGTGCTCCAGACGCTCATCTCCACCACCGTGGGCCAGCGGGTGATGCACGACCTGCGCATCTCGGTCTACTCCCACCTCCAGCGCATGTCGCTGGCCTTCTTCACCCGCACCAAGACAGGCGAGGTGCAGTCGCGCATCGCCAACGACATCGGCGGCATGCAGTCGGTGGTCACCTCGACCGCGACCTCGATCATCTCCAACCTCACCACCGTGATCGCCACGATCGTGGCCATGCTCGCCCTCGACTGGCGGCTGACGGTGATCTCGCTGCTGCTGCTCCCGGTGTTCGTGTGGATCAGCAGGAAGGTCGGCGCCGAGCGCAAGCGCATCACCAACGAACGGCAGCGCAAGCTCGCCGTGATCTCCTCGATGGTCCAGGAGTCGCTGTCGATCAGCGGCGTCCTGCTGGGCCGGACGATGGGCCGCTCCGCCGAGCTGACCGACCGGTTCGGCCGCGCCTCCGACGAGCTGGCCGAGCTCGGCGTACGGACGAGCATGGCCGGACGCTGGCGGCAGTCGTCGATCCAGATCATCATGGCCGTGATGCCCGCCCTGATCTACTGGGCCGTCGGCTACACCGGCATGATCTCGGTCGGCACCCTCGTGGCCTTCACCACGCTGCAGTCGAGCCTGTTCCGGCCGACGGTGTCGCTGCTGCGGCTGGGTGTCGAGGTGCAGAGCTCGCTGGCGCTGTTCGGCCGCATCTTCGAGTACCTGGACCTGTCGGTGGACCTCCACCCCGGCACCCGCACCCTCGACCGGGTACGCGGCGAGGTGCGCTTCGAGCGGGTCGACTTCGCCTACGAGGACGAGCGCACCCTGCACGCCGTCGACGTCACCGTCCCCGCGGGCACGACGTTGGCCGTCGTGGGTGAGACCGGCTCGGGCAAGACCACCCTCAGCTACCTGCTCCCCCGCCTGTACGACGTGACCGGCGGCCGGGTCACCATCGACGGCGTGGACGTGCGCGACCTGACGTTCGAGACGCTGAGCGAGGTCGTCGGGGTGGTCTCGCAGGAGACGTACCTGTTCCACGCCTCGATCGCGGACAACCTGCGCTTCGCCCGTCCGGCGGCCAACGACGAGGAACTGGAGGCGGCGGCGCGGGCTGCGCGCATCCACGACCACATCGCCTCGCTGCCCGACGGCTACGACACGATGGTGGGCGAGCGCGGCTACCGGTTCTCCGGCGGCGAGAAGCAGCGTCTGGCCATCGCCCGCACGCTGCTGCGCAACCCGCCGGTGCTGATCCTCGACGAGGCCACCAGCGCCCTCGACACCCAGACCGAGCGAGCCGTCCAGGAGGCCCTGGACACCCTGGCGCGGGGGCGTACGACGATCACGATCGCCCACCGCCTGTCGACCGTCCGCGACGCGGACCAGATCGTCGTGCTCGACCACGGCAAGGTCGTCGAGCGCGGCACCCACGACGAGCTGATGGCGCTCGGCGGCCACTACGCGGCCCTGGTGGACCGGGACCGCCCCCTCGAACTGGTCTAATTTTTCACGCTAAACCCGTTTTAACCGTGTCTTACCTCACATTTCGGGCAAATCGGAATCGTCGCGATCGTGGCGCGCGTTGACTCCCGCGTTTCCCCGTACCGAGGCTAGGACCAGTCTTGCCACCGCGCTCCTCCACCTTCCGCGCCCTGCGCCACCACAACTACCGGCTCTGGGCGGGAGCCGACATCGTCTCCGTCACCGGCACCTGGATGCAGGTCCTGGGGGTGAACTGGCTCATCCTCACCATGACGGGGTCGGCCACCAGCGTGGGGCTGAGCCTGGTGATGCAGGCGCTGCCGACGCTGCTGCTGGGCATGTGGGGCGGCGCGCTGGCCGACCGGCTGCCGACCCGGCCCGTCGTCGTCGCCGCGCAGCTCGCGCAGGCCGCGCTGGCCGCCGTCCTGGCGCTGATCGCCTTCTCCGGCGCCGACTCCGTCGTGCCGATCTACGCGGTCGCGCTGGCGGGCGGCGTGGTCTCCGCGCTCGGCGGGCCCGCGCTCGGACGCTTCGGGGCCGAGGTGGTGCCACCGGCCGACCTGCCCAACGCCATGGCGCTCGGCTCGATCCTGAACTCCTCAGGACGCATCCTCGGCATGAGCCTGGCCGGCGTGCTGCTGCCGCTGACCGGCAACGGCGGGCTCTTCCTGCTCAACGCGGCCACCTTCTTCGTCGTGATCGCGGCCGTCGCGCTCATGCGGCGCGCGGAGTTCCACCGGCTCGCCGGCTCCGAGCGGCAACCCGGCGCGGTCGCCGCCGGCCTGCGGTACGTGCTGCGCACCCCCTGGCTGCTCGTGGTGCTGGCGCTCTCGCTCGTGCTGGGCAGCCTCGGCCGCAACTACCAGGTCACCATGGCCGCCATGAGCGCGGGCCCGCTGGCGGCCGGCGCCGCCGGGTACGGCCTGCTGTCCAGCGTGTTCGCCGCCGGCACGGTCGTGGGCGGCTTCCTGGCCGCCGCCCGCCCGCACCTGACGATCCGGCTGCTGCTGATCACCGCGTTCCTGACCGGGGTCGCGCAGACGCTGAGCGGCCTGATGCCCGCTCTGGGGACGTTCGCCGCGATGATGCTGCCGATCGCGGCGGGCGCGGTGATCATCGACACCACGGTCTCGGCGCGGGCGCAGCTCGACAGCCCCGACGAGATGCGCGGGCGGGTCATCGCCGCGCTGGGCATGGTGAGCGCGGGCGCGGGCGCGATCGGCGGGCCGCTGCTCGGCTGGCTGAGCGACGCGTTCGGGCCGCGCCTGTCGCTGGGCATCGGTGGCGTGTCGTGCGTGGCCGCGACGCTGCTCGCGGCTCTCGCGCTGGCCCGCCTGTCCGGCCGGACGGTCCGCCAGGCGGCCTTCCGTCCGCGCCTGGAGAACCGGCTGGCCCCGGAACGGGCTTAGTCTCTTCACGTGCACAACACCAGATACGCCCCGAACGGCATGGTCTGCAGCGTCGACCACCTGGCCTCGGCCGCCGGGGTGGGCGCGCTGGACCGCGGCGGTTCGGCGGCCGACGCGGCGATCGCGGCCAACGCCGTGCTGGCCGTGGTCGCGCCGCACATGTGCGGGCTCGGCGGAGACCTGTTCGCGCTCGTCCACGACGGCACGGCCACCGGCACGGTCACCGCGCTCAACGCCTCCGGCCGCGCCGGGTCCGGCGCCGACCCCGCCCGGCTGCGCGCCGAGGGGCACACCCGCATGCCGCACCTGCACGACGTCAGATCCGTGCCGGTGCCCGGCTGCGTCGACGGGTGGCTCGCCCTGCACGCCAGGCACGGCCGGCTGCCCATGGCCGAGCTGCTGCGGCCCGCGATCGCGCTGGCCCGCGACGGCTTCCCCGCCTCCCCGCTGCTGGTCCCCGGCGCCCGTACGGCGGCGTTGCGGCCGGGCGGCGGCGACTTCGCCCCCGTACGCCAGGCCGGCGACCGCGTCACCCGTCCCGGCGTGGCCCGCGCGCTCCAGGCGGTGGCCGACGGCGGCCGCGACGGCTTCTACCTCGGCGAGTTCGGGCAGGGCCTGATCGAGCTCGGCGCGGGCGAGTACACCGCCGCCGACCTGGCCGCCCCCGGCGCCGACTGGGTCGAGCCGCTGCGGGTGCGCGCCTTCGGCCACGACGTCTGGTCGATGCCGCCCAACTCCCAGGGTTACCTGCTGCTGATGTCCCTGGCCGTCCTCGACGGGCTCGACCTGCCCGGCTCGCCCCGCCATCCGGCCTGGGCCCACCTGCTGGCCGAGGCCGCCAGGGCCGCCGGGCACGACCGGCTCGACCTGCTGCACGAAGACGCCAAAGACCTGCTCGACCCCGGCGAGATCGCCCGCCGCCGGGCCCTGGTCGACCCGGTCAGGCGCAGCCGCCTGCGGGCCCCGTCCGCCGACGGTGACACGACGTACCTGTGCGCGGTCGACGGCGACGGCATGGGCGTGTCGCTGATCCAGTCGAACGCGTCCGGGTTCGGCGGCATGCTCTTCGAGCCGCGTACCGGGATCAACCTCCACAACCGTGGCATCGGTTTCTCGCTGCGTCCCGGCCACCCGGCCGAGTACGGCCCCGGCCGCCGTCCGCCGCACACCCTGGCCCCCGCGCTGATCACCCGTCCCGGCGGCGGGCTGCGCACGGTCGTGGGCACGATGGGCGGCGACGCCCAGCCGCAGATCCTGGCCCAGGTCATCACCCGCCTGCTGCATCACGGCGAGGAGCCCGGCCAGGCGCTCGCCGCGCCGCGCTGGCGGCTGGGCAGCGGCAACGGCAACGGCTTCGACACCTGGGACGCCCCCGACGACGCCGTGCTCGACCTGGAGGAGGGCACGACCTGGGCCGACGGCCTGACCGCGCTCGGCCACCCGGTGCGCACGCTGCCGTACGGCAACTCCTTCGGCCACGCCCACCTCATCGACGTGCGCCCCGACGGCATGCTGGCCGGCGCCGCCGACCCTCGCTCCCTGGTCGGCGCCGCGATCGGCCGCTAGATGGACAAGGATGAGCTACCGGAGGCCCTAAGCCGGGCCAAGTCGTAGGATTCCGGTCCGTACGGTGGGTAGAGGGCGCAGTATGAGCGAACTACCTCCGGACCGATTCGGCATGGCCGACGAGCAGGACATCGAGGTCAGGGAGTGGACTGACGACCTCGGCCTGCACCACGAGGTCAAAGAGGACGACCCCCAGCACGAGGCCACGCTCGACGAACGGCTGCGCCAGGAGTTGCCCGACCGCCCGCGCCGCGCCCCGCGCGAGGAGCACCGCCTGACCGAGCCCGACGAGGGCGCCCACCCCGACACCGAGGACGAGGCCATCGGCGTGGACTGGGACGCGGACCGGGAGGACCTGTCGGCCGAGGAGCGCGCCCTGCGCATCGACCCCGACGAGGACCTCACCTGACCCGCACAGCCCTCGCGAGCCTCAGGTGAGGCGGCGCAGGGCGGGCAGCAGGGCGGGCAGGTCGTCGACGATCATGTCGGCGGCCTTCGCCTGCGGGCGCTCGGCGTGCAGGAAGCCCCACGGGCCGCGGCGCAGCAACGCCGTGCGCATGCCCGCACGCGCGGCGGGCAGCACGTCGTTGTCGAGCCGGTCGCCGACGTAGAGGATCTCGCCGGGCTCACGACCGGCCACCGAGGCCACCTTTGCGAAGAACTCGGGGGCGGGCTTGGACAACCCCCAGCCCTCGGAGGTGTGCACCGAATCGACCGGCAGGTCCATCGCCACCAGGGCGTCGAAGGCCCGGCGGGGCTGGTTGCCGGCGATGATCACCTGGAACCCGGCCGCGCGCAGCGCCGCCAGGGCCTCCCGGACGTCGGGGTAGAGGTCGTCGGCGTCGAAGTGGTTGCGCAGCCCGGCCGGGTCGTCGCGCTCCCAGGCGGCGATCTCCGCCTGCACGTCGAGACCGGGCCGGACGAGCTCGAACGCCTCGCGGTGGGAACGGTCGAGCGCCGCCATGCCGCCGAGCGCGCCCATGAGCACGAACCTGCTGACCCCCAGCCGGTCGGCCCAGCGCGACCAGATGCGCGTCTCGTCGATCAGCGTCTCGCCGACGTCGAGCACGACGGCCTTGACGGCCTTGACCATCACTCCCCCTGTACGTCCGTGTGCCGCCCCGAGCTCAGGGCCGCAGCTTCTCCATCGCCTTGGCGATGCGTTTCTCCGACACCGGCGTGGGGGTGCCGAGGGTCTGGGCGAAGAAGCTGACCCGCAGCTCCTCGATCATCCAGCGGATCTCCGTCACGTCCGGGTCGCCCCGGCGGGCCGGGTGGAGGCTCGCCAGCAGGTCATGGTAGTCGTCCTCGATCTTGTGCACGCGGTCCATCCACTCCTCGTCCCGCCAGGGCTCCTCCGGGAGCTTGGTCAGACGCCGTTCGATGGCCCGCAGGTAACGCAGGACGTCGGGCAGGCGGCGGGTGCCGGTGGCGGTGACGAAGCCCTTGAAGACGAGCCTGCCGAGCTGCTCGCGCACGTCGTCGGTCGAGGCGCTGGCGCGCAGGCCGTCGAGGCGGGTGCCCACGGCGTGCCAGACGCTCAGGATCTGCTCGACCTTGGCCAGCACGTCGGCCGCGGTGTCGTGCAGCTCGGCCCGGACGTGCTGGTGGAGGCGGTCGAAACCGGCCGGGTCCCAGGCCGGGCCGCCGAGGTCGAGCATGAGCTTGTCGACGGCCGCGTTGACGACGTCGTCGAACAGCGCCACGGCGCCGCCGTGGGGGCTGCGCGACAGCGCCAGCTTGGCCTGGTTGGACAGGCCGCCGAGCAGCGACCTGGCCGGGTTGGTGACGTTGAGCAGGAGCAGCCGGCGGGTGCCGGGCCAGTGGGCGCGGCGCTGCTCGGCGGCCGTCTCGAAGATCTTGACGGAGACCGACTCGCCCGCGTCGACGAGCGCCGGATAGCCCTTCATCCGGCCCTGTTCGAACACCTTGGGCAGGGTGCCGAAGCTCCAGGTGCGCAGGCCCGTGCGCTCCAGGTCGTCGCCGGCCTCCGACAGGGTCTTGCGCAGGCGCGGCGCGAGCCGGCGCTTGAGCGCGTCGAGGTCTTTGTCCTCGGCCACCGTGCGCTTGCGCTCGTCGATCACCCGGTAGGTGATGCGCAGGTGGTCGGGCACCTGGTCGAGCTGCCAGGCCTCGCGCGGCACCCGGACGCCGGTGAGCCGCAGCAGCTCGCGCTCCACGGCCTCCAGCAGCGGCTCGCCGCCCTGCCTGACGCCGGTCAGCACCTGCCTGGCGTAGTTGGGGGCGGGCACGAAGTTGCGGCGCAGGTGTTTGGGCAGCGACCGGATCAGCGCGGTGATCAGGTCTTCGCGCAGGCCCGGGATCTGCCAGTCGAAGCCGTCGGAGTTGACCTGGTTGAGCACCTGCAACGGCACGTGGACGGTGACGCCGTCGGCGTTGGCGCCCGGCTCGAACTGGTAGGTCAGCTTCATCCGCTGACCGAGCTGCTTCCAGGTGTCGGGATAGTCGCGGGCGCTGATGTCGGCGCCCTCGTTGACCAGCATCTCCGGCGAGAACGTGAGCAGCTCGGGCTGCTCGCGCCCGGCCTTCTTCCACCAGGAGTCGAAGTGCCTGGCCGAGACGACGTCGGCCGGGACGCGCTGGTCGTAGAAGTCGTACAGGACCTCCTCGTCGACCATGATGTCGCGGCGGCGGGCCCGGTTCTCCAGCTCCTCGACCTCTTCGAGCAGCCGGCGGTTGTCCTTGAGGAAGCGGTGGTGGGTGTCCCAGTCGCCCTCGACCAGGGCGTGCCGGATGAACAGCTCGCGCGACAGGTCGGGGTCGACGCGGCCGTAGTTGACCTTGCGGCCGACCACGAGCGGCACGCCGTACAGGGTGACCTTCTCCAGGGCGATCACCGCGCCCTGGTTCTTCTCCCAGTGGGGCTCGGAGTAGGTGCGCTTGACCAGGTGCTGGGCGAGCGGCTCGACCCAGTCGGGCTCGATCTTGGCGTTGACCCGGGCCCACAGCCGCGAGGTCTCGACCAGCTCGGCCGACATCACCCACTGCGGCTGCTTCTTGGCCAGGGCCGAGCCGGGGAAGATCGCGAAGCGGGCGTTGCGCGCGCCGATGTACTCCTGCATCGGCCGCCGCCCGTCGGCGGCGCGCTGCTTGTCCATGACGTCTTTGACGCCGATGTGCGACAGCAGCCCGACCAGCAGCGACACGTGCACCTGGTAGGGATCGGCGGGCACGCTGCCGGGCTGGGCGCCGAGCGCCTGGCGGACCTGGCTGTAGATGTCCTGCCACTCGCGGACCCGCAGGTAGTTGAGGAACTCGGCCTTGCACAGCCGCCGGAACGCGCTGGAGGACAGCTCCTTCTGCTTGTCGCGCAGGTAGTTCCACAGGTTGAGGTAGGTCAGGAAGTCGGACTCGGGGTCGGCGAAGCGCCGGTGCTTCTCGTCGGCCTGCTGCTGCTTGTCGGACGGCCGCTCGCGCGGGTCCTGGATGGACAGGGCGGAGGCGATCACCATGACCTCCCGCAGGCAGCCGTTCTTCTCGGCCTCCAGCACCATGCGGCCGAGGCGCGGGTCGACCGGCAGGCTCGCCAGCTTGCGGCCGACGCCGGTGAGCTTGCCCTGGGCGTCGAACGCGCCGAGCTCGTGGAGCAGGTTGACGCCGTCCTTGACCTGCCGGCGGTCGGGCGGCTCGACGAACGGGAACGCCTCGATGTCGCCCAGCCCGATCGAGGTCATCTGCAGGATGACCGAGGCCAGGTTGGTGCGCAGGATCTCGGGGTCGGTGAACTCCGGCCGGGAGAGGAAGTCCTCCTCCTCGTAGAGCCGGATGCAGATGCCGTCGGAGGTGCGGCCCGAGCGGCCCTTGCGCTGGTTGGCGCTGGCCTGCGAGATGGGCTCGATGGGCAGGCGCTGGACCTTGGTGCGGTGGCTGTAGCGGGAGATGCGGGCGAAACCCGGATCGACCACGTATTTGATGCCGGGCACGGTCAGCGAGGTCTCGGCCACGTTGGTGGCCAGCACGATCCGGCGGCCGGTGTGGCGCTGGAAGACGCGGTGCTGCTCGGCGGCGCTCAGCCGGGCGTAGAGCGGCAGGATCTCGGTGCCCGTGAAGTCGGCCTTGGACAGGGCGTCGGCGGCGTCGCGGATCTCCCGCTCGCCGGACAGGAAGACCAGGATGTCGCCGGGCCCCTCGGTGACCAGCTCGCGGCAGGCGTCGACGATGCCGCCGGTCTGGTCGTCGTCCTCGGCCAGCGGGCGGTAGCGGACCTCGACCGGGTAGGTGCGGCCGGAGACCTCGATGATCGGCGCGTCGCCGAAGTGGCGGGAGAAGCGCTCGGGGTCGATGGTGGCGCTGGTGATGACGACCTTGAGGTCGGGGCGCTGTGGGAGGAGCTGTTTGAGGTAGCCGAGGATGAAGTCGATGTTGAGGCTGCGCTCGTGGGCCTCGTCGATGATCAGGGTGTCGTACTGGTCGAGCATGCGGTCGTTCTGCAGCTCGGCCAGCAGGATGCCGTCGGTCATCAGCTTGACCAGCGTGCGGTCGCTCGCCTGGTCGGTGAAGCGCACCTTGTAGCCGACGACCTCGCCGAGCTCGGTGCCGAGCTCCTCGGCGACGCGCTCGGCGACGGTGCGGGCGGCGATGCGGCGCGGCTGGGTGTGGCCGATCAGCCCGCGCACGCCGCGCCCGAGCTCAAGGCAGATCTTGGGGATCTGGGTGGTCTTGCCGGAGCCCGTCTCGCCCGCGATGATCACGACCTGATGGTCGCGGATGGCGGCCAGGATGTCGTCCTTGCGCTGGGAGACCGGCAGGTTCTCCGGGTAGCGGACCTGCGGCACGGCCTCGCGGCGGCGCGCCAGCCGCTGCTCGGCGCGCTCGACGTCGGCGAGGATCTCGGTGACGATCTTGTCCCGGGCGTCGCGGGAGCGGACCCGGCGCATGCCGTCGAGCCTGCGCCGCAGCCGCCGCTGGTCGCGCGGCATGAGCTCGGGCAGGCGGGACTGGAGGTCGGCGAGCGGAGAGGACAACGAAGGCGTTCCCATACTGCTTTCAGGATATTTGAGCCCCGTGGCCCCGGAGCCAACGGCCCATGGTGCCCGACGCGACCCGCCTCCCGCATCCCAATATCGCGCCGGCACCGCGGCCGCGCTCCCCGGCCGTGCCGGGACGGCGGCCGCGGCCCCCTACCGCGCCGGCCGGGTGGTGGCGGCGTGGCGGGCGGCGCCGATGATGCCGGCCTCGTTCTGCAGGGCGGCGGGCACCACGGGGGTGTCGATGGTGACGTGCGGCAGGAACTTGTCGGCCTTCTTGCTCACGCCCCCGCCGATCACGATCAGGCCCGGCGAGAACAGCATCTCCACGTGCCTGAGGTACTCCTCGACCCGCTCGGCCCACTTCTCCCAGCTCAGGTCGTGCTCCTCGCGGGCCCGCGCCGACGCGCGCTCCTCGGCGTCCTTGCCGCGCAGCTCCAGGTGGCCGAGCTCGGTGTTGCAGACGAGTGTGCCGTCGGCGAACAGGGCGCTGCCGATGCCGGTGCCGAAGGTCAGGATCAGCACCGTCCCCTTCTGGTCGCGGCCCCTGCCGAAGGTCATCTCGGCGATGCCGGCGGCGTCGGCGTCGTTCAGCACCGTCGCGCCGCCGAAGAGCGCGGCGGCGTCAACGCCGATCCACGAGTGGTGGACGTTGGCCGCCGTCTGCACCACCCCGTCGACGACGACGCCGGGGAAGGTGACGCCGACCGGGCCGTCCCAGTCGAAATGCTTGACGATCTCGGCCACCACCTCGGCCACCCCCTCGGGCTTGGCCGGCTGGGGCGTGGCGATGCGCAACCGCTCCTGGACGAGCTCTCCGGCCTCGGTGTCGACCGGGGCGCCCTTGATTCCCGAACCGCCGATGTCGATGCCCAACACGTTCATGACTCTCCTTCTCCCCCGCCCTGGACGGGAAAACTCGCCCGCCCATATTTCCGGCCCGGCTGAACCCGCTCCGCGCCCACCGCGTATCTCGCGTCACAAGCGCTCACTAGGAGGCACGGATGCGGCTCCGCATCATCACGCTCTGCGCTGTCGCCGTCGTGGCGGGGACGACACTCACCGCCCCCGCGCAGGCGACCACCAGGACCCGTTTCGACGTCATCAACCTCGTGTCGGACGTCAAGGGCAAGGCCCCGGTCACCGACCCCAAGGTCGTCAACCCGTGGGGCCTGGCCATGGGCAAGACCTTGTGGGTCTCCAACGCCGGCACCGGCACCGCCACCGTCTACTCCGGCACGGGCCGTAAGGAGAAGACGGAGGTGTGGATCCCGGGCGGCTCCCCGACCGGCCAGGTGTTCAACCCGGGTGACGGCTTCACCGTGAAGGGGCGACCGGCCACGTTCATCTTCTGCAGCCCGAGCGGCGCGATCACCGGCTGGAACGCCGAGGCCGACCCGGCCAACGCCGTGATCGCCGCGTTCACCCGCGGCGCCGACTACAAGGGCCTGGAGCTCGTACGGACCAACGAGGGCGAGTTCCTGCTGGCCGCCGACTTCGCCCACGGCCGGGTGCACGCCTTCGACGAGAACTTCCGGCGCATCCGCCTGGCCGGCTGGCAGTTCCAGGACTCGCGGGTGCCGCGCGGCTACAACGCCTACAACGTGGCCGTGGTCAACGGCAGCGTCTGGGTGGCGTACGCGCTGCGCGACCGTACCACCGGCAAGCCCGTCTTCGGCGCCGGCAAGGGCTTCGTGAGCCGCTTCAACGCCGACGGCCGCCTGACCGGGCGCATCTCCAGGGTCGGGCTCGACGCCCCCTGGGCCATGACCGCTGCGCCGCGCGGCTGGGGCCAGTACGCGGGCGCGCTGCTGGTCGGCAACTTCGGCGACGGCACCGTGCACGCCTACAAGGGCGACCGCCACCTGGGCGCGATCACCACGTCCGGCGGCCGGCCCGTCAAGCTCCCCGGCCTGTGGGACCTCGAACCCGGCACCGCGGCCACCGGCGGCGTGAACACGCTGTGGTTCTCGGCCGGCATCGAGGGCGCCAAGCACGGCCTGATCGGGGTGATCGCCCCCGCCGGCACGAAGCCGACCTCCACGGCCGCCGCCCCCGCGAGCACGCCGGCGCCCACCCGCTCCGCCGCCCCCAAGTCGAAGTCGCCCTACGGCGGCGGTGGCGGCTACTGACCGCAGCCACGACCGGGCCCGTGATCGGGGCCACTGAACGTTTCCGGCGCGGCCGGCGCGGGCCGCGCCGGAAACCCGGATTCCCGGAAAACCTGCGAACCACGTATGGACACGGAATGCGACGGAGCAGATACTCAACGTGTCAACACCCTCATCCCTGCTCTCACGTCGCCCCCTTAAGCACCGCATGAGCCGGCGTGTCGCGTGCTGCCCGGAAACCGTGCCTGTCAGGGAACAGGACAAGGAGAGACCATGCCAGTCAAGAAGTCTCTGTTCCTTTCCGTCATCGCCCTCGCCACCGCGGCCTGCGTGACGGCCACCGTCGTGGCCCTCCAGGCGTCCAGTCCCGTGTCGGCGGCCACGCGCGCCGCGCTGCCGCCCGGCTACCAGCTCGTCACCCTGCCCAACTCCAACGTCCCCAACTTCCAGCGCCGCACGGTCTACTGCCCGGGCTCCAAGCACGTGCTCGGCGGCGGCGGCGAGGCCCGCGGCAACGGCGCGATCCTGGTGGGGTCGTTCCCCACCGACGACGCCCGCGGCTGGATCGCCCTCGGCCGCCAGATCGGTTACAACGACGTCGGCATCAGCGTGTTCGCCATCTGCGCCGACTGACCCGCGCGCC
This sequence comes from Nonomuraea sp. NPDC049758, assembly GCF_040674635.1. Taxonomy (NCBI): domain Bacteria; kingdom Bacillati; phylum Actinomycetota; class Actinomycetes; order Streptosporangiales; family Streptosporangiaceae; genus Nonomuraea; species Nonomuraea sp. NPDC049758. Next base: position 383,501 of record NZ_JBFAMZ010000003.1, read on the forward strand.
GGCCCCGCCCGCTCTCCCGCGGGCGGGGCCGGCGCACGTCCGGCCTCAGAGCCCGCCGAGGACGGCCGCCAGGTCGGCGACGGTGCGGTAGTGGACGCCCGTCATGCCGAGCGCCCTGGCGGCCTCCACGTTCGGCAGCCGGTCGTCGACGAACAGGCAGCGCGCGGGGTCGGCCCCGGCGCGTTCGGCGGCGATCCGGTAGATGCGCGGGTCGGGTTTGATCACGCCGACCCTGGCGCTGCTGACCAGGTCGTCGGCGAAGTACGTGAGCCCCAGCCGGTCGAGGTGCTCCTCCACGGTGTCCGTGGCGTTGGTCACGATGACCACCGGCACGTGCTGCTGCGCCTTGGCCAGCAGTTCCCTGACCTCCTCGTCCACCCGGAACGGCACCGCCGCGAACTCGGCCACCGCCCGGCGGGCCCGCTCGTCGCCGCCGAGGGCGACCGCCACCGCCTCCAGCCATTCACGCTCGCTGATCCGGCCCAGGATGGCCGGCTCGATCAGCTCGGGGGCGAAGGCCGTGGCCATGAGCGGCAGGGCGTATCGAGCCTCGATCTCGGCCTGGACGGTGTGGTCGAAGAGGCGGAGCACGCCATCAAGATCGGTCAGAACCGCATCAAAGGGGATCACAGCCATCATTGTGCCGTGAAGTACCGCATCCGCTGGTCCGAGAAGGTTTCGCGTGCCGCCAAAGCCCCGGGGCGACCGGCGGCACTACCATCTCCGAGACGGTATTCGGTATCGGAACGGTAGGGCATGGACGATCACCAGCTGCCACCTGAGCTGTGCCAGCTGTTCGCCGACGGCGGCAGGGGGCGCAGACTGCCCCCGGGCCTGCCCGCGGGCGACGTGGTCTGGCCCGACCCCGCCTACACCCGGCAGGTCGCGGCGGCCCGGCCGGCGTTCTGGATGAGCGACGAGCACGCCGCCGGCGAGGACTGGTCGTTCATGCGGGTCTGGCACGCGCACAGCGGCCTGTGGCCGGTGCTGCTCGACGAGTCGGCCCAGCCGTGGGCGATCGGGCAGATCGTGCCCGACGACCCGATGCTGATCGGCCACTTCACCGCCGAGGGGTTCATGACCGAGGTGTGGCAGGAGTGGGTGTCGCAGATGCCGCGCGACGCGCTGGCGGAGTTAGAGCCGTACGGGGCGCTCTGCCCGGGGCTGGCGCCGCCGGGGGTGCCCCGCGCCGACCCCGGCGACGTGGCCGACTGGCTGGCCGGCGAGCTCGCCCCCAGGGGCATGCCGCTCGGGCTGGTCGCGGCCGGCCGGGGGGCCGACGCGCTGGCGGTCATGGGCTGGCAGGGCGCGCTGCACCACAACGAGTGGATGGTGCCGATGGCGGCCGTGGTGCGCAGCTGGGAGGACCGGTTCGGGGCCCGCGTGGTGAGCGTCGGGTTCAACACGCTCGACCTCAGCGTGGCCGCGCCGCCGGCCGACCCCGAGCACGCCCTCCACGTCGCCGCCGAGCACTGGGCGTTCTGCCCCGACAACGTCGTGCAGGGACCGGGCGACCTCCAGGGGTACGCCGACCAGATCCTCGGGCAACACGCCTGGTCGTTCTGGTGGGACTGAATCCCCGGCTTTTACGCTACTTTTAACCGCGACAGGGAGGGCTCGGTCACAGCATGTCACGGGGAGATCTCACTCCGGAGCTACTGCATTCCTCGTCCTGGACGGACCGGCTGGTGCAGTCGGCCGGCATCCCCGTCCACGACGTGCCGCTGGTGTCGGTGGGCGGCGGGCTCGGCTCGTTCACGCTGGTCGACGTGCTGCGCATCAGAGGCGTGCCGATCCCGGCCATGCGGGTGCTCTCGACCAGCGACACCCCCTGGCAGACGTGGGAGTACCTGACCCGCGTCTCGCAGCTGCCCGCGCACGAGCGCATCCGGTCCGACGCGGGGGCGCGTCCCGACAACGTCTGGGGCTTCCCCTCCTACGCGGTGCAGGAGGCCTGGCAGGACGGCTCGCTCAAGCCGATCCTCCAGGTGCTCGCCGAGCCGCTGTTCACCGACTTCTACAGCCCGCGCGCCGGGCTGGTCACGCAGACCGTGCAACGCGAGGCCGACCGCATCGGCTACTGGCACATGCTGGCCAAGGGCCAGGTGCGCATGGTCAGGAAGCGGCTGGGCGGCGGGTACTTCACCGTGCTGACGCCGCCGCCGGGCACCTCGCCGACCAAGCGGGTGGTGCTGCGCTCCCAGTACGTGCACCTGGCCGTCGGCTACCCAGGGCTGAAGTTCCTCGACGACCTCCAGGAGTTCCGGCAGGCGCAGGGCGAGCGTTACCGGGTGGTCAACGCCTACGAGCCGCACGAGCACGTCTACGACCAGCTGCGCAAGCGGCCCGGGGTGGTGGTCGTGCGCGGCGCCGGGATCGTGGCCTCCCGGGTGCTCCAGCGCCTGATGGACGACCGCGAGCGGTACGGCCTGCACACCCAGATCGTCCACCTGTTCCGCACGTACGTGGCCGGTCCGCACGGCCCGAGCGTGTTCATGCGGCGCAAGGGCGGCGACGGCTGGGCCTACCAGGCGTTCACGATGCCCAAGTCGGCCTTCGGCGGCCAGCTCAAGGCCCGGTTCAGGAAGGCCACGCCCGAGCAGCGCGCCCTGATCTCCAAGGCGCTGGCCGGCACCACCACCCCGAAGCTGGCCCGCTGGCAGGAGCAGATGCGCAGGGGCCGGCAGGGCAACTGGTACCACCCCACGCAGGCCGTCGTCGACCGCATCGAACGAGCCCCCGACGGCCGCCTGGTCACCCACACCCGCAGCGTCAACGCCGCCGCCATGCAGTACGTGTCCGACTTCATCATCGACTGCACCGGCCTGGAGGCCGACATGCCGGAGCACCGCGTCCTCGACGACCTGCTGCGGCACGGCGGCGCCCGGCCCAACAAGGCCGGCCGGCTGAGCGTCGGCCAGAACTTCGAGGTGCTCGGCGCCGAGAGCGAGGGCGGCGTCCTGTACGCCTCCGGCGCCGCCACGGCCGGCAACCACTTCCTGGCCGTGGACAGCTTCCTCGGCATGCAGACCGCCGCGCTCGACATCGCCGCCGACCTGACCAGGCGCGGGTTCTGCAAGGGGCTCGGGCCGGTGCGGTCCACGGCCCAGTGGCTGCGGTGGGCGGGAAACAGGAGGCTCGCTTGATCCCGACGCTGGCCGGGCGGCTGCAGACCCGGCTGTTCACGCTGGCCACGGTGGGGGCGGCGCTGACCGCGCTGATCACCCTGGTGCTGCCGATGTCCTTCCGGGACGCCTTCCTCGTGCTGCTGGCCGTCGCCGTCGTGGGCGCCGGGTGGGAGCTGTTGTACCACCTGCTCATGCAGTTCCGCTGGGACAAGGACTGGCCGACGCTGTTCGGGCTGGTCACGGCCGTGCCCGAGGGGCTGCTGATGTGGGTGCTGCTGGACGGCGGGCTCGTCCCCGGCGTCGCCGGCCCGGTCAGGGCGTGGGCGTTCGCGGTGATGTTCGCCTTCGTCTGGCTCGGCCAGTGGTTGTTCGTGAACGGGCCGATGCGGGTGTTGTTCGTCGAGTGGCGGCTGCGCGGCGGCCGTCTGCTCTGATCTCGGATCTGCTCACGGTTCTGCTTACGGAGGGGCAATGGGGGGCGTCGAGCTGGCTCGACCGCTGTACTTCTGGCTCGGTTTCCTGGCCACGGTGGCCGGGGTCGTGCTGCATCTGCCGATGTACCTGCACGGCGCGGACATGCACTACCGCCTGGCGGGCATGCCGATGGACCTGCCGATGACCATCGGCATGGCGCTGATCGTGGCGGGGCTGGCGGTCACCGCGTACGGGCTGATCCCGCCCGGCGCGCTGACGGCCAGACCGGCCGCCGAGGTACGCGTCCGCGCGCTGGACGACGCGCGCATGCGGCCGGCGCACATCGGGCTGATCGTGGTCATGTCGGTCGCGGTGATCATCGACGCCATGAAGCCGATCACGCTCGGTTTCGTCGCGCCCGGCATGGCCAAGGAGTACGGCCTGAAGTCCGCGCTCAACCCGGCCGGCGAGCTGCCCGTGGCACTGCTGCCGCTGGCCGGGCTCACCGGGACGGTGCTCGGCTCGCTGCTGTGGGGCTGGATGGGCGACAAGATCGGGCGCAAGCCGTCGATCCTGTTCGCCGGGGTGCTGTTCATCGGCACCGCGATCTGCGGCGTCATGCCGGACTTCGAGTGGAACCTGGCCATGTGCGTGGCCATGGGGCTGGGCGCGGGCGGCATGTTGCCGATCACGTTCTCGCTGCTGGCCGAGACGATCCCGCCGCGGCACAAGGGCTGGGTGATGGTGCTCATCGGCGGCAACCTGGCGGTCGCCTACCTGGCGGCCAGCTGGTTGTCGGCGTCGCTGGCGCCGACGTTCTCCTGGCGGGTGCTGTGGCTGGTCGGGCTGCCGACCGGCGTGTTCCTCATCCTGCTCAACCGCTTCATCCCCGAGTCACCGCGTTTCCTGCTCGCGCACGGCCGCGACGCCGAGGCCCGCGCCGTCCTGGCCAGGTACGGCGCGGCCGCCACCACCGAGGAGGCCACCGCCGGCGTCGAGCGGGTGGAGGACGAGCACGCGGGCGGCTACTCGCGGCTGTTCCGCCGTCCGTTCACCGGGCTGACGGTGGCCGTCGTGGTGCTCGGGCTGAGCATCGGCCTGGTCACCTACGGCTTCCAGCTGTGGATCCCGTCCAACCTGCAGAAGCTGGGCCTGGACCAGCAGACGGCCGACCGGGCGCTGCGCGACTCGACGCTGCTGGGCCTGCCGCTGATCTTCGTCTCGGCCGCCATGTACGGCCTGTGGAGCGCGAAGAAGACGATCGTCACGCTGTCGGCGCTGGTCGGCGTGGCGCTGGCGGTGCTGGCCTTCTCCGGCGAGACGCTGGCGCACGACCGTACCTGGCTGTACCTGCTGCTGGCCGGGCCGATCGTGGGGACGGCGACGATCGCCGCGGTGCTGGCCGCCTACAGCTCGGAGATCTACCCGACCCGGGTGCGCTCGCGCGGCTCCGGGCTGTCGGCGGGGATGGGCAAGGCCGGCGGCGTGGCCGTGACCGCCGTGCTCGTGGCCGGGGCGGCGGCGCCGTCGATCGGCACGACCGCGCTGCTCGGGGCGGTCCCGCTCATCCTGGCGGTGGTGGCGGTGCTGGCGTTCGGGGTCGAGCCGGCGAAGGGCGCGACCGGCGACCCGGCCACACCCGCCGCCGCCTCGACAGGGGCCTGACGGGGGCCCGGGCGTTCACGGGACGCGCGCCACGGCGCCGTACGTGCCCGACGAGCTCGGCCGGCCGGAGCAGGCGGCGCCGTGGTCGTCGGGCCGCCACTCCGGGACCCACACCAGCCCCGGATCGACCAGCACCAGCCCGTCGAGCAGCGCCGCCACCTCCTGCCTGCCGCGGATCGCGTGGCCGGGCAGCGTCATCGCCAGCAGGTCCCGGACCGCCGGCAGCAGCTCGCCCGGCACGCCGTCGAAGGTGGTCTGCAGCAGCGACAGGTAGCTGCCGTCGGACGCCGCCCGGCGGACCCGGCTGATCACGTAGTGGACGTGCTCGTCGTCGGCCAGGCTGTGGGTGGACAGCAGCAGCACGGCCACGGGACGGTCCCAGTCGAGGAAGGCGCGCACCACCCGGTCGCCGAGGATCGCGTCGATCTCGCGCACGTCGCCCTCGACCACGCGGACCAGATCGGTGCCCGGCTCGATGGTGGCCCGCGCGCCGGCCAGCACCATCGGGTCGTTCTCCACGTAGACCACCCGGACGGGCACCCCTCCGGAGCCGCCGTGGCAGCCCGCGGCCACGTCGTGCAACCGGCCACCCGGAGGCAGGCCGCTGGGCACGCCGCTGCCCACGACGACGAACTGGTCCACGCCTTCGGCCGCCAGATGCCGGACCACGCGCACCAGGAACTGCAGCACGGCCCGCGCGGCGGTGGTCGTCACGGACGCGGCCTGGTCATATCGGCGTACCAGATCGCGGTCGGCCGAGAAGTTGTTCTTCCCGCCCGCGGCCGCGTCGAGCACCCGGGTAGTCATGGCTCGGGTCATCTCCAGCTTCGCCAAGTTACGGATGGCACGCTGACGCATTGAGTGTTGCCCCTTTCCCCTCGCCCACTATCTCGGGAAAAGCCGGTCCTTTCGGACCCCACTCGATGACCCAGACCATATGATCCTCGTTGCGCGCCGGAAGACAACAGGAAAAGCATGAATTCTGCGGAAATATGCCTTACCTGAATGACGCCGGCCGGAGATCATTTCCCTGTCGAGCGCGACAGGCGTTCGCGGTGGGACTCCAGCACCTCGTACGTCTCCTCGCGGGTGGTGGTCGTCACCGACAGCTTCGTGAACGCCTGGTGGTAGGTCTCGACCGCGGCGACGTCGGTGATCAGCTCGTCGGCCTCGACGCCGTGGGCGCAGGCGACGTCGGGCTCGAACGCCTCGGCGAAGCGCCACAGCGTGAACGGGCCGGTGCGCGGCACGTACGCCGGGTCGTCGATCGGCACGACGTGCAGCGAGACGTTGGGCCGCTTGGCGTGGTCGAGCAGCAGGTCGAGCTGGCGGAGCTGGGCGTGCGGGCCGACGATCGAGCGCAGCAGCACGGCCTCGTCGATCACCGCCCACAACACCGTGTCACCGGCTCCGGCCAGCGCCTCCTGGCGGGCCATGACCAGCGCCAGGGCCTCCTCCACCGACGACTGCCCGAGCGTGGCCGGCCCGGCCACGGTGATCGCGGCCCGCGCGTAGTCCTCGGTCTGCAACATCGGCGGGACGAACTGGGGATGGTACGTGCGGATCACCGTGGCCCGCTGCTCCAGCGCGTAGGCCGTGGCCAGCCAGACGGGCACCGACTGGGCGTCGTACCAGGCGGCCTCGCGCTCGCCCCTGGCCAGCGAGAGCACGTACTCGCGGACGGGCGGGGCGGTGACGCCGTAGAGGCCGAGCAGGCGCTCGACCGTGATCGGCGTGGGCGCGAGCCGGCCCTCCTCGATCGCGGGGATCGCGGCGGCGCCCTTGCCGAGCGAGCCCTCGACCTGCTCGACCGAGAGCCGCACGCCCATGCGCAGGCCGTGCAGCCGCTTGCCGAGCGCGCGGCGCTGTGAGTCGTTGAGCGGCGTGGCGGCCTCGGGGATCTCGGCGGCCGGCTCCGGCTCGCCCGGCAGCCCCTCGGCCCGGCGCGCCAGCTCGACCACGCCGCGCAGGACGGCCAGCGACCCCTCCGACAACCCGGAGGCGGACAGGCCGATCGCGGCCGCCCGCAGCTGCAGGTCCTCGACCGCGCCGGACTCGTAGTGCTCGTCGCCCACCAGCCAGCCCACGCTCACCTGGAGGCAGGCGGCCAGCGCCCGCAGCACCTGGAGGGTGGGGTTGGTCTGCTTGCCGGTGCGCAGCTGGCTGACGTAGGCGCGCGTGATGGGTATGCCCGCCTCGGTGAGGGCGGAGGCGACCTGGGCGCCCGTGAAGCCGCGCTTGGTCAGCGCGAGATCGAGCCGTTCGGCGAAGTTCGCCACGGCGCACCTCCTACCGCCCGTGAACTTTTCCCAGCCTAAGGTACGAGACCCCCACTGTCCCCTGCCACGCGGGCCAGCTCTGCCCGGCGGGTAGGTATCAACTTATTCGCAAAGTGTGAGTTGACATAGCCCCTCTTTCCAGCACAGTATCGGAGCGCGTGGTAACTGTGGCTTAACAGCCCGGACGATTCGCGAGAGTCTCCGGCAAGGAGGTGGCCGGACGTGACCATGGACTCCCTCGACGGCTCACGCTTCCCGGAGGATCCGGTCTCCCGGGGGCAGCAGCAGGTCGTCCGGCGCATCTGCGCGCGGGTCGCCGGCCCGCTGACGAGCCGCGACGTCCAGGTCGCCGAGCTGCCGCTGGGCGGGGTCGAGATCTGGCTGGACAGCCCCCGTCACCGCTGGCGTCTGCACCACCGCATGGCCCGCGAGCTGCGGCTGGCCGGCTGGCACACCGAGCCAGGACCCGACCGGCTGCTGCTGCTCGGCTGGAGCGCGGTCTGCCTGGGCCACCGCGCCAGGATGCTGGCCGCGGCCCTGTCCGGGCGGCTGGCCCACTTCGACCGCACGTCGTTCGCGGCCGTCATGATCGCCACCCGGCTGCGGCACGAAGGGATGCCCGCCGCCGAGCTGCCCGCCGCGGTGGTCGAGCGCTGCCGCGACGCGCTGCGCTGGCCCGTCCGGCTGGCCGACCTCGACGGGCTCGAACGCCGGTCGTCGCTGGAACCCATCAGGCTCAGGCTGGCCCAGGTGGCCGGGCTGGAGTCGACGGTGAGCCGGCGCTGCGCCGAGCACCTCGCGCTGGCCGCCAGGGTCGCGCGCACGGTGGCCGGCACCGCGCCGCCCGCCCGCTCGCGCGCCTCAGGCCCGCGCGCGGGGCTGACCGAGCGCATGGTCTGCGTCAGCGTGCCCAACAGAACCGCCGCGCTCGACCAGGGGGCGGCGCGATGACGCCGCTCCCCCTCCCCCGCCGGGCCTCGCCGCCCACCGGCCCGCCCGCACCGCCCGCGCCGCGCGCGGCCGTGCCGGCGGCCCTCATGCGGCCGGCTCCGGCGCTACCCCATCCCTCCGGCACCGTGCGTCACGTGCCCGACAAAGTCGGCACGGTGCTGTCGGCCGGCGCGGTAGCGGCTGGCGTGCCGGCCAAACCAAGGGGTAGTGCCTGGGGCCGGCTTTCCTCGCGGCCGTCCGCCCGTGATCGGGCGGCGGCCTCCCCGACCGGGGAGGCGGGCCAGCCCGGCTGCCCGGTCGGGGCCACCGGCACGGCGGCGACGCCGGGCGGGACGATCGGCGTGACGGGCGCCACGGCTCTGATCGACCGCCCCCTCAGGGGGCCGGCGCCCGCGCGGGCCCCCGTGCCGGTGGCCATGACGTCAGCGGGCCGCGCCCGGCCCGCGTCACCCGGATCCGCGACCGACAGGAGTGATCATGCTCACCGACGAGATGTCCAGGCGGCAGCCGCACGAGGTGCACGCCCGGGGCGCACGGCCCCAGCCCGCCGAGCCGAGGGGCGAGGGCCGGGACGAGCCGTCGCGGGCCGAGGCCCCGGCGCGCACCGTCCACCGGCTGCGCCGGATCCGGCAGGTGTCCGTGCAGGCGATCGGCGAGATCGACCAGGCGCTGGCCTGACCGTCATGCGGACGGTCCCCGACCCGGAAGGTGCGAGATGAGCCGCGGCAGGGTGGGCGTGATCGTCGCCCCCGCCAATCCCTCGGCGGAGCCCGAGCTGACCCGCCTGCTCGGCTCGCGCGCCGACATGCACGTCACCCGATTCCCCGTGCATCGGGGGGTGTCGCTCGCCGAACGGCTGGAGAGCTACAACGAGGCCCTGCCCGGCATGGTCTGCGCGTTCGACGGCCTGCCGCTGGACGCTTTGGTCATGGCCTGCAGCGAGTCCCGCTACCTGCTGGGCCCCGACGAGGACGCCGACCAGTGCGCGCGGCTGTCGGCCTCGACCGGCGTGCCGTTCGCCTCCTCCACGCAGGCCACCAGGGAGGCGGTGGAACACGTCGGCGTGAGCGACATCGTGCTGGTCTCGCCGTACCAGCCGTGGCTGACCGAGCTGGCCGAGCGCTTCTGGAAGACGGCGGGGCTCAACGTCACGCAGGTCGTGCAGGTGCGGGCCGCCAAGGGCGGCTACTCCTCCTACGCGGTCACCCCGGCCGAGCTGATCACCCAGGTCGAGCGTGCCGAGGTGCCCGGCGACGCGGTGCTGCTGTTCACCGGCACCGGCATGGCCACGCTGCCCGTGCTCGGGCCGCTCAGCGCCGGCAACGACCGCACGCTGCTCACGTCCAACCTCTGCACCGCCTGGTGGGCCCTGTCGCGGGCCATCGGCGAGCACGTCACGCTCAGCCGGGTGCCCTACCGCCGCCACATGGCGGAGCAGGGGAGGCGCCCCGCATGAACGGCGTGATCGTCGTCGGGGCCGGCCCGGCGGGGCTGACCGCGGCGCTCTCGCTGGCCAGGGCCGGGATCCCGGTCACCGTGCTGGAGCGGGAGAACGAGCTCGCCGGGCAGGCGCGGGCCTGCACCTTCCATCCGGCCACGCTCGACCTGCTCGACGAGCTGGGCGTGGCCTCGCAACTCGTCGCCAAGGGCCGCGTGGTCGAGCGGGTGCAGTGGCGCGACCGGTCGGGGATCGTGCTGGCCGAGATGGGCATGAACCGGCTCAACGGCCTGACCAAGCACCCGTTCAGGGTCCACGCAGACCAGGCCGCGCTCACCCCGCTGCTGCTCGCGGCCCTGAACGCCTACCCCGGCGTCGACGTGCGCTTCGGCACCCGCGTCGACGGGGTCTCCGAGGGCGGCACCGGCATCCGGGTCCGCGTCGGCCAGACCTGGACGCGGGCCCGGTACATGATCGCCGCCGACGGCGGCCACAGCACGGTGCGCGGCTCGCTGGGGCTGCCCTTCCCCAGGTCGGCCTACCCGACGCAGGCGCTGCGGGTGTTCACCGACTCGCCGCTGGACCGGCTGCTGCCGAGCCTGGCGCCGCTCACCTACGTCCGCGACGTGCAGCAGTCGTGCACGCTGCTCGCGCTGCCCGACCACTGGCGGATCATCTTCAGGATCCCCTGCGACGCCACCGAGCCGCTGTCCTCGCCCAACGTCTCGATGCTGATCCGCCGCGCCCTGCCGGGGGCGAGCGGGCCCATCCACGTGACCGGGGCCGACCGGTTCGGGCTGTCCAGGGGCGTGCTGACCTCCTACCGCTGCGGGCGGGTGCTGTTCGTCGGCGACGCCGCGCACCTGACCTCCACGGTCGGCGGCCTGAACATGAACGCCGGCATCCACGACGCCGTCGAGGTCGGCCAGGTGATCGCGGCCGTGCTCGGCGGTTTCGCGCCGCCCACCGCGCTGGAGGCGTGGGCGTGGCGGCGGCGGGCCGTGCTGCTGCAGCGGGTGATGCCGCGCGGCGAGACGCGGCCGGCCGGCGTGCGCGAGCGCGACAGCGCCCGGCTGGCCGCGGCGATGGCCGGGTTGCGGGCCATCGCCGGCGACCCGGAGGCCACGCGGGCCTATCTCGCGCAGGCCTCGCTGCTCGACACCGTTCCCGGCTCCGCCGGTGGGGCCCGGCCCGTCTGACACCGCTGAGGAGGTGCGACACCGCATGTGGCGAACGCTCTCGGACGAAGCGCGCCAGGCCATCCGCGAGCTGTGCGACACGCACGGCTCCCGCCTCTACGACTACTGCCGCACCGAGCTGGCCGCGGGCGACGCCGAGCAGGCGGCCGCCGGCGCGCTGGTGTCCGCCCACCTCTACGCGGACCGGCTGCGCGACCCCGCCCTGCACGGGCCCTGGCTCTACGCCCTGGCCCGCGCCCATCGCGCGTTCGTGGCCAAGCCGGCCAGCATCGGCTCGTGGTCGCGTCCGGGGCGGATGTCGGAGCTGCTGCCCGAGGCGCTGCTCTCCCTCGACCGCCCGCTGCGCGAGCTGCTCGACCTGTCCCTGCGCCACGGCCTGTCCGACGCCGAGCTGGCCACCGTCTTCAGCCTGAGCCAGGACGAGGTCAGCGCCGTGGTGGCGCGGGCGGCCGACGCGCTGGAGGGCTGGTTCGCCGCGATCATCGCCGCGCGCGGCCGTACCGGATGTCCTGATCTGACCACGCGGGTGGCGGCCTGGGTCACCTCGCCGGGCCGCCGGGCCCGCGCCCGGATCAGCCGGCACATCCAGGGCTGCGCCGCCTGCCGGGCCGCGCCCCGCACCATGTCGGCCGCCACGCTGCTGCGCCGGCTGCCGATCGCGGAGCTGCCCGGCACACTGACCAACCGGCTCGCCTCGGCGCAGCCGCTGCCCGGAGAGGGACCCCTCTGGCGGGCGGACGGCTTCCCCGTGCTGGCACGCACCCTGGTGGAGCCGCTCGCGGCCCCGCCGGGCGTGGGGGCGACGCCGATGCCCCCGGTCGCCGACCCCACGACGGCGACACCGGGAAACCCCTGGTCGGCGGCGGGCGCGGCCGCCGCCGACCAGGAGCCCCCGGGGCGGGCGGCACGCGGGCGGCACCCGTTCACGCCGACGAGCCGCGCCCGGCCCTTCCGCGGCGGCTCCCCGGGCGACAAGCTCGTCTACGACAACCGGGCCGAAGGCGGCCTCAGCGGCACCGTGGTCAACGGGCCGGGCGGCAGCCCCGTGACCGGCCCGTTGAGCGCGCCGGTCGGCGGCGGTGAGGCCGGTGGCGGTGACGGCGCCGCCGCCCCGCCCGGCGCGATGATCATCCGGTACGGCGGCATCGGCTGGAACGGCGAGCCCGGCGGTCTCGACCGGCTCGACGGCGAGGCGCCCTGGCAGGAGTTCTGGCGGGAGCAGCCGGCGGAGCCCGAGGAGGAGACCGAGGCCCCGATCCGCACGGTGGCCAGGCTGGGCCTGCTGCTGGGCGTCGGGCTGCTGGTGGTGGGCCTGGTGTGGGCCGTGCTCAACGCGCGCGCGCATCCCGCGGTGGTCACCAGGGCGGCGGTGCAGGCGGCCGTCCCGGCCGAGACGCCCACACGCTGGACGGCCGCGATCGGCCCGGCCGCCGGGTCCGCCCTGTCGTCCCTGGACCGGAAGGCCGACCTGCCGAGACCGGCGGCGCCCACAGCCCGGGTGTCGCCCCGGTCGGCGTGGCTGGGGTCCGGGCGCGCGGGGGCGTTCTCGCTGGCGTGCACCGGGACGTGCCGGGTCGTCTCGGCCACCGGCACGCGCGGCATCGTCGTCGACGGCACGACGTTCCGCGTCCTGGACCCCCGTTCGCGGCCCGGCTGCCCGGGAGAGCCCGACGTGCGGCGCGGCCGGATCACCATCGTCTGGACGGGCCGCGCCACCGGCGACGGCCTGCGCACCGGCGGCACGGCGACCGCCGGCGGCACGCTCACCCTGAAGGTGGGCTGGACCGTCGCCAGGGACAAGGGCGTGCGGCGGCTCGACGCCGGCGGCGTCCGCTGGAGCAACTGCCGATGAGGCCCCGGACCGGCCGGGGCCCCACGCGCGGCTAGAAGAACCGGAACCCGGGCTCGGGCTCGGGCAGGTCGAGCTGTCGCGGCCCCCTGAACGTCGCGCTGTCCTTGGGCACGTCGGCCAGCGGTGTCCCGAGCACGAGCGGCACGGCCACGCTGCTCCTGGTCAGGTCGACGGTGACGGTCGCGCCGGTGCCCTCCTCACTGGTGTAGGTGGTGTCGGTCCCGGCCAGCACCAGGCCGATCCGGTGACCCTTCCTGAAGGTGTAGTCCTGCGGCAGCGTCTGCCACCTGACCGTCCCGTACGTGCCGACGGGCAGCGGCTGGGCCTGGCTGAGCGAGTCGCGGTTCTGGACGTCGATCCAGCCGCGGGCGACGATCTCCAGCGGCCGGGTGGCCACGTTCGTGGTGACCTTCTTGTAGCAGGCGTCGTCGGCCGCGGTGCTCTCGCCGTGGCAGTCCTCCTCGGTGAGGGTGGTGACGCCCTGGCCGCGCCGCCAGTCGACGCGGGTGTCCTCGCCGAAGTCGACGAGCAGGGCGGTCAGGTTGGCGGTGGGCTTGTCGAGCTTGACCCGCAGGTCGGCGGTGGGGGCGCCGGACAGGCGCAGGTCCAGCGGGAGCGCGCCGGTGGTGAAGGCGGCGCGGCCCGGCTTGGCCGTGCCGACGTCGGCCACCATCTCGGTCTCGCTCAGCGCGAGGTCGGTGAAGGTGGCGGTGCTGTCGCCGCGGGCCTTGAGCAGGCCGAGCGAGCCGTCGGCGGCGGGCCGCAGCACGGCCTTGAGCGCGTACGGGGCCGGCCAGTCGCGCTGGGTGGTCCACTGCGCCGGGCCGAGCTGCACGTCGGCGCGGGGCTCGTTGGTGATCCCGTTGCGGACGCCGTGCAGCCAGTGGTCGAACCAGCGGTGCAGGGTGTCCACCCACAGGTCCCTGCGGCCCTCGAAGTCGAACGGGTCCACGTGCTGGTACTGGCCGACCCAGATCTTGCGCGGCACGTTCCGCTGGGCCAGGGCCTGCCACCAGGCGGAGAAGTTGTCCGGCCGGACGTTGAGGTCGTTGACCGTGTGCACGACGAAGACGCTGGCCTTGACCTTCGAGGCGTCGCCGAGCAGGCCCTTGAGGTAGTCGCGTTCGTTCCAGAAGGCGTTGTAGTTCCCGGTGTCGTCGCCGTCCTCGGCGTCCATGCGGTCGCGGACGGCCTGGCACTTGGCCTCGGGGTCGGTGTCGACGTAGTTGGTCAGCCAGGAGGCGTAGTCGTAGTTGTAGACCACGCCGTTCGAGCGCTGGTACTTGTACCAGGAGCTGATGGCCGAGATGGGGACGATGGTCTTCAGGCCCTCGACGCCGGTGGCGGCCACGGCGTTGGCCAGCGTGCCGTCGTAGGACTTGCCGATCATGGCGGCGTTGCCGGTGGTCCAGTCGGCCACGGCGGGGGTGCCGTCGGCCCTGACCGCCTTGGCGCGGCCGTTCAGCCAGTCGATGACCGCCTTGCCGCCCAGCACGTCGGCCTTGCCGCCCATGTCGGGGCAGCCGTCGGACCTGGTGGTGCCGAGCATGTCCACGTTGAGCACGGCGTAGCCGCGCGGGACGAAGTAGTTGTCGTAGAACAGGGGGAATTTCGTGACATTTCCGGAGGCGTCGTACGCCTTGCGCTCCCCCTCGTTCCCGCGCCCGGAGTTGTCGTAGTACGGACTCTCGTCGATGATCACGGGCACCTTCAGGCCCGGACCGGACTCCTTGGGACGGATGATGTCCACCCTGACCCGGTCGAGCGCGCCGTCGAGGTCGCTGTCCACGGTGGACTCGACGTACACGTGCTCGCGGACGGCGTCGGCGTAGGAGAAGACCGGCTGCGTCCGGCCGTCCTTGACGGTGATCGTGGGTCCGGCAGCGGCCTGTGCCGGGGTCGCGATCGCCAGGGTGAGGGCGACCGCGAAGAGGGCCGGGCGTAATTGTGGCACGCGTGACCTCCGTGACAAGTGTCGTAATTTCCCCCGCAATCTCTCACTCGGCCAGAAAGCTGACAAGATCCCACCTATGGAGGCACAGGACCGGATCCGGGGCTGCCTGCTCGGCGGCGCGATCGGCGACGCCCTCGGGGCGCCCATCGAGTTCGAGTCGTTGCGGGAGATCCGCCGGCAGCACGGCAAGGACGGCGTCACCGGCTATGTCACGACCTGGCGGGACAGGCGCGCGCTCGTCACCGACGACACCCAGATGACCCTGTTCACCGTCGAGGCGCTGACCCGCGACCGCACGCCCGGCGAGGTGCGGCAGGCGTACCTGCGCTGGCTCGACACCCAGGAGCACCAGGCCCCGCCGCCCGCCGACCGGCCGCACCGGACCGGCGCGCTGCGCGAGGAGGGCTGGCTGTACTCCCGGCGGGCCCCGGGCAACGCCTGCCTGTCCGGGCTGGGGCAACCCTTCCCCGGCCCGTCGCCGTCCGGCGTGCCCGGCCCGGTGAACCCGGACTCCAAGGGCTGCGGCACCGTCATGCGCTCGGCGCCGTTCGGGCTCGTCGCGCCGTACGACGCGGGCGCCGCGTTCGAGCTGGCGGCGGTCTGCGCGCAGATCACCCACGGCCACCCGACCGGCTACCTGGCCGCGGGCGCGTTCGCCGCGATCGTCGCCCGCCTGATGGCCGGGGAGCCGCTGGAGGCCGCCGTCGGCCACGCCCTCGGCCTGCTCGCCGGTCGTCCGGGGCACGAGGAGACGTCCGAAGCCCTGCGTGCGGCGCTCGACCTGGCCGCGTCGGGCCCGCACTCCCCCGAGCGGGTGGAGACGCTGGGCGGCGCATGGGTGGCCGAGGAGGCGCTGGCCATCGGCGTCTACTGCGCCCTGGCCGAGCCCTCGCCCGAGCGGGCGCTGCTGCTGTCGGTCAACCACTCCGGCGACAGCGACTCGACCGGCTCGGTCTGCGGCAACCTGGTGGGCGCGCTGCGCGGCGCGGACGCGCTGCCGGCCGCCTGGGTGACACCGCTGGAGGGCCGCGAGACGATCGAGCGCCTGGCCGCCGCGCTCCTCTAGGCTGGAGGCTCACCGGGACGGAAGAGATCGCATGCGAAACGTCGCGCGGACCTCGCTCGTCGATGCCGCCATCGAGGAGCTCCGCGGGGAGATCACCAGTGGGGCGTGGCCGGTCGGGACGAAGATCCCGTCCGAGAGCCGGCTCGCCGAGAGCCTCGGCATGAGCCGGTTGTCGGTGCGCGAGGCGGTGCGGGTGCTGGCCCACGCCGGGCTGCTGCAGACCAGGCAGGGCGACGGCACGTACGTCACCGCCACCGACGAGTCGCAGGTGGCGCTGCGTCGGCGGCTCGACCGGGCGGCCGCGATGGACATCATCGACGTGCGCCGCGGGCTCGACCTGGTGGCCGCCCGGCTGGCGGCGGTCAAGCGCACCGGCGACGACGTGGCCGCGATGCGCGAGGCGCTGGCCCGCCGCGGGTCGGCCGCGCGCGCGGGCGACCTCGACGGGTTCGCCGACGCCGACGCCGACTTCCACCTGCTGGTGGCCGACGCCGCGCACAACCCGCTGCTGGCCGACCTCTACCGCAGCATGCGCGACGCGCTGCGCGACAGCGTCCGGGACAAGGAGCAGGCGGCGCTGGCGCCCGACCCGTCGCACGACGACCTGCTGGCCGCGATCGAGGCGGGCGACGCGGCCAGGGCGATCGAGGTCTCGGTCGCCATCCTCGACGCCCAGGAACGCGACCTGTGACCCGCGCGCCGGGTCAGCGGGCGATCAGCACGGCGAGCCCGGCGGCCGGGCCGAGCAGGATCGAGGCGGCGGCGCACACCAGCGCGACCGGGCTCGATCCGGCGGGATGCGCCGGGCCTTCCTGGGCGAAGACCGGGCGGATCCAGCGCAGGTAGTAGAACAGGCTCGCGACGGTGTTGGCGGCGGCGACCACCGCGAGCCAGGCGTACCCGCCGTCCCAGGCGGCCGCGAACATCAGCAGCTTCCCGGCGAAGACCGCGGTCGGCGGCGTCCCGACCAGGCCGAGCAGGCACACCACCAGCGCGAACGCCGTCCAGGGCGAGCGGCGGCCGAGCCCCGCGTAGCCGGCCAGCCGCTCGGCCCCGGTGGCGACCACGACGGCGAACGCGCCCAGGTTCGTGACCGCGTAGGCGGCCAGGTAGACCAGCAGGGCGGGCGCGGCCAGGGCGGTGCGTCCGGCCACCGCCACGGGCACCAGCAGGTAGCCGGCCTGGCTGACCGTCGAGTACGCCAGCAACCGCCGTACGTTCTCCTGCTGGAAGGCGGCCAGGTTGCCCAGCGTCATCGTTCCGGCGGCCAGCACCGCGAGCAGCGCGGGCTCGTCCAGCACGGTCGTCGCCAGCCGGTACAGCGCCACCAGCGCGCCGATCTTGGGCACCGTGGTCACGAACGCGGCCACCGGCGCCGACGTGCCCTCGGTGACGTCGGGCACCCAGAAGTGCGCGGGCGCTCCCCCGGCCTTGAACAGCGGCCCGGCCAGCAGCAGCACCGCGCCCACCGCCGGGGCGCGCGCGGCGGGATAGGCGGTGGCGCCGGACCAGCCGTACACGACGGTGGCCCCGGCCAGCATGAGCACGCCGAGGAAGGCGCCCATCAGGTAGTACTTGAGCGCCGCCTCGGTGCCGGACGCGTCCTTGGCGAAGCCCGCCAGCGCGTACGCCGGAACGCTCGCCAGCAGGTACGCCGCCACCAGCACGAGCAGGTCGTCCGCCCCCGCCATGAGGACGGCCCCCAGCGCCGCCAGCACCATCAGCGTGTACAGCTCGGCCTCCCTGCCGTCCGCCCTGACCCGGCCGGTCGCCAGCCACACGGCCAGCAGGGTGGCCAGGCAGACGGTCAGCCGGGCGGCTCCGGTCGGCGGATCGACGGCGTAGGCGTCGAAGGCCAGGACGGCGGGGCCCGGCAGGGCGGCGGCGCTCGCCGCGGCGGCCCCGGCGAGCGCCGCCATGCACACCCAGGCGGCGACGCGCTGCCGCCCGCGTGCCACGAACAGCCCCGCGAGCAGCGCCGTCACCGCGCCCAGCAGCATCACGACCTCGGGCAGCATCGCGGTCACCGCCGCGCCGCCGTGGGGTGCGCTCACCGGCCCGCCAGGGCGACGACGGCACGGGCGGCGGGCTCGATCAGGTCCAGCAGCGGACCCGGCGCCAGGCCGATGACCAGGGACAGGACGAGCAGCGGGGCGATCGCGCCCAGCTCGCGCGGCCGCACGTCGGTGACCCGCGGCGTCAGCTCGCCCGGCTCGCCGAGGAACGCGCGTTGCAGCGCCCGCAGGAACAGCGCCGCGGTGATCAGGATGCCGGTCACGGAGAGCGCGCCCGCGACCACGGCCCCCGAGCCGATCACCCCGGTGAAGATCTGGAACTCGGCGATGAACCCGGACAGTCCGGGCAGCCCGAGCGAGGCGAACGCCGCCACCGCCGTGAGCCAGGCCAGCACGGGCGCCCGTCCCGCGATGCCGCCGTAGCGGCCGAGGGCGTAGCCGCCCGCGCGGTCCCACAGCACGCCGGTGATGAGGAACAGCGCGCCGGTGACCAGGCCGTGGCTGACCATCTGGGTGACCGCGCCGCTGACCGCCAGCTCCTTGGCCCGCGCCGGGCCCCCGGCCAGCCCGGCGGCGCCCAGGGCGAGCACGACGTAGCCCATGTGGTTGACCGAGGTGTAGGCGACGAGCCGTTTGAGGTTCTCCTGGGCGAGCGCCACCAGGGCGCCGTACAGGACGCTGACCAGGCCGATCACGATGACCAGCCAGGCGTAGGCGCGCCACGGGCCGGGCAGCAGCGGCACGGCGATGCGGGCCAGCCCGTACGCGCCCATCTTGAGCAGCACCCCGGCGAGGATGGCCGACCCGGCGGCCGGGGCGTCGGTGTGCGCGGGCGGCAGCCAGGTGTGCACGGGCACGACCGGCGTCTTGACCCCCAGGCCGATCCCGATGGCGAGCAGCACGGCCGGGCCCGCGTCCGGCGGGCGGCGGGTGAGGTCGGCCAGGTCGAAGGTGTGCGGGTCGGCGGCCAGGTAGAGGCCGATGAAGCCGAGCAGCAGCGCCAGCGAGCCCAGGAAGGTGTAGAGGAAGAACGTCAGCGCGGACCTGGCCCGGTCGCCGTGCCCCCAGCCGACGATCACGAAGTACATGCCGACGATGGACAGGTCGAAGAAGACGAAGAACAGCAGCAGGTCGAGCGCCGCGAACAGGCCGGTGGAGACGGTCTGCAGGAACAGGAACAGCGCCGCGTGCGCCTTGGGCCTGACAGGCTCGCCCAGCGAGTGGACGGCGCAGAGCAGGAACAGCACCGCGGTCATGGCGATCAGCGGCAGCGACAGGCCGTCCACGCCGACGTGGTAGCCGGCCCCCACCGTCGGGATCCAGCGCAGCCTGGTCTCGTACGCCAGGCCGCCCCCGTACCCGGACCACAGGGCGACGACCAGGGCGAGGTCGGCGGCGGACGCGGCCACCCAGACCAGACCGGCCGCGCGTGCCGTGACGCCCGGCAGGACGAACAGGGCGGCGGCGGCCAGCGGCAGGAACACGACGACGTCGAGCACGCCTCACCTCACGATCGCGAACACGACGGCCAGCACGACGAGGGCGACGGCGGCCTGGGCGAAGTAGGTGTGGATCTGTCCGGTCTGGGGGCGTCTGGCCAGCTCACCGAGGCGTCGTACCGCGCCGCCGGTCCGCCGTACGAGCCCGTCGAGCCCCGACTCCAGCGGGCTGCCGGCCAGCCGCGCGGCCCGCAGCCCCGCCCGCGCGACCGCCTCGACCGCGCCGTGCACGACCCGCTCGTCGAACCAGGCCGCCCACCGCGCCGCCCGCAGCAGCGGCCGCCACACCACGGCCCGCGCCGCCCGCTCCAGCCCCAGCCAGCGCCCGAACACCCCGCCCACGCGCGAAGGCGCGACCGTCCCCGGCCGCACCCCGATCACGGCCGTCCCGGGCCGGGCTGCGATCGCCGCGGCCACCAGGGCGAGCGCCGGGACTCCGGACAGGGCCAGTTCGCCCGCCGTGAGGCCGGGCGCGCCCGGGTCACCCACCAGCCGGGACCACCAGCCGTGCAGCGCGGGCAGCCCGACGATCCCGAACCCGGCCGCCACCAGGGCGAGCACCGGCAACGGCAGCAGTTCGGGCCAGGCCACCCGGCCCGTGGCCCGCCGTTCGCTCCCGGTGCCGGTCGCCGCGTCGGCGGGCCGCCAGACCTCGGCCAGCGCCTTCCCCGCGTACAGGGCGGCCACCAACCCGGCGGCGAAGGCCACCACGCGCGGTCCAGGTTGCGCGACCCCGCCCAGGACGGCGTCCTTGGTCACCCACAACGACAGCGGCGGCAACCCGGCCAGCGCCGCGGCCCCCATCCCGAACGCCACCCCCACCAGCGGGAACCGCCGGGCCGCGCCGTGCAGCCCGGCCAGGTCCTTGGTGCCGAGCGCCGCCAGCCAGGCCCCCGCCCCGAGGAACAGCAGGCTCTTGACCGCGGCGTGCGCGACCAGGTGAGCCGTCCCGCCGGACACCGCCGACGCCCCCGCCGCCAGCACCATGAACCCGACCTGCGCGCAGGTGGAGGCGGCCAGGAGCTGTTTGAGGTCCCGCTGCGCCAGCGCGACCAGGCCGAGCAGCAGCGCGGTCAGCGCGCCCGTCCAGGCCGCCACCGCCGCCGCCCAGCCGGTGGCCGCGAGCAGGGCGTGCAGCCGCAGCAGCAGGTACGCCCCCGCGACCACCATGGTCGCCGCGTGCAGGAACGCCGACACCGGGCTCGGGCCCGCCATCGCCCGTGACAGCCAGAAGGCGAACGGCCCCTGCGCCGACTTGCCCAGCGCGGCCAGCACGACCCCGCCCGCCATCACGTCCCGCCACGGCGGCGGCAGCCCCGGCAGCCCGGCGAGCGCCAGGCCGCCGCCCGCGGCCACGGCCGCGCCGCAGGCGACGTACAGGCCCAGGTCGCCGGCCCGGGTGGTGACGAAGGCGACGGCTCCGGACCGTACGCGCTCCCGGTCGCGCCACCGGTAGCCGATCAGCGCGTACGACATCGCGCCCATGACCTCCCAGCCCATCAGCAGCAGGACGAGGTCCGTCGCGGTCACCGTGGCCAGCATCGCGCCGAGAAAGATCAGCATCAGCCCGTGGAAGCGCCCCGACCGCTGCTCCGCGGCCGCGAACACCAGCACGGCCAGCCCGACCGCCGCCACGGTGACCACCATGACCGCCGAGAGCCCGTCCACGGCCAGCCCTTCGCCGAGGATCAGCCGGGCGGTCGCCGAGGGCCTGGTCGCCGCCGCGTGCCCGGCCAGCGCGAGGGTGAGCGCGGCCGTGGCGATGGACAGGGCGGGGGCGGCGCGGCGCACCGGGATCAGCAGCGCGCCGGCGGCGGCGGGCAGCGCGGGCAGCAGCCACAGGGACGGGCTCATCCCTTGAGGTCTCCGGCGGCGTCGGTCGTGTCCACGTCGCGGGCGCGGAAGACGGCCGTGGTGACGGCGAAGCCCATCGCCATCTCCAGCGCCATCACGGTGACCGCGACCAGGACGAGGACCTGGCCGTCCGCGGCGGCCGGGGCGACGTGGTACCAGAAGGCGCCGGCGGCCGCGATCACGCCGTTGATCATGAGTTCCAGGCCCATCATGAGCATGACGATCGACTGCTGGGACAGCACGCCGTACAGGCCGACGGCGAACAGGGCGGCGGCCAGCAGCAGGAAGGCCTGGAGCGTCACCGGTCGTACCGTCCCCGGTGGGTGGCCAGCAGCACGGCCGAGATCATCGTCGCCAGGATCGCCACGCCGACGACCATCATGACCAGCATCTTCGGTCCCATCAGGGACAGGCCGAGCGCGTGCGTGGGGTCCGCCGGCGGCCGGCCGCGCCGGCTCGGCGGGCGGACGAGCAGCGCCCCGGCGGCCAGCAGGACGAACACCGTTCCGGCGACGGCCGCCGCGCCCCGCTGGTTGTGCACCATCTTCATCGGCACGAGCCCGGCCGGGTTCATCATGTACATGATCATGAAGACGGCCATGACCAGCATCTCCATGACCATCATGAGGACGACCAGCACCCCCAGGTACTCCAGGTCGATCAGCAGCAGCGTCCCGCCCACGGCCAGCAGCGAGACCAGCAGCGCGAACGTCGCCCGCGCCATCGAGTCCACCACGAACACCGCCACCCCGCCCGCCACCGCGACGACCGCCAGCGCCCAGAACGCCACGTTCACGGCAGCACCGCCACCGCGACGACCAGCAGTTGCACGAGCGTCGCCGGGATCAGCACCACCCACGCGAACTGTACGAACCGGTCCATCCGCACGACCGGCAGGCGATGCCCGGCCAGCACCAGCACGGCCAGCACCGCCGCCGTCTTGACCGGCCCCCACACCCAGCCGGGCAGCACGGGCCCCGCCGTGCCCCCGAGGAACAGCGGCACCGCCCCGGCCGCCGCCACGACCAGCAGCGCGTGGCGTCCGGCCAGGAAGACCAGCCGGTCGGGGCCGCCCAGCTCGCCCGGCACGCCGCCGCACACGTCCCGCCCGACCGGCTGTCCCATCGGCCCCCAGAACGCCATCGCCACCGCCGAGACGAGATAGACGACGAACGCGACCGGCATCCACACCACGAACCACAACCCGCGCTGCGCCGCCACGAGGTCGGCGAACCGCAACGACCCCGCCCCCACGCCCGCGGTGATCAGCACGAACATGTGCGGCAGCTCGTACGCCAGGCCCTGGGCCAGGAACCGGTAGCCGCCGACCAGCGGCCACACGGCATTGCCCCCCCACCCGACCAGCCACAGAGCCCCCCAGACGCACACCTCCATGGCGTTGAACCACACCACCCCCGCCCCCAGGTCCAGCACCGGCGCGCCCCCGACCGGCAGGACGACGGCGGCCAGCAGCGCGGCCGCCGGCAACGCCACGACCCCGGCCCGGGTGAGCAGGACGTCGGCCCGGTCCGTCCGCCGCCGCTGCTGCACCACCAGCCGCGCCCCCTCCCTGAACGGCGCCACCGCCGCCGCCCGCCACGAGCGCCGGCCCGCGCCGAGCGCCGCGTCGAAGGCCGCCGCCCCCCACGTCAGCACCGCCATCCCCAGAGCCGTCCCCGCGGCCGTCCCCGCAGCCACCGGTTCACCCGTCCCTGGCTGCCGACGGCAGCCGGTCGAGGTCCGGATCGAGACCGGCCACGATCAGCCGTGCCACGGCGAGCTCGGCCCCGGTCAGCAGGCCCGGCAACAACGCCAGCACCCGGTCCACCGGGACCTCATCGCCGTCCCCGGGTCCGGAGCGCTCTTCGGTCAGGGCGTCCACGTCGTCGAGCCACCGGCGCGCACGATCCAGGGTGTCCCCACGCAGCCGCTGTGGGGCGTCGGAGCCGAGCTCACCCGCGCCGCGCAACATCCACCGCAGCACCCGTGACCGGCGCACCCGCCGCGTGAACCGGACGCAACGACGTCGTCCCCGCTCGTCCATGGCGCCCGCGAGCAGGCGGTCGCGCAGGCGCCGGGCGTCCGCCGCGGCGGCGGGCCATCCGGCCACGCCGAGCAGCCTGCCGAGGCCGTCCAGCCGGGCCGCCGCCGCCGTCCGCCGCCGCGCCTCCGCCCGGCTCGCGTCCGGCCCCGGCGTCCAGAAGCCGGCCCCCGTGCCGTCGGCCGGCAGGGTTCGCACCCGCGCCTCCTGGATGACGTCCCCTTGCAGGACGGTCTCCACCACCAGCCCCGCGGGCCAGTCCGCGAGCACGGGTCCCAGCGGCACGTGCAGCCGGTCCAGCCTCAGCCCGTCCCGGTCGGCCCCTCGGTCGGCCATGGGAGTTTCTTCGTCGGATGTCCCCGTGGCCAGGACGCCGGCCTGCCGCCACTGGCCGGGTTCGTCCCCCAGCGTGCGGACGGCGTCGTCCAGCGCGGCCACGACCCGGTCGGCCGGGACGTCCGGCGGCAGTTCCACCAGCGCCCTCGGCACCGGAACCGCCCTCCACACCTCCCGTACGGCCGCCGCCAGCTCCGCCCCGGGACGCCCGCACACCACCATCACGCTCGCCTCCGCCGCCGACGCCGCCACCGGCCAGCCACGACGGTCCACCTCCGCCTCGACCAGCAGCCGCGCGGCCGTCCCGTACGGGCAGGCGACGAGGAGCACCCGGGGCCGCAGCGCCGCCTGCCGCAGCAGCCACCCCCTCAGGCCCACCGGAACGCCCCTTCCCGCCACGCGTACAGGACGCCGACCAGCAGCAGCCCCAGGAACGCGAACATCTCCACCACCGCCGGCAGCCCCACCTCGGCCACCACGAGGGCCCACGGGTACATGAAGACCATCTCCATGTCGAAGGCGAGGAAGACCAGCGTCACGGCGTACCACCGGACGTGGAAGCGGGACACCGCGTGCTCCCGAGGCCGCGCCCCGGACAGGAACGGCCCCACCCGGACGACTCCGCCGGGCGCCAGGGCCAGGGAGGCCAGGTACACCGTGGCGACCCCGGCGGCGAGCAGCGCCACGAGCCCCAGCACAGCGCCCACCGCTCCCACCTGCCGCAGAGCCCCGAAGATCAGATCACTTGCCCTCACGGTAGCAACCGGAATCCGACTTCCCCGCGACCGACATCCCCCCTTACCAGCACGAACGCGGCCGGGCAGGCGACCGGAGGATCAGTGCGCGAGGCCGAGAGAGGTGACCAGGTCGCGCATCTCGTCGTCGTAGACGGCGGCCGGGTCGTGGACGAGAGCGCGCAGGTGGCCGTAGATCTCCAGGGCGACGAGCCCGTGCATGCGGCCCCACACCCGCAACGTCACCGCGATGCCCGCCGGCGGCAGGTCCGGGAAGTCCTCCCGGACGTGGGCGACCAGGGCGGGGTCGAAGTCGGCCCAGGTGTAGGCGCCGCCCCCGGACGCGCACTCCCGGGCCGCCGGCCAGGCCGCGGCGACCAGCCCGACGAGGCCGGCGCAGGCGCGCGCTTCGGCCTCCTTGCCCGGACCTTCGTCGGGCGGACGGTAGCCCGGCACGGGGTCGCCGTAGATCAGCCGGAAGCCCTCGGGGTTGGCCAGCGCCCACTCGCGCATGGCCCGGGCCCAGGCCAGGATCCGCCCGCCCGGATCGTTCTGCGGCACCGCGTCGCGGGCGGCCTCGGCCGCGTCGACGGCCGAGGTGTAGACGTCGCCGATGAGGGTCGTGACCAGGTCGTCGCGGGTGGGGAAGTAGCTGTAGATCGCACCGGCCGTCATGCCCATCTCGCGGGCGATCGCGCGCAGCGAGATGGCGTCGGGGCCGCCGTCGGCCATGAGCTGCAGGGCGATCGCCTTGATCTCGGCGCTGGTCTGGGCGCGTAGCCGGTCCCGGCGGCTCGTCCTGGGGTCGCTCACGGTCGACAGCTTACACGGCATGCTGTTTACTGAACGGCGTGCAGGAATCGAACGCCGTACATTTTGGGAGCCCCCAGGTGAGCACCACCGATGTGATCCACGCCTACCTCGACGTCTGGAACGAGCCGGACGCCGCCGCCCGGTCGGCCCTGATGAAGTCCGTCCTCACCGAGGACTCGCTCTACGTCGATCCCGAGAACGCGGGCCTGCGCGGGCACGCCGAGCTGTCCGAGGTGATCGGCCGCGTCCGGAGCGGGCTCGGCGACCTCCGGTTCACGCTCGACGCCGTGGTCGGCGTCCACCATGACCGCGCGTTGTTCCGCTGGCGGCTCGGCCCGGCCGTCACCGGCTACGACGTCGTGGAGTTCGACGGGGGCCGCATCCGCAGCATCGTCGGGTTCTTCGCCTGAGTCGAGGCGAGCCCGCTCGTCGTCGTCTGCGTCTCGGACCACGACGCCGTGCACGGGTTGCTGGAACCGGTCGCCTCCTCGCTGGCCGGCCGCACCCTCGTCAGCCTGACCACGGCGACCTCCGTCCAGGCCCGCGACACCGCGAGGTGGGCGGCCACGATCGGGAGCGCTTATCTCGACGGGGCGATCCTCGCCCTCCCCCAGGCGATCGGCACCGCCGACGCCACGGTGCTGTACTCCGGCCCGGAGGCCGCCTTCGAGGAGCACCTGCCCACCTTGCGGGCGCTCTCCGGAGACGGGACCGTCCACCTCGGGGAGGACCACGCCCTGTCCGCCCTGTACGACATGTCCGTCCTGAGCGTCATGTGGGGCGTGCTGAACGGCTTCCTCCAGGGCGCCGCCCTGCTGGGCGCCGCGAACGTCAAGGCGACGACCTTCGCGTCCCTGGCCACCACCGCCATCGGCGTGACGACCGGCTACGTCTCCGCCTACGCCCGGCAGATCGACGAGGGCCGGTACCCGGCCGCCGACGCCACCCTCGCCGTCCACCTGGGCGGGATGGAGCACCTGGCGCAGGAGAGCCGGGCGCTCGGCGTCAACACCGAGCTGCCGGACCTCTTCCTGGACCTGGCCCGGCGCGCGGCGGCCGGCGGGCGCGCCGGCGACGGGTACGCGGCGATGATCGAACAGTTCCGCAAGCCCTCCGCCTGACCTGTCCTGGCCGCGCTAACCGCCGATGACGAGGGTCTCCGTGGAGCCGTCCTCGTCGGGAGGGTCGTCGGCGGCGGCGTTCCGGCGCGCGCCGGCCGGTCGTCCAGGTCGTCCCGGTGTCCCGCGAAGGCGCGGCAGGCGGGACGCCACGAGCGCCACCAGCGCGCCCGCCACCGCCGCGGGCACCAGCAGGTACGCCGGAACCCCGCCGCCCGGCGCCTCCCCGGCCGGAACCCGCGCGGCCGCACTCCCAGCGGCCCCACCTCCGGCCTGCGTCCCGGCCCGCACTCCGGCCTGCACTTCGGCCTGCGTCCCGGTCGGTGCCCCGGCCTGCGTCCCGGTCGGCTCACCGCTCGGCTCACCGGTCGGCACCGGTGTGCTCTTGCCCGGGGGGAAGCCCGGCGGCCGGACGGCGCCCCAAGGGTCCTTCCCGTCGCCGCCGAACGTCGCCACCTTGTCCGGCGGCACCGGGTCGGCCAGCAGCCGTCCGGGAACCGTGAGCGTCCCCACGGCGTACGGCTCGAACCAGCCCTGGAGGCCCTCCACCCGCCACACCCCGTCCGGCACGGCCACCGACGTGGCGTAGTGTCCGGCCTCGGGCAGCGGAGTGCCGGGGAAGGTGACGGTCCTGCCGTCGGCCCGGGTGAGGCGCAGGCCGACGGGGTCCAGCTCGCCCGCGTAGGGATGCGTGCCGTGCTGCAGCACCCAGAACCCCACCGTGTACGTCTTCCCGCCCGCGAACGCCGGCGGCGGATCGAGGTAGGTCACCGCCCACCCCCCGCGCGAGGACGCGGACACCGCCCCCGCCCACCATCCGGACACCACCAGGACGACCACCAGCACGGCGGCCGTCAGAGCAGCCGGTACGGCCACGTTTCTCTTCATCACGCACCTCCGACCTCCCTACACCGCCCGGCCCCGCCGGGTTCCGCCCGCGTCTCGGCGGAGCAGCCGGCCGTTTTCCGCCGGACGGGTGCGACAATTCCCGGTGCGGCGCGCACAATGGAGTCAGTACGAAGAAATCAGGGCGAGAATTCGGCGAGGAGCGAGGAGGCTTACGCCGTGTCCGCCACCGGAGGCGAATATCTGACCGCGATGCTCGACGTTCTGGTTTACGAGAACGTTTTGGTCGCCTGGCGCCGCGCGCCGGGTGGTCATCTGATCGTCACGCACGAGGGCGAGGAGATCCGGCTGACCGCGCAGCAGGCGGGGATGTGGGCGCAGGGGGCGTTCGCGGTTTATCTGGCGTTGGTGGATCAGCGCCGTATCACTCCGCGTATTCCCGGTGACACCACATCGCAATAACACGTATCAGAACAAAAACCCATTTTTCCAGATTTGTCGCCACAGCGGCCTAGAAGAACCGTCCGGACAGCCGGTCAAACCGGTTTCCTGGCGCGTCCGAGAATGTGCGGCAACCTCGGCGACAACGGCAGCGGCCGGAACGCGAACCGTTCGCGCTCCTCGACCACCAGCCCGCTGTCGATCAGGGCGCGCTCGGTGTCGCGGTTGAGGCGGCACCCGCCGGCCATCCGCCGCCACAGCGGCGTCACGAGGTCCTGCACCAGCGCGCCGGCGGCCCGCGAGGAGCGCACGTGCTCGTAGAACCGCACCTCGCCGCCGGGCCTGAGCACCCGGGACACCTCGCCGAGCACCGCGCGCTGGTCGGGCACCGAGCACAACACCAGCGAGAGCACCACGGCGTCGAAGGAGGCGTCCGCGAACCGCAGGTCCGCGGCGTGCCCGGCGACCACGCTCACGGGCACCGGCGCGCCGGCCGCGGCCCGCCCGGCCAGCCGCCGCAGCCGGTCCTCCGGCTCGACGGCGACCACCTCGCGCACCCCCGCCGGGTAGTGCGCGAAGTTCAGCCCGTTGCCCGCGCCGACCTCCAGCACCCGCCCGGCCAGCCCGGCAAGCAGGCGCCGCCGGTGTTCGGCCGCGCCCCGCCGCTCCGACTCGGCGCTCATCCGCTCGTACGCCTCGGCGAAGCGGGGGTTCTGGAACCGCGTCAGGTCCTGCACGTCCTCCACGCTAACCCGCCCGCGCCCGCCCCGCGTGGATCCGTCACGACCGGACGAGGCGGGCGATGGCGTCGGCCGCCTCCTTGACCTTGGCCTCCGCCTCGGCCCCGCCCTTGTGCGCCGCCTCGACCACACAGTGCGCCATGTGCTCCTCCAGCAGCGACAACGCGAACGACTGCAACGCGCTCGTCGTCGCCGAGACCTGCGTCAGGATGTCGATGCAGTACTTGTCGTCCTCGACCATGCGCTGGATGCCCCGCGCCTGGCCCTCGATCCGGCGCAGCCGCCGGAGGTGGTCCTGCTTGCCGTCGGTGTACCCGGCCATCTCCCGGTCCTCTCGCTCGCTACACCGACCGCAACACGGTACCCCCCTACCGTATTCCGGAGCGGGCCCGTCAGGTGCCCTGGTTGTTCATGAAGCGCGAGATCAGCCACTGGCCGCCCTGGTGCGAGAGCATGAAGAGCTCGCGGTAGGTGGTGTCGCCCTGCTTGCTGGTCGAGCGCGCGAAGGCGTCCTGGGTGCCCGCGTTCCGCGTCTCGTCGATGGTGTGCGTGGCCCCCTTCAGGTCGGCGCCGTCCTTGAGCAGCTTCTCGTAGAGGCTGCGGACGGCCTGCGCGCCCGTGGCCGTGGCCTGCCCGTCAAAGGCCACCACGGCGTCGCTGGTGAACGTCTTCACGACCGCGTCCACGTTGCCGGACTTCAGGGCGTCGAAGTAGTTCTGGACGGCGGCGCGCGGCTGGGTGGCCGCCGTCATGGTGCCGGTCGGCGTGGCGGTCCCGGTCATGGTCTCGGTCGTGGTCGGCGACTCCATGCCGGTCTCGGTGGGCGTCATCATGGTCTCGGTCGGCGTGGCCGGGCTGGCCTCCCCCTTCATCGCCTGCGTGTTGCTCCCCGCGGAGCAGCCCGCGACCAGGACGACGGGAACGATCGCGGCCAGCAGGAGTGCCCTGCGCTCAGAAATCTTGCTCATGGCCGGGTTGATGCCCTCGCCGGTCGTTCCCGAATGCCCGGTTTAGGCACTCCGCACGACCCCTTTACCTCATGTCGGTATTACTCACGGTAACGCTTCACTGTCATTGGTGAGACCGGTCAGAGCTGTGATCGTTGCCGCCCCGAGACCGGGCGGGCAGGGGCCGCCTATAGCGTCCCTCCAGTGCGGCCAAAACAGGCGAATCCGGAACCACTGCCCCAGCGTGAGGACGCCGAGCGCTGTGCCAGCGTCCGGTCCGGGCGGCGGTGCGTGCTTCCCGCGGCCCACCCCACTCCGCACGTCTACCCGCCCGTGGAGGCCCTCTAGCGACGTCCTCGCAGGTGAGAGTACCGGTCGGCCGGGCAGGTGACGACGATGGACGAACCGACGACCACCGTCACGCCCTGCGAGGACGGCCCGCTGCTGATCAGAGGCCCCTTCGAGCTGCTGACTCAGGACGGCGAGCCGATCGACCCGGGAAGGGCCACGGTCGCGCTGTGCCGGTGCGGCCGGTCGTCGGCCAAGCCGTTCTGCGACGGCTCGCACAAGTCCGTCGGTTTCCAGGCGTCGAGCGAGCCCGACCCGCCGGCCGACTCCTGAGCCCGCGCACGCAGCCACCGCGCCGAGTGGGCGGCCCGCGCGAGCCGTCCCCCCGCGTACGGCACGCCGCCCGCGCAGGCCGCCCCCACCGCCAGCCAGGAGCACACCGCCCGCTCCAGCACCCACACCGGCGCGAACAGCGAGGCGCCGGCCGGGAAGACCCGCCGCCCGCCGGCCCGCCGCCGCCCGGCCTCGGCCAGCGCGACGGCCGCCCCGGCGGCGGCCAGCAGCGGCAGCGGACGGCGCACCAGCGCGAGCGCGGGCAGCACCGCCAGGAAGGACGCCAGCCGCACCGGCTGGGCGAGGTCGTCGTAGGCCTGCCGGACCCGCTGCGACCAGAACCGCCGCGCGTCGCACGGCAGCCTCCGGACGTACAGGCCGGGCGGGCGCAGCTCGCGCCCGCCGTGGGCGCGCACGGTGCGGACGAGCTCCAGGTTCTCGAACAGCACGTCGCCGTCGTAGCCGCCCATGGCCAGGAAGAACGACCGCCGGACGCCGAACGTGCCCGGGTGGTCGGCGCCGAACGCGCGGTTGAGCAGGGTCCGGGCGGTGTCCCAGCGGGCGTGCCAGGGGGCGGGGTCGAAGTAGTTCTGCGGCCTGACCAGCTCGGCGCGGGCGAGCAGGGCGTGCATCTCGGCCAGCGCGGGCAGGTCGTAGCGCACGTCGTCGTCGGCGATCACGACCCGGTCGCCCTCGGCCAGCCGCAGCCCGGTCGTCACGCCGTTGACCTTGCCGTTGGCGAAGGACAGGCCGGCCGCCGGGCTGACGTGCCGGATCAGGCAGCGCCAGCGGCGGGCGTGGCGGGCGTACAGCTCGGGCCGGCTGCCGTCGACCACGGTCACGCGTACGTGCGGCGCGAGGGCGCGCAGGTACTCGGTCAGCTCGTCGAGGCCGGAGTCGTCCTGCCAGCGCAGCGGGATCACGTAGTCCAGGTCGATCATGCGGGCACCTCCTGGCCGAGCAGCGAGGACGCGCCGCGTTCCCAGCGGCCCATGACGTGCTCGGCCCAGCGGCGTTCGAGGGCCAGGGCGCAGGCGGCGCCGTACAGGACGTCGCCGGTCAGGGCGGGGAAGGCGGCCGCGAACCCGCCGCACAGGTCGGCCGCGGCGATCTGCTCGTGCACGGCGTCGGCCTGCACGTGCTCCTCGTAGAACCGGGCCGCCGCCGCGTCGCCGCCGAGCCGGCGCAGGCCCGCGGCGTAGCGGCGGTTGGGCAGCGACGAGGTCATCTCGATCGCGGCCAGGTGGCCGACCAGCGCGCCGCGCAGCCGCCGGTGCAGCCCGAACAGCGACATGGCGTTGCTGACGGCCAGGGTGACCGCGGGGACCCGCGGCAGGTACGCGCCGTAGGAGTCGTCGAGGCCGAGGCCGCGCATGGTGTGGCCGAACAGCTCGCAGTGCATGCGCTCGGGCCGGCCGCCGCCGTACTCGTCGGCCTGGATCTCCACCAGGGCCGCCTTGGGCCGGCCGCGCAGGCGCGGGATGGCCCAGGTGTGCGGGTCGGCCTCCTTCAGGTGGTAGATCGAGCGGTGGATCACGAACTCGCGGAAGGTGTCGAGGCCGGCCTCGCGCTGGAGGTGCAGCGAGACCGACGCGCCGTCGCCGTCCTCGGCGGTCAGCGCGGTGAGCGCGCGCCGCACCTCGCCGGGCGGCACCGGCCCTGGACGCGGCACGGCCCCGGCCAGCTCCCGCTCGAACCGGTCCTCCAGCAGGCCGCGCAGGCGCAGCAGCGACGGCTCCCACTCCCAGCGGTCGTCCACTTCGTCGAAGCCCTGGTAGTGCAGCTCGTAGCAGGCGAACAGGGCGAGCTGGAGATCCTCCTCGCCGTCGGGGCCGGGGGCGTCGGGCAGCGTCGCGGGCGGCCGGGCGAGCCGGTCGAAGAGCAGGTCGGTGAGCGGGCCACGCGCGGGCGGCAGGCGCATCAGGCGGCCTTGCGGTAGACGGAGACGTGCGCGCGGCTCTCGTCGGTGAACGGGGTGCCGATCCAGTCGGCCCAGCGGTGTTCCAGGGCCATCCCGGCCAGCCTGGCCATCAGGTCGAGCTCGCCGGGCCAGGCGTAGCGGTGGTTGGCGGGCAGCAGCCGCACGCCCTCGCCGGTCAGCCGTACGCGGGTGGTGCGCATGTGCTGGGTGGCCGGGGCGAGCCTGGCCGCCTCGATGACGACGACGTCCTCGGCCAGCGACAGCAGCCGCAGCGCCGAGCCGTCGCGGAAGGCGGCCGGGTCGGGCACCCACGCCTCGACCACGAACCGCCCGCCGCCGCGCAGGTGCCGGGCCGCGTTGGCGAAGCAGTTGACCTGCGCCTCCTGGGTGGGCAGGGCGAAGATCGTGTTGATCGCGAGCACCACCAGCGCGTACGAGCCCTCGACCCGCATGGTGGAGAAGTCCCCCACCGTCACGGGGACGGCCGCGCCGCCGGGTTTGGCGCGCAGCTCGCGGGTCATCTCCGGCGAGGCGTCGATCCCGGCGACGGACAGGCCGCGGGCGGCGAGCGGGAGCGCCAGCCGCCCGGTGCCGATGCCGAACTCCAGCACGGGGCCGCCCTCGGCCAGCGTCGCCAGCCGCTCGACGGCCGCGCCGGTCGGCAGCTCGGTCACCGTGGCGTCGTAGATGTCGGCGATCCCGCGCCCGTAGGCGGAGGCGTCGTAGGCCACGCGCACCTCCTGTCCCCCGTGTTTCAGCAGGTCAATGCCCCTGCTCTGATCGGCTAAACGCTCACCTCCACCCGTCCGGCCGCCACCCGCACGGCGTAGACGGGCACCTGGACGGCCTCCTCGTCCAGGCACGCCCCCGACACCAGCGAGAAGACCTGCTTGTGCAGCGGCGAGGCCACGGTGGGCTCGCCCCACCTGGTGCCGACGATGCCGCGCGAGAGCACGTACGCGCCGCTGAACGGGTCGAGGTTGTCCAGGGCGTGCACGTGCCCCTCGTAGGTGCGGAACAGCGCCACCTGCCGGTCGCCGACCAGCGCGCAGACGCCGCGCTCCGGCGGCAGGGCCGCGTACTCGCAGACCGGGGTCCAGCTCATCGGGCCATCACCGGCCTGATCTGGCCGCGCTCGGAGGCGAACACGATCGACGGGTCGGGCACACCGGGGGCGTTGACGAAGCTGACGAACCTGCCCAGCTTCTCCGGGTCGTCCAGGGTCGCCGCCCACTCGTCGGCGTAGGTGGCGACGTGCTGTTCCATCTGGGCGTCGAGGTCGGCGCAGATGCCGAGCGAGTCTTCCATGATCACCTTCCGGAGATGGTCGAGGCCGCCGTCCAGCGACTCCAGCCAGGCGGCGGTGCGCTGCAGCCGGTCGGCGGTGCGGACGTAGAACATCAGGAACCGGTCGACGGTCCTGATCAGGTCGCCGGTGCTCAGGTCGGTGGCCAGCAGGTCGGCGTGGCGGGGCCGGAAGCCGCCGTTGCCGCCGACGTACAGGTTCCAGCCCTGCTCGGTGGCGATGACGCCGAAGTCCTTCGACCTGGCCTCGGCGCACTCGCGGGCGCAGCCGGACACGGCCGACTTGAGCTTGTGCGGCGAGCGCAGGCCGCGGTAGCGCAGCTCCAGGGCGATGGCCAGGCCGACGGAGTCCTGGACGCCGTAGCGGCACCAGGTGGAGCCCACGCACGACTTCACCGTGCGCAGCGCCTTGCCGTAGGCGTGGCCGGACTCGAAGCCGGCGTCCACCAGGCGTCGCCAGATCTCCGGGAGCTGCTCGACCCGGGCGCCGAACAGGTCGATGCGCTGGCCGCCGGTGATCTTGGTGTAGAGCCCGAAGTCGCGGGCGACCTCGCCGATCACGATGAGCTTGTCCGGCGTGATCTCGCCGCCCGGGATGC
Source organism: Nonomuraea sp. NPDC049758 (assembly GCF_040674635.1). Lineage (NCBI taxonomy): Bacteria > Bacillati > Actinomycetota > Actinomycetes > Streptosporangiales > Streptosporangiaceae > Nonomuraea > Nonomuraea sp. NPDC049758. The sequence goes on from NZ_JBFAMZ010000003.1 coordinate 417,277, forward strand.
GCGGGACGACCGAGTACGTGCCGTTTTTCTGGATGTTGGCGAGGAAGGCGTCGTTGGTGTCCTGCAACGCGGCCCGCTCGCCGTCGAGCACGTGCCCGTTGTGCAGCGAGGCCAGGATCGAGGCCACCGCGGGCTTGCAGACGTCGCAGCCGCGCCCCTGCCCGTGCTCGGCGATGAGCCGGGAGAACGTCGTGATCTTCCGCACCCGGACGATGTCGAACAGCTCGGCCCGCGAGTACGCGAAGTGCTCGCACAGCGACCTGCCGACCTCGACCCCCGACTCCTCCAGGAGCTGCCTGAGCATCGGCACGCAGCTCCCGCACGTGGTGCCGGCCCGCGTGCACGCCTTGAGGCCGGGCACGTCGGTCACGCCCAGCTCGGCGACGGCGTGCCGGACGTCCCCCGCGCACACGTTGTTGCAGGAGCAGACCTGCGCGTCGCCGGGCAGGTCGAGCGGCGCCCCGGAACCGCTGAACAACAGGTCGGAGGGCGGCGCGGGCAACGGCTTGCCGACGAACGGCCGCAGCGCCGCGTACGGCCCGGCGTCCCCCACGCAGATGCCGCCGAGCAGCGTGCGGGCGTCGTCGCTGATGAACAGCTTCTTGTAGATCCCGGCGACCGGGTCCATGTAGGTGACGTCGAGGGCGCCGTCCATCGCGCCGAACTGGGCGACCTCGACGCCGAGCAGCTTCAGCTTCGTGGAGGTGTCCCCGCCCGCGAACGACGACGTCCCGCCCATGATCCGGTCGGCGGCCACCTCGGCCATCGTGTTGCACGGCCCGACCAGGCCGTGGACCGTGCCGCCGGCCAGCGCGCACTCGCCGATCGCGTAGACCGACGGGTCGGAGGTGCGCATGCCGTCGTCGACCACGACGCCGCCCCGCTTCCCCACCTCCAGCCCGCACGCCCTGGCCAGCTCGTCGCGCGGCCTGACGCCCGCCGAGAACACCACGACCTGGCCCTCGATCAGCGTGCCGGACGGCGTGCGCACCCCGGCGACCCGGCCGTCCGGCCCGGTGACGACCTCCTGGACGCCCGACCCGGCGTGCACGCCGAGCCCGAGGGCCTCGATGTGGCCCTTCAGCACCGCGCCGCCGCCATCGTCCACCTGGCGGGGCATCAGCCAGGGGCTCATCTCGACGATGTGCGCCCTCAGGCCGAGCGCCTGCAGCGCGTCGGCCGCCTCCAGGCCGAGCAGGCCGCCGCCGACCACGACGCCCTCGGCCGCGTGCCGGGCTGCCGCCCGGATGGCGTCCAGGTCGTCGATCGTGCGGTAGACGTGGGCGTGCTCGCGTCCTGGCACCGAGGGCACGAACGGCGCCGACCCGGTGGCCAGCACGAGCACGTCGTACGGCTCGGCGGCCCCGCCCTCGACGGTCACCGTCCGCGCCGCCCGGTCGACGGCCACGGCCCGGCTGCCCAGCCGCGTCACGGTCCCGGCGGGCACCGGGTAGGTGAGGTCGGCCAGGGTGGCCCCCGACAGGTACGAGGTCAGCGCCACCCGGTCGTAGGCCGGGCGCGGCTCCTCCCCGATGACGGTGATCCGCCCGTCGAAGCCCCGGCTCGCCAGGGTCTCCACGAAGCGGTGCGCGGCCGGGCCGTACCCGACGACGACGATCCTCCTCATACCGGCACTCCTTCCTGATCGCACAACCAGCCGACGATGCCCTCCACGGCGTCGCGGCAGGTGCCGCAGCCGGTGGTGGCCCTGGTGGCGGCGGCCACCCCGGCCACGTCCCGGGCGCCGGCCTCCCAGCACGCCCGGATCTGTCCCTTGGTCACGTTGTTGCACCGGCAGACCTCGGTCGCGTCCGGCATCAGCATCGGACTGTCCGCGACCGGCGCCGGCGACAGGCCAGGGAACAGCAGCCCCGCGCGGTCGCCCGGCACCGGGCCGCCGCGGTCGAAGAGCTGGGTGAGGGTGCCGACGGCGTCGCTCTCGCCCAGCAGGATCGCGCCCACCAGCCGCCCGTCGCGGATGACGAGCTTGCGGTAGGTGCCGCGGGCGCGGTGGCTGAAGCGCACCACCTCGGCGTGCTCCTCGCCGAGCTGCGTCTCGCCCATGGCGGCCAGCTCGACGCTCCTGGCCTTGAGCCTGGTGACCAGCCGGGAGCCGCGGTAGCGGGCCTTGCCGCCGGTGATCACCTCGGCGGCCACGGCGGCCTGCTCCCAGGCGGGGGCGACCAGGCCGTACACGGTGCCGTCGTGCTCGGCGCACTCGCCGACGGCGAAGATCGACGGGTCGCCGGTGCGCAGCTCGTCGTCCACGACGACGCCGCGCCGCACCTCCAGCCCCGCCGCGGCGGCGAGCCCGGTGACCGGGCGCACCCCGCAGGCCAGGACGACCAGGTCGGCCTCGACCAGCTCGCCGTCGGCCAGGCGGACCCCGTCCGGCTCGACCGCCGCCGCGCTGACGCCGGTGCGGGCCGCCACGCCGAGCCCGGCCAGCGTCTCGCCGAGCACCTGGCCCGCCTCGGCGTCGAGCTGGCGTTCCATCAGGTGCCCGGCCAGGTGCAGCAGCGTGACCGGCAGGCCGCGCCCGGCCAGGCCGCGGGCGGCCTCGATGCCGAGCAGCCCGCCGCCGACGACGGCCGCGCGGCGCGCCCGTCCGGCCGCCCGCACGATCCGCTCGCAGTCCGCCAGCGTGCGGAACGGCACGGCCCGCCCGACGCCGGGCAGCGGCGGCACGACCGCCTGGCTGCCGGTGGCCAGGACCAGCAGGTCGTACGGCTCGCGCCGCCCGTCCGCGGTCACCACGCGCCTGGCGTCCCGGTCGATGCGGGCGACCTCGGCGCCGGGCACGGCCTCGACGCCGTGCCCGGCGTACCAGGAGGGGTCCACCAGGCGCACCTGGTCGGGACGCGCGCTCCCGGCCAGCACGTCCGACAGCAGCACCCGGTTGTACGGCGGCCCCGCCTCGGCCCCGAACACGGTCACCCGCATCCGCGGGTCCCGCGCCCGCACCTCGCTGACCAGGCGTGACCCGGCCATCCCGTTCCCCACGACGACGAGCCTCATGAGTCCCTCTCCACCCTGACCGCGCAGACCTTGAACTCCGGCATGCCGGAGACCGGGTCGAGCGCCGGGTTGGTGAGCCGGTTGGCGCCCTCCCAGTGGAAGGGCATGAACACGGTGTCGCGCCTGATGGCGTCGCTGATCCTGGCCACCGCCCTGCTCCGGCCCCTGCGGCTGCTGACCCGCACCAGGTCGCCCGCGGCGACGCCGAGCTGCGCGGCCAGGTCGGGATGCAGCTCCACGAACGGCTCGGGGGCGGCCCGCACCAGCGACGCGATCCGGCGGGTCTGGGCGCCGCTCTGGTAGTGGGACAGGACGCGGCCGGTGCTCAGGTACACCGGGTAGTCCGCGTCGGGCTCCTCGGCCGCGGGACGGTGCTCGACCGGGACGAACCGGGCGCGGCCGTCCGGGTGGGCGAAGCGGTCCAGGAACGGCCGGGGCGTGCCGGGGTGGTCCTGCGACGGGCAGGGCCAGAAGACGCCGGTCTCGGCGGCGATGCGCTCGTAGCTGATGCCGGAGTAGTCCGCGACGCCGCCCGCGGCGGCCCGGCGCAGCTCGTCGAAGACGGCGGCCGGCTCGGTGTCGAAGCGGTGGCCGAGCCGGGCGGCCAGCCCGGCGATGACGTCCAGGTCGCTCCGGACGCCCTCCGGCGGCGCGACGGCCCGGCGGCGGAGCAGGACGCGGCCCTCCAGGTTGGTCATCGTGCCGCTCTCCTCGGCCCACTGGGTGACCGGGAGCACCACGTCGGCCATGGCCGCGGTCTCCGAGCGCACCACGTCGGCCACGACCAGCAGGTCCAGACCGGCGATCCGGCCGCCGACGTGCCCGGACGCGGGCGCCGACACCACCGGGTTGGACCCGAACAGCAGCAGCGCCCGCGGCCCCCGCGGGGTGCCGAGCGCGTCCAGCAGCTCGTACGCCGTCCGCCCCGGCCCCGGCAGGTCCTCGGCCCGCACGCCCCACACCCGCGCGACGTGCGCGCGGGCCGCCGGGTCGTCGATCCTGCGGTAGCCAGGGAGCTGGTCGGCCTTCTGGCCGTGCTCCCTGCCGCCCTGGCCGTTGCCCTGGCCGGTCAGGCAGCCGTAGCCGGAGCCGTACCGGCCGGGCAGGCCGAGCGCCAGGGCCAGGTTGATGAACGCGGTGACGGTGTCGGTGCCCTTGGCGTGCTGCTCGGCGCCGCGCCCGGTCAGCACGTACGCGTTCCCGGCGGCGGCCAGCGCGCGGACGGCCTGCCGCATCCGGTGCACCGGCACCCCGGTGACGCGCTCGACGCGTTCTGGCCACCAGGCGGCCAGCGAGGTGCGCACGTCGTCGAAGCCGGTGGTCCTGGCGGCCACGTAATCCGCGTCCACGAGGTCGTCAGCGATCGCCAGGTGCAGCAGCCCGAGGGCGAGCGCCAGGTCGGTGCCGGGCGTGGGCTGCAGGTGCAGCCAGGCGAGCCGGGCCGTCGGGGTGCGGCGCGGATCGACGACGATCAGCCGCGGCCCCGACAGGTGCCGGACGAACGGCGGCATGGTCTCGGCCACATTCGCGCCGGCCAGCAGCACGACGTCGGCGTCGGCCAGGTCGGTGACCGGGAACGGCAGGCCCCGGTCCATGCCGAAGGCCCGGAGGGAGGCGGCGGCGGCCGAGGACATGCAGAAGCGGCCGTTGTAGTCGATCTGGCTGGTGCCGAGCGCGACCCTGGCGAACTTGCCGAGCTGGTAGGCCTTCTCGTTGGTCAGCCCGCCGCCGCCGAACACGGCCACGGCGTCGGGGCCGTGCTCGGCGCGGATCGCGCGCAGCCGGGCGGCGACGTGGTCGAGGGCGGTCTCCCACTCCACCGGCTCGCCGTGCAGGAGCGGCGTGGTCAGGCGTTCGCCGTTGGTGAGCAGCTCGGCCGCCGTCCAGCCCTTCTGGCACAGCGCGCCGGGGGCGTTGGCCGGGACGTCGGTCCTGGGCGTGATCTCCAGTGCGGGGCCGATCTCCATGCCGCACTGGAGGGCGCAGTAGGGGCAGTGTGTCTTCGTCATGTCAGACCCGCGCGTGGGCGAGGCTGGCGACGACCGTGACGCCGACGGTGCGCGTGTAGCACCACCAGGTCAGCGCCAGGCAGCCGGCGTAGAAGACGGCGAAGGCCAGGAACGCCGGCGCCGGGGTGCCGGCCGCGGCGAACGCCATGCCGAAGGCCCGGTTGACGAGGAACCCGCCGAGCGCGCCGACCGCCGAGATGACGCCGATCGCCGCCGCGGCCTGGCGCCTGCCGTGCAGCAGGGCCTCCGCGCCCGCGCCGCGCTCGGCGACCGCCTTGGCGTGGAAGATCGCCGGGATCATCCGGTACGTCGAGCCGTTGCCGATGCCCGCGGTGAGGAACAGCAGCTGGAAGGCCAGGAAGAACAGCCAGAAGCCGCCCGCGACGCCGGCCGCCCAGGCCAGCAGCACCCCTGCGCCCATGGCCGCGAAGTTCCACTGCGTCACCCGCGCGCCGCCCAGCCGGTCGGCCAGCCAGCCGCCCACCGGCCTGACCAGCGAGCCGAGCAGCGGCCCGGCGAAGGCGACCGCCGCGTACGGCGCCTCGGGGAACAGGCTCTTGCTCAGCAGCGGGAACGCCGTCGAGTAGCCGATGAACGACCCGAACGTGCCGACGTACAGGACCGACATGATCCACGTCTGCGCCCGTCCGGCCACCGCGAGCTGCTCGCGCGGCTCGGCCCTGGCGCCGGCCAGGTTGTCCATGAAGAACCACGCGCAGGCCGCGGCCACCACGATGAACGGGATCCAGAACCAGCCGGCGGCGGCCGTCCCGAGCGAGCCGATCACCAGCGGCACGACGAGCTGCACCGAGCTGACCCCGACGTTGCCGCCCGCCGCGTTCAGCCCGAGCGCCAGCCCCTGCCTGCCGCGCGGGTAGAAGTAGGTGATGTTGGCCATGCTGGAGGCGAAGTTCCCGCCGCCCACCCCGGCCAGCGCCGCGATCACCAGGAACAGCCAGTACGGCGTGCCGGGATCGTGCACCGCCACCCCGAGCAGCACGGCCGGGACCAGCAGCAGCGCCGCGCTGGCCACGGTGAAGTCGCGCCCGCCGAACCGGCCGGGCCCGAACGTGTAGGGCACCCGCAGCACGGCCCCGACCAGGTTCGGCAGCGCGACGAGCCAGAAGAGCTGGTCGGTGGAGAAGTCGTAGGCCCCCATCCTGGTGGCCACGACGCTCCACAGGGTCCAGACGGTGAACCCGAGATGCTCGGCCACGATGGAGAAGACCAGGTTGCGCCGGGCGACGTGCCTGCCGGTCCGCTGCCAGAAGGCCGGGTCGTCGGGGTGCCACTCGGTGATCCAGCGTGCCATCGATCTCTCCTCCGCTCGGCGTCGGGAGCACCACGGTAGGAGGGCCGCGTTACGCGTTCCGGCAGCCGGCGGGGGTACGGCGGTTACGGGTGATTCACCGCGGTAACAGGGCGCGCACAAGCGTCACCGGCGAAACACGCCGGTAATGATCGGAGTTCTGGCTGGTTACATGGTCTTCCCCGGGGTAACAGCACTCATGGCAAGGGGGGAATAATGATCAAAAAGCTGCACCAGATGGGCATCAAGTCAGGCCACATGTACGCCGCGGGGCTGGCGTCCATCGGCCTGTCCTTCGCTTCTTGGATGATCTCCAAGAACCAGGAGGGCGCGGGCCTCGACCGGGCCGACCGGTGGGGGATCTTCATCGGCGAGTGGGCGCCCACGTTCTTCGCGATGGGCGTCGCGCTGCGGATCGAGGAGACGCACAAGGACCTCGAAGAGCGCGGCACCGAGATGTTCGACAGCACGCAGGGCCAGCGGTCCCGCTCGCACGTCGGAGTGTGACCAGGAGGCCGCGCAGGTCATGCCGGGGGGCCGGCCTGCGCGGCACACCTCTTCACCGACGGCCTCAGCGGGACAGCCGCTCCAGCGGCTCGTCGGTCAGCCGGTACTTCAGCCACTCGTCCTGCCGCACGGCGCCGAGCTTGTCGTAGAAGGCGATGGACGGCTCGTTCCAGTCGAGCACCGACCACTCCAGGCGCTGGTAGCCGCGCTCGGCGCAGATCTTCGCCAGTTCCGCCATCAGCGCGCGGCCGTGGCCGCCGCCCCGGTGCTCGGGGCGCACGTACAGGTCCTCCATGTAGATGCCGTGCACGCCGCGCCAGGTGGAGTAGGTCAGGAACCAGATCGTGAATCCGACGGGCTCGCCGTCCTGCTCGGCGATGTGCGCGAACACGGCGGGCCGCTCGCCGAAGAGCGAGGTCCGCAGCATCTCCTCGGTCACGCGCACCTCGTGCGCGGCGTTCTCGTACGTGGCCAGCTCAAGGATCATGCGCACGATGGCGGGGACGTCTGCTGGGGTGGCGGGGCGAATCATGCGCACAGGGTAGCCAGCGCATTCGGTTGAACCGTCCACCGCCCCCGCACGTCGTTACGGCAGAACGGTATTCGGGGGACCGTCTGGAAGCTCAGCCCGGATGACCGAATGGGGACGGAAACCGTGGGCGTTTTAGAGGAGCTGGGGGTTCGCCTGCCCCCGTATCCGGACATCAGGCTCGCGCTCGTGCTCGGTGAGCGCGCTTTGTACGTGAACGGGGATCTGCAGACCGCCAGACGCTGGTTCGACTCGGCCTACCGGCAGGCCGAGGCGCGCGGCGACGTGCCCGCCCTGGCCACCGCGGCGCTCGGCCTGGGCGGGGTGTGGGTGCAGGAGCACCGCACGTGCGCGGAGTCGGAGATGGTGCGCGCGCGTCAGCGGCACGCGTTGTCGCTGATCGATCCGTACTCGTCGCTGGCGCTGCGGCTGCGGATCAGGATGACCGGGGAGGAGGACTACAGCGCGGGCGGGCACGAGGAGATCCTCCGGCTCGTCGCGCGGGCCAGGAGCGCGGGCGATCCGGCGGCGCTGGCCGAGGCGCTGAGCCTGGCCCACCACTGCCTGCTCGGGCCGGAGCACGGGCCGGCCCGCCTGGAGCTGGCCAGGGAACTGATCGGCCAGGCGGCGGTCACCCGGCGCAGGGGCGACCTGCTGATGGGCCTGCTGTGGCGGACGGTCGACCTCTACCTGGCGGCCGACCCGCACGCCGGACGCTGCCTGGAGGAGCTGCGGGGCCTGCTGGCCGAGCACGACCACCTGGCCGTCGGGTTCGTGACCGACGTGATCAGGGTGATGCTGGCCATCCGGGCGGGCCGGTTCGAGCAGGCGGAGAAGATGGCCGGCGACTGCTTCGAGCGCGGCGTCCAGGCCGGCGACATGGACGCCACCGGCTGGTACGGCGGCCAGATCGCCGCCATCCGCTGGTACCAGGGCCGCACGGCCGAGCTGCTGCCGGTGCTGGCCGACCTGGTCAGCTCGCCCACGCTCAGCCCGGTCGACAACTCCTACCTGGCGGGCCTCGCGCTGTCCGCGGCCACCTCGGGCGACCGCAGGGCGGCGGCCGGTCACCTGGCCCGGCTGCGCGGCCGGGACCTGGCCGACCTGCCGAGGTCGAGCACGTGGCTGTTCTCGATGTACTGCGTCGTCGAGACCGCCCACCTGCTGCAGGACGCCTCCGCCGCCGCCGAGGCGTACGCGCTGCTGCTGCCGTTCGCGGCTCTGCCGGTGGTGGCCAGCCTGGGCGTGCTCTGCCTGGGCTCGGTGCAGCACAGCCTGGGCATGGCCGCGCTCACGACCGGCGACGTGGACCGCGCCGCCGGGCACCTGGCGGAGGCCGTCCGGGCCAGTCTCGCGCTCGGCCACTGGCCCGCCGCGACGCTGTCGCGCTGGCGGCTCGGCCAGACGCTCGCGCTGCGCGACGGGCCGCACGACAAGGCGGCGCGGGCCGCCCAGAACGCCGCCGCGCAGGAGGCCAGGGAGCTCGGCATGGTGCTGCCCGCCGTGGTCGGCAGGGCGGGCGCGGCGCACGGGGCGTTCCGGCTGCGCAGGCACGGACGGCACTGGCAGGTCGAGCACGGCGGGCGGCTGGTGGTCGTCGAGCACAGCGTCGGCATGCAGCACCTGGCGGCCCTGATCGCCAACCCGGGGCGCGAGATCCTGGCCGCCGACCTGGCCGCGGGCGCGCCGGCACAGGACAGCGAGCCGGCCTCGGCGCAGCCGGTGCTCGACGACCTGGCCAGGGAGACCTACCGGCAGCGGCTGACCCAGTTGCAGGACGACATCGACGAGCTGGAGGCGATGAACGACCTGGAACGGGCCGCCGCGCTGCGGCTGGAGCGCGAGTGGCTGGTGGCCGAGCTGTCGGCGGCGACCGGGATCGGCGGGCGGGCGCGGCCGTTCACCGGCACGGAGGAACGCGCGCGGATCGCGGTGGGCAAGGCGATCCGGCGGGCGATCTCCCGCGTCTCGTCGGCCGACCAGGCGCTGGGGGACGAGCTGCGGGCCACCGTGCACACGGGCGTGCGGTGCAGCTACCGGCCCCGATGACGGCCGTACGGGCGTGCCCCCGCGGCGCGCCCGTACCTTTCGTCCGGGACACTGGTCGCAGGAACCAGACGAACGGACAAACAGTATGGAACACCGCACACTCGGACGTACGGGACGCCAGGTCGGCGTCGTGGGCCTCGGCGCCTGGCAGCTCGGCGCCGACTGGGGCGAGGTGAGCGAGGACGAGGCGTTCGCCACCCTGGAGGCGGCCGTGGCGGCGGGCGTCACGTTCGTCGACACCGCCGACGTCTACGGCGACGGCCGCAGCGAGCAAATCGTCGGCCGCTTCGCCAAGGCGCATCCCGGGCTCACCGTGGCCACCAAGATGGGCCGCCGGACGGCGCAGGTGCCGGCCAACTACGTGCTGGACAACTTCCGCGCCTGGAACGAGCGCTCCCGGCGCAATCTCGGCGTGGACACCCTCGACCTGGTCCAGCTCCACTGCCCGCCCACCCCGGTGTACTCCTCCGACGCGGTCTTCGACGCCCTGGACACGCTGGTCGCCGAGCAGAGGATCGCGGCGTACGGCGTCAGCGTCGAGACCTGCGAGGAGGCGCTGACCGCCATCGCCCGGCCGGGCGTGGCGACCGTCCAGATCATCCTCAACGCGTTCCGGCTCAAGCCGCTGGAGCGGGTCCTGCCCGCCGCCCGCGCGGCCGGGGTGGGCGTCATCGCCCGCGTCCCGCTGGCCAGCGGCCTGCTGTCGGGCCGCTACGACGAGCACACCGTGTTCGCCCCCGACGACCACCGCACCTACAACCGGCACGGCGAGTCGTTCGACGTCGGCGAGACCTTCTCCGGCGTGGACTTCGGCACCGGCCTGGAGGCGGTGCGGCGGCTGGCCGGGCTGGTGCCCGAGGGGGCGTCCATGGCCCAGTTCGCGCTGCGCTGGATCCTCGACCAGCCAGGCGTCTCGGTCGTCATCCCCGGCGCGCGCAACCCCGGCCAGGCACGGTCCAACGCGACCGCGGCCGACCTGCAGCCGCTTCCGGAGAAGACGCTGGAGGCCGTGCGGGCCGTCTACGACGAGCTGATCCGGCCACAGGTTCACGACCGGTGGTGAGCCGTTGACGGTACGGCTTTCCGGGCTCTAATGTTTAGGAAACTTTCCTAAGCAATTCTCGCCGCGCGCACACCTTCGAGGAGCCCCGCATGAACGCGAGAAGACGGACCGCCGGCTGCGCCGCCCTCGCCACGGGCCTGGTCCTGCTGGGCGCCCCGGCCGCCTCCGCCGCACCCACCGGCTGCACGTACCAGCTCAACCAGGCCGAACGCTGGGCCACCAGCTACTGCCCGAGCGGCACCGGCGAGCACCGCATCCACGTGATCCAGCGCCACTTCCTGCCCGAGGTCGGCCTGATCCCGATCGAGGGCCCGTGGGTGCCGGCCGGGCAGACCTCCTACACCGGGATCACGCCGCACACCACGGTGAGCGTCTGGGTGGACACGCGCGGATGAACACCAACGGATACGGCGGCTTCTGCCCGCACGCGACCATGAACGCCAACGGCTACGGCGGCTTCACCGCCCGCTGACGCGGGGCTTCACCGCCCGCTGACACAGGGCTTCGGCGCCCGCCGACACGGCGGCCTCACCGCCTGCGGCCTCTCCCCCTTCGCCTGCCGTACGCCAGGTAGGCGATGAGCCCGAACGGCTGCACGAAGATCCCCAGCCACCAGACGCCCTTCCAGCCGTGGATCTCCCGCTGCGGCCGGCGCCACAGATCCACGGCGGCGGCCCCGGTGAGCACCAGCTCCGCCGAACCGAGCCCGAGCAGCACCGCCCGCCGCCGCCCCGACATGTCACTCCATCGCACGGCCGAACACTCCCATCGATCTCACCATCGCATGGCCGGCCACTCCGATCGACCTCTCTGAGGACAATCCGTCCTCCGTCGTCTACCCCACCCATCACCTCCCGGCAAGCCCCCTTCGCCCCGTCCGGCACTCACCGCCGGATCGCGATCTCGTAGGAGTAGCGGTCGCCGCGGTAGATCGACTTGGCCGCCTCGACCGCCCTTCCCCGCTGGTCGTAGGCCACCCGTTCGACCAGCAACGCCGGCGCCAGCGGCGCCGCCTCCAGCAGCTCGGCCTCCTCCGGCTCCAGCACCGTGGCCCTGATCGACTGCTCGGCCCGTTCCAGCCTGATCCGGTACGCCCCCGCCAGCACCTCGTACAGCGACCCGCCGAGCGGCCGGTCGAGCAGTCCGGGCACGAACGCGGCCGGCACGTGGGCACGCTCCAGGCACATCGGCGAACCGTTGGCCGTACGCACCCGGCACAACCGCACGACCGCGTCCGCCGGGCTGATGTCGAGCGCCTGCCCCACCCGCGCCCCCGCGGGCACCTCGGCCGCCTCCAGCAGCCGCGCCCCCGGCTCCAGCCCCCGCCCCCGCATGTCCTCGCTGAACGACGTCAGCTCGATCGTCTTGGCGATGCTCCGGTGCGCGACGAACGTCCCCGCCCCCTGGACGCGGTAGACCCGCTGGCCGGTCTCCAGCCGGTCGACCGCCCGCCGCACGGTCAGCCTGCTCACCCCGAACTCCTCGGCGAGATCACGCTCGGCGGGCAACCGTTCGCCCGGCTTCAGCTCGGTCTCGATGAGCGTGAGCAGATGGTCTGTGAGCCGGCCGATCTTCGTCACGGGTGGTCGTCCTCGGTCAGGGGGTGCTCTTGACGCTCCGATCTTAATTGGGCTATACCAATCGGGCAAGTGAGGTGGACTCCTTCCTCTATCCCGGAAGATTGGGCTGTACCAAATGGATGTGGTGACCGCGATCGAAGGCGGCCTGGTCGTGAGCTGCCAGGCCCCCGAGGGCCACCCCCTCCGCGACCCGCGCACCATCGCGCTCCTCGCCCGCTGCGCCGAACTCGGTGGCGCGGCCGGCCTGCGCGTGAACGGCCCCGAGGACGTCCGCGCGGTCAAGGCCGTCACCGGCCTGCCCCTGATCGGCCTGGCCAAGGTCCCCCGCCCCCACGCCCGCCCCCTGATCACCCCCACCTTCGCCCTGTGTGAATCCCTGGTACGAGCCGGCGCCGACATGGTGGCCCTGGAGGTGACGGCTGAGGCCGAACCGGCGGCGGGCGACCTGCCGTCCCTGGTCGAACGGGTATGGAAGGAGCTGGGCGTGCCCGTCATGGCGGACGTCTCGACAGCGGAGGAAGGACTGCTGGCCTGGAACCGAGGCGCAGCCCTGATCTCCACCACCCTCGCCGGCTACACCCCCTACACCGCCCCCGCCCCGCCCGCCGACCCGAACCTCCACAGCGCCCACACCCTCGCGGGCGACCCCGCCGCCCTCGACAGTGCCCTCGCCCTCGCGGGCCACCCCGCCGTCACCCGGAGTTCCACCACCAGTGATCCCGCCGTGCCCCTGAGGCCCGCCGCCGCTGACTCCACCTCCCGCCCTGGGGTCGGGTCCGCTCCTCGGCCGGGGCTCCCCCATGAGCCCGACCTCGACCTGGTCGGGGAACTCGCCGCCCTCGGGGTCCGTACGGTCGCCGAGGGCCGGCTCCGCACCGACGCCCACGTGGCGGAGGCGTTCGCCCGCGGCGCCTGGTCGGTCGTGATCGGCGCCGCCATCACCGACCCCCTCGCCCTCACCCGCCACCTCACCGCGGCCACCCCCAGGGCAAGCCGGTGACCCCCACCCCACCCCGCGTCCACCCTCACCACACCGACGCCCCCATGCCTCCCTCAGAACGCCGCCCAGCCGCCACCTGCACCGCCTCGCCGAACAGCACCGCGCAAGTCCGTCCAACCGAACACCCCCACCCGAACAGCACCGCACCACTCCCCGCAGACAGCACCTCAGCGGAACATCCCCGCCCGAACAGCGCCGCGAGCCCCCTCCCAGACAGCACCCCGGCGGTACACACCCACCTGAACAGCGCCCCCACCGTGCGGCGCCCCGCCACCAGCACCCTCACCGTGCGACACCGCACGAACGGCATCCCCGCCGTGCTCGGCATCGACATCGGCGGCACCAAGACCGCCGCCGCACTGATCCCGGCCTCGGCGACCCCCGAGACGGAGATCCACCTCCCCGCCCGCGTCCCCACACCTGCCGGAGGCGGCGCCGCAGCGGTGCTGGCCGCCGCGCTGGAGCTGGCCGAAGACCGCCTCACCCAGGCACGCGCCGCCGGAATGGACGTCATCGCCTGCGGAGTCGGCAGCGCCGGGACGATCGACGGCAACGGCGTCGTCACGCACGCCACCGACGCCCTGCCCGGCTGGCGGGGCACCGACCTGGCCACCGCCTTCACCCAACGGCTCGGCCTGCCCGTCACCGTACTCAACGACGTCCATGCCTGGGCGCTCGGCGAGGCCCGGCACGGCGCGGCCAGGGGCAGCCGCCTGGCCCTGGTCCTCACGATCGGCACCGGCGTAGGCGGCGCCCTCGTACGCGACGGCGAACTCCTGCGCGGCCGCAACGGCATGGCGGGCTCCCTCGGCCACACCCCGGCCGTCCTGCCCCCGAACGCCGACGCCGACCGCCCGTGCCCCTGCGGCGCGACGGGCCACCTGGAGGCGTACGCGTCGGGCCCCGCGATCCTGTCGGCCTACCACGCCCGCGGCGGCACCGCCCCCGACCTCAAATCCCTCGCCACGGCCCGACACAACACCGGGTCCCCCGACCTCGGATCCCTCCCCACAACCCCACACAACACCGGGTTCCCCGACCTCGGATCCCTCCGCCAAGCTCGACACAACACCGAGCCCCCCGCCCTACGAGACCCGGCCGAAACCACCGATCCGCGGAACCGCCTCGGAGTCACCGGTGAGCAGGCTGGGTCGGAGAACGCCGATCCCTTGGCCCGCGAGGTGATCCGCGAGGCCGCCGTCATCCTCGGCCGATCGATCGCCTCCGCCGCCACCCTCCTGGACCCGGACGTGATCGTCCTGGGCGGCGGCGTCACCGGCCTCGGCGAGCTCCTGACCGTACCCCTGATCGAGACGATCCGCCGGTACGCGCCCCGCGCCCTCGACTCCGTCCCCGTCCGGCTCTCGACCCTGGGCGCACACGGAGCCGTGCTGGGCGCGGCCTCGGCCGCCATGCCATGACTCCGGAGCAGCACGTACCGGCCGACCGGCGTCAGCCGCGTGGCGGGAGGTGCAGCCAGATGTCAGGCGGCCCCAGGACGGGCCGGGCGTCGGTGAGCCGCAGCCCCGTGTACGCGCAGCAGTACGCCACGCCCTCCCCCTGGTAGAGAAAGGCGTTCAGCACCTCGTCCGCCGAACTGTCCGGCGACACCCAGCCGCCGCCCGGATACGCGTCCCACTCCTCGACGACACCGTTCCGCGAGCTGTAGCCCTGGTTGCCGCCCTTCGGATCGGCGTACATCGCGTAGCAGACCGTCCCGGCCGAGAGGCGGTTGATGACGTCGGCGCTGGTCACCTCGGAACCCCGGCGCCGGCTGATCACGCATCCGCCCGGCACGTCGGTGGCTCCCACCAGGCCGTTCCGCTCGCCCGGGTACGGCTCGTCGAGCACCCCGTCGATCCCGGCTCCCTCGGCCACCGTCGCCCCGAGCCGCCGCGCGGCCTCCGCCGCGGTGACGCCCGCGACGCACACCAGCCCCAGCCCGTCGTAATCGAAGTCGCCCAGGGCCTCGATCAGCCGCTCGGCCTCCACGACGGCGGCGTGCTCCGCCTCCGACAGCGTGGGCTTGTCGCGCGGGAAGGGGAAGAACAGGCCCGGGTTGGGACCGGCCAGGCTGAGCCGCCCGGGCGACCAGCCGCCCGTCATCGGCCGCCACGGATCGGCCCCGGCGGCGACCAGGGCGAGCGCGTTGTCCCTCTGGTGAGCGAACACGGCCCGCCAGAGCGCGCTGTGCCCCTCGTACGCGACGTCGACGTCGCCGACCCGGCGGGCCAGCTCGGCGACCACCTCGGGCGAGCCGTACTCGGCCGCGAGATGGAGGGGCGGCCCCTCGTGCCACAGGTCGGCATGCGGATCGGCCCCGGAGTCGAGGCGGGCGCGGATCTCGCTCAGATCGGACCAGTCATCCCAGCTCAAGCCCACCCATCCGGCTTCCTTGGTGACAACCACGACACTCCCCCAGAGGCAGGCAGCTTATCGAACACCAGTACGAGCATATCGTGGCTCCGGCGCCGGACCGTCCCTGACGACCCACCCGGCCCCGCACGCGCAACCGTCCGCGCGAGGCAGGCCGAGGAGGGCCGCACAAGCCTCTGACCTTGGACGTCGGCCACCCCGAGGGGGCCGGCGACCAGTCAAACCCTAAGCGCAGCGTCGCCACACCTCGACCAGGAGTGACATAACCGTGCCCTTCCGGCGGTACACCCCTGTCTCCGCCGGCGCGTCTCCTCACGTCCGGACCATCCGTCCCTGGAGTCACGCCATGCCTACGAACGCGAGCACGGCCAGGATCGTCACCGCCACGGCCGCCCTGCTGCCCCTCACCCTCGCCCTGAGCACGCCGGCCGATGCGGCCGCCGTCCCCAAGGGCACGGTCGCGGCCCGGGTCGTCAAGATCGTGGACGGCGACACCATCGACGTCGTGCGCGGCACCACGAAGATCCGCGTGCAGCTCCTCGGCGTGGACACCCCCGAGCGCGGGCGGTGCTGGTCCAGGGCGGCCACCGCCCGTACGGCGGCGCTCCTGCCGCCCGGGACGACGGCCCACCTGCTCACCGCCAGGACCCCGGGCCGCCCGCCCTCGCACGTGTGGAACGCCAAGGGCGTGCACGTCAACCGCAACCTGATCCGCTACGGCTACGGCAAGGCCGTCCCGTTCAAGGCGGACGACAGATTCACCAGCCTCTTCCGCACGGAGCAGTCGAAGGCCAAGGCGGAGAAGTTGCGGATCTGGTCCGGCAGGTGCGACACGTCCACCTCCACGCCGACCCCGTCCCCGACTCCGACCCCCACGCCGCCCCCGCCCGCCGGCACCGACCCGCGCTTCCGTACCTGCGCCGAGGCGAACGCCGCCGGCTACGGCCCGTACCGCCGCGGCATCGACCCCGAGTACGCCTGGTACCAGGACCGCGACGGCGACGGCGTCGTCTGCGAACGCTGACCCGCGCGAGCCCGCCGAACGTCCCGCCCGACCGGCCGCGCGGTAGCGGGTCAGCGGGCAGAACACCCCAGGATCGCCGCCCCGACGCCGTCGGCAGCGGGGCGGCCGGGCCCGGCCCTGGTGGCCTCACGAAGGCGAGCCTCCCAGCCCCTGAAAGACCCTCACAGAACGCCGCTGAGCACTTCCGTCGGACACCACCACCCTCGCCATAGATGCCGAATCCGGGCTAACATCGCCACATGGCGATTGATTCTGAAGGTGGCCGTTGTGTCAGTGCCGACATCGCCGCCGGCATCTCCCCCGCGGCCGCGCTGTTCCACTCCCTGGCCGACGAGACCCGGCTGCGCATCGTCCAGCGCCTGGCCCGCGGCGAGGCCCGCGTGGTCGACCTGACCACCCAGCTCGGCCTGGCCCAGTCCACGGTGTCCAAGCATCTGGCCTGCCTGCGCGACTGCGGCCTGATCGACTACCGCGCCGAGGGCCGCCAGTCGTTCTACTCCCTGACCCGGCCCGAGCTGATGGACCTGCTCGCCTCCGCCGAACAGCTGCTGGCCGCCACCGGCCACGCCGTGACGCTGTGTCCCGGCCCCGTCGAGGTCACAGAGGAGCCGGTGTCGTGACCGCCGCGCACCTCACCACCCCGGCGCGCCGGGCGGCCCTGCGGCGCCGCATCCGCCTGCTGGTCGCGGCCACCATCACCTACAACGTGATCGAGGCGGTGGTGGCCATCACCGCCGGCACCCTGGCCTCCTCCGCCGCGCTGGTCGGATTCGGGCTGGACTCGGTGGTGGAGGTCGCCTCGGCCGCCGCGGTGGCCTGGCAGTTCTCCGCGGCCGACCATGAAAGGCGGGAAAAAACGGCCCTGCGCGTCATCGCGATCTCCTTCTTCGCGCTGGCCGCCTACGTGACCTTCGACGCCGTCCGCACGCTGCTGGGGGTGGGCGAGGCCGAACATTCGACGCCCGGCCTGATCCTGGCCGCGTTGTCGCTGGTGGTCATGCCGTTCCTGTCCCACGCGCAGCGCCGCGCCGGACGCGAGCTCGGCTCCGCCTCCGCGGTGGCCGACTCCAAGCAGACCCTGCTGTGCACCTACCTGTCCGGCGTGCTGCTGGTGGGACTGGCGCTCAACAGCCTGTTCGGCTGGTCCTGGGCCGACCCGGTCGCCGCGCTGGTGATCGCGGCGGTCGCGGTCAAGGAAGGCCGTGAAGCCTGGCGCGGTGACGCCTGCTGCGCCGTCCCGGCCGGCCCTGAGGAGCAGGCGGACGGACGTGCCCCCGGCTGCTCCTGCTGCTCCGCGTCCGGAGAATGACAGGCCGCACCCCCGAGGGGAGGTGAGATGCGTGAACACCGTCCTGGTCGTGGTCGTCATGGTGGCGGCGACGTTCGCCACCGCGACGCTGTCGGCGGTGGCCGGGTTCGGCGGCGGGGTGCTGCTGCTGCCGGTGTTCGTCGCGATCCTCGGCACCCGGGACGCGGTCGCGGTGCTGACCGTCGCGCAGCTCGCCGGCAACGGCAGCCGGGTGTGGTTCAACCGGGACGAGGTCGACCGCCGCCTGGTGGGCGTCTTCGCGGCCGGGGCGGTTCCCGCCGCCGCGGCCGGCGCGCTGGTGTTCGCCGCCGCCCCGCTGGCCGCGCTGACCCGGGTCATCGGACTGTTCCTGCTGGTCATGGTGGTCTGGCGACGCCGGCGGCCGCATGGCGTCCGGCTGGACGACACGGCGTTCGCGGCCGTCGGAGCCGTGTCCGGGTTCGGCTCGGCGCTGGTCGGCTCCATGGGGCCGATGGTCGCGCCGTTCTTCCTGGCCCGCGGCCTGCTGCGCGGCGCCTACATCGGCACGGAGGCCGCGGCGGCGGTGGTGATGCACCTGACCAAGCTGGTCGTCTTCGGCGCGGCCGCCGTGCTCACCACGTCCGGCGTCGCCACCGGGCTGGCGCTGGCGCCGGCGAGCGCGGCGGGAGCCTGGGCGGGCAAGAAGATCGTCGACCGGCTGCCCGCCGGCGCGTTCGTGGTGGTGGTCGAGGTGGGGCTGGTCGCGTCGGGGCTGGTGCTCGTCGTCACCGGAGGCTGAGGATCCGGCCGCCTGGACGACGTCAGCCCCGGACCCTCACGCCCCGCGCAGCCGGGCGGCCTGGCGGGTGAGGTGGTCGCGTTCGGGGAGGGTGGGGGCTGATCGGGCGGCCTCGGCGTAGAGGCGGGCCGCGGTGGCCGGGTCGCCGGCGCGTTCGTGCAGGTAGGCCGCGACGGCGGCGTGGCGGGGCAGGGACGGGTCGAGCTCGGCCAGGGCGGCCAGACCGGCCCGTGGGCCGTCGGCCTCGCCGACGGCGACGGCCCGGTTGAGGCGGGCCACCGGGCTGCCGGTGAGGCGCACCAGCTCGTCGTACCACTCGACGATCTGCGGCCAGTCGGTCTCCCCGGCCGTCGGGGCGTCGGCGTGCAGCGCGGCGATGGCGGCCTGGGCCTGGAACTCGCCCAGCCGGTCGCGGGCGAGGGCCGCCTGGAGCACGTCGACGCCCTCGGCGATCAGTCGGGTGTCCCACAGGCCGCGGTCCTGCTCGGCGAGGGGCACGAGGCTCCCGTCGGGAGCGGTGCGTGCCGGCCGCCGGGCGTGGTGCAGCAGCATGAGCGCGAGCAGGCCCGCCACCTCCTCGTGCTTGATCCTCGCCGCGAGCAGCCGGGTGAGCCGGATCGCCTCGGCGGCGAGATCGACGTCGCCGGAGTAGCCCTCGTTGAAGACCAGGTACAGCACGCGCAGCACGGTGGCGACGTCGCCGGGCTGGGTGAACCGCACGCCGGAGACGGTGCGCTTGGCCCGGCTGATCCGCTGGGCCATGGTCGCCTCCGGCACCAGGTACGCCTGCGCGATCTGGCGCGTGGTCAGCCCGCCGACCGCGCGCAGCGTGAGCGCGACGGCCGAGGCCGGCGTCAGGGACGGGTGCGCGCACAGGAAGTACAGCTGGAGCGTGTCGTCCACCGCCTCCCCGGGGGCCGGCGGGGGCTCGCTGTCGACGCGGGTCTCGCGGTGCCGCCGGGAGGCGTCGGCACGGGCGGCGTCGAGGAACTTGCGCCAGGCCACGGTGACCAGCCAGCCCTTGGGGTCGCGGGGCGGGTCGTCCGGCCATACGCGCACGGCCTCGGTCAGGGCGTCCTGGACGGCGTCCTCGGCCGCCGCGAAATCCGCGCCACGGCGGACGACGACGCCGATCACTGCGGGCACCAGCTCCCGCAGCAGCGACTCGTTCACCCGGCCATCAGGTGCGGCCTGGTCAGAAAACGACCCGTTCACCCGGCCACCAGGTGCGTCCCGGTCAGGAACGGCCGCACCTCCAGCCACTCGTGGATCGGCTCGCCGCCCGCGCCCGGAGCCGCGGACAGCTCGCCGGCCAGGTGCAGCGCCCGTTCGTAGCTCGCGACGTCGATCACCATCCAGCCGGCGATCAGGTCCTTGGTCTCGGCGAACGGCCCGTCGGTGACCGGCGGCCGCCCCTCGCCGTCGTAGCGGACGAACGTGCCCTCGGGCGAGAGCCCCTGACTGTCGACGAACTCACCGCTCTCCTGCAGCCGGGCGGCGAAGTCCCGCATGTACTGGACGTGGGCCGCGACCTCCTCCGGCGTCCACTGGCCCATCGGCACGTCGTTGACCGCCGCCGGCGCGCCCCGGTAGTGCTTGAGCAGCAGGTATTTGGCCATCAGGTTCTCCTTCGAACTGTCCGGCCCAGTCTGGCCGGGTTCCGCCCCGGGACAAAACTCGGTTTGACGTTGACGTTGCGTCAACTTCTAGCATCGGGGCCATGTCGATCACCGTTCTTGACACCTGCTCCGCCATGCGGCGGATCCTGCTGGCCCCGATGGCGGACCGCGCCGGCCTGCTGCGTTCGATGCTGGAGCCCAATGCCGGGATGTACCGCTACTACCCGGGCGAGGTCGATCTGGTGTCCGTGCATCTTCAGACGTCCGGGTTCCCCATCGACCGGGACGAGGAGCGTTGCCTCGAGGCGCTGGACACCCTGGAGGCGGCCGGAGCCTGGGAGCGGATGCGGCGCGCGCTCGACGACGCTCTCGCCGTGCTGCTGGAGGCGACGCCCGGACTGGCGGTTCCGGACATCACCGTGCTGTTCGTGCTCGGCGACCCAGCTGACGAGCATTTCATGGGGCCCTGTCAGGGAGTGACCGGGTTCGGCGGCATCTCGGGCAACATCGCCATCACGTTGTGGCCCTTCCCCGAGAACGTGGAGCGGCTGGAGGCCACCGCCGTGCACGAGCTCCACCACAACCTGCGATGGAGCCCGGGCGGAGTGGTGTGGGACCCGATGACCGTCACGGTCGGCGAGCACATCGTCGGCGAGGGCCTGGCCGACGCCTTCGCCCGCCAGCTCTACGGCGACGAGCTCGGCTACGCCCGCATCGGCGTGCCGCACCTGCACGACGACGCGGTCTTCGACAAGGTGCTCACCGGCCTCGACGTGACGGGCATGGAGAACTTCACCGCCTGGGTGCACGGCGACGCCGGCGCCGAGCACCTCGGTGTCACCCCGGTGGGCCTGCCGATGGGCGCCGGGTACGCCGCGGGCAACCGTCTGGTCGACGCCTACCTGGCGGCGACCGGACGGACGGCGGCGCAGGCCCTGCACGCCGACAGCGCGGAGATCATCGCGACCACGCTCCGCCGCGGGTGACACTGGACCGATGGAGTGGACGATCCAGGAGCTGGCGGCCAGGGCCGGCGTCAGCAGCCGCACCCTGCGGCACTACGACAGCGTCGGGCTCCTGATCCCGTCCCGGGTGGGCGCGAACGGCCACCGCCATTACGACTCCGCCGCGGTCCTGCGGTTGCAGCGGATCCTGCTGCTGCGCCGGCTCGGCATGGGCCTGCCGGCCATCGCCGAGGTCCTGGCCGAGGAGGTGGACGCGTGCGACGGGCTGCGTGCCCACATCGCCGCGCTGGAGGACGAGCGTGACCGCATCGACCGGCAGATCAGCTCGGTCCGTCACACGCTGGACGCCCTGCTGGCGGGGGCGGAACCGCGGATGGACGTCATGCTGGCCGGCTTCAACGACCACTACAAGGACGACGTGATCGCACGCTGGGGCGAGCGCGCGTTCCAGGTGAGCAACGACTGGTGGCACGGCAAGACGCTCGACCAGCAGCGGGCCTGGAAGCGGGCGGCCGAGGACCTGGTCGCCGCGTGGGTCGCCGCGGTGCGGGCCGGGGTCTCGCCGACCTCCGACCGCGCCCAGTCGCTGGCCGCCCGGCACGTGCGGTGGCTGAGCCAGATCCCGGGCACGCCGACGGCCGAGGGCGACCGGGAGCGCTCGATCGAGATGGTGAGCTGCCTCGGCGACATGTACGTGGACGATCCCCGCTTCGCGGCCATGTACGACGACGCCGCCGGGGCGAGGTTCGTCCGCGACGCGCTGCAGGCGTACGCGCGGACCCGGATGTAGGACGCGCTGCAGGCGTACGCGCGGACCCGGACGTGAGCGCGCGTACCCGGATGTAGCGGTCATCCCTCGCGTCCCGGGACGGACGGAGAGATGATCGAGGGTATGCGGGTCTTGTCCCTGTGGCTGTTCGCGGCGTTCCTCATGGTCACGGCGTGCGGTGACGATGCCCCGAGGAACCCCGCGCTCCGGGCCGAACTGTTGAAGATGCTCAAGGTGGACCAGGAGTTACGCACCCCGGAGGCCAGTCAGGAGGACTGGGACCGGACCGAGAAGGCCAACACCGAGCGCATGCGGCAGATCCTCGACGCCTACGGCTGGCCGGGGTACGAGCTGGTCGGCAAGGACGGCGCGCAGGCGGCGTGGGCGCTCGTCCAGCACGCCGACCGCGACCTGGCCTTCCAGCGCCGGGGCCTGGAGATGATGCGGCGGGCGGTGGACGACGGCGACGCCGACCCGTCCGACCTGGCCTACCTGGTGGACCGGGTGCGCGTGGCGGAGAAGAAGCCCCAGGTGTACGGAACGCAGTGGGAGACCACCCCCGAGGGCGAATGGCGGCCCCGCACCCCGATCGAGGACGAGGCGCGGGTCGACGAACGGCGCGCGGAGGTGGGTCTCAAGCCGCTGCAGGACTACCTCAAGGAGCTCCAGTCACTGAAATGAGCGCCTGAAGCTCGCGATGTGCTCAGCCGTAGTGATTTCCCGGCCCTCGCGGCGTGCTCAGAAGTAGCGGGACGTCAGGTCCGTCGTGGGCCAGGAGGAGACGGTGACCTTGTTCATGTCGTCGTCGAGCGTGTCGAAGTCGAGCGACCCGGTCTCCTCCCTGCGGTTGAACACGACCGCGTAGCTGAAGCCGTTCTGCAGCCGGGCCAGGTAGGAGTACGTGCCGGGCATCGAGCCGTCGTGCCAGGTGTTGAGGTGGCCGGTGACCTGGCGCACCCACCAGCCGCCGCCGTACCAGGATCCGTACTGGTTGACGCCGATCTCCGGCTTGGCGACCAGCTTCGCGATCGAGGCCGAGCTCAGCACCGTGCCGGGCTTGTCGAAGGCGAGGGTCCAGCGGACCAGGTCGACGGCGGAGGCGAGCCAGCCGCCGTTGGCGTCCTGGTTGGGCATGTTGAAGCCGCCGTACTGGTAGGGGACGACGGTGCCGGAGGCGTCCACCACCGACTTGTTGGTGTACTGCGACTCGTAGGCGACCTCGCCGGGCGCGGCCTCGCTCCGCAGGCTGCCGCCGAGCCGCATGCGGGTGATGCCGAGCGGCTGGAGCAGCTTGGTCTTGACGTACGACTCGTACGACATGCCGGAGACCTTCTCGATCACGCGGCCCAGCAGCAGGTAGCCGTAGTTGCTGTAGACCATCTTGCTGCCGGGGTCGAAGTCGAGCCGCCGGGCGGTGGCGTACTTGACGATGTCGGCGTGGCTGATCGGCAGCGGCACGTCGAGCGCGGCGGAGATGGTGTGGTCCAGCCAGAGCTGGTCCTTGGAGACACCACGGTCCCAGCCGCCGAGGTGCTGCATGAGGCGCAGCACGGTGACCTGGCCCATGCGCTCGTCGAGGGGGGTGAGCCCGAGGAGCTGGGTGACCTTGGCCGACAGGCTGAGCTTGCCGTCCTGCACCAGCCGCATGATCGCGGCGGAGGTGATGTTCTTGCTCAGGCTGGCGATCCGGAACAACGACGTCGGCGAGACCGCGGGCAGCGCCCTGGAGAAGTCGTTGTAGCGGTAGCCCCGGGCCAGCACGATCTTGCCGCTCTTCATGATGGCGAGCTGCGCGGCGGTGATCTGCCGGTCCAGCACGAACTTCTTCAACAGGTTGTCGAAACCGGCCAGCGAGGCGGGCGCGACGCCCGACATCTCGACCCCGGGCAGCTCGGGCCGCGCCGCCTGGGCCGCCGTTCCGGGTGCGAGGATCGCGGCCGGAACCGCGATCGCGCCGGTTTTGAGAAGATTTCGCCGGGACAGCAGCGTCACGTCAGGGCCCCCAAGTCACATCCGTACCATTAGGGCCCGTATCTTACGGACTTTTCAGTCATCCTTGACAAGGATCTGCCAGATCGCGCCCGGCCGCAGCCCGGCGACCTCGCCGCCGGGCCGGAGCGCCGCGCGGGGCTAGACCCGGGTCATCGTGGACTGGTAGCCGCCGCCGGGCCACTCCCAGGCGCCGGCGTTGGTGTCGCCGTCCTCGCTGAACTTGCCGACGAAGCGGGCGGGCGAGCCCTGGTCGCCGTACCAGATGGTCAGCGTGTCGCCGCTGACCTCCCAGGTGTACTTGAGGATCTCGGCGGACTGGCCGAACAGGTGCGACTTGAGGGTCTTGCTCTCCTCGTCGTAGCCGATGTACTCCACGGCCTTGGTGTCGGCCAGGTCGACGTGCTGGACCAGGAAGTTGCCGCCCTCCAGCCATTCGAAGCGCACGGTGCCGGCGTCGGTCGCCTTGCCGTCCTCGACGTTGCTGACCCGCCAGGTGCCGATGAGGACGTCGAGCTGCCGGAGCGCGGGATTGGGGGATTTATCGGTCATGGTGGTTTCCCTCCGTTTCAGGGTGACAGTGCACGGCTTGGCGCGGCGGGACCAGCGGCCCGATGCCGTCCGGCGAGGGCCGGTGATTTCGCGGCTGACCTGCGAGGACACCGATCGGCGGCACTCCGGTCGCGCGTCCAGCATCCCTTGGTGTCGAGCTGATTGTCCACTGAAAGAGCACGTTGAAAGAAGCCGCGACACGGGCGCCGTGCGATTCTCGGGAAGAATTGCTTTCGTGCGGGAATTGTCGCGCGGCAGCGAATAGGCTGGAGGATTTTCATGGATTCGCCGTCGGTCTTCCGCAGGCCGCCGGCCCGCATCCCCGGCGCCGCTCCCGCCCCTCCCGTCCGGCCCGCTCCCCCGCCCTTCGCGTGAGCAGCCCGTCCATGAACGAACCGTCCGTGAGCAGACCGTTCACGAGCAGACCGTTCATCCCGACCCCAAGGAGACGCATGTGAGCCGCCGTGGCTGGGTGCTGTTCGCCCTGATGTCCGTGATCTGGGGCATCCCCTACCTCCTCATCAAGGTCGCGGTCGGCGGCGTGCCGGTGCCCGTACTGGTCTTCGCGCGCACCGCGATCGGCGCCGCGCTGCTGCTGCCGCTGGCGATCCGCGGCGGGCAACTGGCGATGGTCCGGCGGTACTGGCGGCCGGTCTTCGCGTTCGCCTGCCTGGAGATCCTGGCGCCCTGGTGGCTGCTGTCGGACGCCGAACGGCGGCTGACCAGCTCGACCAGCGGCCTGCTGATCGCCGCGGCGCCCATCCTCGGCGTGGCGCTGGCCCGCCTGAGCGGCGGCAGCGAACGGCTCGGCAGGGCCCGCTGGATCGGGCTGGTGATCGGCCTGGCCGGCGTCGCCGTGCTGGCCGGGCCGCACCTGGGCGGCGGGGACGCCTGGGCGATGGGCGAGGTGCTGCTGACCGCGCTCTGCTACTCGATCGCCCCGCTCGTCGCCGACCGGCACCTGCGGGAGCTGCCCACCATCCCGCTGACGGCCGCCTGCCTCACCCTGGCCGCGCTGGTCTACACGCCCGCCGCGATCTGGACCTGGCCGTCCGCCATGCCGAGCTGGCAGGTGCTGGCGGCGCTGGGCGGTCTCGGCGTGGTCTGCACCGGGCTGGCGTTCGTGGTGTTCGTGGAGCTCATCAAGGAGGCCGGGCCGTCGCGGGCGCTGGTGTCGACGTACATGAACCCGGCGGTGGCGATCGTCGCAGGGGTGCTGATCCTGGACGAGCCGCTGACCGCCCTGATCGTCGTGTCGTTCGCGCTGATCCTGGGCGGCTGCGTGCTGGCCACCCGCGCCGAGGAGGAGCCGACCGCCCCGGCGGGCGGCCCGCCGGAGCGGGCCGAAGAACTGGAAGTACGGTCCTGACCCGTTCTCGTGGTCGAGGCGTTGCAGGAAGCTGCCGGACGCGGGCAATTAGTTGAAGCCCGCATTCCCGATTCCGCGGTCGCACATCGAACAAAATCATTGGTATCCGGCAACCAAGAAATCGATGGGTGACCTTCCGATGACCACAGAACTGCTCCGCGATTTCATCGCGCACGCCGAGAGAGAACCGTCCGCACCGGCCTTGCGAACCAGGACGGAAAAAGTCAGCTACGCCGAACTGGCCGCCATGGCAGGACGGGCTCAGAAAGAACTGGACGCTTTTGCGCCGGGCCCGGTCGCGGTGCTCGCCCGTAAGTCGCCGCAGGCGGTCGCGCTCGTGCTCGGCTGCCTGGCGGCCGGGCGTCCGCTGCTGCTGCCGCCGATCGACCTCGGCGCGGTCGCGCTCGGCGAGCTGTGCGCGCGGGCGGGCTGCGTCGAGGTGCTGGCCGCCACCCCCGAGGACGCCGCCGAACACCCCGACGTGGTCACCGCCGTGATCGGCGGGCGCGACAACGAGCCCAGCGGCGGGCCCGCGGTTCCCCACCCCGTGGCCGTCACCGAGCAGGACACCGCGTTCATGCTGACCACGTCCGGCTCGACCGGCACCCCGAAGATCGTCCCGCTGTCGGCGGGGGCGGTGGCGCGGTTCACCGGCTGGGCCGGCGACGCGTTCGGCCTCGGCCCCGGCGAGGTGGTGTTCAACTACGCGCCGCTCAACTTCGACCTGTGCCTGCTGGACGTGTGGGCCACGCTGCGGCACGGCGGCTGCGTCGCCCTGGTCGACCCTGCGCTGGCCGCCAACCCGCGCTACGTCTGCGACTTCTTCGCCGCCTGCGGGGTCACCGTCGTCCAGGGCGTGCCCATGCTGTACCAGCTGCTGGAGGAGGGCGTCTTCCCCGGCGTGCGGCACGTCATCGTCACCGGCGACCACGCGCCGGTCCCGCTGCGCGCCGGCCTGCCGCGCCGGTTCCCGCGCGCCCGGCTGCACAACGTCTACGGCTGCACCGAGACCAACGACAGCTTCTGGCACGAGTTCGACGCCGCCGAGGCGGCCGGGCCCGCCCCCCTGCCGATCGGCCGCCCGCTGCCCGGCGTCGTCGTGGCCTTCGGCCCCGATCTGGCCCCCGTCCCGCCGGACGACGGCGGCACCGAGCTCCTGGTCTGGACGCCCTTCCAGACCGTGGGGTACGTGACCCCGGACCCGGCCGCGGCGACCGGCAGGTTCGTGACCGGGCCGGACGGCCGCCGCTTCTTCCGCACCGGCGACCTGGTCCGCCGGGACGCCGCCGGCCGGCTGTTCCTCGTCGGCCGGGACGACTTCCAGCTCAAGGTGCGCGGCATCCGGGTGAACCTGGAGCAGATCGAGCGGGTGCTGCTGGAGCACGACGACGTCCTGGAGGCCGCCGTCGTCCCGGCCGTGGACGGCGCCGAGACCCGGCTCACCGCGTTCGTCCGCGGGACGGGGCCGGGGCGGCTGTCGGGGCTGCGCCTGCGTACGCACTGCGCGATGCGGCTGCCGCGGGCCGCGATCCCGTCCGCCATCAGGCTGGTCGAGCAGCCGTTCCCGCGCACCTCGACCGGAAAGGTGGACCGAAAGCGCATCGGCTGACACGCAAAAGCCTATTGCGGGCACGCGCATTCTCGGAGATGCGACCGCGTGCGCGCGCGTGTGATGCTGCCTTTCGTGGACATCGCACACCGGATTAAAGAATTCGTGGTGACCGAGTATCTCCCGGATACTCCGCCCGACGAACTCGAGGCCGACTACGACCTTTTCCGCAACGGGGTCATCAGCAGTCTGGGCCTGTTGAAGCTCATCGGCTGGATCAAGGACGAGTTCGACGTCCCGGTCGACGAGCTGGACATCGCCCCGGAGAACTTCCGGACCGTGGCCGCCATTGACGAATTCGTCGGAAAAGCATTATCAGCACCAGCAGAACGGACACTGCAATGATCATCCGCAAGATCTCTGACGTGACGCCGGTCGAGTGGGGGAACGGCCTGAGCCACCGCTTCCTGGTCGAGCGCGACGGCATGGGCTACTCGCTCACCGACACGATCGTCTGGGCCGGCACCAGCTCCCCCCTCCAGTACCGCAAGCACCTGGAGGCGTGCTACTGCATCAGCGGGCGCGGCGCCGTGATCGACGCCGACGGCCGCCAGCACGTCCTGGAGCCGGGCACCATGTACGCGCTCGACCAGAACGACCCGCACCACCTGATCGCCGACCCCGGCGAGGACCTGCGGCTGATCTGCGTCTTCTCCCCCGCGCTGCAGGGCGACGAGCGCCACCAGCTCGCTGAGGCTGAGTTCTCCCACTACTGACGGATCTGGTCACCCATGGACGAGTGGAGCGACACACACCGCGAGCTCAGGGCCGAGTTCGCGGACTGGTACGAGGTGCTGGGCGAAGGCCACCTGGACGCCGACCGGACCGCCGGCCTGCCGGCGCACAAGTGGGAGCAGGTGCGCGCCTCCGGGCTGCTGCGCCTGCCGTTCTCGCCGGAATGGGGCGGCCGCGGCCTGGACCTGCTCAGCACCATGTACGTCCTGGAGGGCCTCGGCGAGGGCTGCCGGGACGGCGGGCTGTGCTTCTCGCTCTGCACGCAGATCGTGAGCGCCGGGATCCCGCTGCAACGCTTCGGCTGCCCCGAGCTGAAGGCCCGCCACCTGCCCGGCATCTGCGACGGCACGACGATCACCGCGCACGCGATCACCGACCCCGGGGGCGGCTCCGACGTGCTGGGCATGGGCATGACCGCCAAACCGGACGGCGACGACTGGATCCTCGACGGCGACAAGGTGTTCGTGACCAACGGCCCGGTCGCCGACCTGATCGTGGTCTACGCGGTGACCGACCGCGACCTGGGCCCGTTCGGCCTGACCGCCTTCCTGGTCGAACGGGACACCCCGGGCCTGCTGACCGGCCCGGACGTGCCCAAGATGGGGTTGCGCACGTCCCCGCTCGGCGAGCTGACGCTGCGCGACTGCCGGGTCCCGGCCGCCAACGTGGTGGGCCGGCCCGGCATGGGCTTCACCGTGCTGGAGCACGTGATGCGGTGGGAGATCCTGTGCTCCTTCATCGTCCAGGCCGGCGCGATGCGGCACCGGCTGGACCGCTGCGTCGAGCACGCCTCCCGGCGCCGGCAGTTCGGCCGGCCGATCGGCTCGTTCCAGATGGTCGCCGGCCAGATCGTGGACATGAAGATCGGCGTGGAGACCGCCCGGCGCTGGTTGTACGACGCCGCGCGCGGCTTCGCCGCCGGCCGGGACGTCGCCACCGACATCGCGATCGCCAAGGTGGTCACCAGCGAGGCGAACGTCAGGTCGGCGCTGGCCGCGATCCAGATCTTCGGCGGCAGCGGCTACCTGACCGGGACCGGGCTGGAGAAGGAGCTCCGGGACGCGGTCGGCGGCACCATCTACTCCGGCACCTCGGAGATGCAACGGATCCGCATCGCCCGGATGCTCGGCCTCAAGGAGTCACACACATGACCGCTGACCTGGCCGCCACGAAGTTCCTGGACGCCGGCCACCCCGTGGTGCGCGAGTTCGCCGAACGGGCCGTCGAGGGCGCCACCACGCCCACCGAGCAGGCCGTACGCCTCTACTACAAGGTGCGCGACACCATCCTGTACGACGTCTACGACATCGACATGTCCCGCGACGGCCTGCGGGCCAGCACGATCATCGCCCGGGGCAGCGGCTTCTGCCTGCACAAGTCGGTGGTGTACGCGGCCGCCGCCCGTGCGCTCGGCATCCCGTCCCGGCTGGTGTTCGCCGACGTGCGCAACCACCTGGCCTCCGGACGGCTCAAGGAGCTCGTCGGCGGCGACGTGTTCCGCTTCCACGGCCTGGTCTCCGTCCAGCTCGGAGGCCGCTGGGTGAAGGCCACCCCCGTGTTCAACAAGATGTTGTGCCGGCTGTACCGCCTGAAGCCCCTGGAGTTCGACGGCACCGCCGACAGCGTCTACCACCCGCACGACGAGGCAGGCCGGCGGCACATGGAGTTCCTGCACTGGCACGGCGAGTTCGACGACTTCCCCTACGAGCTGGTCCTGGAGGGCTTCAGGACGTCCCATCCCGCGCTGCTGGGCGGCGGGGACCAGACCGTGAAGGGCTCGCTGACCGCGGAAGCGGGCGTCTGACATCCATCGACGAAGTCCTTATGAGAGGTATCCGTTGAACGAGAGCGTCAAATACACCCTGAACGAGGACGACATCCCGTACACGTGGCTGAACATCGCCGCGGACTTCGGCGAGCCGGCCCCGATCCTCGACCCGGCCACCGGCGCGCCGATCACCCGCGCCGAGCTGTGCAGGACGATCGCCGAGCCCCTGGTGGACCAGGAGCTCAGCACCGAGCCGGAGTTCGAGATCCCCGGCCCGGTCCGCGACATCTACCGCCAGTGGCGGCCCACCCCGCTCTACCGGGCGCGCCGCCTCGAACGCGCCCTCGACACCCCCGCCCGCATCTACTACAAGTACGAGGGCGTCTCGCCGGTCGGCAGCCTCAAGCCCAACTCGGCGGTGCCGCAGGCGTACTACAACAAGCAGATCGGCAAGACGGGGCTGGTCACCGAGACCGGCGCGGGCCAGTGGGGCAGCTCGATCGCCTCGGCCGCGGCCATGTTCGGGCTGAGCGCGCAGGTTTTCATGGTGGGCGTCAGCTACCGGCAGAAGCCGTACCGCCGGGCCCTCATGGAGGCGTACGGCGCGGTCTGCAACTCCAGCCCCAGCCCGCTGACCGCGGCCGGACGGGCCGTGCTGGCCGAGGACCCCGACCACCCCGGCAGCCTCGGCATCGCCAAGTCCGAGGCCCTGGAGGTCGCCTACGGCAACCCCGACCTGGGCTACACCCGCGGCAGCTCGCTCAACCACGTGTGCGCCCACCAGACCGTCATCGGTCAGGAGGCGATGCTCCAGATGGAGCTCGCCGAGGACTACCCGGACATCGTGGTCGGCCCCTGCGGCGGCGGCAGCACCCTGGCCGGGATGTGCTTCCCGTTCCTGCGCGACAAGCTGCGCCGCGGGCGCGAGATCCGGCTCGTCGCGGCAGAACCGGTCGCCTGCCCCACGCTGACCCGTGGCCGCATCGCCTACGACCACTCCGACGCGGCCCGGCTCACCCCGCTGTCGCGGATGCACACGCTCGGCCACAAGTTCGTGCCGCCGCCCGTGCACGCCGGCGGGCTGCGCGCCCACGACATCTCGCCGCTGATCAGCCGGGCCGTCGAGAACGGGCTGATGGAGGCCGTCGCGGTACGGCAGACCGCCTGCTTCGAGGCCGGCGTGCTGTTCGCCCGCGAGGAGGGCATCGTGCCCGCCCCCGAGTCGGCGCACGCGGTGCGGGCCGCCATCGACGAGGCGCTGCGCTGCCGTGAGCAGGGCCAGTCGAAGGCGATCCTCATCGCGCTGTCCGGGCACGGCCACTTCGACCTGGCCGCGTACGAGATGTTCCAGGCCGGGCTGCTGCCCGACGACGAGCCGACGGACGACGACCTCGCCCACGGCCTGTCCAGCATCCCCGACCTGGCACGCGCCTGACCGGGCGGTGACGCGCGGCCTGCCTGCCGGCGGGCCGCGCCGTCAGCTCGGGGACCGCTAGCGCTGCTTGAGCCGGAGGGCTTCCTTGCGGGCCTCCGCCTGGACGGTGCGCTCCCGCTCCAGCCAGTCGGGGTTCTCCGCCTTCAGCGCGTCGATCTCGGCGGTCGTGAGCGGCTCGGTGATCCCGGCCCGCAGCAGCCCCGAGATGGAGACGCCGAGCTTGGCGGCCACGACCTGCTTGGGGTGTGGCCCGTTACGACGCAGGTCGGCGAGCCACGCGGGCGGCTTGGCCTGCAGCTCGTTCAGCTCGTCCCTGGAGACGACGCCCGCCTGGAACTCCGCGGGCGTGGCCGAGAGAAGGACACCCAGCTTCTTGGCCGCCGTCTCGGGCTTCATCGTCTGGATGCTCTTCGATTTGGACGAGGTCATGCCCCCAAGCCTAGCCAGTCGGGACAGCGTCCCCGACATCGATACCCTGAGGACGTGACTGACGAGAGCGGCGAAGACTTCCGGCTGGCGTACGCGCCCGGCGTGACCCCCGCCAAGTGGGCCGGCGTCTGGGCCGAGAGGCTGCCCGACGTGCCGCTCACGCTGGTCACGGCCCCCACCCCCGAGGCGCTGGCCCTCCTGCGGGGCGGCGGGGCCGACGCCGCGTTCGTCCGGCTCCCGATCGACCGCGAGGGCCTGAGCGCGATCCCCCTCTACGTCGAGACCACGGTGGTCATGGTGCCGAAGGACCACGCCGTGGCCGCCGCCGACGAGGTGACCCTCGCCGACCTGGCCGAGGAGGAGATCTTCCATCCCCTCGACGACGCCATCGAGTGGGCGTCGCGGCCCGGGCAACCGGCCTTCACCCGTCCCGCCACCACGGCCGAGGCGGTCGAGATGGTGGCCGCCGGCACCGGCCTGCTCCTGGTCCCCCAGTCGCTGGCCCGCCTCCACCACCGCAAAGACCTCACCTACCGCCCGGTCACGGACGCGCCCCAGTCCCAGGTAGCCCTGGCCTGGCCCACCGACGCGACCACCGACCTGGTGGAGGACTTCATCGGCATCGTGCGCGGCCGCACGGTCAACAGCTCCCGGGGCCGCGCTCCCGCCGCCCCCGCCGGTCCCCAGGAGAAGCAGGCACGACGCCAGCCCCCCAAGCCCGCCGCCCAGAACCGCGCCGGTCGCCGCGCCGCGCCGGCGAGCCGCAAGAAGAAGGGCCCGCGTCCCCGCTGACGGCGGCGTCCCGGCGACCGGACAGGGGCTTGACGGCGGTGACGGTGCGGCTACTTTCTCTTAAGAAGCTTTCCTGAAAGTGCACTGCCTGACGACCCACCGGAGGTCAGCACATGCGCGCGAGAAAGCACTTGGCCCTCCCCCTCGCGACCGTCCTCACCACCGTCGCCCTCTTCGGCGCCGCCTCCCCCGCGCACGCCTCCCCCACCGGCTGCACCACCGGCCGGGACGGCAAGACCGCCTGGGCGTACTGCAGCGGCGGTTCCGGCAACTACGCCGTGGTCATCCGCGTCACCCATCCGGACCCCACGGTGGGCTCGTGGCCGGAGGTCGGCCCCTGCGTCTCCCCCGGCCAGCGGTCGGAGTACACGCCGTACCACAACATCCCGTTCACCGTCACGGGCATCACCTACTGCTGAACCCACACGGGCCGGGCAGCCGGTCTCCTTCGCCTACGTGACGATGAGACCGGCGTCCGCCAGCACGGACATGAACAAGCCCCCGCACAACAACGCGATGGGCCACACCCTCTGGGTGAGGGCGACCAGGATTCCGGCGAGGAGTGCCAGCAGAGCGACGATGGTGAGGGCGTCCATGTGCGTGTTCCTGCCCGTAGGGGGTGGTCTCAGGCGCTGGGGGTCAGAGCTGGCCGAGCTTGGGGATGATCTCGCTGAGCACCCAGAGCGCCAGACCGAGTGCGAGCAGGTTGACGCGCGCGCCGCCGATGTTGAAGGCGGACAGGACGAAGCAGGCCAGGGCGAGGATGAGCAGGATGAGAGTGATCATGCCGTGTTCCACTTCTGTAGCTGGGGTGGTCGCACAGCGCTACCCGTGATCATCCGATGTAGGCATGACCGGCGAGTCGGAGGAAGTGGATCGCGGTGTTGGCGCGGCAGCCGATGCGTTCGTAGACCGGCTGCCCGGCCGGCGTGGCGTGCAGGACCAGCCGCCGGTGCCCGCTCCGCCTGCCGCCTTCGTGGATCGCCTTGCGGGTGACGGCCTCGCCGTACCCCTTGCGCGTCTCCGCCGGCAGGGTGGCGACCAGCGCCAGGAAGATGGAATGCGGCCCGGCGACGGTGGCGGCGCAGGTCACCGGCCGTCCGTCGCGGTATCCGAGGTAGGCGTGCACGTCGCCGCGCCACAGTTGGGAGCCGGCCAGGGCGAGCCTGCCCGCCTCGGGCGGCATGCCGTAGGCGCGTGCGTTGATGTCGCCGTACGCGGCGAGGTGCTCCTCGTTCTCCACCCGCCGGAACTCCAGGTCCGGATGATCCGGCTCGGGCACGGACAGGTCGCCCGCCATGCCCCGGCCCGAGAACGCCCGCTCCAGCCCGGCCTCTGCCGCGCGCCGGAACAGGCTCTCGCGCGCCTGGGGGCTCAACAGATCCTCGAAGACCCACAGATATCCGCTTTCGGCCCTGCCCCTCATGAAGGACGCCGCCCGCGCGAGCCGCTCGCCGAGCGCGTCCGCGGTGATGCCCGTACCGGCCAGGGTCACGGTGTTCCAGAAGCCGAAGGGGCTGTCGGCCCACATGTGCACGACGCCGTCGTCCGTACCGATCCGGCCGCCTCTGTCCCGTACCAGCTCGCTCCAGACGGCCACGAGATGATCCCTGGACTCCACGGCCTCTTCGAACGATGACACGACCGGCCCCTTCCCCGAGGAGACACCACGAGCAACCCAAGCGGATCGTACGACGCGGGCCTCTCGGCCGAGCCACTATCCATGACAACCTTCCCTGCGGTACCCGGCTGTGCTTCCCTTAGGGGTGGCGACCGAAGGGTGGTATCTCGAAGAGATGAAGCGCGATGACTCCCGCTCCATCAACGCCTTGCGCGCCACGTCCCAATTCGCCGCCTTGGAACCGATCTGGGCTGGCATCAGTTCCACCATGCAGCTGCGGGCCCTGCTGGTGTTCGGGGCGCTCTTCAACGAGCGCGTCTACGTGCATGACACGCAGCTGGTGGACAACCCCCGGGTCGTGGGCGACTTCAGCAGGTCGGACCTGCGGGAGAACAACTTCTACCGCCTGCTCAGAGATCTCGTCGCGGGAGGCGTCGTCGCGGTCGGGCTCCGCGCCCACAACTACCTCTACCAGGAGGACCGGCTCGACCCCAGCGACTCTCTGGCGGACGTCCTGGACAGCTGGAAGCGGAACAGCCCCGACGGGAAGGGATGGGTCGTCTCGCCGGTCTCGGTCGCCCGCGACCGCATGATCAGGGAACTCGACGGCGTTCTGGCCGGAGACGGTTCCGTCGTCGTCCGCTACGACTATGTCACCGCCAAGGACGACTTCATGCGGCAGGTCCGCGAGGCCGCCAACTCACCTGGCTCCGTCCTGGCCGGCCTGCTGTCGGCGCAGCCGATCGAACTGAGAAGACGGTACGACGACATCCTGTCGAGGCCGCGGTTCTCCCACACTCCCATCTTCGCGCTGCTCCACGACTCCGGACTGCCGGTGAGCAGCGAGCTGATCCAGATCCACGGCCTCTTCGACGAGACCGCGCACGCACGCGCGTTCAACGCGAGGATCATGGGCTCGGACTGGAACTCCGGGGACGCCACCGGCCTCGCCGAGGCCGTCCTCACCGATGCGCGGCGTGCGCCCAGCCGGCCGGATCCCCAGTTCGACATGCGGGAGCTCGTCGAGACGGCCTACCGGATGGTCGAGGGTCCGCCGCCCGACCTGCTGGCCATGCTCCGTTTCGAGGAGATCGTCGAACTGCGCGAACAGGGCAGGGAGCTGTTCGAGATCCAGTCCTACCTCGAAGTCTCGAACGCCCATGACGCGGACGACGTGCTGGCCACGGCCCTGGCCGACTGCGCCGCCGACTACTGGCAGCGCATATGCGACCACATCCGGGCGACGCGTCCCCATCTGGCGGTCAGACCCACGAAGCTGGGCATCTTCCTGCGCAGGAAGATGCCCGGACTGGCGAAGGTCGCCGAACGGTTCGCGATGACCGGCCTGTCCACGCTCACCGAAGTGGCGGTCAACGCGGTCCCGCTGGTCGGGGGCCTGCTGGGCGAGGAGGCGAAACACAGCATGCTGCGGCGGGCCAACCTGGAGTTCGTCTTCTTCACGGACTCCTCGCGCATGCGGGAACTCAGGAGCTACTACCCGCACCGAAACTGGATCTCCTCCGACGCGAGAACGATCACACGTGGGTGAGCGCGGAACACCTCACCGGGAGTCCTGATGTCGACGACACCTTCCCTCTCGCAGCGCGACGGACTCACCTGGGCCCTCCGGCCCGCCAGCGGTGACCGCGTCGGTCCAGGGCCGCACGAGCAGGACATCTGGCGCCTCCTGCAGTCCTTCGCCGAGCCGGGCTCGGCCTTCCTCGACGTCGGCGCCCACGTCGGCCACTACGCCTTACGGATGGCCAGGGCCTTCACGAAAGTCATCGCCGTCGAGCCGAACCCGGTCGCACTGCGCGCGCTGCACCACAATCTGCAGCTCAACGAGATCGGCAACGTCGACGTCCACCCGGTGGCCGCGCACGACTCCGGAGCACGACTGCGACTCTGGGATCCCTACGACGTCACCGCCGGCCCCTGCACCCGTACGCTCGCGGCCGGCGAGCCGGCGACCATTCCCGCCGACTGCGTCATCTCCACCCTCCACCGCGGCGAGGAGGGGTACGGCGCGTTCCTCGGGGAGGCCGACGGCCTGCCGATCGACGTCATGGCCTCCCGGTCCCGGGAAAGGATCCGGCTGGTCAAGATGGACATCGAGGGTCATGAGGGGAAGGCGCTGGCGGGCGCGGCGGAGACGATCGCCCACCACCAGCCGGCGCTCCTGATCGAGATGCACGACTCCATGTACGGCGAACGCATCAGGGAGGTGGTGATCGAGCAGCTCACGCGGCACGACTACGCCTGGTGCGACTTCTCGCTCTACCAGCGATCGAAGATGACGCGGTCGGACATGTGCCCTTACATCTACGCCGAGCCGGTCGGCACGCGGCGGATGCGGGACGTCCGCGACTTCGCCGTCCGGGCGAACGAGGGCGCGGCGTCACGCTGGGTGACGACTCCGTGAGACGGTCAGGATCACCAGGCTCATCTCCTCGTGCCGCACCCAGCACAGGGCCTCGAAGTCGCCTATCTCCGCCTTGAGCAGGCCCGCTTCCTTGTCGATCGTGCGCAGCAGGCCCGAGTCGAGGTCGGTGGAGAGATACTCCAGGCCGTTGAGGACGAACGTGGCGGCCATCGGCTCCGCGGCGTGCACGGCACGGATCTGCCGCACCGCCGACGACGAGAGCTGGATCTCGTAGTAGCCCTTCATGAGGCAAGCTCACGGCGCAGGTCGCTGAGCCGCATCGTCTCCATGCCGGCTTCGAGCTCCGCGATCAGCCTGAGCCCCGACAGCCGGTCAGCGGCATCCTGGGCCTCGTTGAGCAGGTCGACGCCGGCGGCGGCCACCTCGTAGGGCACCACCGCGGCCACGAGGCGGCCGCCCTGCTCCAGCAGGACGACCTCTCCCGCCGTCGCCTGGTCAATGGCTTCCTGGACGGCGGCCGCGGTGGCGGGGATCCGCAACGTGCGATTTCGCATGGCAGGTGGCTCTCCGTTCACGGACTGCGCGGCCCCTTCGGCTTAAGAGCCCTTACCCAGGGGACCTCCACCACAATACGTCGCCGCCGCCACGGAGAAGTCGCAGTCAGTGCACATCGACCTGGCGATCGGACAGTGTCCCCGCCCGGCCCGTGCCGCATCCGCTCCTTGCCGCTGACCAGCCCCGGCTCGCCCGGCCTCGGATCAGGACTTCAGCTTCAGCCTCTTCCTCGACGCGCCCGGGAACACGACGACCAGGTGCTCCTCCCCCGCCTCGCCGACCCGCACATGGACACGGAGCCGGTAGCGGCCCTTCCCGGCGATCGCCAGGTTCGGCATCGGGGCACCCGCCCCCACGTCGCCGCCGGCCCTCTCGGGCACCGCGAGCCGGCCGCTGCGGCTGACGATCGGCACTTCGTGGACCTGATCCCACCCGGCGGTCCGCAGTGGCGGCGCGGCGCGGAAGGCCTTCACCGTGAGGCACAGATCGACGACGTCCTCGACGTGCCCGATGAGCACCGCGCCGCGGGCCACCCCGATGAGGGCGCCGTCGTCGTAGGACCGGTCCGTCGCCAGTTCCGCCTCCTCCATGGCCGCCTCGCCCTCGGGGTCCTGGACCAGGTAGCCGGGATCGCCGTCCACGAACAGGAAATACTTGGCCGTGGCCTGGACGACACCCTTCGTCCGGGGCCACGGGTCCCGGCACTTCGCGTTCTCCCCGGCGATGTAGGCAGCGTTCGCCGCCGCCTCCTCCGCCGTCGACCGCAACAGGTCGGGACGGGTGGCGCCGATGATCTCCGGGCAGACGTAGACCAGTTCCTCGGGGTACACCCGCCAGGCGGCCCGGGCGCTGCCGGCCCGCGTCAGGATCGCCTCCTGCTCGTCGGTGTCCTTCGCCCGGCACAGCGCCCGTCCGTACGCGAGGACCGCCTGGTCCGACGTGGTGTCCGGGAACATGGGCGGGCCTGCGCCGTCTGTGCTCCGCGCCCGGCACAGGAACACGGCGTCGCGTTCCGCGGGTTTCACGTCGCCGAAGCTGGGCCGGTCGTAGCAGTCCGCCGACCCGGCGGTGTAGGTCAGGCGCGCGTTCTGCTCCGGATTGATCAGTACGACGAGCGACAGCACGGCGACGGCCGCCACCGCGACGCGGGACCCACGCCGCCGGACGGGCCGAAGATCGGCCGGGCGACCCCCGGCGGCCAGCTCACGAGCGGTGGCCGCGATCCACAGGGTGCTGACGAGCCTCACCGCGTCCATCAGGATCACCATCGCCAGGCCGCTGCCGAAGCGCCCTCCCACGAGGAGGCCGAACGGGATCGCCACCGCGTAGACGCCTACCGACGACAGCCCGGCGATCTGCGTGCCGCGGCTCCAGCGGCCGTCACGCCACTGCCCGAGGACGGTGACGAGGGTCGCCAGGACTCCGCCCCAGATCAGGCCCAGCTGGATGACGCCGCCCGTTCCGAGCTCCGGGAGGTCGAGCTCGTCGAGCAGTTCGTCGGCCGCCCCGGCCAGCTCGACCGCGAACAGCACTCCGGCCGCCCCGCGCAGCAGGCGCGACCGCCACCGGATGACGAGCAGGTAGAGGACGTCGATCGCGGCCCACAGTACGAGCGTGAATGCCGCGTCGACCGCCCCCGGGAGCAGCGCGATCGGATACCACAGCACGAGCGCGTAGGCCACCGCCAGATACAACAGCCGGCGCAGCGCCCTCTCCCTGCGGCCCAGCGCCCCCGGTTCCGGGGCGCGCAGAATCAGCCAAAGGAGGGCAGCCTTAACCAGGGCGGCCCCGAACAGCGCCAGACCGGCCGAGCCGTCGGACCCGTCGCCCGTGGAGAACTCGCCGAACGTCGGCGGCGACCACTCGGCGGCCACCCAGAGCCAGGTGTCGCCGAGCACCAGCCCCGCGACCGCCGCCAGAAGAATCAGACCTACTAATCCGATCCTGATAAACCGCCATAAATGTTCCGAAGACACGGGACGCGATCTTAGTGCGGCACTGCCACACCGGCCGGCACAGCGGAACAAACACTGCCGTACCGGTGTCGTCCGGGCGCGCCATTCACCGGTGATCTGGTTTGATCATCCCTGTTCGACCGGCATCGGCGCGCACGGGAGACCGCCTTGACTGCAGACAGCCGCATCAGGAATTCCCGCAGAACCGGGTACGTCATCGTCGCCATGCTCGTTCTGCTCGCCTGTCTGGCCGAAGGCGTGCACCTGTTCGGCGGACGCGCGGAACGCATGCGCGAGGTCTATGGCGGCGCCTTTCAGGTGGCGCATCCCGAGTACGACGTCATCGTGGGCCACGAGGTGGGTGTGGGCCCCCTGTCGATGGGCGTGACGGTCAGCACTTTCGAGACGCATCCGAGTCTGCGAGGTCGTCCAGCACATGAAGAGATAGTGACCGACGTGCTGGGCACGACCTCCGCTCCGGCCATGCCGGAGGCGATGATGAGCCCGTTGCTGCGCTCGTTCCACGGCGGCGAGGGAGCGGACCAGCCGGCCAAAAGCGAGGCCCGCCAGGCGATTGCGGCCCTGGGCAAAAATGACTTCTCCACCGCCGTCGTGGAACTGACCGCCCCCATGACCGAGAGCGAACTGACCACCACCCTGGGCCTGCGAGGAATGCGGTCGGACGCCGTATTCCTGTTCCTCTCCGGATCGGGCGGGGACGCCGGTAAACCTGTCTACTGGCGGTCGTGCGCGGTATATGAAACCGAATGCGAGAACACTTCACCGATCGAGCTGTACAGACGTTGGGCGGCCAAGTTGCAGTGGACCGACGCACTGAACCTGAAGTCCTTCGGGCTCGATCTCCGCCGTTTACGTCAGGCGGCACATGAAGGCAGGATCTATGGATTGGTCGTCTACGGACACTCGAAACCGGCACTCGCCGAGCTGATCGGAAAGCCCGGAGTACGCACGATCAAAATCGTCGCCTCATCGCCCATGCAGCCATGACCACCCCGCCTCAGAACGACAGCTTGAACCCGTCGTGACTGCGGACGAAGCCGAGAGAGTCGTAGAAACGATGGGCCTCGGTGCGTCGCTTGTTGCTGGTGAGCTGGACCAGGGTGCAGCCGCGGCCGCGTGCCCGCTCGATCGCCCAGGAGAGCAGTTCGCGCCCGAGCCCTGCCCCACGTCGATCGGCACGCACCCGGACCGCCTCGATCAGCGCCCGCTCCTGCCCGTGTCGTCCCAGGCCGGGAATGTACGTCAGTTGGAGGCAGCCGACGACCGTACCGTCCGCCTCGTCCATAACGATCATCTCGTTGCGCTCGTCGGCGTCGACGGCCTTGAAGGCTCGCTCATACGCCTCGTCGACCTCAACGGTCCGGGGATCGACCACAGTGTCCTCGTCAGCCAGGAGCGCGATGATCGCGGGCAGATCCCGGCGCGTCGCAGTACGAATCGTCACACCACAGAGCATGCCAGCCACCGGAGCACTTTCGAACGCCAGTCACTGCCGTAGAGGCGGCCGACCACTCTATCCGCCCGAAACGGATATGCGTCGCCGTGAAAGGAAGGCGGCGACCAACGTGACCCCGCCTACGGCGATCAGCACGGTAGCGGGAATCTTGACGAGGTTCCGCAGGTCTGTGCAGTTGTCCATATGTTGCAACCTGTCGGCCACGTCGGAGGACGGATCGAGTTGCTGCCAGGTGACTCCGACGAATGCCGAGCCGCAGGATTCACGGCCTGCCGTAACGGACATCAGGCCAGTGAGAATGCCCGAGCCGATTAACAGGAAGGCGACGAACGCCATCGCTTTGGGAGACATGCCAGTCCTCACGTGGATCCAACCGCAATGGATCCTTCATGGCGAGGCTTGGGCCGGGAAGCCGTTTGGATCGGCCATGGGGGCAACAAGCGTCAGTTGACGCCAGCCCTCGTCACGTCGCCTTGCCATCCCGCCTGCCGTTGACACTCCGCGGAGCGGCAGCGGAGGTGCAAGCTCGGCTTCGCGCGTCCCTTCACCGAAGGCGGGCGAGAGCGGCTGGGATCACAAGAATCTACGGGTCGCGGTCGACCCGGGCCACGCCTAGTGCAAAGCCGAAGGATGCCACGGTGCGGTCCGCCTTGGCGGAGTCACCCCCGCCCCGGACCCAGAATTGCGCGATGGCAGGACATGAGCGGTCCTGACGTGTAACGGTGCAAACCGCTCTCGCTGTCCGCGCGTCTTACGCGTGCACCCCTACTCCTTCAGGAGCCCCACATGGCACATCCCGGCCCTCAGGACCAGGACGGCCAGCCGTATCCCCACCAGCCATCACAGCCGTACGGGCAGTACCTCCAGCCGCCGCCTATGCCAGCCCCGACAACGCACAACTGGATAGGTGTCGTCGGCCTTTGCCTCGGCGTCCTCGCCATCCTGCTCGACGTGACCATGGTGTTGGCCCGCGTCGGGATCTGGATGTCGTTCGTCGCCATCTTCATGTCGGGGTTTGGCATGTCCTCCGCTCGCGCCGGGACAGCCACCAATCGAACCTTGTCGATCGTCGCGATGATCCTGAGCTGGACAGCGTTGGCGCTGGCCATCGTCGTCCAGTCCGTCTGGCACTCTGTCTGAGCACCGACCGGACCTACAGGTGGACGCGGAACAGCAGCCCGGAGCCTCGTACCCACCCTCGCTTTTCGGGTCGGTCGTCTCGGAGAGGGGCAGCCCACAGCCCGGGCATTCGCAGTTCTCGTTCCGCCGATGAGCCTTGCGGATATGACACGCACGCTCCTGGCCCGCACTGCCCGAGTCGCGAACCCATGCCGACCGCAAGATCGCCGACGCCATGAACGCGAAGATCGAGAAGGGTCCTCACACCGGCTAATGGCACGAAGCCCCGTTTCCACGATGGGAAACGGGGCTGTTCTACGAGGTGGGCGGTACTGGGTTCGAACCAGTGACCCCTCGCTTGTAAGGCTCGCCGCGAGAAGGTGGGACCTCGGGTGATTCGGGGTCCTACCTCGGCGAACGTTCCGCCCTGGTCCTCAATCGTCCACGCTCGTCCTGGGCCGTTGTCACTCAGATAGTCACTCAGTGGGAGCGGCCTGGCCGTGCTCCAGATAGACGGTCCTGCCAAGCTCGCGTGCAGTAGCGGCGGCCTTGACGCGACGAGCAAGCCGCTCGATCAACAGCCCGTCCAGTTCCTCGACGGGATGGAACTCGTAGGCGCTCAGCTCGTTGTCCACGAACCTGATCTGCTTGAGCAACTCGCCGTCCAAGGTGCCTCCGTCGAACACGAACAGGACCTTGTCGCCCTCCTTA
Organism: Nonomuraea sp. NPDC049758; assembly: GCF_040674635.1. Lineage (NCBI taxonomy): Bacteria > Bacillati > Actinomycetota > Actinomycetes > Streptosporangiales > Streptosporangiaceae > Nonomuraea > Nonomuraea sp. NPDC049758. The sequence continues at coordinate 459,662 of NZ_JBFAMZ010000003.1, forward strand.
GGGAGAGGCGCCCAATCGACCACGAGGAGGCGACCGATGGCTGGCTGAATGCCCAGTTCCTCTTGCACCTCTCGAACGCACGCCTCGTACGGGGTCTCTCCTGGCTCGACGTACCCGCCCGGGATGTCCATGGAGGGCTTGTACGTAGGACGGACGAGAAGCACACGACCGCTGTCATCGAAGAACAGCGCACCGGCAGCGGCACGGGCCTGGGCGAACGGCGGAGCCTCCTGATCGTTCACAGCCCCGACCTTACGCCACAGGGACTGCCTTCACACGATGTGCAGTCGCCGGGCGAGAGCTGCGAGTTGGTAACTGGGTTTGCCCTTCTGCCTTCTGATCCACGACATCGTGAGCTGACGGCTGAGGTAGTGATGGCGTACCTGCTCGGGCGCGATGGTCTCGGCCTCCAACAGCGCGGCCATCGCGTCGTCGGTACGGTTCCACAAGCTCAAGGCATGCGCCACGGCCAGGCCATGACGAGCGCGACGTTCGATCGGAAGCCTGCTGGTATCCAGCTTCGGCCCGAGCTCTACAGCCACCTGGATGTCTCCCAGCTCGATTGCCGTGGCCACCTGATGGATACGCACGTTCGTCGGCCCGAACGCGGTCCAGACATGGTTGGCGTCACCGCCGAGGCGCACCGCCGCTTCCTGCGCCTCGGCGAGGAACGCGCGTGTCGTGGTGCGGTCGTCGTCTCGCGCCGCCGCCATCGACCCGGCGAGGTACAGCGTGCCGTACACCGAAAGCAGCTCAGCCGTGGCGTGCGGGAGGCCGGGAGACAGCAGGTCGGCGGCGTCCATCGTGAGCTGCTTGGCTGCCTCGTAGCGACCGTTGGACAGAAGGGCGTGGGTCACGGAGCGAAGCAATGAGGCCGTCACGAGCTGATCACCGGATTGCCGCGCGAAGGAGAGTCCCCGCTCAGCGGCGATCCAGACGAGATCAGCCTCACCCACCTTGGCCAGGATGCCGGCAGCGGCGTGGTAGACCTGCCCGAGCACTCCCGATGCGGCCATGCGCGCGTCACCGTTCGCTGCGCGCGCAGCATGATGCGCCTCTCCCAGGAGTCCGGGCAGAGTCCGGATCACGTAGCTGTACCGGGCTCCCTGGTACGCCCGCCACACCTCGGCAAGGGCACGTCGCAGGTCGGCCTGCCCGGAGGGTTCCGCGTTCTCCACGAGCCCGGCCATCGGCGAGAGCTGCCGATAGTCCGTGATCGCGGCGCGCAGTGCTGGGATGGTCTGATCGCCGCTTCCGTCCGTCCACTCGAACAGGTGCGGCTCGGCCAGCAGATCACCGAGGGACACGTCCAATACCCTCGCCAGGGATTTGATGACGGACAGACGATCCAAGGTGATGCGGTCGTTCTCCACCTTGCTCAGCCAGTCGGTGGTCCGTCCCACCAGCCCGGCCAATACGTCCTGAGACATCCCACGCCGTCGCCGATACCAGGCCACGCGCTGGCCGATGGACAGATTGCTGGTCATTCCTCGCATGCACCTCATCCTCATCGGATGCCTACGACGGACCCCTGAATTTCTTTCCGGCCTCACAGCTCGGCCGACACATACCGTCACGCTACGTCACTGCCATACGTGATGGGAGGCCACTCATGCAACCGCAGAACCGACACCCCACGCCAGAGAAGCACGCCGCCGATGCCCTGGCCGACGCCCTCGCCGCTCACGGCGTATCCGCAGACGTCCATGACGGCTATGGCCTGAGCCTGGTGTCCGTGTGGGTCGGGCTCGTCGTCTGGTGCGACGGCGATTGGTACTGGTGGCGGGCAGGCTGGGACGACCGCCGCAAACGAGTGCTGTACGCCCGCCATCCGGCCATCGAACCGTCGAGAGCCGCGCGCCGGGTCGCCTACCGCTACGCGACCTTCAACGACGCCACCCCCTTTCGGAGACGATCCGCAGTCTGCGCCCGGAATCCGCGGAAGCGAGCCCGCAGTGAAGGAGACTCTGCGCAGTGGGCTGCTTGCGCTGGTGTCCGTGCGGGTCGGACCGGTCGTCTGGTGTCACGGCGGGCGGTACTGGTGGCTACCAGCATGGAACGCGAGACGACAGCGGGCCATCTACGCCTGGCCCCCTCCACCGAGCCCACTCGGTCCGCGCACCGAATCGCTCTCCGCTACGCCCGGCTTCGGGAGTCTCAGTTGCTCTGTACGCCGGTCGCCGGGGTCCAACCGTGCCCATGACCTTGGCAAAGTTGATCGCCGAGTACCCGGAGTGGAAGGTTCACGACATGGCAGCAGGGTGGGCGGCCATTCGGAAACATTCCGTTCCCTGTACAAGCGGGCAGTCCAACGTCCGTTGCGGGGCGACGTTGGATGAACTGGCTGCGAACCTGCAAGCGGAGACCAGGCTAGGGAAGAAGCAGAGGTCTCTTCGCGGGTCGGTCTGAACGGCCCTGCGGCTCGCCGGGCACCACCACAGGCAGCAACCCGGGTGAATCGATGGCAACCCGACCCGGAGCGCAGGGCCTCCAGGCCCGAGCACCGGAAGCGGGGCGGCAGGATCTTGAAAGCTCATCGTCGGGGCCGCCGGCCCGCGTGCGGTGGCGGGCGCGAACGGCCCCCAGGCCGCACGCGCAAGCCCGCCAGACCGCTAAGCGGGCCGGCGGCCCCGTGGCGAGCGCAGCGAGCCCTTGAACCAGTAAAGAAACTCTGAGCCAGCAATTGTCGTCGGTCCATGTCAAGATCGGCTGGCATGGATGTGGACGAGTTCTGGCACCTGATCGAGGAGTCCGCGCGAGAAGCCGTTGGGCGGGAAGCGCGCCTGGAATGGCTTCATGAGCGGTTGGTGAGGCGTTCCGCGGAGGACATCATCGATTTCGCTTCATGGATGGAGGTGGCCCGACGCAAGGTGGACACCTATCTGATGTGGGGCGCGGCGCGCACTTTGCACCTGGTAGGCGGCTTGGACAGCATCTGGTACTTCTATTCGTGGGTCATCAGCCTCGGCAGGGAGACCTTCGAGCAGGTAACGAGCGACCCCGACACCCTCATGGACGTTCCAGAGGTCCGACGCTACAACGCCATGCAACGTGACCGCGTTCGGCGCTCGGACGAGGATCGGCCGGAGTTCGAGGAGTTGGGTTACGTAGCCGTCAGGGCGTGGGAGCAAGCGACAGGCGGCGACTGGGATGCCCTTGCCGATGCTCTTGAGGCTCGTGGTCATGTTCTCGACTCCTTGCCCAATCCCGCAGATGAGGAGTGGGATTTGGACGACAAACAGGAGTCGGCCCGAAGGTTGCCACGAATCAACCGCTATATGAGCGAGCTTTACGGCCGCGCCTAGATCACGAGGTCTATGCCGTTGTCGCTGAGTTCCTGCGGGGTGAAGTCGGCTTCGGGGTCGTCGGCGAGTTCGCGGTGGTAGCCGATCTCGTAGCGGTTGGCGGGCGCTTTGACCTCGGTGACTTCGATGGGGTGGCCGTTGGGGTGGGCCATGGTGCGTCGGATGATGAGGACGGCTTCGGCGTAGTCCATGCCGAGTGCGGCTCGTTCGTCTTCGTAGGCGATGCGGGCACCGGTGAGAGTCAGCCATCGGACAGGGCCGTGTTCACGGACGAGCGACTGGTAGAAGAAGCCGGGGCGCTTGCGGTACTGGGCGTGGCGCTTGGGGTCGTCCCAGTCGGGGAGCATGTCGGCGTTGGTGTAGGAGTTGATCTCCAGGCGGGCCGATGCGCCGTGGATGACGGCGGTGTGTCCTCGGTGCCACATGCTGCGGCGGTGGATGATCGGGTGGCCGGCCCGGACGCTGAGCATGATCGCGATATCGCGGTTGGCGGTGGTCTTCTCGCCGGTGAAGAGCGGGGTTTCGCGGTCGCGTTGGGCGAGGTCCCAGCCGAAGGCTTGGATGTCGGGGTGGTTGCCGGGGGCGGCGAGGTCGGGCCGGTCGCGGTCGGTGATGAGGATGGCGCGGCGTTCGGGCATGGGGCGGACGAAGGAGCCGCGTCCGCGCATGACGTAGGCGAGCCCTTCGGAGACGAGGGTGTCGATGGCCTTGCGGACGGTGGGGCGGGAGACGTCGTACTTGCGGACGAGTTCGGGTTCGCTGGGGAGTGCGCCGCCGGGTGGGTAGCGGCCGTCGAGGATGGCGGCTCGTAGGTCGGTGGCGATGACGCGCCAGCGGGCGTCCTTGTCGTCGGTGGTGGTCTCCATGCTGCGCCTTCCTTGGTAAAGCTTCTCGGACTACTTGTATTACAGGTTGACGTTCGTCGCCACGTCTGTCAACTTGTAGTACAGGCAGTCGAACAAGGAGGTGGTGCCCTATGAACAAGGAGGAACGGCACGACGAGCAGACATCTGACACGGAATGGATGGCCGATCTCGCCCGCCTGATCAACGCCCCGGACTACGAGCGATGGCGCTCCATGGTCGCCGCGACCGGCGGATGCGCCCACCCGGTGCACCTGGCCGGGGGATCCATGATCGTGGACGCGGGCACCGGCGAGGTCCTGCACGCCTACACCACCGATAACGAGCCCTCCGGACATCTCCTGGTGGCCTGCGGCAACCGGCGGGCCTCGGTCTGCCCGGCCTGCTCACAGACCTACCAGGCCGACACCTTCCACCTGATCCGGGCGGGCCTGTCCGGCGGCAAGGGCGTCCCGGAGACGGTCAGCGCACACCCCCGCGCGTTCGTCACCCTCACCGAGCCGTCCTTCGGCCCCGTCCACTCCCACCGCGACGGCCGCGCCTGCCGCCCCCGCAAGCACGACACCCGATGCGAACACGGACACCCGATCGGCTGCCACCTGCGACACCAACCCCACGACGAACGCCTCGGCCAACCCCTGTGCCCCGACTGCTACGACTACACCGGCGCGGTCCTGTGGCAGGCACACGCGGGCGCGCTGTGGCACCGCTTCACCCTCGCCCTGCGGCAAGAACTGGCTGCCCAGACCGGGATGACCCGCCGCGCCTTCGCCGAACACGTCAAGGTGTCGTTCGCCAAGGTCGCCGAGTACCAGCGGCGCGGCCTGATCCACTTCCACGCCATCATCCGCCTCGACGGCCCCGCCGGACCGCACCAGCCACCACCCGACTGGGCCGACCATCACCTGCTCACCCAGGCCATCCCACCCGCCGCGCAACAGGTCACCGTCACCACGCCACCCAGCGACCTGGGCCGGTGGACCCTCACCTGGGGCGAACAGCTCGACATCCGCCCCATCCTGTTCGACCCACGCGCCGACGGTCTCAGCGAACGCGCCGTCGCCTCCTACATCGCCAAGTACGCCACCAAGGGTGCCGAAGCCTCCGGCACCGTCGACCACCGCCTGTCCTGCCGGGCCTGCGCCGGACGCGGACGACTGACCGCGATGACTCCCTGCGGCCACTGCCACGGCACCGGCCTCAAGCCCGGCCTCACCCTCGAAGCCCTCCCCGTCACCGACCACGCCCGCCGCATCATCCGCACCTGCTGGGAACTGGGCGCACGCCCCGAATACCGGGCACTGCGGCTCCGCCCCTGGGCGCACATGCTCGGCTTCCGCGGCCACTTCTCCAGCAAGAGCCGCGCCTACTCACTCAATCTCACCGACCTGCGTAACGCCCGCGCCGCCCACCGAGCCGCCGAAGCTCGCGAACGCCACGGCCTGCCCGCCCTGGATGACGCCACCACCCTCGTCCTGGGGCACTGGCGTTTCGCCGGGATCGGCTACACCTCCGGCGAGGCGATCATGGCCGAACACATCCGCCAGCGCGTCCAGACCGCCCGCCACATCGCGGCCGCGCAGGCGGATGAATGACCCCACCCCTCCCCGCCCACGACCGGCGGCTCTACCGCGTCACCGACGCCATGCACCTGCTCAGCCTCAGCCGCAGCGTGATCTACGAACTCCTCCGATCCGGCCGGCTCCGCTCCGTCACCCAGGGACGGACCCGGCTCATCCCCGCCTCAGCCATAGAGGACTACATCTCCCTGCTCGAACAGGAGGCTCCATGACCGAACGACGCAGCCGAGGAGACGGCGGCCTGCACTGGGACGAGACCCGGCAACGCTGGATCGCCTCAGTCACGGTCGGCTACACCCCGGCGGGCAAGCGCATCGTCAAGAAGGCCAGCGGCAAGACCAAGACCGAAGCCAAGGCCAAGCTCAAAGAGATCATCCGCGACTACGAGGACGGTCTGGCCATCGCGCCGACCAACTACACCGTTGCTGACGCAGTGCGCTACTGGCTGGAACACGGTCTCGGTGCGAGGTCAGAGGCCACGGTGAAGATGTACAACACCTACGCCGACAAGCACGTGATCCCTGCCCTCGGGGCTCGCAAGCTACGCGATCTCTCAGTGGAGGACGTCGACAAGTGGCTGGCGGGCAAGACCGGCGAACTGGGCACCCGGTCGCTCAAGCTGATCCACGGCATCCTCAACCGGTCGGTGAAGAGCGCGATGCACCGCGACAACGTCAAGCGAAACGTCGTGGATCTCTGCGACATCCCCGAGGGACGCACTGGACGTCCCTCCAAGGCTCTGACACTGGCCCAAGCTCTCGCCATCCTCACACAGGCGGAACAGGGTGGCGAGCGCATGCGGGCCTACATTGTCCTCTCCCTGCTGATCGGCGCTCGCACCGAAGAGCTGAGGGCACTTCTCTGGTCGCACGTCGTGGCGTACGACGAGGCCCGTGCATCCTGGCTGCCGGTGACCCAGACCGGCTGGGAGCACGACGACTTCGCGGTCTACGTCTGGCGATCCGTACGGCAGAAAGGTGACACCAAGACCGTCAAGTCTCGGCGATCACTCAAACTCCCCCGGCGTTGCGTGGAGGCGCTACGCCTGCTCAGAGAAGCCCAGGACGTCGCGCAGGAGAAGGCCGGCGACCGGTGGAAGGACACGGACCTCGTGTTCTGCACACGCACGGGCGCCCCGTCACGGCGCACAACGTACGACGCGACTTCCGGAAGGTCGTGGAGGCGGCAGGGCTCACCGGGCGGGAGTGGTCGCCTCGCGAGCTGCGGCACAGCTTCGTGTCCGTGCTGTCAGACTCCGGCGTCCCCATCGAGGACATCTCGCGCCTCGTCGGGCACTCCAACACGGTGGTCACCGAGACCGTCTACCGGCATCAAATCCGGCCCGTGATCATGCAGGGAGCTGCGGCGATGGACAAGATTTTCGGGACTTAGTCCCTCACTTAGTCACTCAGACGCCGTTTTCAAGATCAGAGATTGTAGATTTTCGCTGGTGGGCGGTACTGGGTTCGAACCAGTGACCCCTCGCTTGTAAGGCGAGTGCTCTACCGCTGAGCTAACCGCCCCCTGATCGGCACTAACCTTACGACACCAGAGGGGCCGATCGCACATTCACCGTCCAGCCGGGGCCCAGTTCGGGGCGGCCGGCGGCTCGCCAGCCCAGCAGGGCGGCGCCCAGCATGCCGGCGTCGACGCCCAGCGCGGCCGGGACGAGCGGGGGCGCGTCGCGGAAGGCCAGGCGCTTGACCAGGCGGGTACGTACGGGATCGAAGAGGGCGGGGCCGGCCTCGGCCAGGCCGCCGCCGAGGACGATCACCGAGGGGTCCAGCAGCAGCGTGTACGTCGCCAGGGCGAGCGACAGGGCCTCCACGGCCTCGTCCCACACTTCGATGGCGATGGGGTCGTCGGAGGCGACCACCTGCTCGGCGCGTACGCCCTCCACGCCCGCACGCTGGCTGTAGCGGCGGCCGACCGAGGCCGCCGAGGCGTACGTCTCCAGGCAGCCGAACTGGCCGCACGCGCACTGTTCGCCGTCGGGGAAGACGGGGGTGTGGCCGATCTCGCCGGCCCAGCCGGAGGAGCCGCCGTACGGGTCGCCGTCGATGATCGAGGCTCCGGCGATACCGGTGCCGATGGGGAGGAAGAGGAAGTCGGAGACGCCTCTTCCGGCGCCGAGGATGCTCTCGGCCAGACCGCCCGTGCGGACGTCGTGGCCCAGCATGACGGGGATGTCCAGGGTGGTGAAGTTCGAGGCGGGGACGTCACGCCAGCCCAGGTTCGCCGCATAGAGAGCCGCGCTCTCGGACACCAGCCCCGGGACGGCCAGACCGACGCCTGCGGGTTCGCCGTCGCCGGAGGAGGCCAGGTGGCCGATGAAGTCGGAAATGGCGGACACGACCGCCTCAGGGCCCTCCTCGCGAGGAGTGTGGCGCCGCTCGCTCAGCAACACCTCACCGGACTCGCTGACCAGGCCGCCCTTCATGGACGTGCCACCGACGTCGAGCGCGACGACGAACGAACTCATAGCGGACACGAAAGGAGACGATAGCGCAGGTCAGCAAATGTCTGAAAAGGCGCTTGAGAATCTCTCAGCTGGAAGCAGGGCGCCGCGCCGCGATCCAGGCCGGCGACACCAGGGCCCTGAACTGGCCGTCAACCACACGACGCCAGGGCCTCGAACTCAAGATCGCCCAGGCGGTCAGGCCCTGCCCAGCACCCGGTTCAGCGCCGCCTCGACCTCGGCCGACAGCCCGGGCGGAGCCCCCGACCCCACGTACGCCCCCTGCTCCTCGAACCCCTTCGGCGCCCGGGCCTGCCGGACGGCGCCGCAGCCGCGGCACTCGATCTCCCCCAGCCGGCAGATGAGCGCGGCGGACCCGCAGGTGGTGCAGGAGTCGAGATCGAGGTCGTGCAGCCGTTGACAGTCCGGGCAGATCAGCACCTGGGACTCGTTGCGCACCCCGCGCTGCCACGGGCTGGCGCCACGGACCGGGTCGGTCTGCCGGGCCCCGCATCGGTAGCAGGGCATCGTTCCCTCCGAAGTCAGGAAATGTCGGCGAGTGCCTTGACGTAGTCGGCGACGTCACGTGCCGAGGAGATCGGACTGATCACCGACCACCGGATCACGCCCTCGCCGTCGATGACGAAGGTCCCCCGACGTGCGAGCCCCTTCGCCTCATCGAACACACCGTACGCCTGGGCGACCTGTCCATGTGGCCAGAAATCGGAGAGTAGGGCGAATCCGTAACCTTCCCGGTCGGACCAGGCACGCAAGGCGAACACGGAGTCGACCGACACGGCGAGCACCCGCGCGTCGAGAGGCTGGTCGCGCAGCGCGGTGAGCTCGCCCTCGCAGATCCCGCTGAAGGCAAGCGGATAGAAGACCAGCACGACCTTCTCGCCCCGGAACATGGACAGTCTCACCGGGGCGCCGTGCTGGTCCTGCAGCTCGAAATCCGGAGCCAGTGCGCCGACCTCGGCAGGATGTGCGTTCACAGCCCACCATCCTGCCGTATCGGCCGGCCTCGGAGTTTCCTAACGTCGGCCCTTCGGGGCGACGAGCCTGGTCCCGGACCAGTCGGGTGCGGCTGAGATGCTGCTGGTCTGCGAGAGACCCGCGGTAGCGGCATCCTCCCCGATGTCGCTCGGCTCCACGTGGCCATCGCGCCCGGCCTTGGGAGTCAGCAGCCAGATCTGGCCGGCTTCGGCGAGTGCTCGCATGGCGTCGCTGAGGGCGTCGAAGAGGTCCCCGTCGCCGTCGCGCCACCACAGCAGCACCACGTCGACGACGTCGTCACTCTCCTCGTCCAGCAGCTCGTTGCCGGTCAGGTCCTCGATGGAGTCGCGAAGCTCGTCGTCGACGTCCTCGTCCCAACCGATCTCCTGCACCACCTGACCCGGCTTGAGGCCGAGTCGTTCGGCCAGGCCGCGCTCGCCCTGCGCCTGACCCGCGGTCGCGCTCACGTTTATCCCTCCTGCTTGAGTGGCCCCGCTCTATGCGGTTTATCGCTTCGGCACAGTCCACACGCTGTGACCCTCAGTCGTCAACGGTCGCCACGGGTACGGCCGTAGTCGGCCAGAATCAATCTGACAAAAACGACAGGCGAACCTGGCGTTGCGTGTTGTCGACATTGAGGTCGACCAGCGCGACGGACTGCCATGTGCCCAACGCCATTCTCCCGCCCAGCACGGGGATCGTGGCGTACGGCGGGATCAGCGCGGGCATGACGTGTGACCTGCCGTGACCGCGCGAACCGTGGGCATGACGCCAGCGGTCGTCGGCCGGGAGCAGGTCACGCAGCGCGGCGAGCAGGTCGTCGTCGCTGCCGGAGCCGAGCTCCAGCAGCGCCACGCCCGCGGTCGCGTGCGGCACGAAAACGTGCAACAGGCCGTCTTCTCCCTGCGCGCGCACGAATTCAGCGCATTCAGCGGTGATGTCGTGCACGGTCTCGCGTGAACCCGTGGCCACGGAGATGATTTCTGATCTCACAGGGAAATCCTACTGAGGCACAACGACCGCATCAGGGCCGGGAAAGACCAGCCCGGTGTGGCCGTCGTCGAACCGCACGATGTACGGAGGCTCGCCGTCCGTGCCGTGGACCTCGGTGATGACGCCGCTCCGCTCCCTTTCGCCGACGGTGTTGCCGTGCATCAGGAGTCGGTCTCCTGCCGTCGCATTCATACCTTCCACATTGGTACGACGAACGGCCCGAGAAAAGAGCGGATGCCGGGGACGGCGATTTTTTGCCCGGTCTTCATAGGGGCCGAAAATGATGACCGAAACGTTACGCGGCACGGGCGCGGCGTTTCAGCCGCCACGGCCGGACCGTGGTCGTCGGATCACCTGACCACCACGGCGTTACGGCTGGTCAGGGCCAGGACGGCGGGATCGGGTCCGGCTCTGTCGCCTGATGGTTCCGATATGGCCTCATTTCGGCAGCGGCCCGGCCGAGGGCCGTTTGTGCGCCCGGGCGGAGGCGGCGGCGGGATGCGCGACAGAGGGTCGGCTCGACAAGAGAGACAAGGAGAGAGGCGTCCAGGGAGCCGGACACACAGCTTCAGGCGAGCCGACAGGATGCGGGACCCGACCCCGGGTCGACCGACAGGATGCGGGACCCGGCTTCGGGCGGGATGACAGGATGCAGGGCCGAGCCTCGGGCAGGCCGACAGGATGCGGGGCCCGACCCCGGGTCGACCGACAGGATGCGGGACCCGGCTTCGGGCGGGATGACAGGATGCAGGGCCGAGCCTCGGGCAGGCCGACAGGATGCGGGGC
>NZ_JBFAMZ010000003.1:470738-698858 GCF_040674635.1 Nonomuraea sp. NPDC049758
GGGCCCGGCTTCGCGACGGCCCGACGCCCCCTGAGTTGCCAGGAGGCCACCCTCCGCGTTCTCCAACGGGATACACCCGAGACAGGCCGCACACCCCGAGGCCCGCCTAAGACCGCCGCCCGCCCGCGATGGCGATGGCCCCGCGAGGCGGGTCCGAAGCGCGTACAGAAGCAAGGAGAAGAGGTGTACGCCTCGGCCCTCCCGGCGGACGCCGCCCCGCCCGCCCCCACCGCAAAGACGGTGGCTAGACTCGCGCGGCGCAACGCGGCCGCCCCCTCCGGGTGAGGACCGCCCGGTTCGGGGGAGGGTTGAGGGCGGAGGCCGACCCACCGGGCCAGCCCCCTAGGATTGGGGGGAAATTTCGTCCGTTTTCTAGTCTTGTTAAATTGCTCCACCGATGTAACCTTTGGTGGCGATTCGTCCTACCATCGGTGGTCTAGGCCACCAACATGGCCCTGCCAGCAGGGACGCTCTGGTTACCCGTCAGTAGAGATGCGTTTTCTACGACTAGCGACCAGGATGGAAGGCGACCCAGACCAGACTTCAGTCATTCTCGGAAGGCGAGACCCAGTGGCTTCCGGACGCCAGCGATTCTCGATCATCAGCGACGGCCTACCCAGCCAACTGCCTGATGTCGACCCCAGTGAGACCAACGAGTGGCTCGAGTCTCTCGACAATGTCGTCAAGACCGAAGGCCGCACCAGAGCCCGCTACCTCATGCTCCGCATGCTGGAACGGGCCCGCGAGCACCAGGTCGGCGTGCCGGGCCTGCGCAGCACCGACTACATCAACACGATCCCGCCGGAGCGCGAGCCCTGGTTCCCGGGCGACGAGCACGTCGAGCGGCGCATCCGCGCCTACATCCGGTGGAACGCCGCGGTCATGGTGTCGCGGGCCAACGCCCGCACGAACGTGGGCGGCCACATCGCCACCTACGCCTCGGCGGCCTCGCTCTACGAGGTGGGCTTCAATCACTTCTTCCGCGGCAAGGACCACGGCGAGTCGGGCGACCAGGTGTTCTTCCAGGGCCACGCCGCGCCGGGCATCTACGCCCGCGCCTTCCTGGAGGGCCGCCTCAACGAGGCCCAGCTCGACGCGTTCCGGCAGGAGCTGTCGCACGGCTTCCGGGGCCTGCCCTCCTACCCGCACCCGCGGCTCATGCCCGACTTCTGGGAGTTCCCGACGGTCTCCATGGGCCTCGGCCCGATCGGCGCGATCTACCAGGCGCGGTTCAACCGCTACCTGCTCAACCGCGAGCTCAAGGACACCTCGCGCAGCCACGTGTGGGCCTTCCTCGGCGACGGCGAGATGGACGAGCCCGAGTCGCTCGGCGCGATCGGCCTGGCCGCCCGCGAGGAGCTGGACAACCTCACGTTCGTCATCAACTGCAACCTGCAGCGGCTCGACGGCCCGGTACGCGGCAACGGCAAGATCATCCAGGAGCTGGAGTCGTACTTCCGCGGCGCCGGCTGGAACGTGATCAAGGTCGTGTGGGGCCGCGACTGGGACCCGCTGCTCGCGGCCGACGTCGACGGCGTGCTGGTCAACCAGATGAACACGACGCCCGACGGCCAGTTCCAGACCTACTCGGTCGAGACCGGCGGCTACATCCGCGACCACTTCTTCGGCGGCGACCCGCGCCTGCGCAAGATGGTCGAGCACCTGTCCGACGACGACATCCGCAAGCTGTCGCGCGGCGGCCACGACTACCGCAAGGTCTACGCGGCCTTCAAGGCGGCCCGTGAGCACGTCGGCCAGCCGACGGTGATCCTCGCCCAGACCATCAAGGGCTGGACGCTGGGCAAGGACTTCGAGGCGCGCAACGCCACCCACCAGATGAAGAAGCTCACCAAGGCCGAGCTGAAGGAGTTCCGCGACCGGCTCTACCTGCCGATCCCGGACTCGGCCCTGGAGGGCGAGCTGCCCCCGTACTTCCACCCGGGCGAGAACGACCCCGAGATCCAGTACATGAAGGAGCGCCGCGCGGCGCTCGGCGGTGTGCTGCCCAAGCGGGTCATGCGCGCCAAGCCGGTCAAGCTGCCCGGCGACGACGTCTACAGCCAGTTCCGCAAGGGCTCGGGCAAGCAGCAGGTCGCCACGACCATGGCGTTCGTTCGCCTGCTGAAGGACCTCATGCGCGACAAGGAGATCGGCCACCGGTTCGTGCCGATCATCCCCGACGAGGCCCGCACGTTCGGTCTCGACGCCATGTTCCCGACGGCCAAGATCTACTCGCCCCACGGGCAGACGTACGAGGCGGTCGACAGGGAGCTGCTGCTGTCGTACAAGGAGGCCGTGCAGGGGCAGATCCTGCACGAGGGCATCAGCGAGTCGGGCTCGATGGCCTCGACCATCGCGGCCGGCACCTCCTACGCCACGCACGGCGAGCACATGATCCCGGTCTACATCTTCTACTCGATGTTCGGGTGGCAGCGCACCGGCGACCAGATGTGGCAGATGGGCGACCAGATGGGCCGCGGCTTCCTGCTCGGCGCCACCGCCGGCCGCACCACGCTCAACGGCGAGGGCCTGCAGCACGAAGACGGCCACACGCCGCTCATCGCCTCGACGAACCCGGCCGCGGTCTCCTACGACCCGTCCTGGGCCTTCGAGGTCGCCCACATCGTCAAGGACGGCCTGCGCCGCATGTACGGCGAGCAGCCCGAGGACGTCTTCTACTACCTGACCGTCTACAACGAGCCCTACCTGCAGCCCGCGCAGCCGGCCGACCTCGACGTCGAGGGCCTGCTCAAGGGCCTGTACAGGTTCGCCGAGGGCCCGCAGACGCAGGGGCCGAAGGCCAACATCCTGGCCTCGGGCGTGGCGGGTCCGTGGGCCATGGAGGCCCAGCGCCTGCTGGCCGAGGAGTGGGGCGTGTCCGCCGACGTGTGGTCGGCGACGTCGTGGTCGGAGCTGCGGCGCGACGCGCTGGCGTGCGAGGAGCACAACCTGCTCAACCCCGACGCCGAGCAGCGCGTCCCGTACGTGACGCAGGCGCTCTCGCAGGCCGGCGGCCCGTTCGTGGGCGTCAGCGACTACATGAAGGCGGTCCAGGACCAGATCGCGCAGTGGGTGCCGGGTGACTGGTCCTCGCTGGGCACCGACGGGTTCGGCCTGTCCGACACCCGCTCGGCGCTGCGTCGCCACTTCCACGTGGACGCCGCCTCGATCACGCTGGCCGTGCTCACCCGGCTGGTCAAGCGGGGCGAGCTCGACGGCGAGGTGCTGCGCGAGGCCATCGCCCGCTACCACCTGAAGAACGGCGTCACCGAAGCCGGCGGCGCGGAGAGCAACGACACCCAGTCGATGGGCGTCTGAGTCATCCGGAAGGCGCGCTCCCGCGAACTGTTTCTCGCGGGAGCGCCGTCATGTCCGGGCCTCCGCTCCGTCCGACGGATGAGGCGGCACGTCCAGGAGGGGTACGTGCCGCCTCACCCAGGTTCGACGCGAGGTCCCGTATCGTGGGCACTACTTCCCCCGAAGACACGAAGGGGAATGTTCGTATGCGACGCGTCCTAGCCGCCGCCCTGCTCGTAACGGCCGCGGGCTGCGCGAGTGCACCCGCAGAGCCCGCCACCGACGGGCCCGCCGCCGACACCGACAAGATCGCGTGGGGGCCGTGCACCGACATCAAGCGCCCGGACGGCGAGCCACCGGCACAGCAGGACGCCTCGGTGCGCTGCGGGAAGCTGGCGGTGCCCCTCGACTACTCCCGCCCCGACGGCGACAAGCTGGAGCTGGCGCTCATCAAGCTGTCGGCCACCGATCCCAAGAAGCGGCTCGGCTCGATGGTGTTCAACTTCGGCGGGCCGGGCGCCTCCGGCGTGGACACCCTCGACCAGGCCGCCAAGGTGCTCACCACTCTGCGCGCCCACTACGACCTGGTCAGCTTCGACCCGCGCGGCGTCGAGCGCAGCGCGGGCGTGCGCTGCGGCGACAGCGCGCAGATGGACCGGTTCGTCTCCCTGGACACGCTGCCCACCAACGCGCAGACCCGCCAGGAGAGCCAGGACGCCAACAAGGAGTTCGCCCAGCTCTGCCAGCAGCACTCCGGCAAGGTCCTCCCCTACGTCGGCACCGTCAACGCCGCCCGTGACATGGACCGCATCCGCGCCGCCGTCGGCGACCCCAAGCTCAACTACGTCGGCATGTCGTACGGCACCCAGCTCGGCGCCGTCTACGCCACCCAGTTCCCCAAGAACGTGGGCCGGATGCTGCTCGACGCGCCGCTCGACCCGACGGTCACCTTCGAGCAGCGCACGCTGACCCAGACCCGCGGCTTCCAGCAGGCGTACGAGAGCTTCCTGCGCAGCTGCGTCAAGGGCGGCTGCGAGGTCGGCAAGGACGTGACCGCCGCGAACGCCAACGTCGAGAACCTGATGAACCAGCTCACCACCAAGCCGCTGAAGGTGGACGGCCGCCAGCTCACCCAGGGCCTGGCCTCCACCGGCGTGGCCGCCGCCCTGTACTCCGAGCTGACCTGGCCGTTCCTGGAGAAGGCGCTCGGCGAGGCGCTGAAGGGCCACGGCGAGGCGCTGATGTACCTGGCCGACTCCTACACCGGACGCTCGGAGGACGGCACCTACTCCACGCAGATGACCAGCTTCCCGGCCATCACCTGCGTGGACACCGCCGAGCGGCCCAGCGAGGCCGAGCTGCGGCGCACCGAGGCGGCGGCGCTGCGGATCTCGCCGCTGTTCGGCAGCGAGGGCTCGGGCGGGCTGTGCCGGGTGTGGCCGGCCATGGGCAGCAACGAGGCGCGGCACGTCAACGCCACCGGGTCGGCGCCGATCCTGGTCGTGGGCGGCAAGGGCGACCCCGCCACGCCGTACCAGTGGGCGCCGCGGCTGACGGCCCAGCTCAGGACCGCGCGGCTGGTGACGTACGAGGGCGAGGGGCACGGGGCGTACCTGTCGGGCAGCAAGTGCGTGCAGGGGCTGGTGGACGCGTACCTGGTGGAGGGCAAGCTGCCCGCCAAGGGCGCGACCTGCCCGGCGGCCTAGTGTGTGACGGGTGACCGACAACGACACCTTCATCGCCCGGATCGAGGGCGAAGCCGCGCGGCTGGCGGCGCTGGCGACCGATCTGTCCGTCCCGGTGCCGACATGCCCGGGATGGACGATCGGCGATCTCGTCACGCATGTCGGCCGGACCCACCGCTGGGCGGCGTACGTGCTGCGCGACCGGGTCCAGGAGCGCGTCTGGTCGCGTGAGGTGCCCAGCGGCCTGGCCGAGGGCGCGCACGGCGACGCCGCCTGGCTCATGGAGGGCGCCGCCGCCCTCCTGGACGTGCTGCGCACCACCGACCCGGACCTCGCGGTGTGGACGTGGGGCCCGGACCGGCGGGCCGGATGGTGGGCGCCCAGGATGCTCTTCGAGCTGGTGATCCACCGGGCCGACGCCGAGCTCGCACTCGGCCTCGACCCGGAGATCCCGGCGGCGACCGCCGTGGACGGCATCGAGGAGTTCCTGCACAACCTGCCGTACGCGACCTGGGTGACCGGGTCGCTGGCCGGGCTCGGCGCGGAAGGGGCCACGATCCACCTCCACGCGAGCGACCTCGACGGCGAGTGGACCATCACGCAGGGCCCCGACGGGGCGGTCAGCTGCGCACGCGGCCACACCAAGGGCGACGCCGCCGTACGCGGCCCGGCGAGCGAGCTGCTCCTGCTGCTCTACGGTCGGCGGCCCCCGCGGTCGCCGGCCGTCTTCGGCGACCACGACCTGCTGACCCGCTGGCTGGCGACCGCCGCCTTCTGACGCGAGCCCCTGCCGGGGGAAGGGGCCCTGGACGCGCCGCCGCTCGGCGATCGGCGGCGTGTCCAGGGCGGGTGAACCGCTTCCAGGCGGGACGTCCCGCGTCGCGCGCCCCGGTTCGGCGGGGAAGGTGCTTCCCCGGGGGCGCGATCGCGGCGAGGTCCCGCGAGCTCCGGCGGCGTCCGCCGCCGGAGGGCTCACCTGCGGTGGAAGACTCCGAACAGGCTCCCCGAGACGTCACGCAGATAGGCGAAGTCGGTGCCCGCGCCGTCGTCGATCACCTTCATCTCGACCTTGCCGCCGAGCGCCTCGCTCTTGGCGCACGCGGCCTCGACGTCGGCGACCTGCACGTGGAAGACCGCGTGGGCGGGGAAGTCGCCCTTGTTGTTGAACAGCCCGCCGCCGGGCCGCTCGCCGCCCGGGTAGCCGATCATGCGGTAGTCGAGCGGGCCGTCGTCGTCGCGGCCGAACGACCAGCCGAACAGCTCGCCGTAGAACCGTTCGGCGCCTTCGGGGTCGTCGGTCGCGATCTCGAACCAGGTCACCGTGTTGTCCATCATCGTCTCCTCGTCTTTCGAACAAGACAACGATGTATCGCTATGGCGACAACCCTATGTCGGTGTTTTCGCATGATTAATCGAGCATGGTTCCGCGGACCACCATCTCCGGCACGTCGGGGGCGAACCCTTCGAGCGGCCGCTCGGGGCAGCGCTCGACGGTGACGACGGCCGCGGCGATACGGTCGAGCCGGAAGACGCGGACGTCCTCCCGCAACCGGCACCACGCCACGAGGTACCAGAAGCCGCCGCGCCCGCCCAGGAACACCCCCGGCTCGACGTCGCGCGAGGTGAGCGCGCCCTTGGCGTCGGCGTAGTCGAGCCTGAGCACGCGGCGCCGCAGCAGCGCCTCCTCGATGGCCCTGGAGATGCCCTCGGCGCCGAGCGGCCGGCTCGGCGAGCCGGGCTCGGGCGGCTCGCTGACGAGCTGCACCCGCCGCGCCAGCTCCCTGGCCAGATCGCCCTCGGGCCCCGGCATGGCCGAGACCACCTTGCGTAACGCGCTGCGGGCCTGGCGGCCGAACGGCTGGTCGCCGGCCTGGCTGAGGGCCACCGCGATGGCCACCGCCTCGGCCGGGGTGAAGTTGAGCGGGGGCAGCGACATCTTTTTGTCGAGGGCGTAGCCGCCCCTGCGACCGGGCTCGGCGTAGATCGGCACCCCGGACCCCTGCAACGCGGTGATGTCGCGCTCGATGGTCCGCACGCTGACCTCGAACCGCTCGGCGAGCTCGCGGGCGGAGCGGCAGCGTGGCGCGATGGCGCGCAGGTCCTCGACGAGCGCATAGAGCCGGTCGGTACGGTTCACAGCCGGAACGCTACGCGCCGCCACCGACAATCACCGGCCCCGCGCGGCCCCCGCGACAACGACCTGGCTCGGCCGCCACCCAGGGCTCACCCCGCCGTCCACTCCAGCAGCCGGTCCAGGGGCCAGGTGTTGACGATCCGTGCGGCCTCGATCCCGCACCGGGCCGCCCGCTCGCAGCCGAAGCGCTGCCAGTCGAGCTGCCCGGGCGCGTGCGCGTCGGAGTCGATCGAGAACACGCACCCCGTCTCGTACGCCAGCCGCATCAGCCGCTTGGGCGGGTCGAGCCGGTCGGGCCTGGAGTTGATCTCCACGGCGACCCCGAACCGCCGGCACGCCTCGAAGACCAGCTCGGCGTCGAACTCCGACTCCGGCCTCTTGACCCCGCGCTCGCCGCCCGCCCGCACGACCCGCCCCGTGCAGTGGCCGAGGACGTCGACCAGGGGGTTCGCGACGGCGGTGACCATGCGGCGGGTCATCTCCTCGCGGTCCATGCGCAGCTTGGAGTGGACGCTGGCCACGACCACGTCGAGCCGTGCGAGCAGCGCCGGGTCCTGGTCGAGCGAGCCGTCGAGGTGGACGTCGACCTCGATGCCGGTCAGGATCCGGAAGGGCGCCAGCCGCTCGTTGAGCCCGGCCACCACGTCGAGCTGCCGCTCCAGCCGCTCGGCCGACAGTCCCTTGGCCACGGTCAGGCGCGGCGAGTGGTCGGTCAGCGCCCAGTACTCGTGCCCGAGCCCCCTGGCGGCCTCGGCCATCTCCTCGATCGGCGAGCCGCCGTCGGACCAGTCGGAGTGGCTGTGCAGGTCGCCCTTCAGCGCCTCGCGCAGGGCCGCGGTCTCGGCGTCGAGCTCGACGCCCTCGGTGGCCCGCAACCTACGCAAATACGTCGGAACCTGACCGTCGAGCGCTTCGTTGATCACGAGGGCGGTGACCTTGCCGATGCCGGGGAGGTCGCCCAGCCCGCCGGCTCCGGCCAGCCGCGCGAGCTCGCCTTCCGGCAGGTCGTCCACGACCGCGGCCGCGCGGCGGAACGCGCGGACCCGATAGGTGGGCTCACCTGCGCGTTCGAGCAGGAAGGCGATCTCGCGCAGGGCCTGGACCGGTTCCATGAGTCATACATACCCGAGCGGACGACGACCGGCATTGAACAGGGGCGAAGCGCACCGATAGGCTGATTCGCCCAGGAAAGCAGGAACCACATGGCACAACCGCCGCGCATGCCGGCTCCCCCACCCCCGCGCAAGTCGTCCAAGGCCGTCCCACTGACCATTCTCGGGGTCCTGTCGGTGATGCTGGTGGGCTACTGCGCGGCGACCCAGGACGACGACGACGTCACCGCCGACTGCGTGGTGCAGCTGGAGGACGGCACGTACGAGGTCGTCGACGACGACTACTGCGACGACGACGGCGGCAGCGGCGGGTCCCACTACTACGCCGGTTCGCGCGGCGCGTACATGTGGTACTACGGCGGCCGCCGGGTCGGCAACCGCATGCAGGGCGGCACCACGTACCGGCCGTCCGACGTGAACATCTCCAGCCGCAGCGGCAAGTCGATCCAGCGCGGCGGCTTCGGCAACAGCTGGGGCGGCGGGAGCTGACGTGCGCCGCGAGCATGGCATCGCCCGTCCTGGCTGGGAGAAGACGATCGAGAGCCAGGGCCTGGCCTACCACCGGGTGGCCCACCCCGAGGGCCTGAGCAGGCCCTACTGGGACGAGTCGGTCCACTACGTCCTGTCCCTGGAGGAGGTGGAGTCGTTGGAGGAGCAGGTCGAGGAGCTGCACGGCATGTGCCTGCGGGCCGTCGAGCACGTCGTCTCGACCGGCCGCTACGCCGACTTCGCCGTCCCCGAGTGGGCCAGGGACGCCGTGGCCCGCTCCTGGGAGCGCCGCGACCCCCACCTGTACGGCCGCTTCGACCTGCGCTACGACGGCACCGGCCCGGCCCGGCTGCTGGAGTACAACGCCGACACGCCGACGTCGCTGGTGGAGTCGTCGGTGATCCAGTGGTTCTGGCTGCAGGACGTCCACCCCGGCGACGACCAGTGGAACTCCCTGCACGAGCGGCTCATCGAGCGCTGGCGCGAGCTGCCGCTGCCGCCCGGCCCCACGCACTTCGCCTTCACCAACGCCGACGAGACGGGCGAGGAGGCCATGACGGTCGCCTACCTGCAGGAGACCGCCGAGCAGGCGGGCCGGCGGACGGTCGCCGTCGCCATGGAGGACATCGGCTGGGACGAGCTCAACCGCCGTTTCGTCGACGCGGGGGAGGAGGTGATCCGCTCGGCGTTCAAGCTCTACCCCTGGGAGTGGATGCTCGCCGACGACTTCGGCCGGCACGCGGTGCGCCACTCCACCTGGATCGAGCCGCTGTGGAAGGCGCTGCTGTCGAACAAGGCGCTGCTCGCCGTGTTGTGGGAGCTCTACCCCGGCCATCCCAACCTGCTGCCCGCCTACCTCGACGGGCCGCGCGAGCTGACCTCCTACATCGCCAAGCCGCTGCTGGGCAGGGAGGGCGCCTCGATGCGCATCGTCACCCCCGACGGCACCCAGGAGACCCCGGGCCGTTACGGCCGGGAAGGCTACGTCTTCCAGGGGTTCGAGGCCCTGCCCGCGTTCGAGGGCCAGCGGCCGGTGCTCGGCGCCTGGATGGTCGCCGACGAGGCCGCCGGGCTCGGCATCAGGGAGACCACCGGCCTGATCACCGACGACACCTCCTCTTTCGTCCCTCATCGCATCGCGAACTGAAGCACCCCCGTGATTGGAAATGACGTGACCCTTCTCGAAGTCCTGGCCCGCGGCGCCGGCGCGATCGCCGCGTACGCGGCCGTCGGCGTGATCCTGTTGATCGTCGGCTTCTACGTGATCGACTGGGCCACGCCCGGCAAGCTGAGCGAGATCATCCGCAACCAGCGCAACGCGAACGCGACGCTGCTCACCACGTCCGCGCTGGCGGCGATCGGGCTCATCGTGGCCGCGTCCATCTGGTCCTCCGGCGGCCGGCTGATCGAAGGGCTCGCGGGCACGGCCGTGTTCGGGCTGGTCGGCATCGTGGTGCAGACGGTGGCGATGCTGGTGTTCGACAAGGTCGTCGGGATCTCCGTACGCGAGCTGGTGAAGGAGCCGGAGCTGCAGCCCGGCGCGCGCCTGCTGGCGGTCACCCACGTGGCGATCGGCCTGATCACGGCGGTTGCGGTCATCTGAAACACCACCGTTCCGGTCATCGGAACCGACCTGGCACTCTAGGAGGCGTGACAGACCGGACCCGGGAGGACACCACGCGAAGGCTCGAGCGCGCCATGGGCGCGCTCGGCACGGCGGCGATGGCCCGCATGGACGATCAGCTCCCCTGGTTCCGGGCGCTCAGCGCCGAGGACCGCTCGTGGGTGGGCCTGGTCGCCCAGGCCGGCATCGCCGCGTTCGTGGAGTGGTTCCAGCACGCCGGCGAGAACCGGCCGACGCCCAGCATCGAGTTCTTCGGCACGGCCCCGCGTGAGCTCAAGCGCTCGATCTCGCTCCAGCAGACGGTCGACATCGTCCGGATCGTGGTCGAGGTGGTCGAGGCCCAGACCGACGAGCTGGCCGCGCCGGGCGGCGAGGACCAGCTCCAGCAGGCCATGCTGCGCTACACCCGCGACGTGGCCTTCGCCGCCGCGCACGTCTACGCCCGCGAGGCCGAGGCCCGCGGCTCCTGGGACGCCAGGCTGGAGGCGCTGATCGTCGACGCGCTGGTGCGCGGCGAGGTCGACGACGGCCTCCACTCCTGGGCCGCCGCCCTCGGCTGGACCTCCTCCCCCGTCGTCGTGATCGCCGGGCACGCCCCCGACGACGACCCGCGCGCGGTCATCGACGGCCTGCGCGACAAGGGCCGCCGCATCGGCATGGACCTGCTGGCCGGCGTGCAGGCCGACCGGCTGATCGTGATCGTGGGCGGCGCCGACAGCGTCCACGACGCGGCCCGGCAGGTCGTGGCGCGCTTCGGCGTGGGCCCGATCGTCATCGGTCCGGAGGTGCCCGACCTGCACGCCGCCGCGCGGTCGGCGCGGGCCGCGCTGGCCGGGCTGAAGGCGTCCGCGGGCTGGCCGGACGCCCCCAGGCCGGTGCACGCCGAGGACCTGCTGGCCGAACGCGCCCTCGACGGCGACGCCGACGCCAGGGAGCAGCTCATCGAGAACGTCTACCTGCCGTTGGCCGGCACACCCCTGCTCGATACGCTGGCCACCTACCTCGAACAGGGCACCTCCCTGGAGGCGACGGCGCGGCTGCTGTTCGTGCACCCGAACACGGTCCGCTACCGTCTGAAGAAGATCACCGAGCTCACGGGCTACCAGCCCACCGAGGGCAGGTCGGCCTTCACGCTGCAGGTCGGTCTCATCCTGGGCCGGCTTTCCGAAGGCGCCGCGGCATGGCGGGCCCTAACGTAACATTCCCGAAATCTTCACTGTAGGGTTCCTACAAAGCACCCGGGACAAAGTTCGTACGGATCTCCATCCGCGTGTCGAAGTTCTACAGGGCATGGTGGTTTTTGTGCTTGTACTCGTCGCTCCGGGCCAAGGCGCCCAAACCCCAGGCTTCCTGACCCCCTGGCTTGAGTTGCCCGGTCTGGCCGACAGACTCGGCGCCTGGTCGGAGGTCGCCGGGATCGACCTGGTGGCCTACGGCACCACCGCCGACGCCGACGAGATCCGCGACACCGCCGTGGCCCAGCCGCTGCTGGTGGCCGCCGCGCTGGCCGCCGCCGAGGCGCTGGGGGCCTCCCCCGACGTGCTGGCCGGCCACAGCGTGGGCGAGTTCGCCGCGGCCGCGCTGGCCGGGGTGCTCACCTCCGAGCAGGCCCTGGGCCTGGTCCGCGAGCGCGCCCAGGCCATGGCCAAGGCCGCCGCCGTCACCGAGACCGGCATGACCGCCGTGCTCGGCGGCGTGGAGGCCGACGTGCTGGCCGCGATCGAGCGTCACGGGCTGACCCCGGCCAACATCAACGGCGCCGGCCAGATCGTGGCGGGCGGCACGCTGGAGCAGCTCGCCGCCTTCAAGGACGACGCGCCCGCCCGTGCCAGGCTCATCCCGCTCAAGGTGGCCGGCGCGTTCCACACCGGTCACATGGCCCCCGCCGTCGACGCCCTGCGCGAGGCGGCCTGGAACGTCGTGCCCGGCGACCCGCAGGTCACGCTGCTGTCCAACGCCGACGGCCGGCCCGCCGCCGGCGGCGCCGAGTTCGTCCAGCGGCTCATCTCGCAGATCAGCAGCCCCGTCCGCTGGGACCTGTGCATGGCGACGATGGCCGAGCTGGGCGTGACCAAGATGATCGAGCTGCTGCCCGGCGGCACGCTGACGGGGCTCGCCAAGCGCGGCCTGCGCGGCGTCGAGACCGTGGCGCTGAAGACACCCGACGACCTCGACGCGGCCAGGGAGCTGATCAAGTGAGGATCCCCGACATCGCCCCCGGCGCCCGGATTCTGGCCCTCGGCCATTACCAGCCGGACAACGTCGTCACCAACGACGACCTGGCCAAGACCATGGACACCAACGACGAGTGGATCCAGTCCCGCGTCGGGATCAAGGAGCGCCGGGTCGCCTCGGCCACCGAGTCCGTCGAGGACATGGCGGTCCAGGCCGGCGGCAAGGCGCTGGCCGCCAGCGGCCTGACCCCCGACGAGATCGACCTGGTGATCGTGGCCACCTGCACGCTGGAGACGCAGATCCCCAACGCCGCGGCCGTCGTGGCCCACCGGCTGGGCATCAAGTCCCCGGGCGCCTTCGACGTCAACGCCGCCTGCGCCGGCTTCTGCTACGCGCTGGCCACCGCCAGCGCCGCCGTCCGCGGCGGCGCGGCCAGGAATGTGCTGGTCGTCGGCTCGGAGAAGCTGTCGCACTGGGTCGACTGGACCGACCGGTCCACGGCCGTGATCTTCGCCGACGGCGCCGGCGCCGCGGTGGTCGGCCCGACCGACACGCCCGGCATCGGCCCGGTCGTCTGGGGCAGCGCCGGCGACAAGTCCGAGGCCATCTCCATCGCCGACCGGACGAAGTTCCTCTCCCAGGAGGGCCAGACGGTCTTCCGCTGGGCCACCGCGCTGCACCCGGTGGCCCTGGAGGCGTGCGCCCGCGCCGGGGTCGACCCCTCGGAGCTTGCGGCGTTCGTCCCCCACCAGGCCAACCTGCGCATCATCGAGGCCATCGCGCGCAAGCTCGGTGCCGACAAGGCCGTCATCGGCCGCGACATCGTCACCGCGGGCAACACGTCGGCGGCCTCCATCCCGCTCGCGCTCTCGCGGATGCTGGAGCGCGGCGAGGTCCGCTCAGGCGACCTCGCGCTCATCCTCGGCTTCGGCGCCGGTCTGACCTATGCGGGCCAAGTGATCGAGATTCCGTAGGATCCGGTACGGCTCCCGCCGTACCTCAGCTCGTACGGCGGACGCCGTACAGAAACCAGAAAATGAAGGAGAAGTAGCGACATGGCTGCCACCGAGCAGGAGATCCTCGCGGGCCTCGGCAAGATCATCAACGAGATCACCGGCATTCCGGCCGGCGAGGTGACCCCCGAGAAGAGCTTCGTCGACGACCTCGACATCGACTCCCTGTCCATGGTCGAGATCGCCGTGGCCGCTCAGGACGAGTTCGGCGTCGAGATCCCCGACGACCAGCTGAAGAACCTGAAGACGGTCAAGGACGTCCTCAACTTCATCCAGGCCTGACACCCAGCAGTTCTGACCAGTAAGGAGCGCGAAAACGTGAGTGCGAACCGGGTACGTGTCGTCGTCACCGGGCTCGGCGCGACGACGCCCGTCGGTGGAGACGTCACCTCGACCTGGACGGCGCTCCTCGCCGGTCAGTCGGGTGTGGAGACCCTCACCACGGAGTGGATCGACTCCGTCCCCGTGCGGTTCGCGGGGACGGCGGCGGTCGACCCCACCGAGGTGCTGCCCCGCCCCGAGTCCCGCCGTCTCGACCGCAGCGAGCAGTTCGCCCTGGTCGCCGCCAGGGAGGCCTGGCAGGACGCCGGCGCCCCCGAGGTGGCCCCCGAGCGGCTGGGCGTCGTGGTCTCCAGCGGCATCGGCGGCATCAGCACCACCCTGACCGCCTACGACACGTGGAAGGAGCGCGGCTGGAACCGGCTGTCGCCCTTCACCGTGCCGATGCTCATGCCCAACGGCCCGGCCGCCTGGATCGGCATCGACCTGGGCGCCCAGGCGGGCGTGCACGCCACCGTCTCCGCCTGCGCCTCCGGCGCCGAGGCGATCGGCTACGCCATGGACATGATCCGGCTCGGCCGCGCCGACGTGGTGGTCGCCGGCGGCACCGAGGCCGCCATCCACGGCCTCAACATCGCCGCCTTCGCCGCCGCGCGGGCGATGTCCACCCGCAACGACGACCCGCAGGGCGCCTCCCGGCCGTGGGACCGCGACCGTGACGGGTTCGTGCTCGGCGAGGGCGCCGGCATCGTGGTGCTGGAGTCCGAGGAGCACGCCAAGGCGCGCGGCGCGCGCATCTACGCCTACGCCTCCGGCGTCGGCTACTCGGCCGACGCCCACCACATCACCCAGCCCGAGCCCGAGGGCCGCGGCATCATCATGGCGATGACGCAGGCGCTGACCGACGCCGAGATCACCGGCCTCGACGTCAAGCACGTCAACGCGCACGCCACCTCCACCCCGGCGGGCGACGTCGGCGAGGTGCAGGCCGTGGCCAAGGCCATCGGCACCCACCCGCTGGTCACCTCGACCAAGTCCATGACCGGTCACCTGCTCGGCGGCGCCGGCGGCATCGAGTCCGTCTTCACGATCAAGGCGCTGCAGGAGCGGATCGTCCCGGCCACCATCAACCTCGACAACCTCGACGACGGCATCGAGGTCGACATCGTCCACGGCGCGAACCGCTCGCTGCCGCAGGGCGACATCGCCGCGGTCAACAACTCCTTCGGGTTCGGCGGGCACAACGTGACCGTCGTCTTCAAGGGGGCTTGATGACCGTACTGGACAGCCGGGTGGTGGGTGAAGGCTCCGGCCAGGAGCCCGCCGACCCCCGCGATCCAGTCGTCCGCCTGGCAGCGCTGCTCGACGAGGGCTCGCTGCGGCTCATCACCCCGCAGGACAACAGCGGCGTCCTGGCCGCCATGGGCAGGATCGAGGGCGTGCCCGTCGCCGCCTTCTGCAGCGACGCGCGCTTCCAGGGCGGCGCGATGGGCAGCGAGGGCTGCGAGCACATCGTGCACGCCTACGACGTGGCCGTCCGCGAGCGGGTGCCGGTCATCGGCATCTGGCACTCCGGCGGCGCCCGGCTCGCCGAAGGCGTCGAGTCGCTGCACGCCGTCGGCCGGGTGTTCGCGGCCATGACCAAGGCGTCGGGCGTCGTGCCGCAGATCTCGGTGGTCGTCGGCCCGGCGGCCGGCGGCGCCGCCTACGGCCCCGCGCTCACCGACCTGGTGATCCTGGCCGACACCGGCCGCATCTTCGTGACCGGCCCCGACGTCGTGCGCAGCGTCACCGGCGAGAACGTCGACAGCGAGGCGCTGGGCGGCCCCGAGCCGCACAGCAGGCGCAGCGGCGTCGTGCACGTCGTCACCAGGACCGAGGCCGAGGCCTACCTCCAGGCGCGCCGGCTCGCCACGCTGCTGGGCCACCAGGGCCGGGTGCGGCCCGGCGCGGTCGAGGAGGTCGACTTCTCCTCGCTGCTGCCGGAGTCCGCGCGCCGGGCCTACGACGTCAAGCCGCTGGTCAACGGCCTGCTCGACGAGGCCGGCGTCGAACTGCACGCCAAATGGGCGCCCAACGTCGTCACGTCCCTGGGCCGTCTCGGCGGCCGGACGGTCGGCGTCGTCGCCAACAACCCGTTGCGGCTGGGCGGCTGCCTCGACGCCACGTCCGCCGAGAAAGCCGCCCGCTTCGTACGTATGTGTGACGCCTTCGGAGTGCCGTTGGTTGTCCTCGTGGACGTACCCGGTTACCTGCCGGGCGTCGGCCAGGAGCACGACGGCGTGGTCCGGCGCGGCGCCAAGCTGCTGCACGCCTTCGCCGAGGCGTCGGTGCCCCGGGTCACCGTGGTCACGCGCAAGGCGTACGGCGGGGCGTACATCGCGATGAACTCGCGGGCGCTGGGCGCCACCAAGGTGTTCGCCTGGCCGACCACCCAGGTGGCGGTCATGGGAGCGGTGGCGGCGGTGCGCGTGCTCAAGCGGCGCGAGCTCGCCGCCGCGCCCGAGGAGGAGCGGCCGGCGCTGGAGCAGCGGCTCGCCGAGGAGCACGAGCAGCTCGCCGGCGGCCTGGCCCGCGCCCAGGAGCTGGGCGTCATCGACGAGGTGATCAAGCCCGCCGAGACGCGCGGCGCCATCGCCAAGGTGCTCGCCCAGGCCACCCCGGCCAGGGGCGCCCACGGCAACATCCCGCTGTAGAGACCAGTTCCACGCGAAAGGCCCCGCACCGCGACCCGGTGCGGGGCCTTTCCGTTGTTCGAGAAGCCGGACGGCTCCCGGGCATGACGTGCCTGCCGCGGGCCGCGCCCGGCAGGCGCTCGGCGGGAGGTGGGACGGGTCAGACGGCGGCGTGCAGCCAGCGGACGGGAGCGCCGTCGCCGGCGTACCTGAAGGGCTCCAGCTCTTCGTCCCACGGCCGGCCGAGCAGCTTGTCGAGCTCGTCCTCCAGCACGCACCGGCCCTGGGCGGCCATCATCATGGCGGCACGCAGGCGGTCTTCGGGGATCATGATGTCCCCGGCCGCGCCGATGACCGCCGTGAAGGCGCCGAGCGTCGGCGTGTAGGCGTGTCTGGAGCCGTCGACGCCGGGCGAGGGATCCTCGGTGATCTCGAATCTCAGGCGCTGCCAGCCCATGAGGGAAGAGGCGATGGCCGCCGCGATGCCGGCGCGGCCCTCCCACTCCGCCTGCGCGCGCACGACGTTCGGCGCGGCTGGTTGCGGTGTCCACGTCAGATCAACGGGCACGCCGAGGACACCCGCGACTGCCCATTCGATGTGAGGGCACAGCGCGGGCTGAGCCGAGTGGACGTAAAGCACGCCACGAGCAGACACCGGACCTCCCGTTTCGGTACGAGGTGCGCCTTCCCCAACGGCCTCGCCCCGGGATGATCACAAGTGACTAGGGGAAGACTACCGTCGGTCGCCATCGGACACCAGAGGGGGGCCATACCAAGTTGGTGCGGGCGTGTCACGTGACAGTTGTGGCGGGCGGGGAAACAACCGGCTCATGGACATGCAATCTGTCGGCGAGGCGTTCATCCGGCCAGGTCAGGTGCTGGTCGACCGGGGCGCGGTGTCGGCCGCCGCCCGCTGGACGCAGGCGGTCTCCGAGGCCGACGGGGTCACCGTCCTGCACCTGTCGGCCCGGGTGGACCCGTGCGAGATCACCGCCGAGCTTCGTGACCGGGGCTTCCGGGCCTCGCCCAACCACGTGCTCACCGGCCAGCCGCTGTTCTTCGGCGGACCGGCGTCCCGGCCGTTCCCCACGCCGCCCATATCCTTCAGGCCGGCCAGGTCGCGTTCGGACGTGGTCGTGGCCCTGCTCGACACCGGCGTGGCCAAGCACCCGTGGTGGTCGGGCAGCGACTGGTACGCCAGGCTCGGCCCGGAGAGCGCCGACGCGGCCCAGGGGGCGCAGGCCGGGCACGGCACGTTCGTCGCCGGCCTGCTGGCCCGCCGGGCACCGGGCGCCAGGCTGCGGGTCCGCCGGGTGCTCGACGGCGACGGCCTGGGCGACGAGGCGACCGTGGTGCGCACCCTCCACCGCATGCGCGAGGACCCGCCCCAGGTGCTCAACCTCTCCTTCGGCTGCCACTCCTTCGACGACCGGCCGCCGCCCCTGCTGGCCGACGCCATCGGCGCGCTGAAGGACACGGTGACGGTGGCCTGCGCCGGCAACACCGCCTCCGACCGGCCGTTCTGGCCCGCCGCCCTGCCGTGCGCGGTCGGCGTGGCGGCCCTCGACGCCGCCCAGGAGCGTCGCGCGCCCTTCTCCGGGTACGGCACCTGGGTCGACGCCTGCGCCCGCGGCGACTGGCTGACCAGCAGTTTCCTGGACACCGGCGAGTTCGGCGGCTACGCGGCCTGGAGCGGCACGTCGTTCGCCACCGCGCTGGTGTCGGGGGCCGTGGCCGACGCCGCCCGGCGCGAACCGGCCAAGGAAGCGGTCGAACGACTGCTCGACCCCCGGCAGTCCCGGCAAATTCCCGATCTGGGAGTTCTCGTACCCACGAGTCTGTAGAGTTTACGCTCAGTCCTCGGCCAATCACGGGGAGGCAGGATGACCTCCCCGTGCGGGACGAAAGGAGGCCGCATGAGCGACTTGCGCGATCCGGCGGAGCTGCTCCGCGACGCGGCCGACGGCGACCGATCCGCCTGGGACGAGATGGAGTCCCGGTTCGGCCCGCGCATGTGGGCGCTGGCCCGCTCGTGCGGGCTGGGCGAGGCCGACGCCGCCGACGCGGTCCAGGGCGCCTGGCTGCGGCTGCTCCAGCACATGCACGACATCCGCGACCCCTCGCGGGTGGGCGGCTGGCTGATGACCACCACCCGCCGCGAGGCGCTCCTGCTGCTCCGGAAGGAGCCGTCGGGCCTGCTGGTCGCCGATCCGGAGGGCAGGCCCACCTTCGGGGCCGTCGAGGAGCCCGATCCCGCGTCCGCCGTGCTGGAGGCCGACGGCAGGCGGCTGCTGTGGAAGTCGGTCTCCGCCCTGCAGGAACCCTGCCGCACTCTGCTGCAGCTGGTCGCGACCGATCTGGGAAACCAGCAGATGGCGATGCGGCTCGGGTTGCCCGTGGGCAGCGTGGGGCCGACCAGGGCCCGCTGCCTGGAGAAACTGCGCACTCTGCTCTCACTACAGGAGACAGCGCAATGATCAACGACGAGTACTTCCTGGCGGCGCTCCGGCTGGCCGCCGGCATGGATCCGATGCCCGGGCACGTGTCGGCCGCCGCGCGTGACATCTACGGGCTGCGCGTCCCCCAGGCGGTGACCGCCAACCCCGCCGACCACGGCGGTGGCCGCGCGGCGCGGTCCGGTGCGCCCGACCGCGACGACGGCTCGCATCTGGTGCGGTTCGTCACCGACGGTCTCACCTTCGACCTGGAGGTGACCGTGGGCGACGGACTGATCGACGTCGCCGGGCAGATCTTTCCCGATCCCGGGGAGGGCGCCGCCATCGACGTGCGTACCCCCCACCTGACGCTCACCCGGCAGGTCGCCCAGGACGGCCGGTTCGCCGCCACCGGGCTGCCGCCCGGGTGGCTGAGCATCGTGTGCCACCGTCCCGGTCATGCCCCCGTCCAGACCAGGTGGGTGCGCATCCGGCCGTGACGCCGCCGCCCACGCAGTACGCCCCCACCCCTCCTCCCCGCCGGTCAGCCCCCCATGAGCGTCACTTCTCCCCCACCAGGATCAGCACCCGACCACGGCCCGCTCGTCGAGGCGGCCGAGGCCGCCGTGCTGCGCGCGCACGTCGATCCCGAGCAGGCCCTTTACGCCGGCCGCACCGTCCTGGCCGCCGCCCGCCGCGCCGAGGCGCCCGAGGCCGAGGCGATCGCGCTGCGCGCCATGGCGCTGGCCGCCCGCGAGCTGGGCGACCTCCTCAGCGCCGAACACTGCCTGCGGCAGGCCATCGCCACTCCGGGCGCCCCGGCCGAGCGCCAGGCCCAGGCGCGGCTGTCGCTGGTCACCGTGCGCACCGAGCGCGGGCACCCGCTCCAGGCCCTGCGCGTGGCCGCCCTGGCCTGGGCCTACCTGTCGCCCCTCGACCGCGCCAAGCTCGACACGCAGCGCGCGGTCGCCCTGGCCCACCTGGGCCGCCACCAGGAGGCCATCGCCGCCTGCGACCGGTCGCTGCGGGCCCTCGTGGCCGCGCCCGGCACGGTCGACGACCGGCGCTTCCTGGCCGGCGGCCTGCTCAACCGCGGCCTGATCCACGCCTACCGCGGCGACTGGGACGCCGCCATGCGCGACATCGCGGCCTGCCTGCAGATCGCCCAGTACGCGGGCCTGCGCCACCTGGCCCGGCTGTCGGCCGCCAACCTGCCGTTCCTCGCCGTGCGGCGGGGGGACATCGCGGGCGCGTTCGAGCACTACCGGGAGGCCGAGGACACCCTGTTCGGCTTCCCCGAGCGGCTGGCCACGATGCGGGCCGACTTCGCCGGCGCGCTGCTGGCGGCGCACCTGCCCGGCGAGGCCAGGGCGATGCTGAGCCTGGCCGTGCCCGATCTGGAGTCCTCCGGCGCGCAGGTGGCGCTGGCCGAGGCGCGGCTGAAGCTGGCCCAGGTCGAGCTGCTCACCGGCGACCCCCACCGGGCCCGGCAGGTGGCCGAGCAGGCGGCTCGCGAGCTGGCCGAGCAGGAGCGGCTGTCGTGGCTGCCGCTGGCCGGCGAGGTCGTCCTGCGGGCCCGGCTGGCGGTCGGGCCGGTCACGTCCGAGCTGGTCGCCGATCTGATCAAGTGCGCCGACGAGCTGGAGGACGTCTCCTCGCACGTGGCCGCCGCCGCGGCGCTGCGGCTGAGCGCGGCCGAGGCGGCGCTGGCCGTCGACGACCATCCGGTGGCCTCGGCGCAGCTGCGCAGGCTCACCCGGCACGCCGAGCGCGCCGAGCGGTGGATGCCGGCCGGCACCCGCCTGACCTCACTGGCCCCCGAGCCGCAGACCACCCAGCTCGCGCAGATCCCGGCGACCGTCCGCCAGCACGCCCTGGCTCTGGAGGCGGCGCTGCGGGAGGACGTCACGGGGGCGCTGCGGGCGGTCCGCGACGGGCTGGCCGAGGTGAGCGGGCAGGTGGAGACGTTCGAGGATCCGGCGCTGCGGGCGCACGCGGCCCGGTCCGGTGAGCGGCTGGCCGCCTTCGGGCTGGGCCTGGCGGTGCGCGACGGGTACGCGGGCGAGGTGTTCGAGTGGGCCGAGCGGTGGCGTGCGGTCGCGGCGCCGGAACACGCGTGCGGCCTGGTGGAGATCGATCGGGTCCGGGCGGCGCTCGACGGCGCGGCGCTGGTGGAGTTCGTGGCCGAGGAGGAGACGCTGCTGGCGGTGCTGATCACCGCCGACCGGCTGGTCCTGCGGCGGCTGGGCGGCGTGCGGCAGGCGCGTGAGGCGATCATGCGGCTGCGCCACGCCCTGCGTCAGTGGGGTGCGGGGCTCGACGTGGCCGGTCCCGCGCAGGCGCTCACCGAGCTGACCGGCGCCGGCGCGGAGCTGGAGCGGCTGCTGCTGGGGCCGCTCGCGGCCGAGCTGGGCGACCGGCCGCTGGTGGTGGTGCCGGTGGGGCCGTTGCACACCCTGCCCTGGGGCGCGCTGCCGGGGCTGCGCGAGCGTCCCGTGAGCGTGGCGGCGAGCGCGGCGGCGTGGGTGGGCGCGCGGCGGCGGGCCCGCGTGCGGGAGGGAGCGCCGGTGGTGCTGGCGGCGGCCGGGCCCGAGCTGGCCCACGCGGAGGAGGAGGTGGCCCGCGTGCTGGCCTGCCATCCGGGCGCGCGGGCGGTGCCCGGCCGCCGGGACGCCGTGCTGGCGGCGCTCGGCGAGGCCGACGTCCTTCATCTGGCCGCGCACGGCGCCTTCCACGCCCGCAGCCCGCTGCTGTCCGGCATCACCCTCGGCGACGGGCAGCTCATGGCCTACGACCTGCTGGGCCTGCACCGCGCGCCGGAGCTGGTCGTGTTGTCGGCGTGCAACTCGGGCATGGCCCGTACACCGGCGGAGGGGGCGCCGCTGGGGCTGCCGGGCACGTTCCTGGCGCGCGGGAGCTCGTGCGTGGTGGCGGGGATGGTGCCCATCGGGGACGAGGCCGCGATGGCCATGATGGGCGCCTTCCACGAGCTGCTGGCCGACGGGCAGGCGCCGGACGCGGCTCTGGCCTGCGCGTCGGCCAAGACCGGCCTGCTGGGGTTCGTCTGTTTCGGGGCGGGCGACCGGCCGGTCCGTCCGGCCGGCTGACCGCGTTCCGGCGTCAGCCGGTGGCCACCGGGCGGGCGGGGTCGGCGACCCAGTTCGACCAGGAGCCGACGTAGAGGGCCGCGGGCACGCCGGCCAGCTCCAGGGCCAGCACCTCGTGGGCGGCGGTGACCCCCGACCCGCAGTAGGCGCCCACCGGGACGCCCTCGCGCACGCCCAGCCCGGCGAAGCGGTCGCGCAGGACGGCGGGGGCGAGGAACCTGCCGCCCGCGTCGACGTTTCCGGTCGTGGGGGCGCTCACCGCGCCGGGCACGTGTCCGGCCACCGGATCGACGGGCTCGACCTCGCCCCGGTACCGTTCGGCGGCGCGGGCGTCGAGCAGCACGCCCTCGGCGGCCACCGCGGCGGCCTCGTCGGCGGTCAGCGTCGGCATGCCGCCGGGCCTGGCGGTGAAGTCGCCCGGCGCGACCTCGGGCTCGTCCTTCGTGATCGGCAGGCCGGCCTCGGCCCAGGCCGCCAGGCCGCCGTCGAGCACGCGTACGGACCGGTGGCCGAAGTAGCGCAGGGCCCACCAGGCGCGGGCGGCGGTCGTGGAGCCGGCGTCGTCGTAGACCACGACCGGGCGCCCGTCGGACACGCCGAGCGCGCGCATGGCCCGCTGGAACTCGTCGGCGCCGGGCAGCGGGTGGCGGCCGGCGGGGCCGGGCGGCGCGGCGAGGTCGGCGTCGACGTCACAGAAGACGGCGCCCGCGAGGTGCCCCTCGCGATAGAGCTGCACGCCGGGCGGGCCGCCGAGCCGCCAGCGCACGTCGAGCACGGACACGTCGGGCAGCGCGGCGAGCTCGGCGGGCGTGATCAGCGCACTCATCGGGTGGATACCTCCAGCAGCGGGACGTTGAGCTCGGCGGCGGTCAGCGAGCCGTGGTAGCCGGTGAACAGCGCCTCGATCGGATGACGGGTGGGGGCGGTGAGGGCCAGACCGGCGCGGGGCACGGCGACGACGTCGCCGATGCGGCCCAGCCACGCCTCGCGCACCCGGGGCCCGAACCAGCCGGACTCGACCGCCTCCTGCCTGGACACTACCCAGGCGCGGTCGCCGAGCGTCGCGCGCCACGCCTCCAGGACGTGCCCGGCGGCTCCGGGCTCGGCGTAGACGTGCCTGGCCCGGGCCTCGCCGCCGAGCAGCGCCACGCCCTCGGTCAGCGCGGGCACGCGCTCGGCGTCGAGCTTCTCGGTGGCGTTGACCATGCCGTGGTCGGCGGTGACGTAGAGGGCCGAACCGGGCGGCAGTGACTCGGCCAGCCGCCGGGCCAGGCCGTCGACGACGGCCAGCTCGCCCAGCCACTCCTCGCCACCCCATCCGGACATGTGGCCGACGGCGTCGAGCTTGCCGTAGTAGGCGGTGACGTGGGCGCGGGGCGCGGCGCGCAGTACCTCGCCGACGCGGGCGACGATGTCGTCGACGCCGTCGGCGGGCACGTGGCGCACGCCGCGGTAGACGGCCCTGGTCAGGCCGGAGCCCTCGAACTCGGCGGGGGCGACGTAGACGGCGTCGACGCCCTGGGCCGCGGCTCGCTGGTAGACGGTGGGGGCGGGCTGCCACTCGTCGGGGTCCATCGTCCGGCCGCCGGGGAGGGTCCAGCGCAGGCAGTTGAACAGGTGGCCGGTGCCCGGGACGGCCAGCGTCAGGCCGACCATGCCGTGCTCGCCCGGGGTCAGACCGGTGCCGAGCGAGCACAGGCTGGTGACGGTGGTGGCGGGGAAACCGGCGGTGAGGGTGCGGGCGGGCAGGGCAGACAGGAAGGGGGCGGTCTCGGGATGGGCGCGGAGCAGCTCGGCCCCCAGGCCGTCGACCAGGAGCAGGCAGACGCGCGCCGCGGGGTCGAGGGCCAGCGGGTTGGGCTCGGTCAGGCCGAGGGCGGCCAGCAGCGAACCGGGGAGGTCCGCCAGCGACCCGGCGCCGTAGTCCGGCAGCATCCCCACATCCTAGTGGCCGGGGGTGGTCAGGCGGCGGCTCGGGCGGTGACCGGCGGTGGCGGAGCGATGCGCCGAACGGCGGGCCGTCGTGGTCAGGCGGCGGCTCGGGCGGTGGCCTCGGACAGGGCCTTGGCGAAGGCCAGCACGTGGGTGACCGCCTCGGGGCCGTCGGCCGCCTCGCTGACCCGCAGCGACAGGTCGTCGGCCGTGATCGCGCCGGTGTAGCCGTGGTCGGCGTCGCAGTTCTCGTCGCCGCAGGTGGCCGGCTCCAGGTCGACGTGGGAGATCGCGCCCCAGCCGATGGTGAGGGTGACCTCCGTGGGCGGGACGCCCGGCACGTAGGAGGCCGGGTCGGGCACCACGCGGGTGACGGCCACCGACTGCACGCGGCTCAGCCGGACCGCCTCGGTGGTCGTGGACGCGTGGGAGGCCGAGACGCCCTCGACCGCCGGGTGCTCGTCGGTGTGGCAGACCAGCAGCCTCGTCGTGGACAGCACCAGGACGGTGACGTGCCTGCGGACCTCCATCGCGGGATCGAAGGTGGCCTCGTGGTGGACCACGAACGCGGTCACGGCCTCCTTGCCCAGCGCGGATTCGACCGCATCGGTGACGAGGTCGGGGTAGTAGCCGCTGCGCTCGATCGCTTCACGCAGGCCCGCGGCTGAGACTCGGGTTTCCCTCATGCCTCCATCCTGCCAGGGCCGCGCAGTGCACTCACCCGCCAGACATAACGCTCTATGAACGTCTTTGTCTAGACATGAGCGACATTGTGCGCGCGGTCAGGAGAGCCTTCTCGGGCCGCCGTCCAGGCGTGGTCCGGCCGGGGTGCGCAGGGTGGCGCGGGCGCCCAGGATGAGCACCTCCGACTCGCCCACCAGCACCTGGTCGAGGTCGAGCCGGGCCACCTGCGGCAGGTCGTTGGCCAGGCGGCCCACGCGGACGAGCAGCTCCTCCAGGGCGGGGACGGCGACGGGCGGGTAGCCGTACTCGCCGAACAGCAGCGGGGCGGCGCGTACGGAGCGCACCAGGGCGGCGGCGTCCTCGCCGGTCAGCGGCGCCAGCCGGAAGCCCTGGTCGAGCAGCAGCCGGGCGGTCACCTCACCGAGCCCGAACGAGACCACCGGCCCGAACGCGCGGTCCTCGACGACCCCCACGACGGTGGGCACGGCCGGCTGCGGCGCCATGCGCTGCACGGCCAGCTCGACCCGCTCGCCGAGCTGGTCGGCGAACTCGGCGTAGGCGTGGCGCACCATCTCGGGACCGGTGAGCCCCAGGCGTACGGTGCCCGCGCGGCGCGAGGCCCCCGGGTCGGCCACCTTGAGCACCACGGGCCAGCCGAGCCGTTCGGCGGCGGCCACGGCCTCCTCCGGCGAGCGGACGACCTCGGCGGGCCACACGGTCAGCCCGTAGGACGACAGCAGCTCGGTGGCGTCGATCTCGACCGGCGGGCCGGGCTCGGCGAACCCGCCCGGCTCCTCCCCCGCCGGGGCCGGGGCTCCGGACAGCGCGGCCAGCACCAGCTCGCGGGCGCGGGCGGTGTCGAGGCCGTCGAGCTCGGGCGGCGGCACGGCCGGATGCGCCCGCCAGGTGGCGTACCGCACCACGTGGGCCAGGGCCCTGACCGCCTCCTCCGGAGCCGCGTACGACGGGATGGAGCCCCGAGCGGGCGTGCCGCCGGAGCCGCTGGGCACGCGCAGCGACGGATGCATGCCGAGATGCCCGCGGAACGTGGCCAGCACCGGCTTGGCGGACCCCTGCGAGACGCGCAGCAGCTCGGCCGCCACCTCGTCCGACTCGCCGGGGATCGGCGGCATGTAGATCACGACGGCCGCGTCGACCTCGTCGGCGGCCAGCTCGCCGGCGAGCGCCGCGCCGAACTCGGCTGGCCCGGCCGCGGCGCCCAGGTTGACCGGCGGGCGCGGTTCGAGGCCGGCCGCCAGGCAGGAGTCGGCGGCCAGCAGGCCGAGGGCGTCGGAGTTGGTCACGAGGGCGACCCTGGGCCCGGCGGGCAGCGGCTGGTAGGCCAGGAGCTGGCCCACGTCGAAGAGCTGGATGAGGTCGTCGACCCTGATCAGGCCGGCCTGGGCGAACAGGGAGCTGATCGCGGAGTCGGGCAGCCCGAGCTCCTCGGCCGAGTGGCCGGCCGGGGTGCCGCCGCTCTTGACCACCACGATCGGCTTGTTGCGCGCGATGCGCCTGGCCAGCCGGGTGAACTTGCGCGGGTTTCCCAGCGACTCCAGGTAGAGCAGGATGACCTCGGTCGCGGCGTCCTCCTCCCAGTACTGCAGGAGGTCGTTGCCCGAGACGTCGGCGCGGTTGCCGGCCGAGACGAACGACGAGATGCCCATGCCGCGCTGGGCCACGCGCTGGAGCAGCGCGGTGCCGAGCGCGCCCGACTGGCTGAAGAAGCCCACCCGGCCGCGGCCCGGCACGGTGGCGGCCAGCGTGGCGTTGAGCTTGACGGCCGGGTCGGTGTTGGCGATGCCCAGGCAGTTGGGGCCGACCACGCGCAGGCCGTAGGAGCGGGCGATGCGGGCCAGCTCGTCCTGCCGGGCGCGGCCGGACGCGCCGGTCTCGCCGAACCCGGAGGAGACCACGACCAGCCCGTGCACGCCCTTCTCGGCGCACTCCTTGACCACGTCGAGGACGCCCTCGGCGGGCACGGCCACGACCGCCAGGTCGACCTCGCCGTCGATCTCGGTCACGCTGGGATAGGCCCGCACGCCCGCGACGGCCCGCACCTGCCGGTGGACGGGGTAGACCGGGCCGGTGAAGTCGGCCGCCAGCAGGTTGCGCAGGACGGTCTGGCCGACGCCGCCGGGCTCGCGCGAGGCGCCGATGACCGCGACCGAGCCGGGGGCCAGCAGGCGCGCGATCGACCGCGACTCGGCCCGGTGCTCGCGCGAGGTCGTCACCTCGGCCGAGGTCTCGGTCGGGGTCAGGTCGAGCGTCATGCGGACGACGCCGTCGGCGAACTGGCTCTGCGCGGTGTAGCCGGCCTGCCGCAGGACGCCCATCATCTTCATGTTGGCGGGCAGCACGTCGGCGACGAACCGCTCGATGCCGCGCTCGCGGGCCGTGGCCGCCAGGTGCTCCAGCAGGACGGAGGCCACGCCCCTGCCCTGGTGGGCGTCCTCGACCAGGAAGGCGACCTCGGCCTCGCCCGGCTCGGTGCGGTCGTAGCGGATGACCGCGACCATCTCGGCGCCGATGGTGGCGATGAGGGCCACGCGGTTGACGTAGTCGACGTTGGTGAAGCGCTCGACGTCGCGGTCGGACAGCCGGGGCCGGGGGCCGAAGAACCGGAAATAGATCGACTCGGCCGACAGACGGGAGTAGAAAGCACGGAGACGGTCGGCGTCGGCGGGCCTGATGGGGCGTACGTGCGCGGTGCCCCCGTCGGCCAGGACGACGTCGGCCTCCCAGTGAGCCGGATACTGTGCCTCCACGCCACGAGCGTAAACCCGCATCCCACATGCCAAGACCGGCGGGCCTCTTGGGCAACGCTTGTGCATCGACTGCTGCCCGGTGTCCGGGGTCAGCCCCACGAACAGCCCGGAAGCTGTTAGTTTTGCCGTGGCCAGGGTCGTTCTGAAGGCAGCAAGGTGGTGGCATCATGACGCGGGTCGTCGTGGTGGGCGATCTCATGACCGACGCGGTCGCGCGCGCCCGTTACGCGCTCGCCAGGGCAAGTGACACGCCCGCGATCGTGACGATGCACGGTGGCGGCTCCGGCGCCAACATCGCCTCGTGGCTCGCCGTCGAGGGCGCGGAGGTGGCCTTCATCGGCCGCCGGGGCGCCGACATCACCGGCCGCAACCGCGACATGGAGCTGATGGGCTACGGCGTCGACGCCCGGCTCGTCATGGATCCCGAGCGGCCCACCGGCACCTGCGTGGTGCTCGTCACGCACAAGGGCGAGCGCACCATGCTCTCCGACCCGGGCGCCAACGCCGCCCTGTCCCCCGAGGACCTGCCGCGCGACCTGTTCGCCTCGGGCGCCCACCTGCACCTGTCGGGCTACACGCTGGTCAACGAGGGCTCGCGCGACGCCGGTCTGGCGGCGCTCGACATGGCGCGCCGCACGGGCATGTCGATCTCGGTCGACTGCGCCTCCTCGGCGCCGCTGGAGCGCACGGGCGCCGAGCCGTTCCTCGAATGGACCAACGGCGCGAAGCTGCTGTTCGCCAACATCGACCAGGCCAAGGTGCTGACCGGCCGCGACGACGCCGAGGCCGCCGCCAAGGTGCTCACCGCGTGGTTCCCGCAGGTCGTCATCAAGATGAACGCCGAGGGCGCGCTGTGGTTCAGCAACGGCCGCCCCGACCCGGTCCGGGTGGCCGCCGAGCCGGTCGACAAGATCGTCGACGGCACGGGCGCGGGTGACGCGTTCTCGGCCGGGTTCCTGCCGCCGTGGCTGGCCGGCAAGCCGCCGGCCGAGTCGCTGGCCGCCGGGTGCCGGCTCGCCGCCAAGGCCATCATGCACCTGGGCGCGCGGCCGCCGTTCTGACCCGCTCCCCGGCCGGGCCTCCCCTGCCCCGGCCGGGCCTCCTTCCGCCGGTCAGGACGTGGTGGCCAGCGCGAGCGGCAGCACCGCCGGCGCGCCCGCGTGCCGGATCAGCGCCGCCGCCAGGGTCATCGTCCAGCCCGTGTCCACGCGGTCGTCGATCAGCAGCACCGGGCCGCCGCACTGGGCGATCGCGGCGCCGAGTTCTTTCGGCATCGCCAGCGTGCCCCTGATCGCCTGGACGCGCTTGGCGCTGTTGAACTGCCGGCCGGGCGACCCCGCCCGGTAGCCCAGCTCACCCAGGTAGGTCAGCCGGCCCACCTGCGCCAGCCGTTCGGCGAAGCCGCGCACGAGCTGCGGGCGCGTCGCCGACGGCACGTTGACCACGGCCACCGGCCGCTCCTTCCAGTCCCACGCCGACAACACCTGGACGACGGCCTTGAACATGTCGTCGGCCATCGGCCCGTCGGCTCCGGCGAGCAGCTCGCGCAGCCGGTTGCCCCAGCCGATGTCGGTCAGCCGGCCGAGCGCGCGGCCCGGCTCGGCGCCGAGCTCGGGCTTGATCCTGCCGGACAGGTCGGCCAGGCCGGTGGGCCACTGCCGGCGCGCCTCGATCTCGACGCCGGGCCTGCTCAGGCGTTCGCGGGCGGTCTCGACGGCCTGGGCGGCGATCTCCGGCGAGCGGTGGCGGCCGGTGCAGTTGTCGCAGCGGCCGCAGGGCGTGGCGGTGTCGTCGTCGAGGTGCCTGCGCAGGTACTGCTCGCGGCACTCCTCGGTGGTCAGGTAGCGCAGCATGGCGTCCTGCTCGGCCTTGCGCTCGGCGGCGATGCGGGCATAGCGCTCGGCGTCGTAGGCCCAGGGCTCGCCGGTCGACTCCCAGCCGCCCTTGACCCGGCGCACGGCTCCGTCGACGTCGAGGACCTTGAGCATCATCTCCAGGCGGCTGCGGCTCAGGTCGACCGCGGTCTCCAGGGCCTGGGTGGACATCACGCCGCCCTGTTCGAGCGCCTGGAGCGTGGCGCGCACGACGGGCTCGGGCGGGAAGGCCAGGGAGGTGAAGTAGGCCCAGATCTCGCGGTCTTCCGTGCCGGGCAGCAGGATGACCTCGGCCCGTTCGACGCCGCGCCCGGCCCGGCCGACCTGCTGGTAGTAGGCGACGGGCGACTGCGGCGCGCCGACGTGCACGACGAAGCCCAGGTCGGGCTTGTCGAACCCCATGCCGAGCGCGCTCGTGGCGACCAGCGCCTTGATCTTGTTGTTGAGCAGCGCCTCCTCCGCGGCCAGCCGCTCGGCCGGATCGGTCTGGCCGGAGTAGGCGGCCACCTCGTGGCCCTGCTCGCGCAGGTAGCCGGCGATCTCGTGGGCGGCGGCGACGGTGAGCGTGTAGACGATGCCGGAGCCCGGCAGCTCGCGCAGGGTCTGGGCCAGCCAGGCCAGGCGCTGCTCGGCCGAGGGCAGCTTGACGACGCTCAGGTGGAGGCTCTCGCGCTCCAGCGGACCGCGCAGCACGAACGTGCCCTCGCCCATCTGCTCGGCGACGTCGCGGGTGACGCGGGCGTTGGCCGTGGCGGTGGTGGCCAGCACCGGGATGCCGGGCGGCAGCTCGTCGAACAGCGTGGCGAGCCGGCGGTAGTCGGGCCGGAAGTCGTGGCCCCAGTCGGAGATGCAGTGGGCCTCGTCGACGACCACGAGCCCGGCGCTCTCGGCCAGCTCGGGCAGCACGTTGTCGCGGAAGTCGGGGTTGTTGAGCCGCTCGGGGCTGACCAGCAGCACGTCGACCATGCCCTCGGCGACCTGGCCGTAGATCTCCTCCCACGCCTCGGGGTTGGCGGAGTTGATGGTGACGGCCCTGATGCCGGCGCGCTCGGCGGCGGCGATCTGGTTGCGCATGAGGGCGAGCAGCGGCGAGACGATGACCGTGGGGCCCTCGCCGAGCTCGCGCAGCAGGGCGGTGGCCACGAAGTAGACGGCGGACTTGCCCCAGCCGGTGCGCTGCACGACGAGGACCCTGCGCCGGTCGAGCACGAGCGCCTCGATGGCGGACCACTGGTCGTCTCGCAGCCGGGCGTGGTCGCCGGCCAGGGCCCGCAGCCGCTCCTCGGCCTCTTCGCGCAGCATCGCCGCGTCGGGGGCTTCAATCATGCCCCCCTTATTACCAGCTTCCACCGACGGAACAGGCCCACCGCGCGTCCCCGGCCCGGACGAAGGTGCGGGGTCCGCCGTGCGGAACCGGCCCGTGCGCCTCGCGCCGGCGATCGTGCTCGGGGTGGTGGACGTGCTCCTCGTGGTCGGGTGCACGCTCGCCGCCGTGGCGTACGTGCTGTTCTTCGCCCTGCCGGGCCGGGCCTCGCTCAAGCTGTGCGGCGCTCCACGTCCGCGTGCTCGGGGAAGGCGTTGATCGTGACGCGGTGCATGCGGCGGCGTTCGGTGTAGTCGGCGACCGCGTAGTGCTGGGTGGGGCGGTTGTCCCAGAAGGCCAGCGTGCCGGGACGCCAGTTCAGCCTGCACTGGTACTCCGGCGAGCGGATGTGGTCGATGAGCAGCGGCAGCAGGGCCTCGTTCTCCCGGTCGCTCAGCCCCACCAGGCGGGTGGTGGAGGCGCGGTTGACGAACAGGGCCTTGCGCCCGGTCTCGGCGTGCACGCGGACCACCGGGCGCTCGATCGGCGGCCATTTGGCCTGGATCTCGGCCAGGTCGAACGGGTGCCCCTTGGAGATCGCCTTCTTCATCGACATCGTGATGTCGTGCACGGCGGTCAGCTCGTCGCACAGCCGCTGGATCGACGGCGACAGCGTCTCGTAGGCCAGGTAGGTGTTGGCCCAGCAGGTGTCGCCGCCCACGCTCGGCAGCTGCACGCAGCGCAGCAGCGAGCCCATCGGCGGCGTGGGCTCGAAGGTGTTGTCGCTGTGCCATTCGTCCCCGCCCTCGCCCTTCGGGGAGGTCTGGTCGAGGATGTGGATCGGGCTGCCGGAGTCCTTCTTGAACGCCGGATGGTTGATCGTGCCGAAGTTGAGGGCGAACTGCAGGTGCTGCTCGTCGTCGATGTGCTGGTCGCGGAAGAACAGCACCAGGTGCCGCAGCCACCCCTCGCGCAGGATCGCGACGTCTTCCGGGGAGAGGGGTTTGCGCAGATCGACCCCGGTGACCTCGGCGCCGATGTGCTTGGTCACGGGATGGAACTCGATCATGGCGAAGCCTCCGGAGGCGGGTGGGCGGGGTCCTCGCCTCCGACGGTAAGACCCAAGCAATTGCTTGGTCAAGGCCGGGGCGGCGCGCCGACGAGTCGCGGGCACCCGAGTCTCTTCGGCACAATGTTCGACATGGCCCGACGTACGACTGCACCCCCGCCTGAGGACTTCGAGGAGCGGATCGTCGACATCGACGTCTCCTCCGAGATGCGCAAGAGCTATCTCGAGTACGCGTACTCGGTGATCTACCAGCGGGCTCTCCCCGACGCTCGCGACGGCCTCAAACCGGTGCAGCGGCGCATCCTCTACTCCATGAGCGAGATGGGCCTGCGTCCAGAGCGCGGCCACGTCAAGTCCTCGCGCGTCGTCGGCGACGTCATGGGCAAGCTCCACCCCCATGGCGACAGCGCCATCTACGACGCCCTCGTGCGCCTGGCGCAGCCGTTCTCGATGCGCCTGCCGCTGGTCGACGGCCACGGCAACTTCGGCTCCCCCGACGACCTGCCGGCCGCCATGCGGTACACCGAGGCCAGGCTGGCCCCGGCGGCGATGCTCATGGTGGAGTCGCTCGACGAGGACACCGTCAACTTCAAGCCCAACTACGACGGCCAGGAGACCGAGCCCACGGTCATGCCGTCGGCGTTCCCCAACCTGCTGGTCAACGGCACCACCGGCATCGCGGTCGGCATGGCGACCAACATGGCGCCGCACAACCTCGCCGAGGTCGTGGCCGCCGCCCGCCACCTGATCAAGAAGCCCGACGCCACGCTCGACGAGCTGATGAAGTTCGTGCCCGGCCCCGACCTGCCGACCGGCGGCTCGATCATCGGGCTGCAGGGCGTGCGCGACGCCTACGAGACCGGGCGCGGCACGTTCCGCATGCGGGCCAGGTGCGCGGTCGAGCAGATCACGCCGCGGCGCAAGGGCATCATCGTCACCGAGCTGCCCTACAACGTCGGCCCCGAGCGCGTGGTCACCAAGATCAAGGAGCTGGTGACCAGCAAGAAGCTCCAGGGCATCGCCGACCTGAAGGACCTCACCGACCGGCACAAGGGCCTGCGCCTGGTCATCGAGATCAAGAACGGCTTCATCCCCGAGGCCGTCCTGGAGGAGCTCTACCGGCTCACGCCGATGGAGGAGACCTTCGGCATCAACAACGTCGCCCTGGTCGACGGCGAGCCGCGCACGCTCGGCCTGCGCGAGCTGCTGCAGGTCTACGTCGACCACCGGCTGGAGGTCGTGCGGCGCAGGTCCGAGTACCGCCGGCGCAAGCGCGAGGAGCGCCTGCACCTGGTCGACGGCCTGATCATCGCACTGCTCAACATCGACGAGGTCATCCAGGTCATCCGTTCCTCCGACGACTCGGCGCAGGCCCGCGCCCG
Source organism: Nonomuraea sp. NPDC049758 (assembly GCF_040674635.1). Lineage (NCBI taxonomy): Bacteria > Bacillati > Actinomycetota > Actinomycetes > Streptosporangiales > Streptosporangiaceae > Nonomuraea > Nonomuraea sp. NPDC049758. Next base: position 503,776 of record NZ_JBFAMZ010000003.1, read on the forward strand.
GTTGATGGAGGTCTTCGACCTGACCGAGATCCAGGCCGCCTACATCCTCGACACGCCGCTGCGCCGGCTGACCAGGTTCGACAAGCTGGAGCTCGACCAGGAGAAGCAGACGCTGAGCGAGGAGATCGCGGCGCTCACCGAGATCCTGTCCTCGGAGGCGAAGCTGCGGCAGGTGGTCTCCGGCGAGCTGGCCGAGGTCGCCAAGAAGTACGCCACGCCGCGCCGTACCGTGCTGCTGGAGGCGCCGGGCGTGGCCCGCACGCCGGTGGCCTCGCTCCAGGTGGCCGACGACCCGTGCTGGGCGCTGCTGTCCTCCACGGGGCTGCTGGCCCGCACCTCCGACGCGGCTCCGCTGGCGGGTGAGGGCGACCGCTCGGCGCACGACGTGCTGGTGTCGGTGGCCCGCACGTCCGTACGCGGCGAGGTGGGCGTGGTGACGTCGTTGGGCCGGTTGATCCGGGTCCAGGTCGTCGACCTGCCGACGCTGCCGCCCTCGGCCAATCCGCCGACGCTGTCGGGCGGCCATCCGGTCTCCGAGTTCGTCTCGCTGCAGCCCGACGAGAAGGTCGTGGGCCTCGGCTCGCTCGACCCCGACAGCCCCGGGCTGGCGCTCGGCACGGCCCAGGGCGTGGTCAAGCGGGTGGTGCCCGACTACCCGGCCAACCGCGACGACTTCGAAGTGATCACTCTCAAGGACGGCGACACCGTGGTGGGCGCCGCCGAGCTCGACTCCGAGGACCACGACCTGGTCTTCATCTCCTCCGACGCCCAGCTCCTGCGTTACCCGGCCTCGCTGGTGCGTCCCCAGGGGCGTCCGGCCGGCGGCATGGCCGGCATCCGGCTCGACGGCGGCGCCCGGGTGATCTGGTTCGGCGTGGTCGACCCCTCGCGTCCGGCGCAGGTGGTCACCGTGGCCGGGTCCTCGACGGCGCTGCCGGGCACGCAGGTCGGGGGCGGCAAGGTCTCCGACTACGCCGAGTTCCCGGCCAAGGGCCGGGCCACCGGCGGCGTGCGGGCCCAGCGGTTCCTGAAGGGCGAGGACGAGCTGCTGCTCGCCTGGGCCGGCCCCGCGCCCGCCAAGGCCGTCTCGGCGGTGGGCAAGCCGGTGCCGCTGCCGGAGGAGATCGGTCGCCGCGACGGCTCAGGCGTGCGGCTGACCCACACCATCGGCGCCGTCGGCGGCGCCCTTGCCGCGGGGCCGGAGGCGGACGCGCCGGCGCCCCCGGTGACCGAGGAGGAGTGATCCCCGGCCGGCGGAGGGCGGCCCCGGCCCCCCTCCGTCGGCCCGGGGAGACCTGAGCGGCGGGCGTCCGGTCAGTCGCGGCAGAGGCAGAACGTGTGACCGGCGGGGTCGAGGAAGACCCGGAAGCTGTCGTCCTCGCTCGGCTGCCGCTCGTGCTTGGTCGCGCCGATCTCCAGCACCTGACGCTCGGCCTTGTCCATGTCGGTGACGGTGACGTCGATGTGGAGCTGCTGCGGCCGGTCGCCCTCCGGCCAGGTCGGCGGCCGGTGGCCGGGCACGCGCTGGAAGGCCAGGCGCTTGGGCGAGCCGCCGTCCTCGACGACCACCCAGCTGTCGTCCTCGTACGTGACGGGCCAGCCGAGCAGGCGCGAGTAGAACTCGGCGAGCGACCGCGGCTCCGGGCAGTCGAGGACCGTCGTGCGGAACTCCGCGATGCCGGCCATCATTCACCTCCTGGACTTGTTTCGCCGGCGTCCCGGCCGACGAGAATGAAGGTCATGGCTGCCAATTCGTTCATGGTTTCCCTGGGCACTCCCGCGCCTGCCTTCGACCTCACCGCCATCGGCGGCGGCAGCGTCTCGCTCGCGGACCTCAAGGGCTCCCCCGCCACGCTCGTGGTCTTCCTGTCCAACCACTGCCCCTACGTACGGCACATCGAGACGGGCCTCGGCACGCTGGCCGCGGGCTACGGCTCCAGGCTGTCGGTGGTGGGCATCTGCAGCAACGACAGCGTGAACTACCCCGACGATGATCCCACACACCTGGCCGGACAGGCCCGGCGCGCGGGGTTCCCGTTCCCGTACCTGCTGGACGACACCCAGGACGTCGCCAAGGCCTACCGCGCGGCCTGCACCCCCGACTTCTTCCTCTACGACGGCGACCTGCGGCTCGTCTACCGGGGAGAGTTCGACGGGTCGCGCCCGGGCAACTCGGTCCCGGTGACCGGCTCCTCGCTGCGCGCGGCGGTCGACGCGCTGCTCGCGGGCGATCCCGTCCCGGCCGAGCAGCGCGCCTCGATCGGCTGCGGCATCAAATGGCGGCCGGGGAACGAGCCCACGACCTGACCGCAGCCTGAACGCGGCCTGAACGCGGCCTGAACGCGGTCAGGCGGAGGCGGCGGCCTCGATGGCGGCGGGCAGGGCGAGCAGGAGCTCGTGGGGCTCGCCGCCGGTCCAGGACCGGATCAGCCGGACGCCGGCCTCCCCCGGGTCGAACTCCTCGCAGCCGAGCGGCCCGTAGCAGCCGGCCTGGTCGAGCATGAGGATGATGGGGTCGTCCTCGGGCAGGCCGGCGGCGTACGCGGCGGTGTCGAGCAGGGCCAGCGCGCATCTGGCGTTGCGCCCGTCGTCGTTGGACTCCACACGGTCGAGGCGGCGCCGGGCCTGAGCGCGGAGATACGCGGCGAGCGATTCGGACCTACTCACGACTGACCTTCTTCGACGACGTACAGATGGTGACGACATCATCACGCAAGGTGAGTGATTTTCGTGGGACCTTCGGGAACTCGCGCCAGTCGCCACCCCGGAAAGCATCATCTTTGGGACGTAAGGGAAGATCTGAGGCATGACTGCGTTCGACGACCTGTATGCCGCCAACGCGAAGTACGCCAAGGACTTCGGCGACTCCGGGCTCACCGGCCGGGCAGCCCGCGGGCTTGCCGTGGTGACCTGCATGGACTCCCGCATCGACCCGCTGGGCCTGCTGGGCCTGCAGCCCGGCGACGCCAAGATCCTGCGCAACGCGGGTGCGCGGGTCACGGACGACGTGCTGCGCACGCTGGTCCTCGCCGTGTACCTGCTGGGCGTCGAGCGCGTCCTGGTCATGCCGCACACCGACTGCGGGATGACCAAGGTGACGGACGCCGACGTGCATAACCTGACCAGCGCCCGCGGGGTGGACACCCGCAGCCTGGAGTTCCACACCGTCCCCGACCAGGGCGAGGCGCTGCGCCACGACCTCACCCGCATCCGCACGACCCCGTTCCTGCCCGCCGACATGCCGGTCACGGGCGCGATCTACGACGTGCGCACGGGCCTGCTCACGCCGGTCGGCGACTGATCTCGCCGCGCTCGCGCTGGAAGGTGGCGTACAACCACCACAACGACGGGACCAGCAGGACCGCGCCGACGGCCAGCGAGCCCAGGCTGGCCCCCAGCACCGCGTCGGTGGCCGCGGCCTGGTCGAGGGTGAGGCCGGGGAGCAGCACGGGGTACTGCCCCACGCCCCAGCCCCACAGCAGCCCGGTCACGGCCAGCGCGGCGCTGAGGCGTACCGCCAGATAGGACCGCCGCCACAGCAGCACCAGCGAGGCCAGCCCGGCCAGCGCCGACAGCACCAGCAGCGGCAGGGCGCGGCCGGTGGTCAGCTCGGCGAACAGGGCGGGCGCGTCGGCGCGCAGCACGAGCAGGCTCACCGCCGCCAGCACGCCGACCACCGCCCCGCAGCCCAGCGCCCGCCGCCGGAACTCCTCGGCCAGGTCGTCCTGGCCGCCGCGCTGGGCGTCGCGGGTCAGGTAGACGGCGGCCAGGTACGCGGCCGTGCCGACGCCCAGCGCGCCGACCGCCATCGACGTGGGGTTGACCCAGCTCCCGACCAGGTCGCCCTTGGCGACACCGGGCGGCACCCGGCCGGAGGCGATGCCGCCCGCCGCGGCGCCGAGGAAGAACGGGGTCACCACCGAGGAGAAGGCGAAGGTGGCGCCGAACAGCCGTCGTTGCCAGAGCCGCGCGGAGACCTTGCGGAACGCGAACGCCGCGCCGCGCCCGATCACGCCCAGCGCCACCAGCGTGAGCGGGATGTAGAGGGTGGAGGCGACCGAGGCGAACACCGACGGCACGCCGGTCCAGGCCAGCACGATCACGAAGATCAACCAGACGTGGTTGGCCTCCCAGACCGGGCCGATGGAGTGCTCCACCAGGTCCCGCCGCCGCCGGCCGCGCTCGGCGCTGCCCGCCAGCAGGTCCCACACGCCGCCGCCGAAGTCGGCGCCCCCGAACAGGACGTACGCCGTCAGCCCGATCCACAGGACGGCCAGCATGATCTGCGGCAGCGGCATCGTCACACGACCTTGTAGCCGGTGACGTCGGGCTCCTGCGGCGCCAGCGGCACCGGCACGTCGCGGGACAGTCGGCGCATCACGTACACGGTGGCCACGGTCAACACCACGTAGACGGCCGTGACCAGCGCGAACCCGTACACCAGGCCCGGCGCGGGGTTGACCGCCTCCGCCGTGCGCATCACCCGGAACACGATCCACGGCTGGCGTCCGACCTCGGTGACCACCCAGCCGCTCTCCAGCGCCAGCACGGCGGCCACGCCCGACAGCGCGGCGGCGCGCAGGAACCACGGAGACTCCGGCAGGTCACGCCGCCGTTTCCAGGACAGCGCGAGGCAGGCCCCGAGCAGCAGCAGCCCGAAGCCCACCAGCACCATGATCTGGAACGCCCAGTGCACCATGTTGACCGGCGGCCGGTCGGCGAGCGGCACCTGCTCCAGGCCGGTGATCTCGGCGTGCGGGTTCCAGTGGGCCAGCAGGGACAGGCCGTAGGGGATCTCCAGGGCGTACTTCAGCTCGCCGTCCACCGCGATCCCGCCCAGGTGCAGCGGCACGCCCCGGCCCGTACGGAACACGCCCTCCATGGCGGCCAGCTTGACCGGCTGGTACTCGGCCACGAAGTGCGCGGCCCAGTCGCCGACGCCGATCTGCACGGGCGTGACGGCCGCCGCGACCGTGAGCGGCAGCAGCAGGCCGAGCCGGTGGTAGCGGTCGCGCCGGCCGCGCAGCATGGCGACCGCGTACACGCCGGCCATCAGGAACCCGGCCACCATGAACGCCGCCAGGATCATGTGCACGGTCTGGGGCGGCGTGGCCCGGTTGAACATCGCCGCCCATGGATCGACGGCCACGATCCGGCCGCCCTCGACCTCGTACCCGGTGGGCTGCTGCATCCAGGCGTTGGCGGCGACCACGAAGAACGCGCTGGCCACCCCCGCCAGCACGATCGGGATCCCGGTCAGCAGGTGCGGGACGGGACGCAGGCGGTCCCAGGCGTACAGGTAGATGCCGAGGAAGATGGCCTCGACGAAGAACGCGATGCCCTCCAGCGAGAACGGCAGGCCGATGACCTCGCCGTACACGCCCATCATGCCCGGCCACAGGAGGCCCATCTCGAACGACAGGATCGTCCCCGAGACCGCGCCGACCGCGAACAGCACCCCGAGCGCCCTGGCCCAGCGTCGTGCCAGCAGCCGGTAGTTGTTGTCCCCGGTGCGATGCCCGCGCCACTCGGCCAGCAGGGTGATGGCGGGCATGCCGACGCCGAGACAGGCGATGATGATGTGCCAGCCGAGGGACAACGCCATCTGCATGCGCGCCGCCCCCAGATCCACCGCCGCCCCCGCGGTCACCCCCATCGCCGTTCCTCTCCCCCCGCCCATCGGGGCCGTGAACTTCGTGGGGGATCTGGCAGGGCTCGTCCCAGGAGGTAACCCGCGAAACGGCCGCGTCCCGCCCGTACCCCGCCGACTCATGGATGACACTACGTAACGGACGCTTACCCTCTGCAAAAGGCGCGGATGTATGAAGCAGGACCGAAACCAACCAGGCGAACCCCACCCACCACAGGAGCCCACCAAGACCCCAGAACCGGTCCTGGTACCAGGGAATTGCGAGTCCCTTGAAGCAGCCACCCCCACCAGCAGGGCCCCATGCGCCATGAGCGCCCACGCCCCACGTGCAATCCCGATGCAGGGCACCAGGCCCAGGCTCCTACCTCGTTCCCCGACTCGCCGCCCTCCCCCTCACGCCTCCTCGGACCCTCACACCGGGCCCCACCGTGTATCCCGCCGTACACAACGCCAAGAGCCCGCCAAGCGCACCCACCAACGCCATCACAGGGCCCCAGGAGCCTCCAGAACGCCCTAGGAGCGCCCTGGCCCCAACCGTTGGCCTCAGAAGCCCTACCTGAGGCCCTGAGAGCCTTGGGGCCAGAACCGGTCCGGTGCGACGCCGGTCAACGAAGCTGGTGCACGGCCCTCGATGTCCCAAGCGCGACATGCTCCTACCAGCGGCCGCCGTGATGACCGGCTCCCACGCCCTGCGCGGGCACACCGAAGCGGCGCAGGTTCCGGTGACGACCCAAGCCGACACGCCGACAACCCGGGGCGATGCTCTAGGCGTAGCCATGAACGGGCCCGAGCGGCCCGCACCTGCTGCGCCTCTCTGCAGCGGACACAGAACCTAAGGCGCGCTGCGCTGCAAACGAGGCCCATCCCAGCCGGTCGAACCGTCGGTGGCGGGCGAGACCGAGTTGCCTGAGAAAGACCACGTGCGACAGAGAGCTCATCACCGCAAACGCCCCCTGAACGCCCTGTGACCGGCGTGCCGCCAGGGCGGGCCGTCTGGCGGCGGGAGCGACGGGCCCTTTGCGACCGGGGCAGAACCCTTCGAGACCTGGTCGCCGGGGATGCCAAGCAGCCCCTCGCCTTACCGAACGTGTAGCGCCCGCGCATTGGCCGGGAACTCCGCGCCGACCTCCGATGAGGACTTCCTCAAGCCAGCCCGCGCCATCCGCCGGCAACGCCGCACCCCTTTGGGCCAGAAACCCTGACGCCGGGGGTCGTCCCCAGGCCCTGAATGTCCCCCTGAGCCCGATGCCGGCTGCATTCGGCGTCCTCCTGAGCCCGGCGTCGCCCTGGCCCGATGACGCCCGAATCCGGCGTCCTCCCGTACCCAACATCGCCTGGCCCGATGACGCCGACATCACCTTGCCCAGGGGGCAAATTGAGGCGCGGCGACATGACATTCGGCGGTCCGCCGAAGCCCGGCCAGGGCGCAGCCCGATGACACGGGGCCCGTTTCACGGTCGGGGCCACATGGGAGGCCATTGCGGAAGCCCGGTATCGCGTTGCGGGCCGGTGGTGTCCTGTCAGCGAGGTTGCAGCACGGTAAGCGCCGCGGACATGGGCGCGGGGCCCTCTGAAATCCGGGCCCTTGCTTGAGCGCCGGTGTCGTCGTCACCCGGGGTCAGATACGTGACCCCGGGTGGACGTCTCCAGGCTCAGGCGTCGATGTGGTCGCGGTCGACCTCGGCCGCGCTGCTGACGATGAACTCCCGTCGCGGCGCCACGTCGCTCCCCATGAGCAGGCTGAAGATGGCCTCGGCCCCCTCGGCGTCCTCGATGCGCACCCGGCGCAGCACCCGGTGCCGCGGGTCCATCGTGGTCTCGGCGAGCTGGTCGGCGTCCATCTCCCCCAGGCCCTTGTACCGCTGCACCGGGTCCTTCCAGCGCTTGCCCCGCCGTTCCAGGTCGCGCAGGACCTTCTGCAGCTCGGCGTCGGAGTAGCAGTAGATGTACTTCTCCTTGCCGCGCCCGGGGTTGGTGAGCTCGATGCGGTGCAGCGGCGGCACGGCCGCGAACACCCGGCCGGCCTCCACCATCGGCCGCATGTAGCGGTGGAACAGGGTGAGCAGCAGGCAGCGGATGTGCGCGCCGTCGACGTCGGCGTCGGCCATGAGGATGACCTTGCCGTAGCGGGCCGCCTCGATGTCGAACGAACGCCCCGACCCGGCCCCCACCACCTGGATGATCGCGGCACACTCGGCGTTCTTGAGCATGTCGCTCACGGACGCCTTCTGCACGTTGAGGATCTTGCCGCGGATCGGCAGCAGCGCCTGGAACTCGGAGTCGCGGGCCAGCTTGGCCGTGCCGAGCGCGGAGTCGCCCTCGACGATGAACAGCTCGCTGCGGTCGACGGCGTCGCTGCGGCAGTCGACCAGCTTGGCGGGCAGCGCGGAGTTCTCCAGAGCGCTCTTGCGCCGCTGGTTGTCGCGGTGCTCGCGGGCCGCGATGCGGGCCTTGGCAGCGGCGACGATCTTCTCCAGCACGGCCCGCAGCGGCTGCTTGAACCCGCGCGGCGGGTTGGCGAACAGCTCCTTGAGCTCGCGCGAGACCACGTGGGAGACGATGCGGGTGGCCGCGGAGGTGCCGAGGACCTCCTTGGTCTGCCCCTCGAACTGCGGCTCGGGCACCCGGACGGTGACCACGCCGGTCAGCCCCTCGGAGATGTCCTCCTTGTTGACCGGGTCGTCGCCGCTCTTCAGCAGCCGGGTCTCGCGCAGCAGCTCGTTGATCGTGCGGACCAGGCCGCGCTCGAAACCGGTCAGGTGGGTGCCGCCCTTGGGCGTGGCGATCACGTTGACGAACGAGCGCACGGTCGACTCGTAACCCTTGCCCCACCGGACCGCCACGTCGACGGTGAGCTCGCGCTGCACCTCGGTGGGCGTCATGTGGCCCTGGTCGTCGAGGACCGGCACGGTCTCGTGGAAGTGGCCCACGCCCTGCAGCCGCAGCACCTCGCAGACGGGCTCGTCGCGGGCCAGGAACTCGGTGAACTCGGAGATGCCGCCGTCGAAGCGGAACTCCTCGCCGGTACGCTCCTCGCCCCTGCTGTCGAAGACCGCCAGGGTGAGGCCGGGCACCAGGAACGCGGTCTGCCGCAGGCGCACGTGGATCTCGTCGAGCGAGACCTCGGCGTCGGGCAGGAAGATCTGCTTGTCGGCCCAGAAGCGCACGCGGGTGCCCGTGACGTTCTTGGGCAGGTTGCCGCCGATCCGCAGCCCGGACTTCTTCTTGAACTTGGCCGTGGGCCCGTCGCCGTCGAAGACGCCGGGCACGCCGCGCCTGAAGCTGATCTCGTGGACCCGCCCGTCGAGGTCGACCTCGACGTCGAGCCGGGAGGACAGGGCGTTGACCACGGAGGCGCCCACGCCGTGGAGGCCGCCGGAGGCGCCGTAGGAGCCGCTGCCGAACTTGCCGCCGGCATGAAGCTTGGTGTAGACGAGCTCGACGCCGGCCAGGCCGGTCTTGGGGTGGATGTCAACGGGGATGCCGCGGCCGTTGTCCCGCACCTCGATGGAGCCGTCGGCGTAGAGCTCGACCTCGATGCGGTCGCAGTGGCCGGCCAGGGCCTCGTCGACCCCGTTGTCCACGATCTCCCAGAGGCAGTGCATGAGCCCGCGACTGTCGGTGGACCCGATGTACATGCCCGGCCGCTTGCGTACGGCCTCGAGGCCCTCAAGCACCGACAGGTGACGAGCTGTGTAACCCGCCTCCACTACCGTCACTCTTGCTCCCCTGGTCTAAGCATCGAACACGTGTGCGTAGCCTACCGTTCTTCCCTCAGGCGCGCGTACAAGCTTGCCATGGCGACACGTTTGCCGTTACCAACCGGCTGATCACCATTACTTTCGGACACATTCTGCTCTGGGCGTAGCGAGGCGGAGGTTGGGAACGTCCACGTCCGGTTAGATGTTGTCTCAAGTGACTGACGCCAGATCCTCGCTTCGGCGGGGGTGACCCGAAAGGCGATACGTGACTGGAGCTCTCGCCCCCGTTAAGCCGCTGACGGCCCTCGACCGCTGCGACCGCTGCGGCGCCCAGGCCTACATTCGCGCGACCCTGCCTGTTGGTGGGGAGCTGCTGTTCTGCGCCCACCATGGGCGTCAGCACGTCGCAGCGCTGCGCGAAAAGGGCGCCGACATCCTGGACGAGTCGGCTCGCCTCAGCGAAACCCCGTCAATGAACCCCAACGACGACCGCTGACGCGTTCGTTGTGATCACATAACCACATATTGCACGACCAGTTCGGCGATCCCGGCACACCACGCCGGGATCGCCGTTCTGCGTTCAGCCCCTGCCCAGACGGTGGTCCAGAGGCCCTCCAGCGGGGCTTCAGGTCACACGCACGTAGTGGTCCAGGCCGCGCACGGGCGGGGCTTGGTGCGCGAAGGCGGTGACTGGGTTGCGCGAAGGCGAAGGTCCAGGGCACACGCAGGCGGCAGCTCAGGCCGCACGCACGGTTAGTCCAGGCTGCGCACAAGCGACGCCTGGGTCGCACACAGGCGGTGTCCGGGACACGCACAGGCGGGGGCTCTGGACACATGTGCACGCGGGTCCAGGGCGCGTCCAGGCGAGGTTCAGGCCGTGCCTGCCGTGTGCCAGGCCCTCCGCACGGTGGTCAGAGGGCCGCACGGCGCTGGCGTCTCAATCCTCCGCACGCGGCGTGGTTCGGGCCGTACACGCGCCTTTGGTTCAGGCCGTTCGTACGGCTTGGGTCACGGTGTTCGCACACGGTAGTGGTAGCGGCCGACGGTCTGGAAACCCTCGCTGCGGTACAAAGCCTGAGCGCCGTGGTTGGGCTCGGTGGTGACCAGGTACGCGCTCTTCGCCCCGGCCTGCCTGGTCAGGGCGCGCAGCACCGTACGGGCCAGCCCGCGCCGCCGGGCCCCCGGCAACGTCGCCATGCAGAAGATCCCCGCCGTGTCCCCCTGCGGCACGACCCGGCCGACCGCGACCGGCACGCCGTGCTCCTCGACGGCCCCGTACCAGGCGGGCACGCCGGTGCAGATGCGGGCGGCATCCTCCAGGCCGGCGCCGTACCGGCCGTCCACGGACCACCAGGTCTCCAGCCATTCCGGCCACGGATGATCCTCGATCCGCACCGGGCCGCGCGGCTCGGCCGACGGCGATCCGGCCATGACGACCGTCGGATCGACCAGCTCGTACCCTCTGCGGGCCAGCTCGGCGTCCAGGCCGGGCCAGGTGCCGGGGCCGACGGAGAAGGCGCAGCTCTGTCCCCGCTCGCCGTAGAACGCCTCGGCGGCGCCGATCGCGGCGTCCAGGTCGGCGGGGGCGTTCAGGGCGAGCACCGAGTTCGCCCGTTTGGTCACGCCACCGGCGGAACGCAGCACCCAGCCGTCGTGGACACGCTGCTCGTAGGCCGGCCACGCCTGGTGCACCAGCAGGTCGACGTTCATCCGCGCAGCCTAGCCGACCAGGGCGAACACCCTCTGACCGGCCCGTTAGGGTGTGGGGTTGTGCTGATTCTGCTGCCGCCGTCCGAAGGAAAGGCCGCCGAGGGGAGCGGTCCGCCGCTCGGCGAGCTGTCCTTCCCCAAGCTCGACCGTGCCCGCAAGCGGGTCGTGACCGCGCTCATCCGGGCCTCCAAGCGCCGCGACGCCGCGCAGGTGCTCGGGCTGACGCCCGGTCTGGCGGGCGAGGCGGCCAAGAACACGGCGCTGAAGACCGCGCCCACCCTTCCCGCCGCCGACCTCTACACCGGCGTCCTGTACGACAACCTCGGCCTGAACACCCTGGACGACGCCGCCAGGGCCAGGGCGGAGGAGTCCGTGCTGATCTTCTCCGGCCTGTGGGGCGTGTTGCGCGTCTCCGACCGGGTGCCGCCGTACCGCCTGTCGATGGGCGTCAGCCTGCCACCGCTGGGCGGCCTGGCCGCCTACTGGCGCACCCACCTGGCCAAGGAGCTGGACCGGATGCCGGGGCTGGTGGTGGACCTGCGCTCGGCCACGTACGCGGGGGCCTGGCAGCCCGGCGACCGGTCGGTGTCGGTACGCGTCTTCCGCGACGGCAAGGTCGTCAGCCACATGGCCAAGGCCACCCGGGGCGAGATCGCCCGCGTCCTGCTCCAGCAGGAGGAGGCCCCCAGCACGCCCGGCGAGCTGGCCAAGACCCTCGGCAACCTGGGCTGGACGGTCGACCTCGCCGAGCCCGCGCGGTCGAACCGCCCCTGGCTGCTCGACGTGCACGTCACCGACCCGGCCTGACGCCCCCGGAAACGGCGATCGCCCCGCCCGGAGGGTTCCGGACGGGGCGATCGACGAGGTGGCTCCTAGTCCAGGTAGTCGCGCAGAACCTGGGACCGGGACGGGTGACGCAGCTTGGACATGGTCTTCGACTCGATCTGGCGGATGCGCTCACGGGTGACCCCGTAAACCTTGCCGATCTCGTCGAGCGTCTTCGGCTGCCCGTCGGTGAGGCCGAACCGCATGGACACGACACCCGCCTCCCGCTCCGACAGCGTGTCGAGAACGGAGTGCAGCTGCTCCTGCAGCAGCGTGAAGCTGACGGCGTCGGCCGGCACGATGGCCTCGGAGTCCTCGATGAGGTCACCGAACTCGCTGTCGCCCTCCTCACCCAGCGGGGTGTGGAGGGAGATGGGCTCGCGGCCGTACTTCTGGACCTCGACGACCTTCTCGGGCGTCATGTCCAGCTCGCGGGCCAGCTCTTCCGGCGTGGGCTCGCGGCCGAGATCCTGCAGCATCTGCCGCTGGACCCGGGCCAGCTTGTTGATCACTTCGACCATGTGGACCGGGATGCGGATGGTCCGCGCCTGGTCGGCCATGGCACGCGTGATCGCCTGCCGGATCCACCACGTGGCGTAGGTGGAGAACTTGTAGCCCTTGGTGTAGTCGAACTTCTCCACGGCCCTGATCAGACCGAGGTTGCCCTCCTGGATCAGGTCGAGGAACAGCATGCCGCGCCCGGTGTAGCGCTTGGCCAGCGAGACCACGAGCCGGAGGTTGGCCTCCAGCAGGTGGTTCTTGGCCCGGCGGCCGTCTTCGGCGATCCATTCGAGCTCGGCCCGGACGTCGACCGGCAGGCTGTCGGTCTCGCCGCCGCCGAGCTGCTCCTCGGCGAACAGACCGGCCTCGATGCGCTTGGCCAGCTCGACCTCCTGCTCAGCGTTGAGCAGGGGGACCTTGCCGATCTGCTTGAGGTAGTCCTTCACCGGGTCGGCGGTGGCGCCGGCGGCGGCCACCTGGGCGACCGGGGCGTCGTCGTCGTCGTCGGACAGGATGAGGACCTCGTCCTCGGTCTTGTCCGCGGTGGCGGCGGCGACGTCGGCGGCCTTGGGCTCGTCGTCGGAGTCGTCGTCGGAGTCGGAGTCACCCTCGGAGTCGGAGTCGTCCTCGGCCACGATGTCGTCGACCTCGATGTCCTCGAGGTCCTCGAGCTCCACGTCGCCGTCGAGCTCGAGATCGTCGTCGTCGGAGTCGGTCGCCTTGAGGCCCTCGGGTGCCTTCGGCTTGGTCTCGGCAGGCCCAGCGCTGACTTCTGGCTTGGCCTTCTTGGCGGCGGCCGGAGCCGCCTTCTTCGGAGCGGGAGCGGCCTTCTTGGCCGGAGCCGGCTTCTTGGCGGCCGGCTCGGCCTCAGCGGCGCCCACGACCGCGGTCACGGTCTCGGGCTGCTGCTCTTTGGCGGCCGCTGCCGTCTTGGTCTTGACGGGGGCAGCGGTGCGGCGCTTTGCTGGACCACGAGACTTCTTCGGCGCAGCCGAATCCGCGGCGGTCACCACCACGGTCACGCCCTCTTTGCTGAGGTTCCGCAAGAACGCGGCGGCGTGCGACATGGGGATGTCCGCCTCCTCGAAGGCCTGACGGACATCCTCAGACTCGAGGAAACCCTGCGAGCGCCCACGCTCGAGCAGTCGCTGAATGACGGGCTCGTTCAGCTCTTGTGGCTTCGAGCGAGTCGAACTTGCAGGCGACACGAACACCTCTCGAACGAACGCGTGGCGACAATGGACCCAGATGCCCGCTGGGGGCTGTTGCCTCTCTCGGAGATCGGTGAGGCCGTGCGAAGCGCGACGGACCTGACACAGCATTGTGGCACGACCCCGCACTCCATACGGCCACCTCCCGGCGGTTGTCCTCCACCCTAGGCCGACCAAGACAGTAGTGCGTACGTAAGCGGGGCACTGATACCCGAAAGCAACCGTTATGACTGTTTCATTCAGTCACTCTTCGTGGCCGGCGGGACGTGAATTGCGAGCGCGGTAACGTCATCATCCTGTTCATATCCAGACAACATCCGGTCAACCAGGAAGTCCAGCAACATGTGCGGACTGCTGACCACCTCAGGCGGCGCTTCGGTCACAACACTGCAAATCTCTGCGAGGCCGGCGTCAAGCCCTCGCTTCCTGTTCTCCACGAGACCGTCTGAGTAGAGCACCGCGGTGTGTCCCGGCGGCACCACGAACCGGAACTGCCGGCGGCTGGTCGGCCAGCCCAGCGGCGTGCCGGGCTCGGCGTCGCACAGGATCGCCGTGCCCTGGGGCGAGACCAGGACGGGGGGCGGGTGGCCGGCCATGGCCAGCGTGCCCTCGCCGGTGACCGGCTCGACGACCATGTAGGCCAGCGTGGTGACCTGCTCCTCCTCTTCCGTGGCCTCGAAGACCCGGTCGAGGCCCGTGAGCACGGCGGCGGGCGGCGGGTTGGTGAGCGCGAGCGCCCGCATCGCGTTGCGGATGCGGCCCATGCCCGCCGCGGCCTTGACGCCCTTGCCCATGACGTCGCCGACGACCGCCGCGACACGCCCGTCCTGCAGGACGAACGCGTCGTACCAGTCGCCGCCGACCTGGACGTGGCGGCTGCCCGAACGGAAGCGCTGGGCCAGCACCAGGCCCTTGACCACGGGCAGGCGGTCGGGCAGCAGGCTGCGCTGCAGCGTCTCGGCCGTGCGGTGCTCGCGCTCGAAGAGCGTGGCCCGCTCGACGGCCAGGGCGCACTGCCCGGCCAGCGCCTCCAGGAAGACGCCGTCCTCCTGGGAGATCTTCTGCGGGCGCGTGAACGAGAAGCGCAGCGCGCCGAGCGCCCGGCCGGCGGCCAGCAGCGGCAGGCCGACCCAGGCGCGCTCGTCGCCCTGGCTGATGAACCCGGCCAGCGCCTCCTCGTCGTCGCCGGCCTCCAGCAGCTGGGCCTTCAGCGACTCGGGCGACTCGGCGAAGACCGGACGGCGGCTGTTGACGGCCATCGTCATCACGTTGGAGTGGGACAGCGGGATCTCGTCGCCCGAGCCCTGGACCTCGGGGATGCCCTCGCCGTTGACCAGCTTGAGCGCGGCGCGGTCGGTGTCGAGCAGCGCCACGGCCGAGCGGTCGGCGGCCAGGGCGGTGCGGCCGACGTCGATGATGACCTGGACGACCTGCTCGACCGTCAGGGCCTCGGCGAGCTGGGCCGTGGCGCCCTGGAGCCGGGCGGTGCGCAGGGCGGCGGCGCCGAGCTGGTCGGTCAGCCTGCCGCGCATCTCCTCGGCCTCGCGCTGCGGGGTGACGTCGGTGTTGGCGCCGACCCACTCCACGACCCTGCCGTGCCTGATGATCGGCACCGCGCGCACCTCGAAGTGGCGGTAGCCGCTGGCCCGGGTGCGGACCCGGTAGTTCCACTCGAACATCGTGCGGCCGCGCAGCGCCTCGCGCCAGGCCTCCTCGGTCTGCGGGCGCTCCTCGGGGTGGACGACCTCCAGCCAGCCGTTGGCGAGGTACTCCTCCAGCCCCTGGCCGGTGATGGCGCGCCACTGGGGCGCGTCCTCGACGACGGCGCCCGTGGGCGAGGTGATCCAGACGAGCTGGGACTGCGCCTCCACCAGCGAGCGGTAACGCTCCTCGCTGCGGCGCAGCGCCTCCTCGGTCTGCCGGCTCTCGGTCACGTCGAGGCCGACCAGCGCGATGGCGCGCAGCTCGCCCGCCTCGTCGTGGACCGGCGAGAACGACAGCGACCAGTGGCGGGTGTCGCCCTCGGCGGACCGCACGCGCACGCGGCCCTCGGTGACCGGCGCGTCGCTCTCGATGACGGCCTGGACGGCGTGGGTGATGATCTGGCTCAGGTCGGCCGCCAGCACCTCGACCGGCAGGCGGCCCACCAGGCGCTCGGCGGGCACGCTGACGACGTCGCTGAACACGTCGTTGACCCGCTGGACGCGGCCATCGCCGTCGAAGAACGCGAAGGCGAACTCGGCCTCCGACAGCATGCCCTTGAACAGGGCGGAGTCTGAGATGTCCACATCCGACTCCCGGGGACGGGGAACGGAGGTCTCGGCGCTCATGGTCGGCACCTCCGTCGCGTGCCAGGGTCTCCCACGCGGCACATCTCCATAACTGTGTATCGGCGTAGCGCAGCTCCGGGCGACCGGATTCTGCAGTACATCATCGGCGATGGGCATGCGCCGACGGAAGCCCCCGCCGCCGCCCGGTCGCCATAAGGGTCAACGCATCCTGTCAAAGTCGCTCCACATTGCGCAGCAAGATCAGGTTACTCGCCCTTGGCCGCGCGCTTGGCCTCCTGCTTGGCGGCGCGCACCCGGCCCAGGCTGTCGGTGTCGACCACGTCGGCGACCGAACGGTATGACCCCTCCTCGCCGTAGAGTCCGGCTGCCTCACGCCAGCCTGACGGCTGGACCCCCAGCTGCTTGCCCAGCAATGCCAAAAAGATCTGGGCCTTCTGCTTGCCGTATCCCGGAAGGGCCTGCAGTCGTTTCAACAAGTCTTTCCCGTCGGCCGCGTCGCTCCAGATGAGCTCGGGCCGCCCGTCGTAGTGTTCGACGAGGTAGGCCGCGAGCTGCTGGACGCGGGCGGCCATCGACTTGGGGTATCGGTGCACGGCCGGCTTCTGCGCCAGGAGCGCGGCGAACGCCTCGGGGTCGCAGGCGGCGATCTCCTCGGCGGTCAGGTCGTGCCCCAGGCGCTCCGAGATGGTGTACGGCCCAGTGAACGCCCATTCCATGGGAATCTGCTGGTCGAGCAGCATGCCGACGAGCAGGGCGAGCGGGCTGCGGCCGAGGAGCTCGTCTGCCTCGTCCCGCTGGGCGAGCTGGATGCGCATGGAAACAGCTTTGCACGAGAAGCGAACACAGGCGCCTCAGAGCCTTGACACAAGGCCGAGAAAAGATGAAATGGGAGCGCAAGTCACCCTGCATACGTTCCTGGGGGTTTGCTCCCGGGTCTCCAGAGGAATCTCACATCTATGCTCGCTCTGGCCACACGCTTCCTCAGGGAGCCGGTCAGTCTCAGGCTGGCCGAAGAGTTCCTGACCGTACCCGTGGACACGATCGACCGGTGCGTGGCCGACGTGTGCGCGTGCGCCGAGCATCTCGGCGTCCATGCCACGCCGGAGGTCGTGGAGCGCATCGCGCGCGAGCATCTGCTCGCCATCGTGAACTCCGCCCCGCCGCCCCGAAGTCCCCGCTGATCGCGGCTCCACCGATAACATCGGGGTCACCAGGCCGAGTTCTCTTCACCGTTTGCGCCTGGAATACGAGAGAGTGAGGGCGTGCGCCGACACCGACGAGATCCCCGGGAGAGCAGCCCGCCCGACGACGTGTTCCAGGAGATGGTGCAGGCGGCCCGCGAGCTGCTCGCGGTGCGCAGCCCTCTCGACGCGGAGCTGATGGTCTCAGACATGATCGGGGCCTGGTGGGGCAGGCGGGTCAGGGGCGGTGACGTGGAGCAGGTCCTCGGGGAGGGCCTGGTCAACTACGCGGCCAAGGCCGGCACCCCGGCCTCCCTGACGCTGCTGGTGTGCCTGGCCTACCTGGGCACCGCCCGCCAGGGCGCCAAGGCCGAGGGCGCGGCGCTGGCGATGATGGAGTCGGGCGTGGCCAGGCCGGGCTGGGCCGACAAGGTCGGCGCGGTCAAGCCCACCGGCTGCTACGTCTCCCGCGACGCCTACGGCGACCAGGACACGGTGATCTGCACGTTCGCCTACCGCTGGAACGAGGCATCGGTGCCCAGCGACCGGCACGCGCTGGTCGTGGTCGTCGACCACAACATGAACGGCATGGCCCGCGACGCGTGGGTGTCCTCGCACGTCGACAAGCTGCTGGAGCAGGCCAGGGCCGAGGCGGCGGGCAACCCGATGCTGCTGTTCGAGGAGATCCAGCCCGAGCAGGCCAGGGCGCTCCTGGACTCGGCCATGAAGGCCACCAGAGAGCCCAAGACGCCGCCGCCGGTGAGCGAGAGCTACAGCGCCTACCACGCCTTCGCCCGCGCCCGGCTCAAGGCGCTGCCGCCGGGCCGCAAACGTCCGGCGCCGCTGCACATCGAGGCGCCCTACAGCCGCGAGCGGCGGGCCATGCTGGCCGCCGAGTTCCTGGCCTCCGACGCGGCCGAGCACCTGTCCGACCCGTCGGCGGCCTCGCGCTGCGCCGACCACATCATCGACTACGGCTGCGAGCGCGACTTCAACCGGCCGCTGCGGGTCAGCCCGACCAAGTGCGAGACGTTCCTGCTCGACTGGCTGCCGCGCAAGGTGATGCTGAGCGCGGCCGAGCAGGAGGCGATGCCGCACGTGCTGTCGGCGTGGGTGCGCTTCGCCGCGCGCCGCACCGGCCTGCCCGAGCAGGGGCTCAAGGCCACGCTCGACGCGGTGTGGGAGGCCACGGGCAAGTTCCCCGAGGCCTACCGCGACCCGACGTCGTTCGGGCTCGACCGGCCGCTGCTGGAGCGGCTGCTGCCAGACGGAGACCTGTCGGCGCTGGCCAGGCGGGTGTTCGCGTTCCCCTACCTGCAGGGCGTGCACAACGGCATCGACCTCGACCGGCTCAACCCGGCCGACGAGGCCGACCGGCGCACGTTACTGGAGATCGACCACGGCGGCGTCATCGACCAGGAGCACCTGGCCTGGCACGAGGAGATCGCGACCCGGCTGTGGGACGGCGACCCGCCCCAGCTGTGGGAGGCCGCCCAGCGCCTGCTCGACCTCGGCCACGACCGCCACGACGTGCTCCACGTGCTGATCGAGATCGCCGAGCGCATCGGCGGCGACCCCGACGAGCTGGCCGCCGCCCTCGACGACATCGCCGACATCCCCGACGAGATCTAGAGTCCGTCCCATGTCGATGTACCGCCGGCTGGCCATGGGCCGCTACCTCGCCTCCGAGCACACCCAGGGGCCGTGGGACCCCGGCTCCCAGCACATGGGCCCGGTGACCGCCCTGATGGTCCACGAGCTCGACCGCACCGCGCCGCTGCCCGGCCTGGCGCTGTCCAGGCTGGCGGTCGACGTCTTCGCCCCGGTGCCCGTGGCCGAGCTGGAGGTCGTCACCGACGTCGTCCGCGACGGCAAGCGGGTGCAGTGCCTGTCGGCGGCCGTGCTGTCCGGCGGGCGCGAGTACGCCAGGGCCACCGCGTGGCGCATCCGCGAGGCCGACACGCCCGCCACGCCGGCCGCCGGGCCGCCCGCGCCCGTGCCGCCGCCCTCGCCCGAGCACGCGGCGTCCTACCTGGTGTCGGGCTTCGGCTACGGCAGGGCGTTCGACTGGCGGTTCGCCCGCGGCGGCCCGATGCTGCCCGGCCCGGCCACGGTGTGGGGCAGGCTGACCGTGCCGCTGGTGGAGGACGAGGAGATCACCCCGTTCGAACGGCTGGCCGCGTTCGCCGACAGCGGCAACGGCGTGAGCCCGGCCGTCGACTTCGCCACCCACGTGTTCGTCAACGTCGACCTGACGATCTCGCTGTTCCGCACCCCGGTGGGCGAGTGGACCTGCATGGACGCGGCCACCGCGATCGGCCCCTCCGGCCGCGGCCTGACCCGCACCACCCTGTACGACGAGCGCGGCGAAGTCGGCACGGCGACTCAGACATTGTTCGTCGCGCCGAGGTAGCGCTGCGTCATGATGGTGGGATGGTGATCGACCTCAACGCCGACCTCGGTGAGGGTTTCGGCATCTGGCGGCTCGGCGACGACCTCGCGCTGCTCGACATCGTCACCAGCGCCAACGTCGCCTGCGGCTTCCACGCGGGCGACCCGGTGACGATCAGGCGCACGTGCGCCGCGGCCGTCGACCGCGGCGTGTCGATCGGCGCCCAGGTGTCCTACCGCGACCTGGCCCACTTCGGCCGCAGGGAGATGGAGGTCGAGCCCGAGGAGCTGTGCGCCGAGGTGCTCTACCAGCTCGCGGCCGTCGACGGCATCGCCAGGGCCATGGGCGGCCGGGTCTCCTACGTCAAGCCGCACGGCGCCCTGTACAACCGGGTCTGCCGCGACGAGGTGCAGGCGGCGGCGGTGATCGACGCCGTCGCCGACTACGACCCGTCGCTGCCGGTGCTGACGCTGCCGGTCTCGGTCGTGCACGAGGTGGCCGCGGCGGCGGGCGTCCCGACGGTGAGCGAGGCGTTCGCCGACCGGGCGTACACGGCGGCGGGCGCGCTGGTGCCGCGGCGCGAGGCGGGCGCGGTGATCCACGACGCGGCGGCGGTCACCGCGCGGGCCCGCCGGATGGCCCTGGAGGGCTCTGTGACGGCCGTCGACGGCAGTCCGGTGTCCGTCTCCGCCCGGTCGCTGTGCGTCCACGGAGACACCCCTGACGCCGTCGGGCTGGCCCGTGCCGTGCGCAACGACCTGCTGGCGGCCGGAGTGGTCCTGCAGGCGTTCGCGTGATCCGTCCGGCGGGAGAGCACGCGCTGCTCGTCGAGACCGGGTCGCTGGCGGCCTCCCATCGGCTCGACGCGGCGCTGCGGGCCGAGCGGCCCGAGGGGGTCGTGGAGGTCGTGCCGGGGCCGGAGACCGTGCTGGTGGTGGCGCCGGGCGCCGACCGGGAGCGGTTGCGGGCCAGGCTGGCGGCCATGACGGGGGCGGCGCGCGAGGCGGCGGCCGGTGCGGACGCACCGGCCGGGCCGGTGGTGACGATTCCCGTCGTCTATGACGGGGCCGATCTCGATTCCGTCGCGGCGCTGGCCGGGATCTCGGCCGAGGAGGTGGTCGCCCGGCACACCGGGCGCGAGCTGGTGGTCGGGTGGCTGGGGTTCGCCCCGGGGTTCGCCTATCTGACCGGGCTCGACCCCGTGCTGGAGCTGCCCCGGCTGGACACGCCGCGCACGTCGGTGCCGGCCGGCTCGGTGGCGGTCGCGGGGCCGTACTCGGCGGTCTACCCGACGGCCTCGCCCGGCGGGTGGCGGCTGCTGGGGCGCACGGCGACGCGGGTGTGGGACGTGACGGCCGAGCCGCCGTCGTTGTTCCGGCCGGGGATGCGCGTGCGGTTCGAGCGCGCATGATCGAGGTGATCGCGCCCGGCCCTTACGCGACCGTCCAGGATCTGGGGCGGCCCGGCCTGGCCCATCTGGGCGTCCCGCGCTCGGGGGCGGCCGACGCGCCGAGCCTGCGGCTGGCCAACCGGCTGGTGGGCAACCGCGAGGACGCGGCGGGCGTCGAGGTGACGTTCGGGCTGGCGCGGCTGCGGTTCCACGAGGGCGCGTGGGCGGCGCTGACCGGCGCGCCGGCGGAGGCGCGGATGGGGGTGCCGTTCTGGGTGCCGCCGGGGGGCGAGCTGCGGCTCGGGGCGCCGGAGTGGGGGTTGCGCACGTACGTGGCGGTGCGCGGCGGCATCGCGGTCGAGCCGGTGCTGGGCAGCCGGTCCACCGACTCGCTGTCGGGGCTCGGCCCCGAGCCGTTGCGGGCCGGGACGCTGCTGCCGGTGGGCGGGGCCGCCGCCGGGGAGATCTCGGTGGACCTGGCGCCGCCACCGGGGCCCGCGCCCGCCGTGCTGCGGGTGCTCGCCGGGCCGCGGGACGACTGGTTCGTCCCTGGAGCGCTTGAGGCGCTGTGCGGGGGGCCGTACGAGGTGAGCCAGGACAGCAACCGCGTCGGGGTGCGGCTGCGCGGGCCCGGGCTGACCCGGGCCAGGCAGGGCGAGCTGCCGAGCGAGGGCATGGTCACCGGCGCGGTGCAGGTGCCGCCGAGCGGGCAGCCGATCGTGTTCCTCGCCGACCACCCGCCCACGGGCGGCTACCCGGTGATCGCGGTGGTGCGGCAGGCCGACCTGCCGGTCGCCGCGCAGCTGCGGCCCGGCGACGAGGTGCGCTTCACAACGCGACCTGGCCGCTGACGCAGGTGACGACCGACCCGCCGACCCACACGTCGCGCTCGTCGGCGGTGATCCGCACGCGCCCGGCGCGGCCGAGCACGGTCCCCTGCCCCGCCGTGTACGGCGCCTTCGCCCGCCCCGTGCGCAGCAGGAACTGCGCCAGGGACGCGTGCAGGCTGCCGGTCACCGGATCCTCGACGTCGGGGGCGAACACGCGCACCTCGTAGGCGTACGGCGAGCCCTCCGGGCAGGGCCCCGCCACGCCGACCATGTGCTCGATCGCGCCCGGCCGCAGCTCCAGCACCTCCTCGGCGGCGGCGAGCAGCACGACCACCCAGCCGGGCCCGTTGTCGGCCCATTCGACGGCCAGCATGCGCTCGCGTCCGATGCGCAGGGTCTCGGCCAGCCGCTCGGCCAGCTCCTCCTCGACCGGCCCGGACCGCACCAGCTCGGGCGCGGCGAAGGCGAGCCCGTCCGCGGTCCTGCGCACCCGGATCAGCCCGGCGTCGCACTCCTGGACGATCTCCGCCGCGTCCCGCGGCCGGCGCCGCTCTCCAGCCAGGCGTGGCAGGTGCCGAGCGTGGGATGCCCGGCGAAGGGCAGCTCGCCGCCCCCGGTGAAGATCCGGACCCGGTAGTCGGCCCCGGGCACGGTCGGGGGCAGCACGAACGTCGTCTCGGACAGGTTCGTCCAGGCGGCGAAGCGCCGCATCTCCTCGGTGTCCAGCCCTTGGCCGTCGAGCACGACCGCGAGCGGGTTGCCGCGATAAGGGACGGAGGTGAACACGTCGACCTGACGGAATGCACGTTGCATACGCGCAGTCTGGCCGACGGGTCTTCCGCCGGTAACCCCGCGCGCTCACACTGGGCGATGTGGCGGACTACGACGTGCTGGTGCTCGGCTCCGGTCCCGGCGGGCAGAAGGCCGCCATCGCGGCGGCGAAGCTGGGCCGGCGCGTCGCCATGGTCGAGAAACGGAACATGATCGGCGGCGTCTGCATCAACACCGGCACGATCCCGTCCAAGACGCTGCGCGAGGCGGTCCTCTACCTCACCGGCCTCAACCAGCGGGAGCTGTACGGCGCCAGCTACCGCGTCAAGGACGAGATCACGGTCGCCGACCTCGGGATGCGCACCCAGCACGTGATCGGCCGCGAGATCCAGGTGATCCGCAGCCAGCTCGGCCGCAACCACGTCACGGTCCTGCCCGGCACCGGACGGTTCCTCGACCCGCACACCATCGGGATCAGCGGCGACGAGGAGCGCAAGGTCACCGCCGACCGGATCGTGATCGCCACCGGCACCTCCCCCGCCCGCCCGGACAGCGTGCAGTTCGACGAGCGCACGGTCATCGACTCCGACGCGATCCTGCACCTGGACCGGGTGCCCGAGACCATGGTCGTGGTCGGCGCCGGGGTCATCGGCATCGAGTACGCCTCCATGTTCGCCGCCCTCGGCACCAAGGTGACCGTGGTCGAACGGCGCGAGCGCATGCTGGAGTTCTGCGACCTGGAGATCGTCGAGGCGCTCAAGTACCACCTGCGCGACCTGGCGGTGACCTTCCGCTTCGGCGAGCACGTCGCCGCCGTCGAACGCCGCCCGCGTGGCGCGCTGACCCTGCTGGAGAGCGGCAAGCGCATCCCCGCCGACTGCGTCATGTACTCGGCCGGGCGCCAGGGCAGGACGGCCGAGCTGAACCTGGAGGCCGCCGGGCTGGCCGCCGACGACCGCGGCCGCATCCGGGTGGACGAGCACTACGCCACGGCCGTGCCGCACATCTACGCGGTCGGCGACGTGATCGGCTTCCCGGCGCTGGCCGCCACCTCGATGGAGCAGGGCCGGGTGGCCGCCCAGCACGCCTGCGGCGAACCCGTGGCGGAGCTGCGGGAGCTGCCGCCCATCGGCATCTACACGATCCCCGAGATCAGCTTCGTCGGGAGGTCGGAGGACGAGCTGACCCGCGACCGGATCCCGTTCGAGGTGGGCATCTCGCGCTACCGGGAGCTGGCCAGGGGGCAGATCATCGGCGACTCGTACGGGATGCTCAAGCTGCTGGTCTCCTCGGAGGACCGGCGGCTGCTCGGCGTGCACGTGTTCGGCACGGGGGCCACCGAGCTGGTGCACATCGGCCAGACCGTGATGGGCTGCGGCGGGACCGTCGACTACCTGGTCAACGCGGTGTTCAACTATCCGACGCTGGCGGAGTCGTACAAGGTGGCGGCGCTGGACGCGATGAACAAGATGCGGGTGGTGGCCCGGCTCACCGCCGACATGTAACTCCTCCCAATTGTCGGTTGTGACCGCTACGCTCCTCGATGGTTCATCTACAGGAGGCGTACGTGCGCAGCGAGGCCACGGGGAGGTGGCTGCCCGCGTTCCTGCTGCTGGCCGCCATCTGGGGCAACAGTTTCTTCTTCATCAAGATCGCCGTCGGCGCGCTGCACCCGCTGCAGGTGTCGTTCGGCCGCATGGCGGTCGGCGCGGCCACCCTGCTGGTCGCGCTCGCGGTGACCAGGCGGCCGCTCCCCCGCGACCCGCGGCTGTGGGGGCACTTCCAGATCGCCTCCGTCGTGCTCACCACGCTGCCCTTCACCCTGTTCGCCTACGGCGAGCAGTACGTCTCCTCCGTCGTCGCCGCGATCTGGAACGCCACCACGCCGCTGTGCACCCTGGCCTTCACGCTGGTGCTGCGCGCCGAGCGGGCGACCGCCGCGCGGGCGGCCGGGCTCGGGCTCGGGTTCGCCGGCGTCATGGTGGTGCTCGGGGTGTGGCAGCCCATGGCGGGCGGGCAGCTCGGCGGCAGCCTGGCCTGCTTCGGGGCGGCGCTGTGCTACGGGGTCGGCGGGGCGTACATGGGGCGCTTCATCACCGGGCGGCGATCCGAGCCGCCGGTGGTGCTGGCCGCGGGGCAGCTCCTGACCGGCGCGGTCCAGCTCGCGGTGATCACGCTGGTGGCGGGTGTGCCGCTGGTGGACACCGCGGCGCCCGCCGAGGTCTGGTGGAGCCTGCTGGGCCTCGGCGGCCTCGGCACGGGCGTGGCCTACCTGCTGCTGTACCGGGTCCAGGCCCTGGCGGGCGTGACGACGACCTCGACGGTGACGTACCTGCTGCCGGTGTTCGCGGTGGCCTCCGGCGTGCTGCTGCTCGACGAGACGATCACCTGGAACCAGCCGGTGGGCGCGCTGGTCATCCTGCTGGCCATCGCGCTCACCCAGGGCGCGCTGCGCGTGCCCGCGCGCTCAGCCGTCCGCTGAGGGACGGCGTCCGCGGGGCACGGGCTTCTTGCGGCCCGCCACCAGCGTGTCGCCGGGCACGGGGGCCGGCGCGGGCTCCTCGGTGGCCGGCGGGCCGGCGGGGCGCGTGCGGGGCCGGGGGTGCGGCATGGTGTCCGTCATGGGCGAGAGCGCGTCCCCGGCCTGCTGACCGGTCTCCTCGGGGACGGCGTCCTCGGCCGGTCTCGACTGGCGGGCGGGCGGGACGGCGTCCTCGGCGGGCTTCGACTGGCGGGCGGGCGCGTCGGCGTCGCGCAGGGAGGCGATGACCCGGTCGGCCTCGGCGTCGGCGGCGAACTCGTTGGCCGCCTCCGTCTCCCGCCTGCGGATCACCACCATGTGGTCGACCGACAGCCGTCCGGCGCCCACGACGGCGAGCAGGATGGCGGCCGCCCCGAGCAGGATCAGCTCGTTCATGCTGATGGGGTTGAGCGGCGGGGCCACCAGGAAGACGCCCAGCGCCTCGGCGAACAGGATCAGCCCGGTGACGGCCACCCCCAGCCCGGCGATCAGCAGCGCCCCGCCGATCAGCTCGGTGAGCATGGTGACCGTGGCCCACGCGCCAGGAGCGGGCGCGCCCTGCTGGAGGAACTTCGCGCCGGTGGCGGTGAGCCCGTCCTCCAGCTTGGTCCAGCCGTTGGCGAAGAAGATGCCGCCCACGCCGACGCGAGCGACTAAGGCGGCGACATCACGCAGGGCCTGTTTCACGATGTTTGTCTGCCCGGTCCGGGGCACGGCACACCTCAATCACGGCTGAGCAGCATGGCCACCGCGACGGCGGTCAGGCCGAGCAGGACGACGCTGACGACCACGGTCGTGTGCAGGGCGTTGACGAAGGCCCAGCGGGCGGCGTCGAGCAGCGCGTCGCCGGTGCTGCCGCCGATCTCGCGGGCGACGTGGGCGGCGCCGGCCAGCGACTGCCTGGCCTGGTCCATGCCGCCCGCCGACACGCCGGGCACGGCCGGCAGGGCGGGCGCGTAGGCGAGCGTGGTGATCGTGCCGAGCACGGCGACGCCGAGGCCCGCGCCCAGCTCGTACGCGGTCTCCTCGATGGCCGCGGCCCCGCCGGCCCGGGACTCGGGCACCGAGGACATGATCGTGTCGGAGGCGGCCAGCAGCGCCACCTGCACGCCGAACCCGATGCCCACGAAGCAGACCGCCAGCATCACCGGATGCCCCTCGACGCCCCAGCCCAGCGTGGGCGTCAGGGCCAGCGCGACGAGCCCGAGCCCGCCGCTCATCGTGGCCCGCATGCCGATTCTGGGCAGGATGTGGGCCGCCGCGAGCCCGCCGGTGACGGCCGACAGCACCAGCGGCAACATCCTGACCGCCGCGCGCACCGGGCTGTCGCCCAGCACGAGCTGCAGGTACTGGGCCAGCATGAGCTGGAGCCCGACCAGCGCGAACACGCCCAGCAGCACGCCGGCCACGCCGGTGGTGAACTCGCGCCGCCGGAACAGGGCCAGCTCCAGCAGCGGCGCTGGCAGGCGCGACTGGCGGCGGACGAACGCGACCAGCAGCCCCGCGCCGCCGAGGAAGACCAGCACCGAGGCCCAGAACGGCAGCAGGGTCCCCGACCCGGCCTCCTTCAGCCCGAAGGCCAGGGCGAGCAGGCCGAGCACCGACAACACGGCGCTCGTCGCGTCCCAAGGACGTTCCCTGCGCAGCGGCGACTCCGGCAGCAGCCGGACGGCCAGGGGCAGCAGCACCAGCAGGATCGGCACGTTGATCAGGAAGACCGCGCCCCACCAGAGGCCGACCAGCACGCCGCCGATCAGCGGGCCCACCGCCGCCCCGGCCGCGGCGACCGCGCTCCAGACGCCGAGCGCGACGGCCCGCTCGCGCCGGTCGGTGAACACCTGGCGGATCAGCGAGAGCGTGGCCGGCATGATCATGGCGCCGCCGACGCCGAGCAGCGCCCTGGCCAGGATCAGGGTCAGCGGCGTGGGCGCGAACGCCGCTCCCGCCGAGGCCACGCCGAACAGCACGAAACCGCCCAGGACCAGCCGCTTGCGGCCGTAGCGGTCGCCGAGCGTGCCGAACACGATGAGCAGCGGCGCGACGACGAGCGAGTAGCTGTCGATGATCCACAGCAGCTCGACGGAGGACGGTTCGAGCGCGGCCGTGAGCGCGGGCACCGCGATGTGCAGGACGGTGGCGTCGACCGTGATCAGCAGCAGGCTCAGGCAGAGCAGCACGAGGACGGCCCAGCGGTTGTCCCGTCGCGGGCGATCGGCACGCCGTACGAGGGGTGCGGCCTGGGTGACGGTCATGGGCCTCCTTGCAGGCCGATCCGGTCACCAGGGCCTGCACGTGCAGAACGGTCGAAAGCGGGGGAACTCACGGGGGGCGGTCTCGCGCCCTCTCCTGCCGCGGCTCTCCACTCCGGCTTGCGTGGCAGCTTAGGCCATGCCAGGCGCCCGGCATAGCGGTATGGGCCGATCCGCGAGGCCCCCAACCTCTCTAGTGAGATACAGCCATATGTCCGGATCTACCCAACCTCCATCCGTCACCCGATCATGGGAGCCGTGGGGAACGCTGGAAGTGCCGGTAAAGATGATATTTCCGATAAGTCCTCACGCGAGTGGTGCACCGAGGCTCTGACCAGGCTGAACGCGGGCCGTCCCGAATCGGCGCTGGAGGCCGCGCGCCGGGCGGCCGACCTCGACCCCGGCGACGAATGGGCCTGCCGCCTCATCAGCCTGGCCCACGAACGCCAGGGCCGCGACGCCGACGCCCTCCCCCCGGCCGAACGCGCGGTGGATCTCGCGCCCGGCTCCTGGTCGGCCCGCCTGCGCCTGGCCGCGATCTCCCGCCGGATCCCCGGCCGCTGGCCCGCGGCGGTCGCCGACGCCGTGCTGGCCGCGCGGTTCGCCCCCGAGGAGGCCGACCCCGAGGTCCTGCTCGGCGACCTGGCATTGCTGCGCGGCGACCATCCGCGGGCCGGGTGGGCCTACCGCGCCGCGCTCGCCACGGCTCCGGCCCATCCGCAGGCCCGCGTGAACCTGGCCCTGTGCCTGCTGCGCTGGGACCGTCCGCGCCCGCACCACGATCCCGCCTGGCCGATCGACCCGCGCCAGACGGGACGGGCCAGGCGGGCGCTGGAGGTGTGGGCGCGCCAGGCCCGGCTGCTGCTCGCCCTGGCCACGATCGCCGTCACGGCGGTCGCGCCGGCCCTCGACTCCGCGGGGTGGGCCCGGTGGTGCGGGTTCGCCGCGCTGGCCGCGCTGGTGCCGCTGACGGTCCGGCAGGCGCGGCGGGTGGGGGTCTGGGCGTACGTGCCGGCCATGGCCGGGCGCGATCCCTGGCTGGGCGCGGCCGTGGTGTCGGCCGGGTTGTCGGTGCCGGCGTTCGCGGGGTGGCTGCTGCTGGGCGCGGCGCATGCGGCGCCGTCCTGGCGGGATCCGGTCTGGGCGGGGCTGGCCGGGATCGTGGTGCTGATGTGGCCGGCGCTGACGGTCGTCCGGGTGCTGGCGGAGTCGTGGCGGGGGCGGCCGATGCCCGCGCTGGCCGAGCTGGCCCGCGTCACGGGCGAGCGCACGGCGGCCAGGAACGCCGGCGTGACGTTGTGGATCGTGCTCATCAGGACCTGGTCGGTGCTGGTGCCGCTGGTCGGCGGGGCGCTGGCGGTCGAGCCGCGGGCCGCGGTGGCGGCGGTGGCGGTGCCGTTCCCGATGGTGCGGGCCTGGCTGCGGGCCCGCCGCGGGGGCGACGGCTGGCTGCTGGCCGCGGGCGGTCTGGTGGCGCTCGCCGCCCTCGGCTGCGCCGCCGGCGGCGCGCTGGGGTCGGCCTGGGGCTGGCGGGCGGGGGTGGGCGCGCTCGGCGCGGCGATGACGGTGTTCGCGGCCCGCGCCCTGCGCGCGTGGTGGCGCGGCGCGCCGGGGCCCTGGCGGGCCTCGCTCGTCATGTGCGACCTGCCCATGGGCGGCGCGCCCTCGGTGGTCCTGACCTCGGAGGCGCGCCAGGCGTTCTCCTACGCCAGGAGCCTCGTCCTGGCCTACGGCGACCCCGCGGGCCCCCGGGTCGTGGGCGCGGCCGGGTCCGTCACCTCCTCCGGCGAGCTGCGGCTGATCGCCGGGCCCGAGGCGTGGGAGGGCGTGGCGGCCGACCCGCGCGTAGCGGTGTTCGCGGCCGACCCGTTGCAGCGGCGGTTCTGGGTGGAGGTGCGCGGCATCGCCCTGGCCGGTCCGGACGTGCTGCGCGTCACCCCCAAGCAGGTGCTCGTCGGCGAGTTCCCCGGCAGGCACCAGCGACGGTGAATAGAGTTTTGTTCTATGCGGACCCTGCGCACCCCCGAAGAGCGTTTCGCGAACCTGCCCGACTTCCCCTACGAGCCCCGCCACGCCGACCTGCCGGACGGCCCGCGCATGGCCTACGTCGAGGCCGGCCCCGAGGACGGCGAGCCGGTCGTCCTGCTGCACGGCGAGCCGAGCTGGTCCTTCCTCTACCGCCACGTCATGCGCGAGCTGGCCGCGGCCGGGCTGCGCGCGATCGCCCCCGACCTGATCGGCTTCGGCCGCTCGGACAAACCCGTGGACCCGGCCGACCACACCTACGCCCGGCACGTCGAGTGGACCCGCGCGCTGCTGTTCGACGCGCTCGCCCTGGACCGCGTCACCGTCGTCGGCCAGGACTGGGGCGGCCTGATCGGGCTGCGGATCGCCGCCGAGCACCCCGAGCGCGTGGCCAGGATCGTGGCCGCCAACACGGGGTTGCCCTCGGGTGACATTCCCATGCCCGACGTCTGGCACCGCTTCAGGGACACCGTGGCCAGTGCCCCCACGCTGGACATCGCCCGGCTGGTCCAGGCGGGCTGCCGGACGCGCCTCAGCGACGAGGTGCGGGCGGCCTACGACGCGCCGTTCCCGGACGAGTCGTACAAAGCGGGCCCGCGTGCCCTGCCCGGGCTCGTGCCGATCACGCCCGACGACCCCGCCGCGCCCGCCAACCGCGCTGCCTGGCAGATCCTCACCACGCTCGACCGCCCGTTCCTGGTGGCCTTCTCCGACGGCGACCCCATCACCGGCGGCATGGCGCCCATCATGCTCAAGGCCGTCGCGGGCACGGCCGGGCTGTCCCATCCGGTGATCGCCGGCGCCGGCCACTTCCTCCAGGAGGACGCCGGCACCGAACTCGGACGACGGATCGCCCTTTTCGTGACCTCCACCTAGCGTGTCAGGCCCGCCCAATCGTCGGTCGGGTGCGGTATAACCGGGGGCGGACCGGGGAGGCGTGATGCGTGAGTCCGACAGGGCCCAGGCCGCGGGGCGGGCCGCGGCGCGGGATCTGTTCGAGCAGGTGAGACTGCGTTATTTCCAGATTCCCCCCGCCGTGCGCCGGGTGCTCTACGCCGTCCTGCTCATCGTCGTCATGGGCGTGGGGGCGGCGCTCGGCTGGGATCTGCTGCAGACGTTCCCCCTCGTCCTGCTGGCGCTCGCCTTCGTGGCGCTGACCATGCGCTTCCCGCGGGCCGCCGCGACCGCGCTGGTCGTGGCCGGCTGGGTGGTGCTGGCGCTGCCATTGTTCTCCTGGCGCTTCCCCCCGGGCTCCATGGCGCTGCACGCGATGGTCGCGCTGGCCCTGCCCGTGGCCGCCGCCGCCCACCTCATCCGCTGGGTCACGCCGTGGGTGACCACGCTGGCCGCCCTCGTGCCGGCCGGGGTGCTGGCCTTCGGGCTCTCCTTCCTGTCGGCCGCCGTCGCGCTGTGGGGCGCCTGCCTGGCGGCCGTCGTCGTGCTGGTCCACCGGTTCCTCCAGGCGCGCCGGGCCAAGGCCGAGCTGTCCGCCGAGGAGCAGCAGGTGCGCGTGCGCGCCCGCGAGGGCCGGCCCGAGCCGCAGGCCGACAAGGCGGGCGCGCCGCCGCAGATCTCCGTCGAGGAGGCGCTGGCCGAGCTGGAGGGCATGATCGGGCTGGCGCCGGTCAAGGAGCAGGTCCGCTCGATCGCCGCCTCCATCGAGGCCACCCGGCTGCGGGCCGAGGCCGGCTACACCGCCGAACGCCCGACCAGGCACTTCGTCTTCGTCGGCCCGCCGGGCACCGGCAAGACCAGCGTGGCGCGCGCGCTGGCCAAGATCTTCTACGCGTTCGGCCTGCTGGAGACCCCCTACGTGGTCGAGGCGCAGCGGGCCGACCTGGTGGGCGAGTTCCTCGGCGCGACCGCGATCAAGACCAACGAGCTGGTCGACCGGGCGCTCGGCGGCGTGCTGTTCGTCGACGAGGCCTACAGCCTGGTCAACTCCTCCGACGGCCAGCCCGACAGGTTCGGCGCCGAGGCCGTCCAGACCCTGCTCAAACGGGCCGAGGACGACCGCGAGCGCCTGATCATCATCCTGGCCGGCTACGAGCAGGAGATGGCCGGCTTCCTGTCCAGCAACCCGGGCCTGGCCAGCAGGTTCGCCACCCGGGTGCGCTTCCCCAGCTACTCCGCCCCCGAGCTGGCCGAGATCACCGAGGTGCTCCAGCGGCGCAGGGGCGACACGATGGCCCCCGACGCCAGGCGCGCCCTGCTCGGCCTCTACGAAGACGTCCAGCGGCGCGGCCTGGTCGACGAGCTGGGCAACGCCCGCTTCGTGCGCAGCCTGGTCGAGGCCGCCGCGCAGGCCAGAGACGTGCGCGTGGTGGGCGCCGGCGGCACCCCGACCACCCACGACCTGGTGACCACCACCACGCCCGACGTGACCAAGGCGTTCGAGGAGCTGACCGCCCGCTTCCGCGGCTACGTGGCCACGCCCACGCTGGAGGAGGCGCTGGCCGACCTCGACGCGATGGCCGGCCTGGACCCGGTCAAGCGGCAGGTGCACGCCATCGCCGCCCAGCTCCAGGTGGCCCGCATGCGGCAGGAGCGCGGGCTGCCCACGCCGCCGCAGATGCGCCACTTCGTCTTCGCCGGGCCGCCCGGCACCGGCAAGACCACCGTCGCGCGGGTGCTCGGCCGCGTCTTCGCCGCGCTCGGCCTGCTGGCCAGGCCCGACGTCGTCGAGGCCCACCGGGCCGACCTGGTCGGCCAGCACCTCGGCGCGACCGCGATCAAGACCAACGAGCTGGTCGACCGGGCGCTCGGCGGCGTGCTGTTCATCGACGAGGCCTACAGCCTGGTCAACCCCGGCTACGCGGGCGGCGACGCCTTCGGCTCCGAGGCCGTCCAGACCCTGCTCAAACGGGCCGAGGACGACCGCGACCGGCTGGTCATCGTGCTGGCCGGCTACTCGCGCGAGATGGACTCCTTCCTGGCCACCAACCCGGGTCTGGCCAGCCGGTTCAACCAGCGCGTGGCCTTCCCCAGCTACTCGCCGCGCGAGCTGTCGCAGATCGCGGTGCTGCTGGCCGGCAAGGCCGGCGACACCTTCGACGAGCAGGCCCTGCGCGACCTCGACGAGGTGTTCGCCTGGGTGTGCGAGGAACGGCTGATCGACGGCCTGGGCAACGGCCGCTTCGCCCGCTCGTTGTTCGAACGGGCCGCGATGCGCCGCGACGTGCGCCTGGCCGCCCACGCGTCGGGCGGCGGGTCGGCCAGCGCCGCCGACCTCACGACGATCACCAGCGACGACGTGCGCACCGCCGTGGACGAACTTTCCGGACGTTAACCCCTCTTTGGCATTTCCCCGCGCCACGATGCTGCTGCGTGTAGCAGTATGACTACCTATCGTGCGCGTCCGGGAGGGGGACGATGGCGGGGTTCCTGGCCCGCAGGCTGCTCAACTACGTGGTGCTGGTCGGCGTGGCCGCGAGCCTGGCGTACCTGCTGGCCGCCGGGGCGCTCGACCCGCGTTCCAACTACGCCGACCGCACCCCGAAACCGCCGCCCGCCGTCGTCGACGCCCAGCTCACCGCGCTCAACCTCAACGACAAGACCCCGCTGCTGCAGCGCTACGCCACCTGGGCCTCGGGCGTGCTGCACGGCGACTTCGGCAAGACCGTCACCGGCTCGCCCGTGAACGAGGACCTTCGGCGGCGGATGGGGGTCACGTTCCGGCTGGTCATCCTGGGGCTGCTGTTCGGGAGCCTGCTGGGGGTGCTGGTGGGCGCTTACGCGGCGGTGCGGCAGTACGGCTGGTTCGACCGGCTCTCCGCGGGCCTGTCGTTCGTCGTGCTCGCGGTGCCGGTCGTGGTGCTGGCCAACATGCTGATCCTGGCCGGCGCCTGGGCCAACGACAACCTCTTCGGCCGCCAGGTGCTGCTGGTCAGCGGCGAGTACAGCGCCGGCCTGCAGACCGGGTTCTGGGGCTACGTGCTCGACCGGGTGCAACACCTGATCCTGCCGACGATCTCGCTGTCCGTCGGCCTGGTCGCGGTCTTCAGCCGTTACCAGCGCAACATGATGCTCGACGTGCTCGGCGCCGACTTCGTCCGTACGGCCAGGGCCAAGGGGCTGAGCAGGGGCCGGGCGCTGACCCGCCACGCCCTGCGCACCGCGCTGATCCCGGTGGCCACCTACTTCGCCTTCACGTTCGGCACCCTGCTGACCGGGGCCACCTTCACCGAGAAGATCTTCGGCTGGCACGGGCTGGGCGAGCAGCTGATCAACTCGATCTTCACCAACGACGTCAACACCGTGGCGGCGATCTCCTTCCTGGCCGCCGTGGCCGTGTTGTGCGCCGCGCTCGCCTCCGACCTGCTGCACGCCGCGCTCGACCCCAGGGTGCGGGCGTGATGACGCTCTCCGACGAGGAGCTGGCGGAGGAGCTGACCGGCGACCTGGGCCGGGCGCCGTCGCGGCTGCGGGTGGTGGCCGGGCGGTTCTTCCGCTCGCCGCAGGGGCTGATCGGGTTCGCGGTGCTGGCGCTGATGTTCCTGCTGGCGTTCGCCGGGCCGCTGTTCAGCCCGTGGTCCTACACCGACAAGGACTTCACGGCGTTCCTGCAGCCGCCCTCGCCGCAGCACTGGTTCGGAACGCTCCAGACGGGCGCCGACGTCTACGCGGTGACCCTGCGCGGCATGCAGAAGTCGCTGATCGTGGGCCTGCTGGCGGCGCTGGTGTCCACGGCGGTGGCGGCCGTGGTAGGCGCCTTCTCCGGCTATTTCCTGGGCTGGACCGACCGGGCGCTGAGCTGGGTGACCGACCTGCTGCTCGTGCTGCCCGCGTTCCTCATCCTGGCGATCATGTCGCCGCTGTTCGGGGCCGGGCAGTGGGTGCTGTTCGTGGTCATGCTGGCGCTGTTCCTGTGGATGGTGACCTCGAAGATCGTCCGGGGGATGACGATCTCGCTGAAGGAGCGCGAGTACATCCAGGCCGCCCGATTCATGGGGGTGCCGCCGGTGCGGATCATCTTCCGGCACGTGATCCCCAACCTGTCCTCGCTGCTCATCGTCGACGCCACGCTCAACGTCAGCGCGGCCATCCTGACCGAGACCTCGCTGTCGTACTTCGGGTTCGGCATCCAGCCGCCCGACGTGTCCTTCGGCACGCTGATCGCCGACGGCTCGCGCACGGCGGTCTACGCGCCCTGGACGTTCTGGTTCGTGGCCGGGCTGCTGGTGGTCACCGTGCTGGCGGTCAACCTCATGGGCGACGCGCTGCGCGACGCCTTCGACCCGGCGGCGCGGCGATGAGGCCGGCGGCGAACCCCGTCCTGGAGGTCAGCGACCTGCACGTGTCCTTCGGCGACGTGCGCGCGGTGCGCGGGGTCACCTACTCGGTGAGCCCGGGCGAGGTGCTGGGCATCGTGGGCGAGTCCGGGTCCGGCAAGTCGGTCACCTCGGCCGCGGTCATGGGCCTGCTGCCGCCGAGCGCCCGGGTCACCGGGTCGGTGCGGCTGCACGGCAAGGAGCTGATCGGCGCCTCCGAGCGGGAGCTGACCCGCTTCCGCGGCAAGACCGTGTCGATGGTGTTCCAGGACCCGCTGTCGGCGCTCACGCCCGTCTACCGGGTGGGCGACCAGATCGCCGAGGCCGTCCGCATCCACCAGCGGGTGAGCAAGGAGAACGCCGCGGTCAAGGCCGTCGAGCTGCTGGAGCTGGTCGGCATCCCGTCGCCGAGCGAGCGCGCGCTCGCCTTCCCGCACGAGTTCTCCGGCGGCATGCGGCAGCGCGTGATGATCGCGATGGCCATCGCCAACGACCCCGACGTGATCATCTGCGACGAGCCCACCACCGCGCTCGACGTGACCATCCAGGCGCAGGTGCTGGAGGTGCTGAAGAAGGCCCAGCGGAAGACCGGCGCGGCGATCATCATGATCACGCACGACCTCGGCGTGGTGGCCGGCTTCGCCGACCGGGTCCTGGTCATGTACGCCGGGCGCCCGGTCGAGGTGGGCGACGTCGACGACATCTACTACCGGATGCGCATGCCGTACACGGCGGGGTTGCTGGCCTCGATCCCGCGGGTCGACCGCGGTGGCCGTCAGCCGCTGCTGCCGATCGCCGGGAACCCGCCCTCCCCCGCCGCGCTGCCGCCGGGCTGCCCGTTCGCGCCGCGCTGCCCGCTGAAGATCCACGAGTGCGACGCGGCCGAGCCGCCGCTGTTCGAGGTGGCGACGGGCCATCGGGCGGCGTGCATCCGCTGGGAGATCGTCCGACCCCAGGGCCCCGGCCGTCACGCGGCGGGCGAGCCCGTGGCCCCCGCGGTCCGCGCCGAGCAGCCGGTGCTGGAGGTCGACGGCCTGGTCAAGGACTACCCGCTGCTCAAGGGGGCGCTGTTCAAGCGCAGGGTCGGCACGGTGCACGCGGTGGCGGGCGTCAGCTTCGACATCCGCCGCGGCGAGACGCTGGGCCTGGTCGGCGAGTCGGGCAGCGGCAAGACCACCACGCTCACCCAGATCCTGGAGCTGGTCCCGCCGCAGGAGGGGCGCGTGGTCGTGCTCGGCCGCGACACCGCCCGGCTGGACGGCGCCGGGCGCACCGCGATCCGGCGGGACATGCAGGTCGTCTTCCAGGACCCGATGGCCTCGCTCGACCCGCGCATGACGGTCTACGACATCCTGGCCGAGCCGCTGCGCACCCACGGCGAGCGCCGGCCGGGCCGGCGGGTGGGCGAGCTGCTCGCCCTGGTGGGCCTCGACCAGGCGCACGCCGCCCGCTACCCCCAGGACTTCTCCGGCGGCCAGCGCCAGCGCATCGGCATCGCCAGGGCGCTGGCGCTGGAGCCCAGGCTGCTGGTGCTGGACGAGCCGGTCTCCGCGCTCGACGTGTCGATCCAGGCGGGGATCATCAACCTGCTCGGCTCGCTGCGGTCCAGGCTCGGGCTGTCGTACCTGTTCGTCGCGCACGACCTGGCGGTGGTGCGGTACATCGCCGACCGGGTGGCGGTCATGTATTTGGGCAGGATCGCCGAGATCGGGCAGGTCGACGCGGTCTACGAGGCTCCGGCGCATCCGTACACGCAGGCTCTGCTGTCGGCGATCCCGCTGCCCGACCCGGCGCGTGAGCGCGTACGCGAGCGCATCCTGCTCGAAGGCGACCTGCCCAGCCCGGCCCACCCTCCGACCGGCTGCCGCTTCCGCACCCGCTGCCCGAAGTTCCGCTCGGTGCTCACCCACGACGAGCGCGCGCTCTGCGTGGACGTCGAGCCCGAGGTGCTGCCGGTGGGCGACGACCAGGGCGCGGCCTGCCATTACGCCGAGAGGCTCGACGTCGTCTAGATCAGGAGGAATGCGCTCGATGAAAGCTTCACGTCTTGTCGTGGCCGTCGCCGTGACCGGCTCGCTGTCGCTGGTGAGCTGCGGCGGCGGCGGCTCGGGGGGCGGCTCGGCGAGCGGCACGGAAGGCGCGCACAAGACCATCAAGGCCTTCGACATCAACCCGCAGCCGCGTGACAAGGTCAAGGACGGCGGCACGCTGCGCTGGGGCATCAACGAGTTCCCCAGCCAGTGGAACCGGAACCACGTCGACGGCAACCTGGCGGTGGCGGCCGTGATCAGCAACGCGTTGCTGCCCTCGCCGTTCGTCTCCGACGAGAAGGCGGAGATCACCGTCGATCCCGACTACGTGCTCGACGCCAAGGTCACCGACCAGAGCCCGAAGCAGGTGGTCACCTACACGCTCAACCCCAAGGCCAAGTGGTCGGACGGGCAGCCGATCACCTGGGCCGACTACCAGGCCCAGTGGCAGGCGCTCAACGGCCGCAACCCCGAGTTCCACATCGTCTCGGCCACCGGCTACCAGGACATCGAGAAGGTCGAGCGGGGCAAGGACGACCACGAGGTGAAGGTCACCTTCGCCAAGCCGTTCGGCGACTGGCAGTCGCTGTTCGGGCCGCTGCTGCCGGCCGCCACGAACCGGACGCCGCAGGCCTTCAACACCGCGTGGCTGAACAAGATCCCGGTGACCGCCGGGCCGTTCAAGTTCAAGGGCTTCGACCAGACGGCCAAGACGATCACGATCGTCCGCGACGACGCCTGGTGGGGCAACCGGGCCAAGCTCGACCAGATCATCTACCGGGCCTCGGAGCAGGACTCACTGATCGGCGCGTTCAGCAACGGGGAGCTCGACCTCATCGACGTCGGGCCGTCGGCGCCCGACTACGCGCGGGCCAGGGCCACGCAGGGCGCCCAGGTGCGCCAGGCCGCCGGGCCCGACTTCCGGCACTTCACCTTCAACGGGTCGAGCGAGCCGCTCAAAGACGTGAACGTGCGCCAGGCCATCCAGCTCGGCATCAACCGGCAGGCCATCGCGCAGTCCGACCTGCAGGGGCTCGACTGGCCGATCGCGCTGCTGAACAACCACTTCTTCATGAACACCCAGGAGGGCTACCTGGACAACGCCGGAAATCTCGGCGTCTACAACCCCGAACGCGCCAAGCAGCTGCTCGACGCGGCCGGCTGGAAGCTGAACGGGGCCGTCAGGCAGAAGAACGGGCAGCCGCTCGACCTGCGGTTCGTGGTGCCGTCCGGGGTGCAGCTCAGCAAGTCCGAGGGTGAGCTGGCCCAGAACATGCTTGCCCAGATCGGGGTGAAGCTCACCATCAAGGCGGTGCCGAGCGACGACTTCTTCACCAAGTACGTCATCCCCGGCAACTTCGACATCACGCCCTTCGCCTACATCGGGACGCCTTACCCGATTTCGAGCAGCTACGGGATCTACGCGAACTCGGCGAACGGCAAGACGTGGAACGCCAACTTCGGCCGTACCGGCTCGCCGGAGATCGACCAGGCCATGGACAGGGCGGCCCAGAACCTCGACCCGGCCGGCGCCCGCACCCAGACGAACGAGGCCGACGGGCTGATCTGGAAGCTGGTCAACGTCCTGCCGCTCTACCAGCGTCCGCAGAACGTGGCGGCCAAGCAGACGCTGGCCAACGTCGGCGCGCGCGGCTTCTACGACCTGCGCTACGAGGACATCGGCTTCACCGGCTGACCGGCGTTCAACGCTCCACGGCGAGCTTCACGCCGAGCCCGACGAAGATGCCGCCCGTCGCCGTGTTCACCCGGCGGCGGGCGACGGCGCTGCGGCGCAGCCATCCGCCGATGCGCCCGGCCAGCACGCCCACCGCGCCGTCCACGACGAACTCGAAGGCGATCAGGACGGCGCCGAGCACGGCGAACTGCAGCCACATCCGCCCCAGCCCCGGATCGACGAACTGCGGGAGGAAGGCGACGGTGAAGGTGACCATCTTGGGGTTGAGCAGGTTCGTCAGCAGGCCGCTCAGGTAGGCCCGGCGGCCGGACATCCCGGTGCCCGGCTCGGGCATGTCGCTCACCCCGCCCTTGCGGTCCCGCAACATCCGCACGCCCAGGTAGATCAGGTACGCGGCGCCGCCGATCCGTACGACGGTGAAGGCGACCGGCACGGCCGCGAAGAGCGCGGCCAGCCCCGCGGCGGCCACGGCGACGTGGATCGCCTCGCTGGTCGCCACCCCGGCCGTGGCCAGCAGCCCGGCCCTGGGGCCGCCCCGCATCCCGCAGCCCAGGACGAACAGCATGTCGGGGCCGGGCGTGATCATCGCCACGATGGTGGTGACCGCGAACAGCGCGAGAAGATGACCGTCGAGAGGCACACTTGATCCTCTCATGTCCCCCTTTTTCGCCCAATGTGCGGGATGTCGGTGGGAGGCGGTACAAGTGACGCATGACGATGGAGCTCACCTGGCCGCAGATCCTCTCCTGGCGGCTGCGCAGGCAGTTCGTGGCGGCGGCCGACGGGCCGGACGCGGTGTCGGTGGCCCGCCGGCTGTGCGGGGTGCAGGCGCAGGTCGCCTCCTCGGCCCAGCTCGCGGTGGCGGTCAGGAGCGCCCGGCCCGACCCCGGTGAGATCGACCGGGCCCTGTGGAGCGACCGGGCCCTGGTCAAGACCTGGCTCATGCGCGGCACCCTCCACCTCGTGCCCGCCGACGAGCTGGCCGGCCTGTGCGCGGCGCTGAGCACGCTGCGCTTCTGGGAGAAGGGCTCCTGGCAGCGCGGGCACGGCGTGACCGCCGCCGAGATCGAGGCCGTCATCGAGGCCGTCCCCGAGGCGCTGAAGGGAGCGCCGCTGACCCGCGAGGAGCTGGTCGACGCGATCGTGGCGCTGACCGGCGACGCCCATCTCCGCGAGGCTCTGACGTCCGGCTGGGGGGCGCTGCTCAAGCCGCTGAGCCGTCTGGGCGAGCTGTGCTACGGGCCGCCCCGCGAGGGCAAGGTGACCTTCACCGCGCCGCGGTC
This sequence comes from Nonomuraea sp. NPDC049758, assembly GCF_040674635.1. Lineage (NCBI taxonomy): Bacteria > Bacillati > Actinomycetota > Actinomycetes > Streptosporangiales > Streptosporangiaceae > Nonomuraea > Nonomuraea sp. NPDC049758. The sequence continues at coordinate 543,303 of NZ_JBFAMZ010000003.1, forward strand.
GTGGGTGCCGGGCTGGCCGGGGGAGCTGCCCGGCCAGGAGGAGGCGGGCGTGCGGGTGCTGCGGGCGTTCCTGGGGGCCCACGGGCCGGCCACGCCGGAGATGTTCGACGCCTGGCTGTTCGGCGGCGTGGCCAGGAAGGCTGTGCTCAAGGCGTGGGTCAAGGGGCTGGCCCCGGAGCTGGTGGAGGTCAGGGCCGACGACGGCACGACCCTGTACGCGCTGGCCGAGCACGCCGACGAGCTGGCCGCCACCCGGCCCTCGCAGGAGGTCCACCTGCTGCCGGGCTTCGACCAGTTCATCCTGGGGGCGCCGCGGACGCTCGCCCCGCTCGTCCCGCCGCCGCTCAAGCCCAAGGTCAGCCGCCAGGCGGGCTGGATCTCGCCCGTCGTGGTGCACGAGGGCCGGGTGGCCGGCGTGTGGGAGGCGAAGAACGGCGTCATCGCCCTCGACCTGGCCGCGCCGGTGCCTCAGGACGCGCTCGACCGCGCCCTGAGCCGCATGCGGTCGCTGCTGGGCCCGGCCTGACGCCGTCCGGTCAGGCGGACGAGCTCGCCATCACCCGATCGACGATGCCCTTGTTGCCCTCCTCGCGGGCGCAGTGGGCGCAGCAGTACCAGTGCTCGCCCGACTGGACGCCGTGCCCGATGACCTTGGTGCCGCAGTGCTCGCAGATCGGCGCCATGGCCTCGATCGCGCACTGGAAGCAGTCGAAGGTGTGCACGGCTCCCTGCGCGTGCACCTCGAAGGCCATGTCGTAGTCGTTGCCGCAGTTGTCGCAGACGGCCATGGTGATCCCCTCTTCACGTCCGAATCACCTGGGGCAATACCCCGAACCGTGGTGCGCTTTCCCCAACGAAACGCCATATTCAGGCCGAGTCACCCTCGATGATGACGAAACGTACGAGCAACGGCAGCCCCAGGAGGCCGAGCGCGGCGAGCGCGACGGGCAGCCCGAACGGTCCGGTCAGCCCCGCCACCAGCAGCGGGCTGACGACGAACCCGGCGTAGGAGACCATCGAGACGCCCCACACCAGCGTCCCGGTCGGGTCGTCGGCGGCCGAGCGGCTGAGCAGCGCGGGCACCAGGGGCCCGAGCGCCAGCCCGGTCAGGGCGAAGCCCGCCATCGACAGCGGCACGCCGTCACCGAGGCCGGCCAGGCCGATCCCGGCCGCGCCGCCCACCCCGGCGACCAGGTACAGCGCGCGCAGGGGCACCGGAGGCAGGGTCTGCGCGGCGATCCGGCCGGCCGTGAGCGCGGCCATGTAGACCGAGGGGGCCAGGCTCGCCATGAGGGGCGTGGCGGCCCGGTGCTCCTCCAGCAGGAGCACCGACCACTGCTCGACGGCGTTCTCGATCACCAGCACGCATCCGGCCAGCGTCCCGAGCAGCAACGCGACGCCCCACATCCGGCGCCCCGCGTGGTGGTCGCCGGAGGGGGCGGCCCGGCCGCCGCCCACGGGCAGGGCGGGCAGCGACAGGGACGTCGCCGCCACCAGCACCGCGATCACCAGCAGCACGGTCCGGACGTCCAGGCCGAGCGATCGGGCCAGGCCGGTGAGCGGGGCGGCCACGATGACCGTGAGCGGGAAGGCCGCGTGCACCGCCTGGAAGAGCCGCCGGCCGCTCTCGCGCTCGACGCGTCCCGTGGTCAGGTTGAGCGCCACGTCCAGCGCCCCGCTGGCCGCGCCGAGCAGCAGCAGCCCGGCCACGAGCGGCCAGTACGCGGTGACCGCGGCCAGGCCCGCCACGGCCAGCCCGAACAAGACGGTCGTCGCCATGAGGGCGTGGCGCTCGCGCCCGCGGGCCAGCCGGCCGGTCAGCGCCATCGCGGGCAGGGCCCCGACGGGCACCGCGCCCAGCGCCGTGCCGAGCTGCGCCGCCGAGACGCCGAGCTCCTGCTTCACGGCAGGCAGCAGAGCCGCCCAGGACCCCCAGAACACCGCCCAGACGGCGGACACCGCGATGAGCGGCATTCACCAACCCCCTTGAATTGCGGTCAAGTCTCGGTAAAGATCGACGACGTCCTTAATATCCCCCGCCGAAGGGAATATCGTGCTGACGCGAACGGTCATCGCGGCCGGACTGGTCGCCGCCGGTCTCGCCGCCACCCCCTCCGCCGCCTCCGCGGCCACCGCCCCCGAGACGCCCGAGCGCGTCTGCGGCGCGGGCTACCACCGGGTGCAGGACGGCCACCGCGCGATGAAGACGCGCGACGGGAAGGTGCTCGGTCACGTCTACCTCATGTACGACAAGCGCGCCGGAAAGAACTGCGTGGCGGCGATCAAGACCGCCTTCCGCGGCACCCCTACGGTCACCGGCGCCTCCATCGAGGTCCGCGGCGGCGGCCGCAGCGAGGACGTGCAGCGTTACCGCTTCTACGCCGAGACCGGCCACATCGACGGTAGCTGGAAGTGCGTGAAGTACGCGGGCTGGACGCGCACCCCGGACAACCGTGTCGAGGCGTGGGGCGGCCGCGCTTCGTGGGGCAACTGCCGGGGCTGAGCACGAATCCGGTCCTCCCCGCCCGGAGCTGTCACACCGCGCCGGGCCGTCTCGTCCTGTGTCATGAAGTGACGACACAGGGAGGATCACCATGACCCAGCGCATCGACATCGCCAAGCTCGCCCCTGAGGCGTACCGGGGGTTCCTGGCGGTGGAGGCGTACATGCACGGCAGCGACCTGCCCGCGGCCACGATCGAGCTGGTCAAGCTGCGGGCCAGCCAGATCAACGGCTGCGGCTACTGCGTGCACATGCACAGCAGGGACATGAAGAAGGCCGGGGAGAGCGACGAGCGGCTGTGGTCGGTCGCCGCCTGGCGGGAGGCCACGGTCTTCACCCCGGCCGAGCGGGCGGCGCTGGCGCTGACCGAGGAGGCGACCCGCCTGGCCGACCGCGGCGAGGCCGTGCCGGACGAGGTGTGGCAGCAGGCGGCCGAGCACTATGACGACAAGCAGCTCGCCGCCCTCGTCGTCTCCATCGCGATGATCAACGCCTGGAACCGGATCGGCGTGACCGCCCGCCTGGTTCCGGGGACGTGACGCGGGCGCACCCGCACGCGAGGCCGTAGAAATGCGTTGAGCGGTCCCGGGAGCCCCGGTTAGGTTGGCGCGCAAGGCGGGTGGCGGCACCCGCCGAGCCGCCGTCAGCCGGCGGCGGCCCGGAAGGGGGAAGACCGTGAAACGTGTCAGAGTCCCGAAATCGACGGCCATCAGGCGTCCGCATCCGTCGGCCGAACCCGATCTGCGCACCCCGTCAGGGCGAAAGTTGCCCTATTAGCTACCCTTTACAGCGAACTTACGGCTGTATCGGTAGATAACAGAGGTAACAGAAACATCACGGGGGGCTCACATGAAGAGGCTTGCGGTGGTGCCGCCGCACATCGCCAGGCACAAGATCCGCGACATCCGGGCGGCGGTCCGCCGCCGAAGGACCGAGGCCACCGACCCCAAGGTGGTCGACCTGCGGGCCTACAGCGGCCGGAACGTGATCCGCTTCCCCGGCGGACCGACGCCGGCCGCCTGAACCGCACGGATTCACCGCACCGCTGAGGTCCGACACGACCGGCTCCCCCCGCCGGCCGTCCGGTCTCAGCCGTAGAGTTTCTTGGCGTAGCCCTCGCCGTAGTACGACTCCAGCTGCTCCAGCGTCTCCTCGACCACCTGCACCTCCTTGATCAGAGTGGCGTGCGAGGGCAGGACGGACGGGTTCCAGGAGCCGGGCGCCCAGAGCTGCGAGCGCAGGAACGCCTTGGCGCAGTGGAAGAAGATCTGCTCGATCTCCACCACCAGGGCCAGCCGCGGCCGGTGACCCTTGACGACCATCTCGTCGAAGAACGGCGCCTCGCGCACGAGCCGGGCGCGGCCGTTCACGCGCAGGGTCTCGTTGCGGCCGGGGATCAGGAAGATCAGGCCCACGTGCGGGTTCTTCAGCACGTTGAGGAACCCGTCGGCCCGGCGGTTGCCCGGCCGGTCGGGAATGGCGATCGTGGTGTCGTCGATGACGTGGACGAACCCGGCCGGGTCGCCCTTGGGCGAGACGTCGCAGTTGCCCTCGGCGTCGGACGTGGCGATCAGGCAGAACGGGGAGGCCGCCAGCCAGTCGCGATCACGCGCATGCAGCCGGACCCGCTCCTTGGTCACGGCCCTCGGCATCACCTCGCCCAGCAGTTCCCGCAACTCCTCCTCGGACCCGATCTCCGCCCAGCTCATCTGATCTCCTTTCGAGGGGTACCGCCCGATTTTGTCAGGAGATCGGAGCAAGCATCCTGCGGGGTGCCCTGAGCAGCACACTGACCGGATCATCCCGGCTGTCCGTCAGGCCGGGGCCGGGACGCACCTCGATGTCCTCCAGCCCGACGGCCGTGCCGCACGACGGGCACCGGGACACGGGGTCGAGTCGGCCGCCGCAGGTGGCGTGGTGGAACAGGCGGCGCGGGCCGTCCCCGCCGAGGTTGCGCTCGCCCCACTGGGACAGGGCCAGCATGGGGACCCACAACTCGCGGCCCGTGGCGGTCAGGACGTACTCGTCGCGGGGCGGGTTGTCCTGGTAGCGGCTCCTGGCCAGCACGCCGGCCTCGACCAGCGCCCCGAGCCGCTGGGACAGGACCGCTCTCGGGATGTCGAGGTGGGCGAGGAAGTCGCCGTAGCGGCGTACGCCGTACATGGCGTCGCGGACGACCAGCAGCGTCCACCGTTCGCCGATCACTTCCAGGGCCCTGGCCAGCGAGCAGTCCTGGCCTTCGTAGTTCTTGCCGAGCGCCATGGGACCCATGTTAGTTCATTCACCGAACCGTGATACGTTGCGCCGCATGAGTTCAGTGACCGAACTGACCCGGGTCCGGCCGGGCACACTGGCCGTGGCGTCCTCGGCGCCCCTGCTCGTGCTGACGAACTACACGGTGCCGATGGTGACGTTGCCGCAGACGGCCGCGTCCCTGGGCGCCGGGCCGACGGGGCCGGTGTGGATGCTGGGCGGCATCTCGCTCGGGCTGTCGGCGCTGCTGCTGGTCTCCGGCGGGCTGGCCGACGACCACGGGCGCAGGCGGGTGCTGGTGTGGGGGTCGGCCGTGCTGGCCGCCGCCGGGGTGGCGGCCGCGCTGAGCACGTCGGTGCCGGTGTTCGTGCTGGCCAGGCTGGCGCAGGGCGGGGCGAGTGCGGCGATGCTGGCCGCCAGCCTGGGCATCGTCGGCCACGCCTTCCCCTCGGGCGCCGCGCGGGTGCGGGCCACCGGGCTGTACGGCGCCATGATCGGGCTGGGCACCGCGCTCGGCCCGCTGGCCTCCGGCGTGCTGGCCACGGCGGTGAGCTGGCGGGCGGTCTACTGGGTGTTGTCGGCCGCCGCGCTCGCCCTGGCGGTGACCTCGGCGCGGCTGCTGGACGAGTCGCGCTCCCCCGCGCCGCGCCGGTTCGACGTGCCCGGCGTGGTGCTGCTCAGCCTGGGCGTGGGAGCGCTGGTCGCGGGGGTCACCGAAGGGCGTGCCGGGTGGGGGCACCCGGTGGTGATCGGGGCGTTCGCGCTGGCGGCGGTGCTGGTGGCGGCGTTCGTGTCGGTGGAGCGCCGGCGTCCGGAGCCGCTGCTCGACCTGGAGCTGTTCGGACGGCCGGTGTTCCTGGTCGCCACCGGCGGCGCGCTGGTCGTCGGGGCGGCGGTGGTGGGCCTGCTCAGCTACCTGCCGACCGTGCTCCAGACCGCGCACGCGCTGACGCCGCTGCAGACCGGCCTGCTGTTCTGCCTCTGGTCGGGCACGTCGTTCGCGGTGTCGCTGGCGTCCCGGCTGGTACGCCTGCGCACCGCCGCCCGGCTGGCCCTCGGCCTCGGCCTGACCGCGCTCGGGTTCGCCGGCCTGCTGGGCGTGGGCGGCTCGCTGGACCTGCCGCTGGTCATCGCCGGGCTGGTGGTGAGCGGCGCCGGATCCGGACTGATCAACTCCTCGATCACCCACCTGGCGATCGAGAGCGTACCGGCCCACCGGGTCAGCATGGGGTCGGGCGCCAACAACACCGCCCGCTACGTCGGCTCCTCCCTGGGCGCGGCCGGCGTGGCCGCGGTCGTCGGCGCGTTCGGCGTGGACCGGGGGGCGACGGTCGCGGTGGCGGCCTGCATCGTGCTGGCGGCGCTGACGGCCCTGGCCGCCGTGCTCACCCGCCCCTGAGCCCGCCCCTGAGCCCGGTCCCGGCTACCAGCGGCGGGCGTGGGCCATCGAGGTGAGCAGGGCGTCGCGTTCCATGGCGAACCTGGCCGGGTCCATGCCCTGCCGTTCGGCCCGCAGGTGCAGCACGGTCAGCTCGGTCGCCGCCTGCTGGTAGTCGCTCATCGCGCGGCCGAGCCCGGCGCCCCTGGCCCACCTGCGGGCCGCCTTGCGGGCCTTGAGCGTGCTGAGCATCTTCAGGTCCGCCGCCGTGACCAGGCCGGTCTGGCCGTAGCCGGGCAGGTAGACGCCCATCTTCGAGACGAGCTGGCGGCGTTCGACGACGGTGACCACGATGAGCAGGACCAGCGCCACCATGATCACCAGGTACGCCGTGCCCAGCCAGGCCAGCGACTGGGTGGAGGCGGCGCCGTTCCACAGCCCGTGCAGGACGACCGCGCCCAGGTAGCCGAGCGGGATCGCGGCGAACCTGGCGGGCGTGCGGCGGGTGAGCGCGTAGGCGACGCCGAGCCCGATCATCGAGGTGTAGATGGGGTGGCCGAGCGGGTCGATCAGCCCTCTGAGCACGAACAGCCGGACCGCGGCGCCGGTGCCGTCCTGGCCGAACGCGATCAGGTAGTAGCCGATGTTCTCCACGGCGGCGAAGCCGAGCCCCGCCATGGAGGCGTAGACGATGCCGTCGGTCAGGCCGTCGATCTCCTGCTTCCTGCGCAGGAGCAGCAGCAGCGCCGACCCCTTCAGCGCCTCCTCGATCACCGGGGCCAGGAACACGGTGCCGACGTCGTTGACGAGCTGGGCGCCGTACCCGGCCCGCAGGAACAGCGCCTGTCCGGCCAGCGTCAGCCCGACGCCGAGCACGATCGCCAGGCCCGCGCCCCACGCGAAGGCGAAGGCCAGGTGCAGCTTCGGCTCCGGCTCCAGCCGGTCGAGCGAGAGCACCGCGGCCAGCAGCACCGGCAGCGGCGCGAGCCCGAGCACCGCCGACAGGCCGAACCCGACCGGCCCGCCCTTGTGCAGCATGAGACCGAGGACGATCAGCGCGAGGACGCCTGAGACGACCAGTCCGATCAGGAGCGCCTTGCTGGGTCTCCTGGCGGGATGCGGAGCTGTCATGGGGGGCGCCTTTCTCCGACTCAGTGCACCTACTATGAGCGTTCCCGGCCGTCGCGCACTTGACAGTCGCCTACATCACCGTGACTCGCGGTAATAGGGATCGGCCACGACGGATTCCCCGTCCACGTAGGAGTACACCTCACGCCCGGCGATGAACACCCTCAGCGCCCGGCTCATCACGTCGAGCGGGTCGCCCGACCAGATCACCACGTCGCCGTCGAGGCCGGGACGCAGCGAGCCCACCCGGTCGTCGAGGCCCATGATGCGGGCCGGGTTGACGGTGATCGAGCGCAGCGCGGTGTCCCGGTCGAGCCCTTCCTTGACGGCGAGGGTGGCCTGGTGGACGAGGAAGTGGATGGGCACCACCGGATGATCGGTGGTGATCGCCAGCTCGACCCCGGCCCGCGCGAGGATGCCCGGGTTGCGCAGGGCGCGCTGCCGCAGCTCGACCTTCGACCGGCTGGTGAACAGCGGGCCGATGATGACCGGCACGTTCCGCTCGGCCAGCGTGTCGGCCAGCAGGTGGCCCTCGGTGCCGTGGTTGAGGATCAGCCGGTGGCCGAACTCGTCGGCCAGGCGCAGCGCGGTGGCGATGTCGTCGGCGCGGTGCGCGTGCTGGCACCACGGCAGCTCGCCGTCGAGCACGCGGACCAGGATCTCCAGCGTGCCGTCGCGGTCGAACGGCTTGTCCTCGCGCTCGGCCGCGGCCTTCCTCGCCTTGTAGTCCTGCGCCTTCATGAGGGCGTCGCGGATCACCGCGGCCACGCCCTGCCGGGTGGAGGGCAGCTTCTTCTGGTCGCCGTAGACGCGCTTGGGGTTCTCCCCCAGCGCGCTCTTGACGCTCACCGGCTCCCTGACCAGCATCTCGTCGACCGACCTGCCCCAGCACTTGACCGCGACCGTCTGGCCGCCGATCGGGTTGCCGGAGCCCGGCTTGATCACGACCGTGGTGACGCCGCCGGACAGCGCGTCGGCGAAGCCCTGGTCGGCCGGGTTGATGGCGTCGAGGGCGCGCAGCCGGGCCCCGTTGGGGTCGGTCATCTCGTTGGTGTCGTTGCCCGCCCAGCCCTCGGCCTCCTCGTACACGCCGAGATGGCCGTGCGCCTCGACGAAACCGGGCAGCACCCAGCCGCCGCCCGCGTCCACGACGGTGGCGGAGTCGGGGATGGTCACGTCCCGCCCCACGGCGACGATCTTCCCGTCGCCGACCAGGACGGTGCCGCCCTCGATGGGATCTCCGTCAACCGGCATGACATATCCGTTGATGATGGCGAGAGTCATAGCGGCAACTTACCGTTGCCATGCTTTCCCCCGTAAAGCCTGGACCGATAACCAGATTTCGGGCATGCTTGTCGAGATCTTCAGTCAAGGCCAATCGAAAGGGACGTACTGGTGCGCATGCCCGCAAAGGCAATCCTTCTGACGGCGGCGATCGGTCTCAGCGGCGTTCTCGCGACCCCGGCGAACGCCACGGCCGCGAGCACCCCGCAGGGCGTCTGCGGATCGGGCTTCGGGCTCGTCTCCGGCGGCGCGAAGCCCGTCAAGACCCAGGGCGGCAAGCGCTACGGCACCGTCTACCTCCTGTACAACCGCGGCACCGGCCAGAACTGCGTGGTCACCATCAAGTCCAGCTTCATCGGCTCGAAGACGCAGATGAGCGCCAGGCTCACCGTCATGCCCAAGCCGCGCAAGGACGAGAAGCAGGACCCGATCGTGCGCATGGACGCCGGCAAGTTCGGGCAGTACGCCGGGCCGGTCAAGTACTGGGCCAAGAGCGCCTGCGTGAAGTTCTGGGGCACGATCCAGGGGACCGACGGGTCCATCGCCGGCGGCGGCCGTACCAGCTGGGGCAACTGCGGCTAGGAGCCTCCCGCGCGGGTAGTCGTGCCGCCATGCTGACCGAACTGTACGAGCGCTGGCTGCTCGAACTGTGGAACGGCGACTTCCCCCTAGCGCACGACCTGGTGACCCCCGAGTTCGTCGGCCACTGGCCCGGCGCGGACGTGCACGGCCCCGACGGGCTGATCGAGGCGATCCGGCAGGGCCACGAACCGTTCGACGACGTCCGGGTCACGCTCGACGTGGGCCCGGCCGTCGACGGCGACCTGATCGCCGCCCGGTGGACGTTCACCGGCGCCTACCGGGGCGGCCTGCCCGGCGCGAGCGCCCCGCCGGGCACCCCCGTCTCCTTCTCCGGGCACGACCTCCTGCGTGCCACGGACGGACGATTCTCCGAATACTGGGTGATCTCCGACGTCCAGTCGTTCTCCCGGCAACTCGGGATAGGCTGACATATTCGCATCACGACGGGGGTCGAAGGATGTCACAGGAGGCAATGGGGGCGATGGGCGCACAGCCGCTGGAGCTGCCCGAGGAGGACCTGTCGGCGCTGCTCGCCGGCCAGCGCTTCGGCGCGCTCGCCACCCACGGCGGCGGCGGCCGTCCGCAGTTGTCCACGGTGGTCTACACCTGGGACCCGCCGCGGCGGGTGGTGCGGATCTCGACCGTCGCCGACCGGCTGACGGTGCGCCGCCTGCACCAGGACCCCCGCTGCGCGCTCTACGTCGCCAGCGACGACTTCGGCTGCTACGCCGTCGCCGAGGGCGAGGCCGAGCTGTCCCCCGTGAGCGACCGGCCGGGTGACGAGGTGGGCCTGGAACTGCTGGCCATGCAGCCGTCCTTCGGTGACGCCGCGGGCGAGCTGGCGTTCCTGCACCGGATGGTCGCCGACCGCCGGCTGGTGGTCAGGATCCAGGCGAGACGGCTCTACGGGGCCCTGCTGCCGACGCCGTCCTGATCGCGCGCCGCCGGTTGTAGGCCACCATCGCCACCACCAGCAGGATCAGCGCCAGGTCGATGGCCGCCGACCAGCGCATGGCCCGCGCGTGGTGGCCGCCCTCGGCGACCGCGAAGTAGACCGCCCCGATCACCGCCACGCCGCCCGCGCCGGCGAACTGCTGCGCCGTGCTGAGCACGCCCGACCCGATGCCGGCCTGGTGCGGCGCGACCTCCACCAGCGCCGCGCCGATGAGCCGCGGCAGGACCAGGCCGTTGCCCGAGCCCACGAGCATGAGCGCGGCCATGACGTACGGCAGCCCGCGCCCGGCCCCGGCCACCAGCAGCGCCAGCCCCAGGGCGGTGACCAGGCCGCCGATCATGACGACGACCAGCCCGTACCGGCCGACCAGGCGGGTGCCGAGCAGCGAGGTCACGGTGAACAGCACGCCCATCGGCGCGAAGGCCAGGCCCGCCTGGAACGCGGTGAGCCCGAGCCCGCTCTGCAGCAGCAGCGTCAGCGTGAACATGAACGAGGCGAAGTACGCCATGAACGCGACGATCGCCCCGACGCCCGCCAGGTAGGAATGGACCTTGAGCAGGCCGAGGTCGAGCACCGGCTGCCCGCCCCGGGCGGCCAGCGTCCGCTGCCACCACCAGGTCAGCGCGAACACCGGCGCGCTCGCCGCCATGGCGGCCCACGTCCAGGCGGGCCAGCCCAGGCTGTTGCCGAGGCCGAGCGGCACCAGCAGCAGCGCCAGCCCGGCGGCCAGCCCCGCCGCGCCCGGCAGGTCGAACGCGACGGGCTTGTGCGGGTCGGCCTCGGGCAGCAGCCACCGGGCCAGCGGCACGACGACCAGACCGACCGGCAGGTTGATCAGGAAGATCACCCGCCAGCCGAGGCCGAACACGTCGGCGGTGAGCAGCAGGCCGCCGAGCACCTGGCCGGCGATGGAGCCGAGGCCGCCGGCGGCGCCGTACCAGCCGAGGGCGCGGCCGCGGCGCTCCGGCGGGTAGACGGCCGAGATCATGGCCAGCACCTGGGGCACCATGACGGCGCCGGCCAGGCCCTGGAGCAGCCGGGCGGCGACCAGCCAGGCGGCGCCGGGCGCGAGGCCGCACAACACCGAGGCGACGGTGAACCCGGCCACGCCGAGGACGAACAGCCGCCGGTAGCCGTGGCGGTCGCCGAGCCGGCCGCCGGTGATCATGCCGGCCGCGTACGTGAAGGCGTACCCGGCCACGATCAGCTCAAGGGCGGCCGGACCGGCGCTCAGGTCGTGCTCGATGGCCGGCGCGGCCACGTTGACCACGAAGAAGTCGAACTGGGCCATGAACCACGCCGACAGCAGGACCGGCAGCACCCCTCGCATCTTGTCAGGCTAGATCAGACAGGCTCTTGCAAGTTGAGTGGGAGGGGCTTACGATCCGCGTAATTGTTAGGAAACTTTCTTTAAAGAAAGGTCCTTGACGTGCGCCGATTAGTCACCCCCCTGATCGCCGTTCTCGTGATCATCGGCATGTGCACCCTTCCCGCACAGGCCGCGAGCCGCCTCATCGCCACGTTCTCCCTCTCCGGGAACACCGGCACCTTCCTGGTGAGCAACCCGGGCACGACCGCCGTCAGCGGCTGGTCGATCGTCTTCGAGCTGCCGTCCGGGGTCACCGCGAGCAACCCCCAGAACGCCACCATCCGCCAGAACGGCACCAAGGTGACGCTCACCCCCGCTTTCTACATCAACACCGTGCAGGCGGGGAAGAACACCGAACCCTACAGCCCCAAGGTGACGCTGAGCTCGGCCGTCCAGCCGACGAGCTGCCTGATCAACGGCGCCAACTGCGACGGCACCGGCGGTGACCCGCCCGCCAAGCCGCCGGTCAGCGCCACGTACGACGTCAACGGCACCTCGGCCAAGTTCATCGTCGCCAACAACAGCACCACCGCGCTGAACGGCTGGTCGATCGTGTTCGAGCTGCCGGCGGGCGTCACCGCGAGCAACGCCCAGAACGGCTCACTCACCCAGAGCGGGCGGACCGTCACCCTGACCCCCGTCCACTACAACACCACCGTGAACGCGGGCGCGACCACCGAGCCCTACAGCCCGAGCTTCACCGTGAGCACGGCCAACGCCGAGCCGACGAGCTGCCGGATCAACGACGTCAACTGCGACGGCACCCCCGACGCGCCGCCGGGCGCCCCCGGGAACCTGCGCTCGCCGGTCAAGACCACCAAGACCGTCTCACTCGCCTGGGACGCCGCCACCCAGGGCAGCCTGCCCATCGTCGGGTACGAGATCTACAACGGCTCCGCCCTGGCCGCCTCGGTCACCGAGACCTCCGGCACGGTCTCGGGCCTGACGCCGAACACCGAGTACACGTTCACCGTCAAGGCCAAGGACCGCAAGGGCACCCTGTCGGCCGCCTCCGCGCCGCTGAAGGTGACCACCCGCAACCCGGCCGACGACGCGCAGGCGCCGTCGGTGCCGTCGGGACTGCGCAGCACGGCCAAGACCTCCAGCAGCGTCACGCTGGCCTGGACGGCCTCCACCGACAACACCGGCGTGGCCAACTACGACGTCTTCGCCGGCTCGACCCTGGCCACGACCGTCACGGGCACGACTGCGGTCGTCTCCGGCCTGTCCCCCTCGACCGAGTACTCCTTCACGGTCAAGGCCCGCGACCTGTACGACAACCTCTCGGCCGCCTCCACCCCGGTGAAGGTGACGACGTCGGACATCGTCGAGACCGGGTACGCCCGCGTCGGCTACTTCGTCCAGTGGGGCATCTACGGCCGCCAGTACTTCGTCCGCAACCTGGACACCACCGGGGCCGCGGCGAAGCTGACCCACATCAACTACGCCTTCGCCAACATCGACCCCAAGAACCTGACCTGCCTGCAGGGCGTCACCAAGGGCACCACGTCCGACCCCCAGGACCCGAACCAGGGCGACGGCGCCGGTGACGCCGAGGCCGACTACGGCAGGCCGTTCAGCTCCGCCCAGTCGGTCGACGGGGTCGCCGACACCGGCTGGGAGAAGCTGCAGGGCAACTTCAACCAGCTCAAGAAGCTCAAGGCGAAGTACCCGAACCTCAAGGTGCTGATCTCGCTCGGCGGCTGGACGTACTCCAAGTACTTCTCCGACGTGGCGGCGACCGACGCCTCCCGCAAGAAGTTCGTGTCCTCCTGCATCGACACCTACATCAAGGGCAACCTGCCCGACTACAACGGCAAGGGCGGTCCGGGCACGGCCGCGGGCATCTTCGACGGCATCGACCTCGACTGGGAGTGGCCGGGCGCCGAGGGGCACGCGGGCAACCACATCGGCCAGAACGACAAGGCCAACAACACGCTGCTGATCGCCGAGTTCCGCCGCCAGCTCGACGCGCTGACGACGACGACCGGCAAGCGGTACCAGCTCACGGCGTTCACCCCGGCCGACCCGGCCAAGATCGCCGCCGGCTGGGACCTGCCCGAGGTCGCCAAGTCGCTGGACATCTTCAACATCCAGGGCTACGACTTCCACGGCGCGGGCAGCGACAACTCCTGGGAGCCGAACCGCACCGGCCACCAGGGCAACCTGTACCTCGACGCGGACAGCCCGTACAACCCGGACTTCAGCGTCGAGAAGGCCGTGGACGTCTACCTCCAGGCCGGCGTCAACCCGCGCAAGCTGACCATCGGCCTGGCCTACTACGGCCGCGGCTGGCAGCAGGTGACCGACGGCGGCAAGGCGGGCGAGTGGCAGGACGCGCACGGCGCGGCTCCCGGCCAGTTCCAGGAGGAGGCGGGCACGCGCGGCTACAGCAACCTGCTCGCCATGGTGCCCGGCTGCACGATCCGCCACGACGAGGTCGCCGTCGCCACCTACTGCTACACCGGCAACAACGGGCAGTGGTGGACGTTCGACGACGCCTGGTCGATCGGCAAGAAGACGGCCTGGCTGAAGAGCAAGGGCCTGCTGGGCGCGATGATCTGGGAGATGTCCGGCGATCCGGGCGTCCTCACCACCGCGCTGGACGCCGGCCTGAAGTAACCCGGGTTCGGTGACAGCTGAGGGCGGGCCGCCGCGGGTGGCCCGCCCTCAGGCATGTCCGCGTGTCGAAGCCTCATCGGATGGGCACCGCTGCGTTACTCTGCCCTCAACTCACGGTCATCCTTGCTGGTCATGGTCGGGGTTGTCGGTCTCTCCCCCACCGAGGAGATCCATGTTGCGGCGACTCGCCCTGTTCCTGCCCCTCGCCCTCCTCCCCCTGGCCTCTCCGCCCCCCGCCGCCGCTGTCGACGCGGTGGTCAACGTCGCCCATCGGGGCGCTTCGGCGTACGCGCCGGAGAACACCGTCGCAGCCTTCCAGCTCGCCGCCCGCCAGGGGGCCGACCTGTTCGAGCTGGACGTCCAGGAGACCAAGGACCACGAGCTGGTCCTCATGCACGACACCACCCTCGCCCGCACCACCGACGCCGAGCGCGCTCTGCCCGGCCTGGCGCCCTGGCGGGTGCGCGACCTCACGCTCGCGCAGATCCGCAGGCTGGACGCGGGCTCCTGGTTCGACCGGGAGTACACCGGCGAGCGGGTGCCGACCCTGCAGGAGGCGCTGCGCGCGACGGCCGGGTCCCGCGCCGGCATGCTGCTGGAGGTCAAGGAGCCAAAGCTCTACCCGGGCATCGAGGCCCGCATCGTCCGCGCGCTGCGCGCCGAGCCCTCCTGGCTCGCACCGGGGCGGCTGGTGGTTCAGTCGTTCGACTGGGACTCGATGCGCGCCTTCCACCGGCTGCTGCCCGACGTGCCGATCGGGCTGCTCGGCACGCCGAGCACCGCCGCGCTGCCCGGCCTGGCCAGGTTCGCCGACCACGTCAACCCGCCGTACGCCGCACTCACCCCTTCGTACGTCAAGCTGGCCCACGAGCACGGCATGAAAGTCTTCGCCTGGACGGTCGACAGCCCCGACATCATGCAACGCCTGCTGACGTACCAGGTGGACGGCATCATCACCGACAAACCCGACGTCCTGCGCGACCTGCTGACCGGAGCCTGATTCCCGCAACGCCTGACCGGAGCCTGACCCCCGGAACGCCGATGAGGGGGCCCGTTCCCGGGCCCCCTCATCTCAGTTCAGCGTGGATCAGCTGCAGCCGCTGGTCGAGCCGCAGCCCTCGCATACGTAGCAGCTTCCGGCCGGCCGCATCTTGGTGCCGCAGGTCATGCAGAGCGGCGCGTCGGCGGTGAAGCGCTGGTGGCTCTCCAGCGTCAGCTCCCGGACCGGCTCCTCCTTCGGCTCCACCTTCGGCTTCTCGATGGGCGCCGACTGGGCCAGCGCCTCCCGGTCGACCGCCTCCGCCAGCGCCGCCGGGTCCTCGCCGCGCTGCTGCGCGGCGCGCTCGGCCGCCGAGAAGATGCCGAGCGCCGCCCGCTCGTCGTAGGGCAGGTGGTCGAGGGCCAGGCGGCGGAAGATGTAGTCCATCACCGACGTGGCCATCCGGATGTCCGGGTCGTCCGTCATGCCCGCCGGCTCGAACCGCATGTTCACGAACTTGCTCATGTACGTCTCCAGCGGCACCCCGTACTGGAGGCCGATGGAGATCGCCACCGAGAAGGCGTCCATGACGCCCGCCAGCGTCGAGCCCTGCTTGGACATCTTGAGGAAGACCTCGCCGAGCCCGTCGTCCGGGTAGGACGAAGCGGTCATGTAGCCCTTGGCGCCGCCCACGGTGAAGCGGGTGGTCATGCTGGGACGCTGGTTGGGCATGCGCCGCCGGGTCGGCCGGTTGACCTCGATGACCTTGACCTCGGGCTCGGCGGCCTCGACGGCCTTCGGCTCGTCCTTCTTGGCGCCGTTGCCGGCCGACAGCGGCTGGCCGACCTTGCAGTTGTCGCGGTAGACGGCCAGCGCCTTCAGGCCGAGCTTCCAGCCCTCCAGGTAGACCTGCTCGATGTCGTCGATCGTGGCCGACTCCGGCAGGTTGACCGTCTTGGAGATCGCGCCGGACAGGAACGGCTGGGTCGCCGCCATCATCCGCACGTGGCCCATCGGCGCGATGGCCCGCTCGCCCATCGCGCAGTCGAACACCTCGTAGTGCTCCTTGCGCAGGCCGGGGGCGTCGACGACGTGGCTGTGCTCGCCGATGTACTCGACGATGGCCTCGATCTGCTCCTGCTGGTAGCCGAGCTGCTTGAGCGCCCGCGGAATCGTCTGGTTGACGATCTGCATCGAGCCGCCGCCGACCAGCTTCTTGAACTTGACCAGCGCGAGGTCGGGCTCGATGCCGGTGGTGTCGCAGTCCATCATCAGGCCGATGGTGCCGGTGGGGGCGAGCAGGCTGGCCTGGGCGTTGCGGTAGCCGTTCTTCTCGCCGACCTTCAGGCACTCCGACCACTGGCGCGACGCCTCGGCGTGGATCTTCGCGTCCATGGTGCCGACCGTGCGCAGGTTGTCGTTGGCGGCGGCGTGCTTGCGCATGACCCGCTTGTGCGGCTCGGCGTTGCGGGCGTAACCGTCGTACGCGCCCACCACCCCGGCCAGCTCGGCGCTGCGCCGGTAGGACACACCGGTCATCAGCGACGTGATCGCCCCGGCCACCGCGCGGCCGCCGTCGGAGTCGTAGGCGTGGCCCGTGGCCATGAGCAGCGCGCCCAGGTTGGCGTAGCCGATGCCCAGCTGGCGGTAGGCCCGCGTGGTCTCGCCGATCTTCTCGGTCGGGAAGTCGGCGAAGGTGATCGAGATGTCCATCGCGGTGATGATCAGCTCGGTCAGCTTGACGAAGTCGGCGACGTTGAAGGTGTTGTCGTCCTTCAGGAACTTCAGCAGGTTGATGCTGGCCAGGTTGCACGAGGAGTTGTCCAGGTGCACGTACTCCGAGCACGGGTTGCTGGCGGTGATCCGGCCGGTCTCCGGCGTGGTGTGCCAGTCGTTGATCGTGTCGTCGTACTGCACGCCCGGGTCGGCGCACTCCCAGGCGGCCTTGGCCATCTTGCGGAACAGGTCCTTGGCGTCGACCTTCTCGATGACCTCGCCGGTCAGGCGGGCACGCAGGCCGAACTGGTCGCCCTTCTCCACCGCGCGCATGAACTCGTCGGAGACGCGCACCGAGTTGTTGGCGTTCTGGTACTGGACGGAGACGATGTCCTTGCCGCCCAGGTCCATGTCGAAACCGGCGTCACGCAGCGCGCGGACCTTGTCCTCCTCGCGCGCCTTGGTCTCGATGAACTCCTCGATGTCGGGGTGGTCGACGTCGAGCACGACCATCTTGGCCGCCCGGCGCGTCGCGCCGCCCGACTTGATCGTGCCCGCGGAGGCGTCCGCGCCGCGCATGAAGCTGACCGGCCCGCTGGCCGTGCCGCCGCTGGAGAGCAGTTCCTTGGACGAACGGATGCGGGACAGGTTGACGCCCGACCCCGAACCGCCCTTGAAGATCACGCCCTCTTCCTTGTACCACTCCAGGATCGACTCCATCTGGTCGTCCACGGAGAGGATGAAACAGGCGCTGACCTGCTGCGGCGAGGCGGTGCCCACGTTGAACCAGACCGGCGAGTTGAACGCGAAGACCTGGTGGACCAGCGCGTGCTTGAGCTCGTGGTCGAAGATCTCGGCGTCCTCGTCGCTGGCGAAATAGCCGTGCTCGACGCCCGTGCGGGTGTAGACGCCGACCACCCGGTCGACGAGCTGCTTCAGGCTCCACTCGCGCTGCGGCGTGCCGACGGCGCCGCGGAAGTACTTGGTCGTCACGATGTTGGCCGCGTTCACCGACCAGAACTCGGGGAACTCGACACCCCGCTGCTCGAAGTTGATCGAGCCGTCGCGCCAGTTCGTCATCACGACGTCACGGCGCTCCCACTGGACCTCGTCATACGGGTGCACGCCGGGCTTCGTGAAGATCCGCTTCATCCTCAGCCCCTTACGCGGCCGCTTACCCCCGCGCGCCACTGAACCGCTGGCCGTGTCCGTCATGACTCCCCCTTCTCCGCCTTCAACTGTGAGATCTCGGCCTCGAAGTCCGCCAGGCTCTCGAAACCGCGATAAACCGATGCGAATCGCAGGTAGGCCACCTCGTCCAGCTCCCGGAGCGGGCCGAGGATCGCCAGGCCCACCTCGTTCGACGGCAGCTCGGCCGCGCCCTTGGCCCGGATGGCCTCCTCTACCCGCTGCCCGAGCTGCGCCAGCGAGTCCTCGCTGACCGGCCTGCCCTGACAGGCCCGCCGCACGCCCGCGACGACCTTGTCCCGCGAGAACGGCTCCGTCACCCCGCTACGCTTGCTCACCATCAGCAGGACGGTCTCCTGCGTGGTGAACCTGCGCCCGCACTCGGGACAGGTGCGCCGGCGCCTGATGGCCGCGCCGTCGTCCGTGGACCGGCTGTCGATGACCCTGGTGTCAGGGTGGCGACAGAACGGACAGTGCACGGTTTCGCCTCCTCGACCCGCCCGGCCCACCACACGCGTAAAACCCTCGCCGCGGTACGCTCGCGCACGCCCCACGGCTCGCCATGGTGCGGTCACGGAAACACAAGGTGTGGTGAACCGACATCGGTGTAACTACTAGATGTTGTGGTCCAACCGTAGAAGCGCGCGACCATGAACGCAAGTTGAGCAACACCGTGGAGCTGAAGTCGCTGATCAGCCCCTCAGTCACACGGGCCCCGGGCGTGTCGCCCCGGCCGGCCCCTCGCGCGCCTCACCCGACCGGACCCCTCGCACCCGACGGCGACCAGCCCAAACAGGCCCCACAAAGGTACCGGAGCGCACAGCCTCCCCCCACCTCCCACCACCCCCGAAGCCCCCTCCCCTACCCCCACAAAACACCCCGGAACCCCCCAGCCCTTCGCTTGCCTCCCCGCCCCTTCGCTTGCCTCCCCGCCCCTTCGCTTGCCTCCCCGCCCCTTCGCTTGCCTCCTCGCCCCTTTCGCTTGCCTCCTCGCCCCTTTCGCTTGCCCCCCGCCCCTCCCCACGACCTGGCCGACTCACCGGGTCCCTGCTCGCCCACTTCCTTACGCGCCCCACCCCCGAAGCCCCACCCACGCCCTCGGGTCCCGCTTCCTGCGCCCAAGGCGTTGGGGAGCACGGAACGGCCCTCTGTTCAGCGGCTCCTGCCCCCCCCTTGAGCCCGCGCGGGGTGTGCCGCCTTCAAGGCCCCCGTCGGGCCCGCTTCCCTGCCCCCTAAGCCCCGCCCCTGAGCGAGGCATGCGGCAGCAGTGGAAGGCCAGCTCCTTGAAGACGACCATCCAGCCGTCAGGGCCAACGCTGCGGCTCGCGGCCACCGCGCGATCTTCGGTTGTCTTCACAAGCTCCGAATGATCACGCGGTGGCCGTCTCCATGCGACCCCAACGCCTCAAGCTCACCAAGCGTCCCTGGAGTACTGGATGGTCACCCCACGGGGTGGCGGACAGAGCGCGTCACGGGCACTTCGCGCGCATCGTGGGGCTCCAGCCGTTGTGGACGACGTACTTGCTTCCCGCGTAGTAGCTGACCTGGCCCTGCAGGCGGTAGGTGAAGGTGTCCCCCCGCTTGCAGCCCTTGTACAACGTCTTCTTGCCGGCCCCGTACCAGGAGGCGCTGGAGATGTTCTGCCAGCCCCACCAGCGCTTGCGCTGCAGCATGATCTTGACGCGCTGGTTGCTGGAGCAGCCGATCGCCCAGCCGGTCGCGGCCACGTGTCCCTTGCGCATCTCCGGACGGTACACACGCACCTCACGGCAGGACATCGTCGCCGAGCCGGCCGCCGCGGCGGCCGCGGTGACGGCGGTGAGGGAGGTCTGGGCGCCGGTCTGGACGGAGGCCTGCGCGGGGGTGCCCGCGGTCAGAGCCGCGGCGGCGACCGCCGCACCGACGACCATCGTGTTGAACGTTCGCATCGAGGTCTCCTTGGTGCTCGTCGTACTGGACACCGCGAAGGTAGCCAGGCCGATGTTGAGAACCTGTGGAGTGCCTGTTGAGCGAACGATCGGCAAGGTGTATGCCAGTGACACATCGCGATCACGGCTGAGATCCGCGCTGGTAGTGCCAGTGTCGGACGGTTGCCTGATGACGCCAGCATGCGCCCGTTCCCGTGGGACCCCGTTTGTGCCTGCTTGCCGGGGCCAGGGCCCATCAGCCTGCGCCCATCCCTGACACCCTCAGGGCCAGTCCCTCGGAGCTTTACCCCTGCGCCCCACGGCCGGCGATCTCCCGCAGGGTGTTCCCTCAGCCGACCTCCGCCCGCGGCTACCCCGCCCGGCCGGGCACCCCCGCACTCACGGCCGTGCGGCCAGGCACCCCCACGCCCACAGCGGAAGCGCCGGGCACCCCGGCCCCCACAGCCGCATGTCCGGCCGCTCGCGTCCCGAGCCAGAACCCGCCCAGGGACAGCAACACCATCACCACCACCAGCAACACGATCCGCCCCCGGCGGGTCAGCCGCACCGGAGGAGCCGGAGCCTTGACGCCAGCTCCCGCAGGAACCATCCCGGCACCCCGCCCCCGCCGCCGCAACGTACGACGATTCCGCACAAACCCTGCACCGTCACCGGCCGGAGCACTTTCCGCCCCCACAACACGTCCCAACATCTCCCGCCCCCCGCGAGCCTCACCGTCACCAGAACCCCCGTTCCTCCGCGCCCCCCGGCGCCGCGAGCCCCCCGGCCCGCTCACCACCTGCCCCCGATCCCGGCCCTTGGCCTCCCCGGAGCGCCGCCCCCGCGCCAAGAACCGCTCCGCCGTCCGCCCCGAGCGCCGCCCCTGCCTGTCCGACCGCTCGGCCGACTGCTCTGAGCGCCGCCCTTGCTCGCCCAGCCGCTGCACCAGCCGTCCCGAGCGCCACCCCTGCGTGCTCGACCGCTCGGCGGCCTCCTTCCGGCGCCGCCCCTCTGCTTCGGGTTGCTCGGTCGAGTCGCCCGAGCCCCGCCTTCGCGTCTCGGGCCGGACCGCAGGTTCACCAGAGCGCCGCCGACGAAGCTCTGGTCGGCCCGTGGCCTCCCCTGGGCGCCGCCGTTCCCAGGGGCGGTCCGCCCGGGCCTCCGCCCGGCGCTCCCGCTCCCCTTCCGGCACGATCGCCGAGCTCCGGCCCGCCGGTCGCGCCGCACGCCCCCCCTGACCTCGGCTTCCTGACACCTCGGCCTCGCCGCGCCTGCCCGACCCCTCCGCCAGACCTCGGCCTCGCCGCCCCTCCGTCTCGCCTTCTGGACGTCGTCCGCTCGCTCCAGGCGGCCGTCGGCGCCAGGGGCCGGGCTCGGGTGGGCGGGCGCGGGGTTTTGTCACGTCCGTGCCGGGGGTCCCCTGCCTACCTTCGGGACGGCGGCCAGTCAGCGTGTCGTCGGCGAGGGGCTGTCCAGCGCCCTCCTGAGACAGCGTCCCGTCGGCGTCCGTGTCCGTGTCGGGACGCGGGGAGGGGACCAGCCACAGCCGGGGGCGGCCCGAGCCGTGGACGGCTCCCCCTGAGCCGCCTGCGCCGCGCCGCCGGGTGTTCGAATCGGAAGCCGGTCGTTTTCCCGGATGTTCGTGGCGGCCGGAGCCGGTATGCGGGTCGTCTCCCCGTCGGTCCGCGCCCCGGGTGGCGTCGGCGATGAGGGTGAGCCGGTTGGCGTCTTCGCTGGTCGTGTCGGTGCTCGGGGTCGTTCGCACGATTGACCTCCCGCCGTCTGGCCCGAGGAAACGGCCAAAATAAGATCAGCAAATCGAACACGGTGTCGATCGAACTCCCGTACGATGTTGTACACCACGCTGGCGACAATTTCGAGGAAGACTCGAACAATTGTTTGAAGATGATCTTCAACAGCGATACGGTCGCTGTGTGCGACATCAAGACCACGGACCGGGAGGTTCGCCGGTGAGGCGGGCCGCCGCCAGGCGAGGAGGAAGAGCATGAGCGAGCG
Source organism: Nonomuraea sp. NPDC049758 (assembly GCF_040674635.1). Lineage (NCBI taxonomy): Bacteria > Bacillati > Actinomycetota > Actinomycetes > Streptosporangiales > Streptosporangiaceae > Nonomuraea > Nonomuraea sp. NPDC049758. Next base: position 565,182 of record NZ_JBFAMZ010000003.1, read on the forward strand.
GGAAGACGCTAACGGGGTCACAGACCTCGCGGTGCGCCGACGCGACTCCCTGGGCCTGACGCCCAGGCAGCGCAAGATCCTCGAAGTGATCCGCGATTCGGTGCAGCAGCGCGGCTACCCGCCCTCGATGCGCGAGATCGGCGAGGCCGTGCAGCTGACGAGCACGTCCAGCGTGTCGCACCAGTTGACCGCCCTGCAGCGCAAGGGATACCTGCGCCGCGACCCGCACCGGCCGCGCGCCCTGGAGGTGCGCCTGCCCGGCGAGCCCGTGCTGTGGGTCGACCCCGACGCCACCGACGACGAGGCTCCGGTGAGCCGGCCGACCGCCGCCTACGTCCCGCTCGTGGGCCGCATCGCCGCCGGTGGCCCGATCCTGGCCGAGGAGAGCGTGGAGGACGTCTTCGCCCTTCCCAAGCAGCTCGTCGGCGAGGGCACGCTCTTCCTGCTCCAGGTGGCCGGCGACTCGATGATCGAGGCCGCCATCGCCGACGGCGACTGGGTGGTCGTCCGCCAGCAGCCGGTCGCCGAGAGCGGTGACATCGTGGCCGCCATGATCGAGGGCGAGGCCACGGTCAAGACATTCAAGCGCAAGGACGGGCACGTGTGGCTGGTGCCTCACAACTCGAACTACGAGCCCATCCCCGGTGACGAGGCCAGCGTGCTGGGCAAGGTGGTGGCCGTCCTCCGCCGCCTCTAGTCCTTCCGCCGGCCGGCCGCCCCTTCTGAGGCTGCGGCCGCCGTTCGATTTCTCGCGATCCGGCCTCCCTCGCACGGGGGCTGCGATCGTGGCCGCCATGTGGCGATTCCTCGCAAGTCGCACGCACCGAACGCCGCCCTCCAACGTCGAGGCCCTTCCACCCCGGCCTCGCGTGGGGGGCGGCGTCGCATCACCCGCTCGCTTTCTCCCGGGACGTTCCTTCGGGCCCCGGAACACAACGCGCCCAGCCCCGCGCAGCCGCCCACGCCCCAGACGGCAGGCACCGGTATCAGGCCCCCCATACCGCCACACCGCAGACTCCTAGACTGTGCCCGTGACCGACACGAATGCCCCAAAAGAGACCCCCGCCTCCAAAGAGATTAAAGACCTCAAAGAGACGCATGACGGTCTCAAATGGGCAATCACCGCCCCCGGTGTCATCCCCGCCTGGATCGCCGACATGGACCTGTCCACCGCCCCCGAGGTGATCGAGGCCCTGACCCGCCGCGCCGCCGGCGACCTCGGCTACCCGACCTGGCTGGACAAGCCGCAGGCCGGCCCCCTGGCCGAGGCGTTCGCCGAGCGCATGGCCGCCCGCCACGGCTGGACGGCCGACCCCTCGCACGTCCACACGTTCAGCGACATCAACCAGGCCCTCCAGGTGCTGCTGCACCTCTGGACCAAGCCGGGGGACGGCGTCGCGCTGCACACCCCCGCCTACCACCCGTTCCTGACGACCCTCGACGTCATGGACCGTCCGCTCGTCCCCATCCAGCTCGAACCGGACGGCGACGCGTGGCGGTTCGAGGTGCCCGACCTGTCCGGCTGCCGGGTGCTGCTGCTGGTCAACCCGCAGAACCCGACGGGCCGCGTGTTCACCCGCGCCGAGCTGGAAGGGCTGGCCGAGCACGCCGAGCGTCACGACCTGCTGGTGCTGGCCGACGAGATCCACGCCGACCTCACCTACGAGCCCCACCGGCACATCCCCTTCGCGACGATCCTCCCCGAGCGCACGGTCACCCTCACCTCGGCCACGAAGGCGTTCAACCTGGGCGGCATCCGCTGCTCGGTCGCCCACGTCGGGCACGCCGGGGTGCGCGCGGCCCTGGCGGCGCAGCCGCCGTTCCTCTTCGGGTCGACGCACCTGTTCGGGGTGGAGGCCACGGTCGCGGCCTGGCGGCACGGCGACGCCTGGCTGGACCGGACCCGGGCGCTGCTCGACCGCAACCGCCGGCTCATCGCCGATCGGCTGCCGGACCGGTTCGGCTACCGGATTCCCCAGGCCACCTACCTGGCCTGGCTGCACACCGGGCAGCCAGGCATGGCCGAGGTCATCGAGCGGGAGGCCCGGGTGCGGCTCAACGACGGCGCGTCGTTCGGGCCCGGCGGCGCGGACTACGTACGGCTGAACTTCGCGACGACCGAACCGGTGCTCTCGGAGATCCTCACCAGGCTGAGCTGAGGAGAGGCCCGGCGCTCTTCGGGACCACCGGGCTGAGCAGACGGCCGAACCGGTGCTCTCCGAGATCCCGCCAGGCCGAGGGGCGGCCCCGACGGGCCGCCCCTCGGAACGGTCAGCTCAGCGGCGGCAGGTCCGGCGCGGTGGCGGCCGGACGCTCCTCCAGCGCGGCGAGCGCCAGCTCGACCGCCTTCGCCAGCTGCGGGTCGCGGCCCGCCACCCGGTCCTGCGGCGTGATCACGACCTCGACGTCGGGATCGACGCCGTAGTTCTCCACGCCCCAGCCCGGCCCCTCCAGCCAGAACGCGTACCGCGGCTGGGTCACCACGGTCCCGTCCACCAGGGAGTAGCGCGAGTCGATGCCGATGACGCCGCCCCAGGTCCTGGTGCCGACCAGCGGGCCGAGGGCGCGGTTCTTGATCCCGGCGCTGACGATGTCGCCGTCGGACCCGGCGAACTCGTCGGCGACGGCCACGATGGGCCCGCGGGGTGAGTCCTCGGGGTAGCGCATCGGTTCGTAGCCGCGGGCCCGCGCCCAGCCGGTGACCTTGCGCGACAACTTCTCCAGCACCAGCTCGGACAGGTGCCCGCCGCCGTTCTCGCGCACGTCCACGACCAGCCCGTCGAAGGCCATCTCGGTACGCAGGTCGCGGTGGAACTGCGCCCACCCCGAGGCCACCATGTCCGGGACGTGCAGGTAACCGAGCCGCCCACCGGACGACTCGCGGACGAAGGCCCGCCGGCTCTCCACCCAGTCGTGGTAGCGCAGCTGGCTGTCGTCGGCGAGCGGGGTGACGACGACCCGGCGCGTCGAGCCGCCGGCCGCGGGCCGCACGGTCAGCTCCACGGGCTGGTCGGCGGTGCCGGACAGCAGCGCGAGCGGGCCGCGTACCGGATCGACCGGACGCCCGCCCACCGCCACGATCGCGTCGCCGGGACGGATCGCGACGCCGGGCGCGAGCAGGGGCGAGCGGGCCGCGTGGTCGGAGGTCTCGCCCGGCAGGATGCGCTCGACCCGCCAGATCCCGTCCTCGTCCTTGGCCAGGTCGGCGCCGAGCAGGCCCTGGCGGCGGCGCGGGTCGTTGACGCCGTCGTGGCCCCTGGCGTAGGCGTGCGAGGTGCCGAGCTCGCCCTGCACCTCCCACAGCAGGTCGATCAGCTCGGAGTGGCAGCCGAGGCGGCCGACCAGCGGCTCGTACCGGTCGAGCGTGGCCTGCCAGTCGTGGCCGCCCATGTCCTCGCGCCAGAAGTGGTCGCGCATGAGCCGGCCGGCCTCGCGGTAGCCCTGGAGCCATTCGGCGACCGGGTCGATCTGGACGGTGATGCGGTCGAGGTCGATGGTGACGACCTCGTCGCCCTCGGTGGCCGCCCGCGTCTGCAGGCCGTTCTTGCCGTTGGTGACGAGCCTGGTGCCGTCGCCGCTGACCTCGAAGGCCCGCACCTCCTTGCCGAGTTCGGCCTTGGCGCGCTTCTTGAGGTCGTAGCGTTCGAGCACGGTCTCGTTCACCGGCTCGGTGCCGTCGCCGAGCTGGCCCGTCAGGGGGTGGCGGAGCCAGAGCAGCGCGTCCTTGGCGGTCCTGAGGTTGCCGTAGCGGCCCGCCGGCACGGGTACGGGCACCACGCGGGAGGCCAGCGCCTCCGGGTCCACCTCGGTACGCGGCGGCGCGTCGTCCTTCTTGTCGTCCTTGCCGGGCTTGTCGTCCTCCCCGTTGAACCCCCGTCCCTGCAACGACGGGTCGAACGGCGACGGCGTGGCGGCCTGCAGCGGCACGATGTACGGCCGGCAGCCCGCCGGGAACGACAGGTCGAACACGTGCGCGTCGTACACCGGGTCGAACGTGCGCACCGACAGGAAGGCCAGGTGCTTGCCGTCCTTGGTGAACACCGGGTTGTAGTCGGCGAAGCGCAGCGGCGTCACGTCGATCACCGACGTGCCGTCCACGCGGCCCATCTTGATCTGCGACAGCGGCTCGTGGTCGGGGTGCACCCAGGCCAGCCAGCCGGAGTCCGGTGAGAAGGTGACCCCGCTGATGTCGCCCTGGGTGGTGCGGTCGAGCTCCCGCAGGTCGCCCGACTCCAGGTCCACGACCAGCAGCCGCCCGTCGTGCGTGGCCACGGCCGCGTGCTTGCCGTCGGGGGCGGCGGTCAGTTCGAGCACCCTGCCGAGCTGCCCGCCGGCCAGGCTCCTGATCTCGCCGCCGGGGGTGCCGATCTCCAGGCCGTCCTCGCCGCCGGCGTCGGAGACCCACACGGCCCGGCCGTCGGCGCCGAGGGCGCGCGGCAGGCGTACCCGCACGCCGGGTTCCACCCGGAGCGCGCCCGCAGGGCCGTCGCGGTGGGTCACCCAGTGCGCGGTGCCGCGGATCTCGACCGCGCTGGCCCGCCCGGTCGTGTCCGGGGAGAAGGCGCCGACGCGCGTGGGCGCGGGGCGGCGTGCCCGTCCCGGCCGCGGGCCGCCGAGCTTGACCTCCAGCTTGTACGGCTCGGCGTCCAGGCTCTCCAGCAGCCACAGGTCCCCCGCGTGGCTGTAGATCACCCGCTCGCCGTCGCTCGTGGCGTGACGGGCGTAGAACTCGTCGTGGCTGGTGTGCCGGCGCACGTCGGACCCGTCGGGAAGGGCCGAGTAGAGGTTCCCCACGCCGTCCGCGTCGGACAGGTAGACGATCCGGTCGCCGACCCAGTTCACCGCCCAGTGCTGGGCGGGGCTGTCGGCGAACAGCCGGACGAACTCCCCGTCGCCGTCGGCGTCCACCCAGATCTTGGCCGCCGTGCCGCCCCGGTAGCGCTTCCACTGGGACGGCTCGCGCCAGACCGGCGACACCGTGACCACCTTCGCGCCGCTGACAGCCGCCTCGCCGACCCAGCCGTACGGCAGCCGCTCGGCCGGCCCTCCGTCGAGCGGGACGGCGTACGCCCACAGCCGGGTACGCGACGCCTCCCCGGTGGAGCTGACCGCGAGCACGGATCCGTCCGCGGTCCAGCCGCGGACGCCGGTCATGGCGTTGCCCCAGTGCGTCAGCCGGGTGCCTTCTGCGCCGTCGAGCTCGGCCGCGAACACCTCGGGGGCGCCCTCCTTGCCGCTGGTCCACGCGATGCGCGAGCCGTCGGGCGAGAACCGCGGGGTGGAGACCGGCACGCGGTCGGCGGTGAAGCGCCAGGCCCGGCCGCCGGCGACGGGGGCGAGCCAGACATCGTCGTCGGCGACGAAGGTGACCAGGTCACCGGACAGATGTGGGTATCTCAGGTATGCGCCATATGTCACAGCTAGACACTAATGCGAGACACCAAACCAGCTAAAGATTTTCTCTCAGAGCAGCGGTCCACCGTCCGCGAACAGCCAAGACAGTCCGATGTCCCGGATGTGCGGGGAACGGCAGGGAAGGAGCCAATCGCCACAAATCACACGCTGTGAGGAATCATGCGATTTTTCGTCCGCCCGCACCAGATCCCGGGCCGCCTGGCCGCCGCCGCCATCATCCTCAACTCCGGGATCGGCAAGACCAAGGCCGACGAGCAGACGGCGGCCGGCCTGCACGGCATGGCCGCGGGCACGTACCCGTTCCTGCGCGGCCAGGACCCGGTGGCCTTCACCCGGCTGCTGTCGAAGGGCGAGCTCGCCCTCGGGGCCGCGCTCGTCCTGCCGTTCGTGCCGTCGTTGCTGGCCGGCGCGGGGCTGACCGCGTTCGCGGCGGGCCTGCTCGGGCTCTACCTCAGGACGCCGGGCATGCGCGAGGAGGGCAGCCTGCGCCCGACCCAGCAGGGCATCGGCCTGTCCAAGGACCTCTGGCTGCTGGCCATCGGCCTCGGGCTGGTGATCGAGGAGCTGCGCGGTGACGATTGATCTCCGGACGCCCGACCCTAATCCGGACAAACCTGGGTAGCCCGACCATATGGTACAAATCGGCTACACCTTGATGTCCGAGCAGACCCCCGCCCGCGAACTGGTGGACTACGCCGCCACCGCCGAGCGCGTCGGCTTCGACTACGCGGTGATCTCCGACCACTACTTCCCGTGGATCGAGGAGATGGGCCACTCGCCGTACTGCTGGTCGGTGCTGGGCGCGGCGGCGCAGGTGACCGAGCGCCTGCCGCTCATGACGTACGTGACCTGCCCCATCATGCGGTACCACCCGGCCGTGGTGGCGCAGAAGGCCGCCACGATGGGGGTGCTGAGCGAGGGCAGGTTCACCCTGGGCCTGGGCGCCGGCGAGAACCTCAACGAGCACGTCGTCGGCGAGGGCTGGCCGCCGGTGGACACCAGGCACCGGATGTTCGCCGAGGCCGTGCAGATCATCAAGGAGCTGTTCAGCGGCGAGTACGTCACCTACCAGGGCGAGTTCTTCGACGTCGACTCCGCCAAGCTCTACGACCTGCCGGACGAGCAGGTGCCGATCGGCATCGCCGCCTCCGGCGGCCGGTCGGCCGAGCTCGCCGCGGAGCTGGGCGACGTGCTGGTCATCAACGACCCGATGCCCGAGGTGGTACAGCAGTTCCACGCCGCGGGCGGCCAGGGCAAGCCGGTCTACGGCCAGCTCCCCATCGCCTACGACACCGACCCCGAGGCCGCCAGGGAGCGGGCCCACCGGCTGTGGCGCTGGTCGGGCGTCGGCGGCTGGAAGGTCATGGCCGAGCTGCCCGGCCCGGTGAACTTCGCCGCCGCGGCCGGCTCGGTGCGCCCCGAGGACGTCGCCGAGAGCGTGCCCTGCGGCGACGACCTGGACGCGGTCGTGCAGGGCGTCAAGAAGTTCGCCGACGCCGGGTACACGCACGTGGCGCTCGTGCAGATCGGGCACGACCAGCAGGAGCCGTTCTTCGACTGGGCGGAGAAGGAGCTCCTGCCGGCCCTGCGCCGGATCTAGCCGCCTACGGGACGATGTTGACCAGCTTGGGCGCGCGCACGATCACCTTGCGCGGCGTGCCCTGGAGGTAGCCGGCCACCTTGTCGGAGGCCAGGGCCAGCGCCCGCAGCTCGTCCTCGGAGATGTCGGGGGCGACCTCCAGCCGGTCGCGCACCTTGCCCGCCACCTGCACCACGCACGTGACCGACTCCTGCACCAGCAGCGCGGGGTCGGCGACGGGCCAGCCGGCGAAGGCGACCGGACCGGTGCGGCCCAGGCGCTCCCAGCCCTCCTCGGCGACGTAGGGCGCCACCAGCGACAGCATGACGGCCAGCGACTCGGCGGCCTCGCGCACCGCCGGGTCGCCCGCGCCGGGACCGGAGTCGATGGCCTTGCGGGCGGCCGAGGTCAGCTCCATCATGCGGGCCACCGCGACGTTGAATCGCTGCGACTCGACCAGCTTGGTGACCTCGTCGATCGTGCGGTGGGTGACCTTGCGCAGCTCGGCGTCGCCGCCCTCGAACGACACGCCGGGCTCGGCGGTCGCCTCCGACATCACGCGCAGCACGCGGGCCAGGAACTTCTGCGAGGCGGCCGGCGAGACGTCGGCCCAGTCGATGTCGTCCTCCGGCGGACCGGCGAAGATCATCGTCAGGCGGACGGCGTCGACGCCGTACGCGTCGATCTGCTGGCCCAGGTCGATGCCGTTGCCCAGGGACTTCGACATCGCCTTGCCGCCGTTGATCACCTGCCCCTGGTTCAGCATGCGCAGGAACGGCTCGGTGAAGCTCACCATGCCCATGTCGTGCAGGACCTTGGTGAAGAAGCGCGAGTACAGCAGGTGGAGGACGGCGTGCTCGATGCCGCCGACGTACTGGTCGATCGGGCCCCACTTGCGCACCTGCTCGGGGTCGAACGCCCCGTCGGTGTAACCGGGCGAGGTATAACGCAGGAAGTACCAGGACGAGTCGACGAACGTGTCCATCGTGTCGGTGTCGCGCTTGGCCGGACCGCCGCACTTGGGGCACTCGACGTTGACCCACTCGGTGGCGCTGGCCAGCGGGGAGACGCCCTTGGGCGCCAGCGCCTCGCCGCGCAGGTCGGGCAGCGTGACGGGCAGCTGGTCGTCGGGGACGGGCACCTCGCCGCAGTCGGCGCAGTGGATGATCGGGATCGGCGTGCCCCAGAAGCGCTGACGGGACAGCAGCCAGTCGCGCAGCCGGAAGTTGACCGCGCCGGTGCCCCGGCCCTCGGCCTCCAGGATCTCGATGATCTTGGCGATGGCCTCGACCTTGGTCAGCCCGTCGAGGGGGCCGGAGTTGACCAGCGTGCCCTCGCCGGGCGTGGCCTCGCCGGTCTCGCCGGGGTCGGCCAGGCCGGTGTGGACGACGACCTTGACCGGCAGCTCGAACTTCCTGGCGAAGTCGAGGTCGCGCTGGTCGTGGGCGGGCACAGCCATGATCGCGCCGTGGCCGTAGTCGGACAGCACGTAGTCGGCCGCCCAGACCGGGATGCGCTCGCCGCTGACCGGGTTGACCGCGTGGCGGCCCAGGAAGACGCCGGTCTTCTCCTTGTCGGTGGACAGGCGCTCGATGTCGCTCAGCTTGGCGACCTCGGCGCGGTAGGCCTCGAAGGCCGGGCGCTGCTCGTCGGTGACGATCTCGTCGGCCAGCGCGGCGTCGACCGCGACCACGAAGAACGTGGCGCCGTACAGGGTGTCGGGGCGCGTGGTGTAGACGTGGACCGGCTCGTCGCGGCCCTCGATCTCGAACAGCACGTCGGCGCCCTCGGAGCGGCCGATCCAGTTGCGCTGCATGGTCAGCAGGCGCTCGGGCCAGCCGTCGAGCTGCTCCATGTCGTCCAGCAGGCGCTGGGCGTAGTCAGTGATCTTGAAGTACCACTGCGTCAGCTCGCGGCGGATGACATCGGCGCCGCAGCGCTCGCACTTGCCCGCCACGACCTGCTCGTTGGCCAGCACCGTCTGGTCGTTGGGGCACCAGTTGACCAGGCCGCCCTTGCGGTAGGCCAGGCCGCGCTCGAAGAAGCGGTTGAACAGCCACTGGTTCCAGCGGTAGTACTCGGGGTCGCTGGTGTGCAGGCGGCGCGACCAGTCGAAGGAGATGCCGTAGCGCCGGAAGGAGTGGGCCTGCGTCTCGATGTTGGCGTAGGTCCACTCGGCGGGGTGGGCGTTGCGCTTGATCGCGGCGTTCTCGGCGGGCAGGCCGAAGGAGTCCCAGCCGATCGGGTGCAGGACGTTGTAGCCCTGCTGCATCCAGTAGCGCGCGACGACGTCGCCGATGGCGAACACCTCGCCGTGGCCCATGTGGAGGTCGCCCGACGGGTAGGGGAACATGTCGAGCATGTAGCGCCGCTCCCGGGGGTCGGCCGCGTCCTCGCTCGCCCGGTAGGGCTCCTGTTCCTCCCATCGCTGCTGCCACTTGGCCTGCAGCGCCTGCGGGTCGTACTCACTCACGGCTACTGTCCTTCTGGCTTGAGACTCGGACCCATAAGAAAACCCCTCGTGCACGACGAGGGGTAGCCGCGACGGCGAGACCTCTCAGGGCCGTCGCGGCCCGCTAAGAAGCAGGGTCGCGGAACGCATGTGTCAAGCCTAGCGCACGTCTTCGACGGAATGCAGATACTCCGGCGACCGGCGCAGGCACAATAGACCCTTCAGGTCCAGCGAGACCTGATGGTGATGTATCCGTTGTGACCTCATATGTCCCTTTAGAATACTGTCGTCGCGTGGCGTACCCAGCTGAGCCAGATCGACCGGAGGGCGACCTGCCGCTGCAGGATCCGCCAACCGATCCGCACGGCTTCGCTCGTTTCGCTGCGAAACCAGCCGTATCTCCTGGAAAATCCCATGAGATCATGCCTGGTACGTCAAATCCGGATATAGCGGCACATCCGGACACAACCTCGGGAGGGCCGGCAGCAATGGCAACGGAGAATTCCGCGAGCTCCGGAGCGTCGCACCTGCCACCGTCCTGGCCGGAGGTCCGCAACGACGTGCCTTCCTCCTGGCCGTCCGGCGGGCAGGAGTCCTCCGGCGTGCCGATGTCGTGGCCGGAGGCCGCCCCGGCCCAGCCGTCCTGGCCCGAGGCCCCGCAGGCGCCCTCCTGGCCCGAGCCGCCGCGCCCCGACGCCTCCTGGCCCGACGTCCCGCGCAACGACTCACCACGCAACGACTCAGCGCGGAACGACCTGCCTCGCAACGACTCCCGCGCGCAGCAGCGGGGCGGCGACGCGTCGTGGCCGGAGCCGGCGCGGCCGTCCTGGCCCGACCCGCCCCGGCAGGAGCAGGGCTGGCCCGAGGCCCCCCGCCAGGAGGTCCCCGTCTCCTGGCCGGAGCAGCAGCAGCCGGCCCAGCCGCAGGACCCGGTGCCCGCCTGGTCCCAGCCGCCGACGCCGTCCCCCGGCGCGTGGTCCAACCTGTCCACGCCGGCGCCCTGGCCCAACAGCCCCGCCCCCGCCCCCGCCCCCGCCCCCGGCCCGTCGGCTTCCGCCGCCGACCCGCTGGACCGCACGGTCACGCTGGGCCGCACGCCCGGCCCGCTCGACGCCCCCGTCCAGCCCGCGCCGTCGCCGCTCGACGGGCCCGGCGGACCCGGCGGGCCTGGCGGGCCGTCCGCCGGCCCGGCCGACGAGCACACCGTCATGTACGGCGGCCGGCAGGCCGACACCATGGTGGGCGACCCCGCGATGCCCCCTGGCCCGCTCGCCGCGGCCCACGTCGGCGCGCCCCCGGCCGGACCGGGCATGCCCGGCGACGGCCACCCCGACCAGCCGCGCCCCGGCTCGAACCTGAACCGCGACCCCTCCGACCCCGACCGCCGGTTCGTGACGGCCGGTCAGATCAGCGGCTCGCGCACCCCGCCCCCCGACCGCCAGCAGGAGCTCTGGAACAACGTCTTCGGCGACGAGTACCAGGGCGGCGACCACGACTCCCTGGACGACGAGCCGGGCAAGCCCATCTGGATCTACGCGCTCGGCGGCTCGGTGGTGATCGCCCTGATCGCGGCGCTGCTGTGGGCCTTCCTCGCGGGCCCGCTGGCCGGCGAGGACACCCCGGAAGGCAAGACCGCCTCCTCCCCCGCAGCCTCGGCCGGCCCCACGAAGGCGGGCACGGGCAAGCGCTCCACCACGATCCCGGCCCTGCCCAAGTACCCGGGCAAGGCGTCCCCGGTGACCGGCCGGGTCGAGGACGCGGCGGCCGGGGTCTCCCTGCCCCGGCTGGGCGGCAGCTGGCAGCTCGACCAGCGGGCCACGGTCAAGTCCACGTTCGGCTACGACACCCGCCAGTACACGGAGGTCGCGCCCGACAAGTACGCCCAGGTCATGTCGGGCCCGCTGCCGGCGAACCTGTCCTCCCTGTACCAGGAGGACGACCTGGAGCCGGTCATCCGGCGCATGGTGCTGCAGGCCCGCAAGGACTTCTACCCCGACGGCAACAAGGTCAGGAAGATCGCGCAGCAGCCGATCAAGGTGGGCGCCTCCACCGGCCGGCTCATCGCGTACGCCATGACCGCCGGCACGGAGAAGGCCACGATCGTCACGATGGCGGTCAACACCGGCGGCAGCGTGCCCGCCATCGTGTTCGTGTCGATCCCGGACGAGGGCAAGCAGCTCCTGCCGGACATCCGTACCGTGATGAACCAGCTCAAGCTGAGCGCGCAGTCCTGAGGGCCGGGCGCCGCGGCGCCCGGCTCAGAACGTGCACTCCATGTGCTTGATCCCGTTGATGAACGACGAGTGCAGGCGGTCGGGCCTGCCGCCCTCGATCTGCGGCACCCGGCGCAGCAGCTCGCGGAACATCACCGTGATCTCCCGCCGGGCCAGGTGGGCGCCGAGGCAGAAGTGCGGCCCCGGCCCGCCGAAGCCGACGTGCGGGTTGGGGTGGCGGGTGATGTCGAAGCGGTACGGGTCGGCGAACACCCGCTCGTCCCGGTTCGCCGCCCAGTAGAACAGCACCACCTTCTCGCCGGCGCGGTAGAGGTGGCCGTTCATCTCGTGGTCGCGGGTGACCTTGCGGCGCATGAAGTTCACCGGCGAGGCCAGCCGGACGATCTCCTCCACGGCCCCGGGGGCGCGACCCTCGACGTCCTCCAGCCACAGGGCGCGCTGGTCGGGGTTCTCGGTGAGCAGGCGCAGGCCGTGGGAGATGGCGTTCCTGGTCGTCTCGTTGCCCGCGACCACCAGCAGGATGAAGAACGACCCCAGCTCCTGCATCGTCAGCCGCTCGCCGTCGATGTTGGCGTTGACCAGCGAGGACGTCAGGTCGTTGGTGGGGTTGGCGGCGCGGTGGGCGGCGAGGTCCTGGACGAGCTGCTGCAGCTCCATCCCGGCGGTGAGCAGCCGGGTGGCGAGCTGGTCGAGGTCGCCGCCGGTGTACTCGGGGTCGAAGCCGCCGAGGATGATGTTCGAGCGGTCGAAGACGAACCGGTAGTCGCGCTCGGGGATGCCCATCATGTCGCAGATGATCTTCAGCGGAAGGCGCGCGGCCACGTCGGTGACGAAGTCGCCGCCGGGACCGGCGGCCACCAGGTCGTCCACGATGCGCACGGCGGCGGCCTCGACGTCCGACTCGAACTGTTTGATCATCTTGGGGGTGAACGCCCGGGAGACGATCCTGCGCAGCCGGGCGTGCCGGGGGTCGTCCATGTTGATCATGGAGCCGAAGTACTCGGCGAACTCGGCGGGCATGTCGGGGATGTTCGTCGCGCCGCCGTCGCCGGAGCAGAAGACCTCGGGATTGCGGCTCGCCTCCAGGATGTCGGCGTGCCTGGCCAGCGCGTAGTAGCCGGGCCCCTTGGGCGCGACGGCCATCTCCATCTCCTCGAAGAAGGCCGGCGTCTCGCGGGCGCGCAACCGGTCGAACGCCGCCTCGCGCTCGCCCATGGGCCTGGCCCAGAAGTTCCGGTCCGAAAGGTCGAAGTCCAGGACGGTCATAGGGCCATCATTCGGAAAGCGACCACTTACGTCAATGGGTTCGACGTACACCGTACGTGGCTGCTGGAAAAACCGGTGGCTCGTGCGGTCGGGGCTTTTGTAGGGTGCCGCGCATGACGTTCTTCTTCCTCCTCGGCTAGCGATCCGCCGGCGGGCCGTGGGCTGACCCACCGCCGGTGATGCGGGGCGGCCTGCCGCCGTCCCGGGTCGCTACGTGGGAGAAGAACAGTTGCTCACCTTGGCGGTGGCCAGGGCGGTGCGTGGCACCGAACCCCTGGTCGCGGCGGAGATTCGGCGTGCCCGTCTCGGGGTCGTCGTCGGCGTCCGCCATCGGGAGGTGTGGTTCGAGGTCCGGCCCGGCGCCGGGCTCCTGGGATTGCGCACCGCGGACGACGTACTGCTGGCCGCGGCCGTGGTGGACGGGGTCGGCCACGGCCGCTCCGCGCTCGCCCGGCTGGCGCGGGCGGCCCGCGGGATCGACCTCGGCCCGCCCGGCGGCCCCGACGTCGAGGTCTCGGCCTCGTTCGTGGGACGCCGCAACTACACCAGGCACGAGATCGAGGACGCCGTCGGGACCGAGCTGGCCCGGTCGTGGCGGCTGCGCTACCACTCCCGGCGGGACGGCGGCCGACCACCTGCGGGGGCGACGGCGTGGCGGGTGACGATCGAGGGCGACCAGGCGGTCATCGCGCGGCGGGCCGGTGACCGGCCGCTGCACCGCAGGCCGTACAAGACGGCCTCGATCCCGGGCACGCTGCACCCGCCGCTGGCCGCCGCGATGGCCCAGCTCGCCGGGCTGGGCGCGGAGGGCTTCGGCGGCGTCGTGCTCGACCCCTGCTGCGGAGCGGGCACCACCCTCATCGAGGCCCACGCACTCACGCTCCCGCCGCACACCGGACCCGCCGGGCTTGCCGGGCCTGCCGAGTTCTCCGGACCCTCCCGACCCTCCGGGCTCCCCAGCCTCCCCGGACTACCCGCGCTCCCGGGGTGCTCCGGGTTCTCCGGGGGTGTCGGGTTCGTCGGGTTCGACCGCGACCCGGTCGCCGCCGCGGCGGCCGCCGCGAACGCTCGGGCCGCCCTTCCGCCGGACGGTCCTCGCCCGTTCCGCTGGGGGCTCGCCGACGCCGGACGGCTCCCCGTGGCGGACGGAAGCGTGCGGCGGGTGCTGGTGAACCCGCCCTGGGGACGTCAGGTGCCGCCGCGCGGCCTGCTCGGGCCCGGCCTGGACCCGTTGTGGCGGGAGGTGCGGCGGGTGCTGGAACCCGGCGGCCTGGCCGTTGCGCTGCTCCACGACGATCCCGGCGCCGGCGGGACACCGGGCGCCGCCCCGCGCGGGTTCAGGATCGAGCAGGCACTCCCGGTGAGCCTGTCAGGACGCCACCCGGTGATCACCGTACTCGGCAGGCGGGCCCGAGCCGGACGAGGTGCCACCCGGTGATCGCCGAGGTCAGGAGGCGAGCCGGTCCCCACCCGGTGAGCGCCGCGGCTACAAAGAGAGCCGGTCGGCTCCCGGTGAGCGCCGAGGTCAGGAGGCGGGGTCGAGCCAGTCGAGGATGAGGCGGTTGACCTCCGCGGGCCGTTCCAGGTGCAGGAAGTGGCCCGCGTCCGCCACCAGCTCGACCCGCGACCCCGGCGGCAGGCTGCCGGCCGCGTCCTTGGCCATCTCCACGCCCATGCACCCGTCGCGCTCGCCGTGCAGGTACAGGACCGGGCCCGCGGTGGCGGGGTCGACGTCCGGGTAGCGCCCCGAGGGGGGCGTGGTGCCGAGCGCGGCGCGGTAGTACCCGATGGCCGCCGCCATGTTGGCGGGCTCGCCCAGGCTGCGCCGGACGAACGCCAGGTCCTCGGCCGGGTCGTGGCCGGGCGACCAGTCCCGCCACAACCGGTCGAGGAAGGCCGGGTCGGCGACGGCCGGCTCGGCCAGCACGGTCTGGAACAGGAAGATGTAGAACGACCGCTTGAGCTGCTCGTACGCCAGCAGCCCGAGAAGCTGCGCGCCCGGCGGCGGCACCGCGAGCGCGACCGCCCGGCGGAAACGCCCGGCCAGGGCGTAGGCGGGGAAGGCCCCCCAGTCGTGTCCGATGATCACCGCGTTCTCGTCGCCGCCGAGCTCCTCGTGCAGCGCCCGCACGTCGGCGACCAGGGCCGCCTCCTCGTACGCGCCGTCGGCCGGGATCTCGGTGGGCGCGTAGCCGCGGCTGAACGGCGCGACGGCGCGGTAGCCGCGTCCGGCCAGCTCGGGCATCAGGTGCCGCCAGGTGTGCGCGGTGTCGGGGAACCCGTGCAGGCACAGCGCCAGCGGCCCCTCCCCCACGGTCAGATACGCGAACTCCACACCGTTGGCATGGATCGTTCTGATCTCCATGACTGCGAAACCTAGCATTCACCTCCTTCCGGGAGCACCACTGCACAAGGGGCCCTTCATCGTGAGGAGCAGGGCATGCGGCGCGGATGGGTTCTCGCCCTCGCCTCACTGACCGTCGTGCTCGTGGCGGTGGACCTGACCGCCGTGACGATCACGCCGCCCTGGGGGCGAGCCTGGCCGAGGTGCAGTGGGTGGTGGACGCGTACGCGCTGGCGCCGGCCGCCGTCCTGCTGCCCGCCGGGGTGCTGGCCGACAGGTACGGCCGCCGCCGGATGCTGACCGTGGGCGTGACGGTCTTCACGGTGGCCTCGCTGGCGCCGTCTCCGGCCTGGCGATGACGCTGGGCCCGGTGGTGGGCGGCGTGCTGACGGCGACGTTCGGCTGGCCGGCCATCTTCCTGATCAACCTGCCGATCGGCGTGTTCGTGGTGGTGGCGCTGCGGCAGCGGGTGCCGGAGTCGCGCGGCCGGGGTCACCTGGCCCCGCTGGGCGTCGCGCTGGTCGCCGCGGCGCTGTTCGCCATCATCCCGGCGCTCATCCACGACGTGCCGCTGCTGCTGGTGGCCGGGCTGGCGCTGCTGGCGGCGTTCGTCTACGCCGAGCGGCGGACGGCGACCCCGATGATCGACTTCGGGGTGTTCCGGAACGGGGTGTTCGCGGTCGGCTCGGCCACGACGCTGTGGCGCGGGCAACGTGGTGGCCAACCAGGTCGGCCTGACCGCGCCGATGGATCAGGTGGGCATGGCCACCGGGACGGTGAACACGCTCAAGCAGGTCGGCACGGCGGTGGGCGTGGCGGTGCTGGCGGCGCCGTACCGGTCGGGCGTGTCCACGATGTTGCCGGTGGCGGCCGGGCTGGCGCTGGCGGGCGCGCGGCTGCCGCTGGCCCTGGCGGGCAGGCGGGTCAGTCGGTCTCCGGCCAGTCCCAGCCCAGCTGGAGGAACAGGCCCAGCCGGTCGCTGACCGCGCGGATCTCGCTGATCCGCCCCTCGCGCAGGGTGACCAGGAAGATCGCCTCGACCTCGAAGCTGCGCCCGGTGGGCGTGGGCATGCGCGGGTGGGTGCCGGAGTGCGTGCCGGTCATGCGGATCCGGGCGACCAGTTTGTCCGCCTCGGCGACGACCTCCTCGACCTCGATGTGGAACGGGTCGAACGCGTCGAGCTGCATCCGGATGCCCTCGAAAGCGGCGCCGGGCTCGTCCGGCTCACCAAAAATGATCTTGTTGTGGTCGACGACGTCGGGGGCCAGGTAGTCGCCCAGGTCGTCGAGGCGGCGTTCGTTGACGGCGGCGAAGAAGTCGGCGATCACGGTCGCCCCTCTCTCTCTTACGGTGTAAGACGGCAGTATCTTACGGTGTATGAGAGACCGGATGTCAAGGGAGCGGGTGCTGGAGGCGGCCCTCGAACTCCTCGACCGCGAGGGCGCGGCCGGGCTGTCCATGCGCAAGCTGGGCAAGGAGCTGGGCGTGGAGGCGATGACGCTCTACTACTACGTGCCGAACAAGGACGCGGTCCTCGACGGGCTGGTCGAGCTGGTGCTCTCCCGCGTCACGATCGAGCCCTCCGGCGACTGGCGGGGGTGGATGCGGGCGTTCGCCGAGTCGATCAGGGCCGAGCTGCTGCGGCATCCCGCGCTCATGCCGGTGGTCGCGATCCGGCCGGTGGCCACGCCGGGAGCCCTGGGCATGGTCGAAGGCGCCGCCGCCGCGCTGACCCGGGCGGGTTTCACGGCCAAGGAGGCGCTGCACGTCATCAACGCGGTGTCGACGTTCGTGATCGGGCACACGCTGGCCGAGGCGGGCCCGGACAGCCCGCGGCAGCCCGACCTGGACCTGGCCGATCATCCGGTGCTGGCACGGGCGGTCGCCGACGGCCTCGGCACGCCCGAGGACCACCGGGAGCGCTTCGAGCTGGCCGTGGCGGCCCTGCTCAGCGGATTCGCGCCGCGAACCCCCGAAGGAGGAAGCTGAGGTCGTCGGCCCCCCGGAGCTCCGGGCAGGCGCCGGTGGCCATCACCTCGCGAATCCAGGGGCCGACCGCCCTGCCCCGACAGTCCGGTACGGCGCAGCGCATCCTGCTCGACGGGTTCGCGGCCTGGCCCGCGCGGACGACGGCCTGGCCGAGGCGGTCAGAACGTGTACGGCAGGCGCTTGATGCCGTTGATGAAGTTCGACAGCAGGAAGTCGGGCTCGCCGACCGTCCTGATGCCGGGCAGGCGGGTGAACAGCTCGCGGAACATCACGCTCATCTCCCTGCGTGCGAGGTGGGCGCCCAGGCAGTAGTGGGGCCCCGGGCCGCCGAAGCCGACGTGCGGGTTGGGGTCGCGGGTGATGTCGAAGACGTCCGGGTCGGTGAAGACGGACTCGTCGCGGTTGGCCGAGTTGTAGAAGAGCAGCACCTTGTCGCCCTTCTTGTACGGCACGCCGTTCATCTCGTGGTCCCGGGTCAGCGTGCGGCGGAACTGGATCACCGGGGTCGCGTAGCGCACGATCTCGTCGCACGCCCGGCCGACGCGCGCGTCGAAGTCGGCCAGCAGCAGCTCCCGCTGGCCGGGATGGTCGGTGAACAGCTTCAGCCCGTAGGCGATGGCGTTGCGGGTGGTCTCGCTGCCGGCCACCACCAGCAGGATGAAGAACGACCCCAGCTCCTGCGGGCTGAGCCGCTCCTCGCCGCCCACGAGCAGGCTGACCAGGTCGCCGGTCGGGCGTTTGCGGCGCTCGTCGCCGAGGCGGGCGGCCATCCGGTTCAGCGAGTAGCCGGCGCGCAGCAGCTTGGCCAGGCCGCGGGCGACGTTGACGCGGCTGAAGTTCGGGTCGATGCCGGTGTACTCGGGGTCGGCGTTGCCGAGGATGACGTTGGTCCGCCGCAACACCAGGTCATGAAATTTCGGCGGAATCCCCATCATGTCGCAGATGACCCGTACGGGGAGCCGGGCGGCGACCTGCGCCACGAAGTCGCCCGGCCCCTGCTCGATCGCCTCGTCCACGATCTCGGCGGCGGCCCTGGCCAGGTCCTCCTCCATCTTCGACAGGATGCGCGGGGTGAAGGCCCTGGAGACGATCCTGCGCAGACGGGCGTGGCGCGGATCGTCCATGTTGATCATCGAGCCGAAGTAGACGCTGAGCCAGCGCGGCATGTCCGGGATGCTGTTGGAGCACGGCTCGCTGCTGAAGACGGCCGCGTTCCTGCTGGCCTCGGTGACGTCGGCGTGGCGGACGAGGGCGTGGTAGCCGGGCCCGCCGCCGATGAACGGCACGGTCTGCTCCGGCACGAAGAGGGGCCGTTCGAGCCGGCGCAGGCGGCGGAAGGTCTCCAAGCGGTCCGCCTGCGGCAGTCCCCAGAACGGTATCTGCGAGATGTCCAGATCCGCGGAGAGCGTCATACCGTACAAGCCTTGGGCAAGTGCTCACTTACGTCAAGGTCCGCCGCATCGCGGCTACCGGTTTCCCAGGATCAACTCCGAGCCCTTCTCGCCGATCATGATCGCCGGGGCGTGCGTGTGGCCGCGGTTGAGCGTCGGCATGACGGACACGTCCACCACCCTGAGCCCTTCGAGACCGCGCACCCGGAGCGACGGGTCCACGACCGACCCCTCGTCGGTGCCCATCCGGCAGGTGCCGACGGGGTGGTAGAGGGTCTCGCCGCGTTCGCGCACCCACCGGGCCAGCTCCTCGTCGCTCTCCGGCCCCCAGTACGGCGCCATCGGGCCGCCCGCGTACCGCTTCATCGCGCTCGTCGCGAACACCTGCTTGGCCGTCTTCAGCCCGGCGACCAGGCGCTTGACGTCGGCCTCCGCGCTCAGATATCCGGGGTCGATCAGCACGTCGCGGCCGCTCAGCCCGACCCTGCCGCGGCTCTGCGGCTGCAGCAGCACGACGCCGACGGTCAGGCCGTGGCCGGTCGGCGGGGTGAGCCCGTGGTCGACGAACGGGCCGGGGGCGAAGACGAGCTCGATGTCGGGGGCGGGCTCCTCGGCCGACGTCCGTACGAAGGCGACCGCCTCGCCGACGTTCGTGGTCAGCATGCCAGAGCGCAGCACGATGTAGCGCAGCAGGTTCACCAGGGACTCGGCCTTGGTCAGCGTCACCGGCTCCTTGCACTCGACGTACACGCCGGAGGCGAGGTGGTCCTGGAGGTTCTTGCCGACCTCGGGCAGCTCGCGCACGACCGGCACCCCCGCGTCGCGCAGCTCCTCGGCCGCGCCCACCCCGGAGCGCATCAGCAGGTACGGCGAGCCGATCGCCCCCGCCGACAGGACGACCTCCCTGGCCGCTCTGACCACGGTGCCGCCGCTGTGCTCGATGCCGACGGCGCGGGAGCCCTCGAACACCACGCGGTCCACGGTCGCGCCGGTGAGCACGGTGAGGTTCGGCCTGGCGGCGGCCGGGCGCAGGTAGGCGTCCGCGGCGCTCCACCTGCGGCCGCGGTTCTGGGTGACGGGGGTGGGGCAGTAGCCCTCGTTGGAGCGGCCGTTCAGCTCCGCCAGCCGGGTCAGGCCCAGCTCCTCGCAGGCCCGTAGAAAGGCCGCCGTGGTGACGTTGGGGCTGCGCAGCTCGGAGACGTAGAGCGGGCCGGAGGTGCCGTAGACGCCGCCGTGGTTGCTGCCGACACGCTGCTCGGCCCTGGTGAAGTACGGCAGGACCTCCTCGTACGTCCAGCCGGGCACCCCCCACTGGTCGTAGTCCTCCTGGCAGCCGCGCACCCACATCTGCGCGTTGAGCGAGGACGAGCCGCCGATCACCCGGCCGCGCGGCCAGTAGAGCTCGCGGCCGGACATCTCGCCCTGCTTGGCCGTCGTGAAGTTCCAGTCGTAGTCGGTCTTGAACAGCTTGGCGAAGCCGGCGGGCATGCGGATCTCCAGCTTGTCGTCATGCCCGCCCGCCTCGACCAGCGCCACCGACACCGACGGGTCCGCCGACAGCCGGTTGGCCAGCACGCACCCGGCGGACCCCGCTCCGACGATCACGTAGTCGTACTGCATGAGCACTCCAGGGGGCTAAGTAACCTGCCACTTGCTTACTCCAGGTGAGCTGGCGCGTCCATATGCATCTGTAACCTCTGTTACCTACTGCGGCCCGCGTTCAGCGGGCCGCAGCAGGGCCGAATGAAATTCGCCCTACCGGTCGGTATGGGCTGATGCCAAGATGGCGGGCAAGCGCGTACAGAGGAGGAAGGCGTTCATGCTCAACTTGTCGGTCGTCCTGGAGGACAGCGCCAGAAACAACCCCGACGGCACGGCGATCGTCTTCGGCGACATGCGCCTGCCGTACGGCATGATCGACACTGTCGCCCGCCAGGTGGCGAACCTGCTGGTGTCGCGTGGCATCGGCAAGGGCGACAAGGTGGCGCTGGCCTGTCCCAACCTGCCGTACTTCCCGTTCGTCTACTTCGGCATCCTCAAGGCCGGCGCCACCGTGGTGCCGCTGAACGTGCTGCTGCAGGGCCGGGAGATCGCCTACCACCTCGACGACAGCGACGCCAAGGCGCTGTTCTGCTTCGAGGGCTCGCCGGAGCTGCCGCTGGGTGAGCGCGGCAAGGCGGGCTTCGAGGCCGCGGCCGGCTGCGAGCACTTCTTCGTGCTGCCCGCCACCCCGCTGGCCACCGAGTCCCCGTACGGCGAGACGGTGTGGGCGGCGCTCAACGGCGTGCCGGCCGACTTCGAGACGGTGCAGACCGACCCCGAGGACACCGCCGTGATCCTCTACACCTCGGGCACCACGGGCCAGCCCAAGGGCGCCGAGCTCAGCCACCAGAACATGCTGATGAACGCCCTGATCAGCGACCGGATGTTCCCGCGCAGCGAGGGCGGCGACACCTACCTCGCGGTGCTGCCGCTGTTCCACTCCTTCGGCCAGACGACCGTCATGAACACCGCCTTCATGCGCGGCGCGACGGTCGTGCTGATGCCGCGCTTCGAGCCGGGCGAGGCCCTGGAGCTCATGCGCAAGGAGAGCGTGACGACCTTCGCCGGCGTCCCGACGATGTACTGGGGCATGCTCACGAAGATCCACGCCGAGGGCGCCGAGGTGCCGCGCAGTCTGAAGGTGGCCGTGGCCGGCGGCGCGTCCTCGCCGGTGGAGGTCCTGAAGGACTTCGAGCAGACCTTCGGCATCGGCATCCTGGAGGGGTACGGCCTGTCGGAGACCTCCCCCGTGGCCAGCTTCAACCAGCTCGGACGGCCCACCAAGCCCGGCACGATCGGCACGCCCATCTGGGGCGTGGAGATGAAGCTGATCGACGGCGACTGGAAGACGGTCGAGGGCGAGGGCCCCGGCGAGATCGCCATCCGTGGCCACAACGTCATGAAGGGCTACTACGGCCGCCCGGAGGCGACGGCCGAGGTGCTCAAGGACGGCTGGTTCCGCACCGGCGACATCGCCACCCGCGACGCCGACGGCTACTACGCCATCGTCGACCGGGCCAAGGACATGATCATCCGGGGCGGCTTCAACGTCTACCCGCGCGAGCTGGAGGAGGTGCTCATGACCCACGAGGCGGTGTCGCTGGCGGCGGTCGTGGGCGTCCCGCACGAGTCGCACGGCGAGGAGGTCAAGGCGTACGTCATCCGCACGCCCGGCTCGTCGGTCACCGAGGACGAGCTGATCGCCTGGGCCAAGGAGAACATGGCGGCCTACAAGTACCCGAGGATCGTCGAGTTCCGCGACGCCCTGCCGATGACGGCCACGGGCAAGATCCTCAAGCGCGAGCTCCGCTGACCGGCCGCGGCGCGGGCCCCGGCCCGCGCCTTCCGGCCGCGCCGCCCCCTGTGCCGATCGTCGAGCCGGCCGCTGAGCCGATCGCCAAGGCCCGCCCGCTCGTGCTGTTCGACCTGGACAACACGCTGATCGACCGGCTGGCGGCGTTCCGGCTGTGGGCGGCCGAGTTCGCCGCGGGGCGCGGGCTGGGCCCGGACGCCGTGGACTGGCTGGTACGGCTGGACGCCGACGGCTCCGTGCCGATGGACGTCTTCTTCGCCCGCGTACGCGAGCGCTTCGCGCTTGCCGAGCCCGGCGAGGAGTTGTGGCGGGCCTACCGGGCCAGGCTGCCGTGGCTGGTGGAGTGCCGTGCCGAGGTGCTGGCGGGGCTCGACCGGCTGCGGGCGGCGGGGTGGGCGGTCGGGATCGCGACGAACGGGATGACCGACAACCAGACGGGCAAGATCCGGCGTACCGGGCTGGCCGAGCGGGTGGACGGATGGGCGATCTCCGGTGCGGAGGGCGTGCGCAAACCCGGCGCGCGACTGTTCCGGATCGCCGCCGACCGGTGCGGAGCCGTGCCGGCGGGCGGATGGATGGTGGGCGACGACTCGGAGAAGGACATCGCGGGCGGACGCGCGGCCGGATTGCGGACGATCTGGATCGACCGCGGGACGGGCGCGGCGGCTCCCCCGGCGGACCTCACGGTGGACGACGTGCTGGCGGCCATGGAGCTGCTCATCGGGATGCCCGGCGGCGGGGGCGGTCGCTAATGTGGCCGGATGCGTGACAAGCCCGCGGATCTGGACGAATCGCTGCTGGCGCCCGCCCTGGAGGCGTGGGGGATCAAGGCCGTCGGGCTGGCGTACGCGCCGGTGGGCTTCGGCGACCACCACTGGATCGCGACCGGCGCCGACGGACGACGCTGGTTCCTCACCGTCGCCACCCTGCCCTCCGCACCGACTGCCCCCCTCCCCCGCGAGCCACGGGCGGCCGGTGGCCTGGGCGGAGGGGCGCGGGTGGCGTTCGGGAAGTTGGGGCGCGCGCTGGAGACGGCGGCGGCCCTGTCAGCGACCCTGAAGTTCGTGGTCGCCCCCGTGCCGGACCTCGACGGCGGCGCGCTGCTCCGCCCGCTCGCCACCCGGTACGCGCTGAGCGTCTTCCCGTTCGTCGACGGCGTCACCGGCGGCTTCGACGACGAGCCGGCCGAGCACGACCGCGCCCAGGTCATCGACCTGCTGGCCGAACTGCACGGCACGCCCCCGCCCCCGTCGACCCCGTCCCGCCCGCTGCAGCCGGCCGGACGGGCGGCGCTGGAGCGGGCCCTCGCCGAGACCGGCCGCCCGTGGACCGGCGGCCCGTACGCCGAGCGGGCCCGAGCCCTGCTCGACCGGCACGCCGGAACCCTGCACGCCCGGCTGGGCGACTTCGACCGCGGCTGCCGCGACCTCGGCCCGCCCGTCGTCACCCACGGCGAACCCCACCCCGGCAACGTGCTCCGGCACGAGGGCCGCTGCCTGCTGATCGACTGGGACACCGTCGGCCTGGCCGTGCCGGAACGGGACCTGTGGCTGGTCGCCAGGACCCCCGGCGACCTGGCCAGGTACGCGGCCGCCACCGGCCGTACGCCCGACCCCGCCGCCCTGGCCCTCTACCGGCTGCGCTGGAGCCTCGACGACGTGACCCAGTACGTCGCCCTGTTCCGCGCCCCGCACGGCCACACCCGCGACGCCGAGCTGAGCTGGCACTTCCTCACCCGCACGCTCGACGGCCTGGCCGCCGGCGGGGCCTCCGCCCGCTGAGCGTCCCGGCGGTCAGGCGCCGAGCAGTTCGGCGAGCACCGCTGCCTCGCTGATCTCGGGCTGCTTGGTGGCGGTGAGCAGGGTCAGCGGGCCCTTCCCGGCGAGCTCGCGCAGGTGGGCGACCGCCTCGGCCCGCTCCGGCTCGGCCAGCTCGTCCCGGTAGCGGTCGCCGAACTCCGCGAACCGGTCGGGGTCGTGCCGGTACCAGGTGCGCAGCTCGGTGGAGGGAGCGACCTGCTTGCACCATTCGTCGAGATGGGCGTCGGCCTTGGCCAGCCCGCGCGGCCACAGCCGGTCGACCAGCACCCGGGCGCCGTCGTCCGGCGCGGGCTCCTCGTAGACCCGGCGCACCCGGACCTTGTTCCCAGCCGTCACCGTCCGCCCCTCCTTCCGACCGTGAGACCACGCTACGCCGGACGATGCCAAGCGCCGTTCAGGGACCCGGCCGGGGGACGTCTAGGATCCGGGTTGTGGACGAGCCGATCCCCGACACGCTGCCGCCCGTGCTCCACGACCTGCGCGCCACCTGCGGGGTGAGACGTGGGGAGAGGGCGACGGGCCCTCTCCCGCCCGTCACGGCCAGTTGACCGCCGGGCGCAGCTGCACGCCGGACCGGCCGTCGTCGTCGAGCTTGACGCCCAGCACCTGGTGCAGCTGGACCTTGTTGCGCTCGAAGCCCACGATGCAGCCCGCCATGTACAGGGCCCACACCCTGGCCGTGCCCATCCCGACCTCCTGGACGGCCTCGTCCCAGTTGGCGTCGAGGTTGTCGCACCAGTGGCGCAGGGTCTTGGCGTAGTGCTCGCGCAGGTTCTCCTCGTGGCGGATCTCGAAGCCGATGTCCTCCATCTGCCTGATCAGCCAGCCCACCGACTCCAGCTCGCCGTCGGGGAAGACGTAGCGGTTGATGAAGCCGCCCTTGTTGAACGTCTTCTCCTTGCCCGTCGGACGGGTGATGCAGTGGTTGAGCAGCCGGCCGCCGGGCTTGAGCTTGCCGTAGAGGAACTCGAAGTACGACGGGACGTTGTCCTTGCCGATGTGCTCGGTCAGGCCGATGGAGCTGACCGCGTCGAAGCCGGTCTCCCGCACGTCGCGGTAGTCCATGAAGCGCACCTCGGCGAGGTCCTGGAGGCCCTCGTCGGCGATCGCCTTCTGGGCCCACTCGGCCTGCTGGCGGCTCAGCGTCACGCCCAGCGCCTTCACGCCGTAGTGCTTGGCGGCGTGGATGACCATGCCGCCCCAGCCGCAGCCGACGTCGAGCAGGCGCATGCCCGGCTTGAGGTCGAGCTTCCTGGCCACCAGGTCGAACTTGGTGTACTGGGCCTCCTCCAGCGTCGCGCCCTCCTCGGGGTAGGTCGCGCACGTGTAGGCCATGGACGGCCCCAGCACCCACCGGTAGAACCGGTTGGACACGTCATAGTGGTGGTGGATCGCCTCGGCGTCACGCTGCTTGGCGTGCCGCGAGCCGAGCCGGGCCAGGGCGCTCTGACGCACCTCCTGCGGGGGCGGCGGCACCCGCATCAGCAACGGCTTGACGCCCAGCGACCGTACGGCGGCGAGCTTCTCGCCTGCGGTCAGGTCGTTGGTGGTGATGTTCCACATGCGGTCGAGCAGGGTGTACAGATCGCCGTGCACGTCGATGTGCCCCGAGATGTACGCCCTGGCCAGACCCAGTTCCCCGGGGGCCTGTGCCAGGTAGGCCACCGCGATGGGCGACTTGACCTCAAGACCGAGGTCGGCGCCGTCGGGACCGGCCTTGCTGCCGTCATAGGCCATGAACGAGATGTTCGCGTCAGAGCCGACGATCTTCTCAAAGATGCTTGCGAGAGCCATGCTCACCTTCCCCGTACACACTTTTCGTACAGGTCCAGCAGGCGACCGTTCGGGTCGTATTCCCGCTTGACCGGCCAATAAGCATCACCGTTGTACAGCTCCCAGAACTGCTCACGGGCGTAGAAGGAGGTCGAGTAGAGCGACTTGTGGCCGTCCAGCTCGTGTACCGAGTCCTCGATGAGCCTGTTGTAGTAGCCGTCGAACTGGCCGCGCGGCAACGGCACCATGCCCCAGAAGCCGAAGTTGACGTAGAGCTTCCCGGGCTCCAGCGGGTACAGCGGCCACTGGGAGCTCGACCGCAGCGGGCACATCCAGACGGGGGTCATGCCCACCTTGTCGTGGAAGAACTCCAGGAACTGCGCGCCGCGCTCGACCGGCACCTCGACGTCCTGGATGACCGACTCCTGGACGGGCTGGTCGCGCCAGCGGTCGATGCGGGCGGTCAGCCCGGTCCGGCGGTCGAGGGCCACGAGCCTGCGGTAGACGTCGGAGCGCATCCAGCGGCGCGGCATCAGCGAGCGGACCACCGGCTGCTGCACGCCGAACGCCCGCGAGCACCAGAACCAGTCGGTGTCCCAGCGCCACAGGTAGTCGTGGATGCTCAGCCAGTCGCGGCTGCGCTGCCTGATCGACTGGTAGTAGATGCGCATGCCGGTGTAGTCGGAGACGTAGGGCGCGCGGTCGGCGAAGCGGCCCAGCGTGATGTACATCTCCTCCGGGTCGAAGAAGACGCCGTCCACGAAGTCGACCTGCTCGCCGTCGTGCACCATGCTGTCGCAGATCTCCTGCATGGCCAGCATGCACTTGGCCGCGTCGGTGAACCTGATGTGCGTCAGGTGCACGTACGGCTGGACCTTGCGGAGCTTGATCCGGATGCGCAGGGCGTAGCCGAGCGTCCCGTAGGAGTTGGGGAAGGCGCGGAACAGATCCTGGTGCTCGTTGTCGTCACGGGCCACGACGATGCGGCCGTCGCCGGTGAGGATCTCCAGTTCCTCGACCGACTCGTGCGGCAGGCCGTCCCGGAAGCTGGTCGACTCGATGCCGAGGCCGGTGACGGCGCCGCCGAGCGTGATCGTCTTGAGCTGCGGCACCACGTACGGCATGAGGCCGTGCGGCAACGTGGCCTCGACGAGGTGCTCGTAGGTGGTCATGCCCTGGACCTCGGCCGTCATCGTCGCCGGATCCACGCTGATGACCTCGTCGAGGTCTCTGGCCGACAGCTTGGCCGTCCTGCCTCCGTCACGGAACCTGAACAGGTTGGACGTGGACTTGGCCAACCGGGGAGCGGCGTCGCCGGGGATCTCGGCGTAGGACTGCCGGATCTGCTCTACTGCCCGTTGGTGTGTCGACATCGTCGTCGTCACGGAAGCACCCCCTTGAGCTGGTAGAGATCGTCCGTAAGACCGTATCTCCCGCAGCCCGGCTCGAACAGACCGGGGTCGTTAAAGACACGAAAACTGTTCATCGTGCCAGGTGAAACGCCTATGTGGCAGGCAAATGCGGAAATCTACGTCTAACCAGGGGTGAGACCCCATTGAGCACGGCACGCACCTCTCGTCCCTCCAGTGCCGCCGTGAGGTTGTCCAGCACGGCCGTGAGCAGGCGCGTCGTCGCCTCGGGCGTCACCCCGGCGGCGTGCGGCGACAGCAGCACGTCCGGCAGATCGCGCAGCGGGTCGCCGGCTGGCAGCGGCTCGGTGTCGAACACGTCGAGCGCGGCCCCGCCGAGGTGCCCGTCGCGCAGCGCGGCGACCAGCGCCGCCTGGTCGACGACGCCGCCCCTGGCCGCGTTGACCAGCAGCGCGCCCTGTTTCATGCGGCGCGGGTCGATCAGCCCGCGGGTCTCCTCCGACAGCGCGATCACCACCACCAGCACGTCGCTGCCGGCCACCAGCGTCTCCAGGTCGGCGCGGCCGGGCGCCTGCCGCGGGGACCTGGTCCAGTAGGAGACCTCGCAGCCCAGGGCGCCGAACAGGCGCACGCAGTTCTCGCCGATCGGGCCGTACCCGACGACGCCGACCCGGCGGCCGCTCAGCTCGCGCGGGCGCAGGCCCTGCTGCGGCCACTCCCCCGCGCGGACGGCGGCGTCGGCGGCCCCCAGCCGGCGCGACAGCGACAGCGTGGCGGCCAGGCACCACTCCGACACCGCGACGGCGCTGACGCCCGGCGTGTTGGCCAGCGGCACCCCGGCCTCGGCGAGGGCGGCCAGGTCGTGGCCGTCGACGCCCACCGAGGGCTGCTGCACGAAGGCCAGCGCGGGCGCGTGCTTGACCGCCTCGGCGTCGAGCACGAGCGTGGAGGTCCAGTCGCCGAGCACGATCTCGGCCTCGGGCAGCGCGGCCAGCAGCCCGGCCCGGTCGCGGGTGGCGGGCACGCGGACCGTCACCCGGTCGCCGAGCGGGGCGAGCAGGCCGCGCGTCGCCTCCTCGGGGAGCGGCGGCAGGGCGAGCAGGTTCCAGGGGCTCATGCCTTCACCGTAAAGCTGTCGATCACCTGTCGCATCAGTGCCCTGTTGCGCAGCCACTGGTCCTGGGCGACCGTCCAGGACAGGATGTAGGCCGTCTCGCCGGACACCACCGCGCGGCGCACCTCGTGGTAGGTCATGCCCGGCCTGATCCAGTGGGTGCCGGCGGCGCTGGCGGCGGTCCAGGAGAACTCCCACTCGACCGCCTTGACGCCCCGGTGGTTGACCACGCGGCGGCCGCGGCTGATCACCTCCTGGCCCTCCTGCCGCAGCGTCTCCTCCGAGTCGCGCAGGATCTGGTTGGCGTCCAGGCTGGAATACAGGGCCTCCACGCCGAGGTGGGCGTTGCCGTCGCGGCGCGTCCACTCGGTGACGGACTCGCGCATCGCGCCCCGCCAGCCGATCGGGCGCAGGATCGACCAGCCCTCCCGCGAGGTCCACGCGCGTACGGCCGGGCGGACCCGCCGCACGGTCGGCGTGGGGGTCGCCGACGGCGTCGGGCTCGTCGTGGGCTGCTGCGAGGGTGACGGGCTCAGCGGGCTGGCCGCGGCGGCCGGCTGGGCGGTGCGCGGGGCGCCCTCGGCGGGCGTGGCGAGCTTGAAGTAGGCCACCGCGCCGCCCGCGACGACCACGACGGCGGCGGCGGCCACGGCCAGCACGGCCCGCCCGCGCCCGCTGCCCGGCTTCTTCTCCGGCAGGTCGGTGTAGGCGGGCTTGGCCGCCACCTCGATGGCCGCGAGCAGCCGGTCGGCCTCCTCGGCGTCCACCCGGTCGGCGGGCTCCTTGCGCAGCAGGCCCTTCAGGATCGGGTGCATGATCGGCGGGATGCGCCGGTAGTCGGGCTCCTCGTTGAGCAGCGCGTTGATCGTCGCCATGGCCTCGCCGCGGTCGAAGGGCGAGCGGCCGACCATCGCGGCGAACAGCGTCGCGCCGAGTGACCACAGGTCGGAGGGCGGCCCGGCCTCGTCCGCACGCACCCGTTCGGGGGCCAGGAAGCTGGGCGAGCCGGTCACCATGCCGGTCCTGGTCAGCGAGGCGTCGCCCTCGACCGTGGCGATGCCGAAGTCCATCAGCACCACGCGGCCGTCGTCGGCGAGCAGGATGTTGGCGGGCTTGACGTCCCTGTGCAGGATCCCGGCCTCGTGGGCGGCCCTGAGCGCCGACAGCACCTGGCGGCCCACGTCGGCCGCCTGCCGCACGGGCAGGGCCCCCGAGGTGGCCACGACCTCTTCGAGCGAGGGGTGCGCGACCAGCTCCATGACGATCCAGGGCCGGCCGCCCTCCTCGACCACGTCGTAGACCGCGACCACGGAGGGGTGGTTGAGCTTGGCCGCCGTACGGGCCTCGCGGGCGGTGCGCATGAGGTGGCGCTCCTGCTCGCCCGGCGACAGCCCCTCGGGCAGCAGCACCTCCTTGATGGCCACCTGCCGGTTGAGCAGCGTGTCGTAACCCTCCCAGACGACGCCCATACCCCCGCGGCCCAGTTCGCGCCGTAACTGGTAGCGCCTGGCGACAAGCCGGTTGCTCTCCGAAACCATGTCCTACCCCTGTAGCGGCGCGAGCGCCTGCTGCAGACAGCCGCTGGACGCCGGCGATCTGTAGACCACCCGAACAGTGGGCAAGTTTCCCATACCTCCCACGAGTTCGCGGGAAGGACGCAAAAGGCCGCTTGCCACGACTTGCCGAATGTTGTTCTACTGAGGCAGGTTCGGAGCCGTGAAGCCAACCGTTTGCCTGTGCGACTGTCGAGGAGATGTCCATGTCGAAGGGTAGTGGCGGCCCGCTGGCCGGAGTGCGCGTGCTGGAGCTCGCGGGGCTGGCCCCGGGGCCGTTCGCCGGGATGATGCTGGCCGACCACGGCGCCGAGGTGCTGCGGGTCGACCGGGTGCAGGCCGTCTCCGACCGGCCTCGTACGGACGTCATGGACCGCGGCAAGCGGACGATCGGCCTGGACCTGAAGTCGCCCGAGGGCGTGGCCGCCTTCAAGGAGCTGGCCCGCAACGCCGACGTGGTGATCGAGGTCTTCCGTCCCGGCGTCGCCGAACGGCTCGGCATCGGCCCCGCCGACCTGCACGCGGTGAACGAGCGGCTGGTCTACGGCCGGATGACCGGCTGGGGCCAGGACGGCCCGCTCGCGCCCACCGCCGGCCACGACATCGACTACATCGCGATCTCCGGCGTGCTGTCGATGCTCGGCCGCGAGGGCGGCAAGCCGACCCCGCCGATCAACATCCTCGGCGACTTCGCCGGCGGCGGCCTCATGCTCGCCTACGGCGTGCTGCTGGCCCTGTTCGAACGCGAGCGCACCGGGAAGGGCCGGGTGATCGACGCCGCCATGGTGGACGGCGCCGCCCTGCTCTTCTCGATGTTCTACCAGGCCGCGCAGAGCGGCTTCTGGGGCCCGCGCGGCACCAACCTGCTCGACACCGGCGCCCCCCAGTACGACACCTACGAGACCGCCGACGGCGGCTTCCTGGCCGTCGGCTCGCTCGAACCGCAGTTCTGGGACGCCATGGTGAACCTGATGGGCCTGACCGGCCTGCCCGACCGCAACGACAGGACGCAGTGGCCCGCGCTCAAGGCCCGGCTGGCCGAGGAGTTCGCCAAGCGCACCCGTGCCGAGTGGGAGGCCCTGTTCGAGGGCTCGGACGCCTGCGTCTCGCCCGTCCTGTCCATGGCCGAGGCCGCGCGGCATCCGCACAACGTCGCCCGGGGCACGTTCGCCGAGGTCGGCGGCGTGACCCATCCGGTGCCCGCGCCGCGCCTGCTCGGCGTGCCGGACCCCGACCTGTCGCCGGCCACCCGCCTCACGGACCTGTCCGCGTGGGGGCTGCCGGCGGCGGAGGCGGAGAAGTTGCGGGAGCAGGGCGTGCTGGCCTGAGCCCTCGTCAGGGGCGGGGCATTGCCGGGCGCGCGTGGGCGGCGTAGTCCTTGAGCCGGATCGAGTCGTGCAGGCGCACCCCCTTGCTGCTGATCTTGGTCGCGGCCCTGGTGAGGGCGACCGGCAGGTGGTTGACCAGGCGGATGCCCTGGGTGAGCGCCCACACGTCGAAGCGGCTCCCGGGGACGATCCCCCTGGCCGCGCGGCGGGCGAAGGCGCGGCTGCGGCGCACGTACTCGCCGATCTCGGCCTCGTAGGCGGGGTAGGCCGTGCGGTGGTCGCCGCCGTGCGCGGCCAGCTCGCCCGCCAGCACGTACGCCCCCACGACCGCCAGGCTCGTGCTGCCGCCCACGGCCGGGCCCGGGCAGTAACCGGCGTCGCCGGCCAGCGTCACCCGGCCGCGCGACCAGGAGTCGAGCCTGAGCTGGGTGATGGAGTCGAAGTAGAAGGCGGAGGTGCGGTCCACCTCGTCCAGGATCCTGGGGACCTGCCAGCCGAGGCCGCCGAACCGCTCGCGCAGCAGTTCCTTCTGCCGGGCCACGTCCCGGTAGTGGTAGTCGAGCGGCTCCGGCGTCCTGAACAGGAAGCCGGCCCGGGCGTCGTCCATGTGCGCGGCGCTGTAGACGGCGGCCATGTAGCCCTCGCCCGCCAGGGCCTCCATCCGGCCGTCGAGGCCCAGGAAATTGGGGACGGAGGCGACGGCGAGGTACGCGCCGATCCAGGTGGCGAAGCGCTCCTCGGGGCCGAAGGTCAGGCGGCGCACGTTGGAGTGCAGCCCGTCGGCGCCGATCACCAGGTCGAAGCGGTCCTGCCGGCCGCTGTCGAAGCGCACCTCGCCGTCCTCGGCGATCGAGGCGATGGAGTCGCCGAAGACGTAGGCGGCGTCGTGCCGGGTGGCCTCGTGGAAGACCTCGCTCAGGTCGTCGCGCATGATCTCGATGTGCCGGTCGGAGACGGCGGTGAGGACGCGGCGCAGCTCCAGCTCCACGGGCCGCGCCCGGCCCTCGCGGTGGACCCGGAGCCAGTCGGTGCCGGTCTTCTTCGCCATGACCGGCTCCAGGAGGCCCATCTTCTCGACGATGTCCATGGCGGGCCGGAACAGGTCCACCGCGTGGCCGCCCGACTTCCTGAGCGCCGGGGCGCGTTCGACGACCGTGACCTCGAAGCCGTACCTGGTCAGCCAGTACGCCAGCACCGGCCCGGTGACGCTGGCGCCCGAGACGAGGACCTTCATGGCCCCCTCCTTACTTAACGGTTGGTAAGTGCACGCTAGCACGCGTCCTTACTTAACGGTAGGTAAGGGATAAACTTCAGGCATGCCCAGTGACACCAAGTCCCGTATCCAGGCGGTGGCCCGCGAGCTGTTCGCCGAGCAGGGCGTGCAGAACACCAGCCTGCGCCAGATCTCCGACCGGCTGGGCATCACCAAGCCAGCGCTCTACTACCACTTCGCCTCACGCGACGACCTGGTGCGCAGCATCGTGCAGCCGCTGGTGGAGGACTTCGAGCGCTTCGCCGCCAGGCAGGAGCCCGGCGACCCGCGCGCGCTGCTCGACGACTACTTCGAGCTCATGTGGCGCCACCGCGACGTGACCGGGATGATGGTGCGCGACATCTCGATCCTGGCCTACCTCGACCTGGGTCAGCGCATGTTCGAATGGCGGCGCGAGCTGATCGCCCTGCTGCTCGGCCCCGACCTCACGCGGGCCCAGCAGATCCGCGCCACACTGGCGCTCGGCGGCATGGCCGACTGCACGGTCGAGTACGCCGGCCTCCCCCTGGAGGAGGTCAAGCCGACGGCCGTCGCGGCGGCGGCCGAGGCGCTCGGCCTGTGACTCCTCGGGCCCGGACTCGGGCCTAGACGGCCACGTAGAGGTCGGCGCCCTCGAAGTGATGGACCTCCAGGTCCGTGGTGAAGGCGCGGGAGGGCTGGCCGCCCGACTCGGTGTGCTGCCACACCTGCTGCCACGCCTCGATCAGCGCCTGCGGCAGCTGCCCGCGGGCCGCCAGCCGGATCGACTTGGCGGCCGGCACTCGCACCGCCACCATGCCCTCGGGCAGGCGCGGCACCGTGCGCACGCCGATGCCGACGATCTGCGTGTAGGCGCCGGTGTGGTCGCTCTCGTAGTCGGTCAGCACCGCGTAGAGGTTCTCGTCGATGCGGCCCGGCACGTGCGCGAAGGCCCCCGGCGCGCCCGCCCGCTGCCACAGCGTGGGCAGCGCGGCCCGCGCCGGATCCGCCTCGTCGGCGTTCGTCGTGCGTACGGCGAAGCCCACGACGGTCAGCTCGGCCCGTTCGACGATGTCCACGACTTACCTCCCCCAAATGTGTCCCCGGCCGATCATAAGCCCCGGAGAACGGGGGAAACCCCTTGTTGGACCTGTCACCCCATAAGATGGATGAACGTGAAGTTTCTCAACGACCAAGAGCCTCGTTACGATTTGACTTACAGCGACGTGTTCATGGTGCCGTCGCGCTCCTCGGTCGGATCGCGGCTCGCGGTCGACCTCTCCACGAACGACGGCACGGGCACCACGATCCCCGTCGTCGTCGCCAACATGACCGCGGTCGCCGGCCGCCGCATGG
Organism: Nonomuraea sp. NPDC049758; assembly: GCF_040674635.1. Classification (NCBI taxonomy): domain Bacteria; kingdom Bacillati; phylum Actinomycetota; class Actinomycetes; order Streptosporangiales; family Streptosporangiaceae; genus Nonomuraea; species Nonomuraea sp. NPDC049758. The sequence continues at coordinate 598,753 of NZ_JBFAMZ010000003.1, forward strand.
CCGAGACCGTGGCCCGCCGCGGCGGGATCACCGTGATCCCCCAGGACATCCCCCTCGACGTCGTCGCCGACGTGGTCGACTGGGTCAAGAAGCGCGACCTGGTCCACGACACGCCGCTCACCCTCACCCCGCACGACACCGTGGGCGAGGCGCTGCAACTGCTGCCCAAGCGCGCCCACAACGCGGTCATCGTCGTCGACTGGGACAACCGGCCCGTCGGCGTGGTGACCGAGGCCGACTGCCAGGGCGTGGACATGTACACGCAGCTGTCCGAGGTCATGTCGAGCGAGCTGCTCACGCTGCCCGCCGGACTCGACCCGCGCGGCGCCTTCGACCGCCTGCACGAGGGCCGCCACCGCCTCGCGCCCATCGTGGACGACGAGGGCCGGCTGGTCGGCATCCTCACCCGCACGGGCGCGCTGCGGGCCACCCTCTACCAGCCCGCGCTCGACGCCCAGGGCCGCCTGCGCATCGCCGCGGCCGTCGGCGTGAACGGCGACGTCGCCGCCAAGGCCAAGGAGCTGCTGGAGGCCGGGGCCGACTGCCTGGTCGTGGACACCGCCCACGGCCACCAGGAGAAGATGATCGCCGCCCTGCGCGCCGTCCGGGCGCTCGACCCCGGCGTGCCGGTCGCGGCGGGCAACGTGGTGACCGCCGAGGGCGTGCGCGACCTGGTCGAGGCCGGGGCCGACATCCTCAAGGTCGGCGTGGGCCCGGGCGCCATGTGCACCACGCGGATGATGACCGGCGTCGGGCGGCCGCAGTTCTCGGCGGTGCTCGAATGCTCGGCCGAGGCCCGCCGGCTCGGCAGGCACGTCTGGGCGGACGGCGGCGTCCGGCATCCCCGCGACGTGGCCCTCGCGCTGGCGGCCGGGGCGTCCAACGTCATGATCGGCTCGTGGTTCGCCGGCACGTACGAGTCGCCCGGCGACGCCCGCACCGACGCCGACGGGCGCAAGTACAAGGAGAACTTCGGCATGGCCTCCTCCCGCGCCGTACGGCTCAGGACGGCCGAGGACTCCGCCTACGACCGGGCCAGGAAGGCGCTGTTCGAGGAGGGCATCTCGACCTCGCGCATGTACCTCGACCCCAAGCGGCCCAGCGTGGAGGACCAGATCGACGGGATCGTCGCGGGCCTGCGATCGTCGTGCACGTACGCGGGCGCGGCGAACCTCGAGGAGTTCCACCAGCAGGCCGTCGTCGGCATCCAGAGCTCCTCCGGCTACGCCGAGGGCATGCCGCTGCACCAGAGCTGGTGATCAACCGGCGCCGGTGACGTGCCCTTTCTCCCGGCTTCGGGCGGCCCGGCGCCGGGAGAAAAGGGCGGGCATGAACGACGGCCGCACCCCGACGGCATAGAGTCGTCGGGTTATTGTCATCGTCAACAGGAGCACATTCGTGGCACTCGAGAAGCCCGAGATCGACTTCCCCGAGGGCAACCCGCCCGCCGACCTGGAGATCGTCGACCTCGTCGAAGGCACTGGCCCCGAGGCCAAGCCGGGCCACAACGTCAGCGTCCACTACGTGGGTGTCTCGTTCTCGTCCGGGGAGGAGTTCGACGCGTCGTGGAACCGCGGCCAGGCGTTCGAGTTCCCGCTCGGGGGCGGCCGCGTCATCGCTGGCTGGGACCGCGGGGTCGCCGGGATGAAGGTCGGCGGCCGTCGCAAGCTGGTCATCCCGCCGCACCTCGGTTACGGCGACCGCGGCGCGCCGCCGCGCATCAAGGGCGGCGAGACGCTGATCTTCGTGGTCGACCTGCTCGGCGTCAGCTAGACCGGGAACGGGCGGGCCGCCGACGGCGGTCCGCCCGGCTACCCCTGCTTTGAAAAACCCGGGACATATCGGGTGGGGAAATGTCGGCGTGGTGAGGCACGATAGCGGTGTGCTTCTGATCGACGTGGTCCGGACCTCCGACGCGGTGACGCGCACCTCCGCACGGCTGGGCAAGGTCGGGCATCTGGCCGAACTGCTCGCCCGGGTCGGCCCGGACGAGGCGGAGATCGCCATCGCCTACCTGTCGGGCGACCTGCCGCAGCGCCAGATCGGCGTGGGCTGGCGCTCACTGGAGGACGTCCCGCAGCCCAAACTCGCCGCAACCGCCACCCTCACGACCGTCGACGCGCTGCTGACCCGGATCAAGGCCGTCTCCGGCCCCGGCTCGCAGGCGGCGCGCAGAGCGCTGGTCGCCGAGCTGTTCGCCGGGCTGACCAGCCAGGAGCAGCAGTTCATGCGCAGGCTGCTCAACGGCGAGCTGCGCCAGGGCGCCCTCGACGGCGTGATGATCGAAGCGCTGGCCAAGGCGTCCGGCGCGCCGTCGGCCGACGTGCGGCGGGCGCTCACCCTGCGCGGCTGGCTGCCCGCCGTGGGCGCGGCGGCGCTGACGGGCGGCGTGGCGGCGCTGCACGCGTTCAAGCTGGAGGTGGGGCGGCCGGTCTCCCCCATGCTCGCCGGCAGCGCGCCCAACGTGGCCGCCGCGCTGGACAAGGCCGGTTCGCCCGCGTCCCTGGAGTGGAAGCTCGACGGCGTACGCGTGCAGGCCCACCGCTCGGGCACGCAGGTGCGGGTCTTCACCCGCACCCTCGACGACATCACCGCGCAGGTTCCCGAGCTGGTCGAGGCGGTGCTCGGGCTCGACTCCGCCGACCTGGTGCTCGACGGCGAGGTCCTCGCGCTGCGGCCGGACGGGCGTCCCCACCCGTTCCAGGTGACCGCGAGCCGCGTCTCCAGCAAGACCGACGTCGCCAGGCTGCGCGAGCAGACCCCGCTCAGCGTGTTCTTCTTCGACGCGCTGCGCGCCGACGGCGCCGACCTGCTCGACCTGCCGTACTCGCAGCGCCAGGAAGCCCTGGCCCGCGCCGTCCCGCTCGGACTGCTGACGCCACGGCTGATCACCGCCGACGTGGCCGAGGCGGAGAAGTTCTTCACCGACGTGGTCAAGGCGGGCCACGAGGGCCTGGTGGTGAAGTCCCTGTCCTCGCCGTACGCGGCCGGCCGGCGCGGCGCGGGCTGGATCAAGGTCAAGCCCCGGCACACGCTCGACCTGGTCGTCCTGGCGGCCGAGTGGGGCCATGGCCGGCGCGAGGGCAAGCTGTCCAACCTGCATCTGGGCGCGCGCGACCCCGAGGGCGGGTTCGTCATGCTCGGCAAGACGTTCAAGGGGCTCACCGACGAGCTGCTGGCCTGGCAGACCGAACGCTTCCTCGAACTCGCCGACGGCCCCACCGACGAATGGGCGGTCAAGCTGCGGCCCGAACTGGTGGTGGAGATCGCCTTCGACGGCGTGCAGCGTTCGCCGCGCTACCCCGGGGGGATGGCACTGCGGTTCGCCCGGGTGCTGCGCTACCGTCCGGACAAACGCCCCGAGGACGCCGACACCGTCGCCACCGTCCGCTCCCTCATGCTCTGACCCCACCTGCCGGCCTGCACATCCGCAGCGTAGGAGCCCGGCCCGTGAAGGTAGGCGAGGGGTCACCCGGCGCTGCCATCGCTTCCCCTTGCACGCCCTCCCGAACGCCTTACCCGTCCGCCCCAACGACCGCCGCTCCACCTTGCCACCAGACCCCCTGCACACGCTGCCGGACAGACTGCACACCTCAAGAGCAGGCGAGCAGGGACTGCTCGCCTTGCTACCGCCTTCCCACACCCCCTCCCAGGACGGACTGCACACCCGCGAACAGGCGCAGCAACGCGCGAAGGCTGGCGAGCACGGAGTTCCCGCCTTGCCCCCCGCACACCCTCCTCGAATGGACTGCACACCCAAGAACAGGCACCGCGGCGAGTGCAGCGGCGAGGAGCGGGGTGGCCGTCTTGTCGCCGGGTTCTGCTGTTCATGGCGTGAGGCGGAGTCCCTCGGTCTCGACCTGAGGGGCGGGTTGGGCCGTTCGCGACCTTGGATCAGGTCGGCCCGGTTTCGGCCTTAGATCAAGGCGGCCCGGTTGCGGCCTTAGATCAAGTTGGCCCGTTTGTGGGCTGCGGTCGGGTTGGCCCGAGGCGTGGTGTTAGACGAGTTCTGTCGTTCTTCGGAAACCCCAAGATCCTCGGCGTACGCTCGGCGTTCTGGGCCTCTTGCGCCCTTAAGTGAGATATGTCACTGTATGTCGCATTAAGTTGTCTTTACCTGCTGTTTGTCGCATATGTTCGTCCTCGCCCGCCGGATCCCCCATCCCTTGCGGGCGGACAGGCCGTCACACGCCTCACACCCCCCATGACCTGGCCTTTCCCTTTCCTGTCCCCTAGCTAGGACCGTGGTTTACCTTGGGCCAGCACTCCCACAAATCGTCCCCCAACGACCGCAAGCTCTCCCCGGGCAAGCGCCGCTGGACCGCCATCGCCGCCGGGGCCGCCGTAGTGGCCGCCGCCTCGACCACCGCCTGGGCCGCCGTCGGCAACGACGCCCCCGGCACCACCGCCGCCAAGGACGCCGCCACGGCGACCACCTCCACCGGCACCCCCAACCCGGCGGTCGCGGCCAACGCCTCCCAGACCAGGACCATCACCCCGGTTCCCACGGCTTCGAGCCCCAGCGCCTCGACCTCCACCGCTTCGGGGCCGAGCGCGAAGAGCGTCCCGAACTCCCCTCACGGCGCCAACCCGGCGCCGAAGGCCCCCGCCGCCGCCCGGCCCGACGCCACCGAAACGTCGGCCTCCGACACGGCCTCGTCCGACACGGCGGCATCCGAGGCTGCAACGTCCGACTCGGCGAAGAAGACGACCAAGACCGTCAAGCCGGTCAAGCTCCGGGCCACGAAGCCGAAGGTCCGCGTCCTGTCCTCCGGGACGTGTGGCGCCTCGTACTACGGCGAGCCCCAGATGACGGCCAGCGGCGAACGCTTCAACCCCTCCGCCATGACCGCCGCGCACAAGACCCTTCCGCTGGGCAGCCGCGTCCGCGTCACCAACCCGCGCAACGGCTCGTCGGTCACCGTACGCATCAACGACCGCGGCCCGTATGTGGGCGGCCGGTGCCTCGACCTCTCCAGGGCCGCGTTCGACGCGATCGGCAGCCTGGGCTCGGGCGTGATGACCGTCCGCTACGAAGTCCTGGCCCGCTGACCGCGTTCGGTCTCTCCTCGGCCCCGCCCCCGCTCATTCGTCCCCTGGGGGCGGGCCGGGCCCTCCCCCAACACCGCCCCCCACGAATCCCACAATTACGCCGATCCTGGCTGCCAACATCCCAGCCCCGATCGCCGGTCTCTACCGGCGGGCCGGGAGCCAAGGGATTGGAACCGCGACATCGGGATCGAGGTGTTCGGGGGACGGGCATCGGTCGTCCGGGGGGACCGAACCCGGAATGTCGGGGCTGCGACCGGAATGCCCCGAGGGCTGGAACCCGAGGACTGGGCCCGCCGGATGTCCAGGAGCTGCGACCGGGATGCCTGGAGGACTGGTTGGACAACTGGTTCCCGACATCACCGACATCCCCGGGCCGTTACCGCGGCCCGCGATCCGCCCCTTCTGCCCCCTGCTCTTCCCAGACGTCCCTCAACATCCCTCGCCCCGGCCCCCGGACGTCTCTTCGATCGCGGTCTCGATACCGCAGTTTCGATGGCTCGGGCCCCGACCCGAAATCCCCCACCCCGATTCCCCAGGGACGCCCCCGACGTCCCACGCTCCAGATCTCCGGGTCCCGATCCCCCGCCATTCCCGGACGTCCCCCGACATCCCGCAGGCTCGCTCCCAGACGGCTCCCCGGTCCCAGTCCCGACGCCACGGTTTCGACACCTCGGGCCCCCGACCCGAAACCCCCGCACCCCGATTCCCCAGGGACGCCCCCGACGTCCCTAAGTCCCGATACCGCGGGCCCCGGATTCGGATCTCCCCGATCCCCGCCCTCCCCGGACGTCCCCCGACGTCCCACAGGTCCGGTCCCGGACGGCTCCCCGATCGCAGTCCTGACACCGCGGTTCAGATATTTCGGGCCCCCGACCCGAGTCTCCGGGCACTTGGCATTGCCAAATGTCCCCCCAACATCCCTCGGTCCCGCTCCCCGGTCGCGGGCCTGATACCTCGGGGCCCTCAACCCGACAGCCCCCGTCCACCCGCATCCTCGGATACCCCGGCGAGGTACCGATCCCGTGATCCCTCAGGCCTCCCGACCCGAAATCCCCGGATCACGATTTCCCGGGGGCGCCCCCGATGTCCCCGGACGTCCCCCGACGTCCATTAGTCCCGGTACCGCGTGCCCGGATCCCCGGTCCCCCGCGATTCCTGGGCCGTCCCCCGACATCCTTTGGGCCCGATCTGAGGTCCCCGGGCCTCTACATCGCTTGGTCCTGATCCAGATCCTCGGACGTCGCGATCCACCTCTCGGATATCCCCCCGATATCCGGTACCCGCGAGGCCCCGCATCTGCGATCCGCGTGTCCGTCTACTAGCCGCCGCTGCGCGTCGGCTTTCTCCAACCCGTGCGCACGCCGCCGTTTCGTCGAGAGCAGGCTCCCCCGCGTGCTGCCGGGAAGCGTTACTTGACCAGGCGGACCGTCAGCGGGTAGCGGAAGCTGCTCTCGGCCAGGGCCGAGATGCCACCGACGATGCCCAGGACGACGGCGCCGACCCAGATCACCGGCAGCAGCACGATGCCGATGACGGTGAGCGGCAGGATGCAACTCGCCCCCACCACGGTGAGCTGGAAGTTCAGGGCCTCCAGCGCCTGCCGCCGCAGGTACGGAGAGGTCTTGGCCGCCGTGAGCAGCAGGATCAACGGGCCCACCACCGGGATCCCGATGGCCATCAGCAAGTGGCCGAGGGCGGCCTGGACGCGTTCGTTGCTCTCCGGAGCCCGTTCCGGACGGACCGGCCGGGGCATCGGCGGCGCGAATCTCGGCACCGCCATCGTCCCGTACAGCTCGTTCATGATGGGCATCAGGTCGCCGTGCGTACGCGCGGTCATCGCGCGTTCCAGCCGGTCGTCGAACTCCAGCTTGTCGAAGCGGCCCTCCGCGTAGGCAGCCTTGACGTGCTCGACGACGTGCTCTCGGTCCTGGTGGGTGACGCGCAGATGAGCTGGCGGCACCTGTCCCGGCCCGGGGGTCTTGGGTACCCCAGCCATGATGGTCATGCCTCTCCTTGGAATCGGCAGTCAACTTTCATACTGCGTCCTCGGAGCCGGACGTGCCATCGGGAGAAACCCCGAGCTGTCCCCGAGATCATCCCCGACACCGGCGCTCCGGACGGTATAAAAAGGATCCATGAGATGGCGAGACCGCTACGGTATCCGTCGGCTGCGCGGGCAGAAGATCGCGCGGTTCGACCGCGAGGCGACCGATGCCGACATCGAAGCGCTCATCGCCTTCGCACGTTCGCGGCGTGGCGTCGAGTTCTACGTCGAGCCTGAGACGTTCGCCACCGACACGACCGCTGTGGCGGTGGCCGACGACGGCGAGTGGACCAGGCGCAGGGTCGGGTCGCCCGCGGTGATCCACAAGGTGGCCCGAGACCTGGCGTTACCGGTGTACGACGTGCAGCTGACGGGCTATCCCCCTCGGATGCGTGCTTACAACGAGCGCCGGCGCCGCGAAGAAGGCAGCCTGTAGTTCCGGCGGGAAGGGTGCTGGTGGAGGCCACCGGCACCCTTTCTTCATGCGCTCGCGCCCGGCCCCTTCTTCATGCGCTCGCACCCGGCCCCCGGTGCCGGTCAGGTCCCGGCGGGGGCGGGACGTCGTCGAGCAGGCCGAGCATGGGGATCAGCCAGCCGCCGTTGGCCGGCCCCATGGCGGTGTCGAGCTCGGCGGGGCTGGGCAGGCGGTCTCGGACGACGGCGGGTGAGAGCAGGCTCTGCAGGGCGTGCATCAGGAGGTTGGCCATCGAGTAGTGGGGGTCGGTGGTGAGGGCGCGTTCGAGGGCGATGGTGGCCAGGATGTTGTCGCCCGTGCGCCAGGCCGCCATGGCCAGCAGGGAGGCGGCCGGCGGGACGAAGCGGGGCTCCAGGCGGCGGGTGAGGTCTTTCCACAAGGGCAGGTGAGCCTCGCGCATCATGGTCCAGGCTTCGTCGCGGACTCTGATCACGGTCAGGGCCAGGCCCAGCCGGGCGGCGGCGATGTCGTCGAGGCGGGCGCCGTCGGCGTGGGCGGTCAAAGTCGCGCGGACTTCGGCGAGGGCCTCGGCTACGTAGCCGCGGGCGAAGGTGTCCAGGTCCGGGGCGGCCACCAGGCGGGCGCGGACCTCGGCGACGGCGGTGGCGGTGGCCTGGCGCATCGCCATGCGGACCGGGCCGGTGGCGGGGGCGATCGTGCGTTCGAGACTGCGGCGGTCGGGGAGGGCGACCAGGCCGCGCACGGTGGCCTCGGCGGCGATCTGGCTGGTGGTCGGGTCGTACGGGGTGCCTTCGGGCGGGCAGCACCGGGGCAGGTCGCAGACGTAGGACCAGTAGCGGCCTTCGTGGGCGCGGAGCGCCTCGCCCACGCGGATCTCCGATGCGGCGGCGAGCCGCCTGGCCTCGTCGACGGCGGGTGTGACCGTGTCGCCTCTGCCGTAGCCGACGATGACCAGCTCGGTGACACCTTCACGGGACAGCAGGCCGGGGAGGGGGTCGAGGGTGCCCCGGGGGAACGGGAGGTCCCACCTCGCGGCCACCTTGGCCTGGCCCCGGTGGAGGCCGACCACGACCAGGCTGTCGTGGGGGTGGAAGCCCACCAGGTAGGGGACGGCGGCCAGGATGTCGGCCGGGCTGGTGAGCGTGAGGCAGGGGGCCGGGGCGTTGGTCGTCATGAGCGTCAAGGGTGCCGGGAGGGCACGCCCCGGAAAGGCCCGAGCGCGGTTCTGTGGATGACGAGCGCCCCGACGGCCCGCCCTGTGGACGACCGCGCACGAATGAAACAAACCGGCAGGCCAGGGGGCGGAGCCGCAGGCGGGTATCAGGTGGGTGGGGGGTTACGCGGGTGGGGAGCCAGGCCGCTGGGATCACGCGGGTGGGGTCATGCAGGTGGGGTCAGGTGGGTGGGGTGGGTGGGGTGGGGGATGTGCGGGCGCGTACGAGGAGGGCGGCGCCGGCCACTGCGGCCGGCATCGCCACCACCGCCACGAACGGCACCAGGAACAGCAGGAACCCCACCACCCCGAACCCCAGCGTGGTCGCCATGTTCCGGCGCAGCAGCGCGAACCGTTCCTTCCTGGCCACCCCCCGGCGTTCGAGGGCCAGCGTGGTGAGCTCGACCGTCAGGAAGAACCCGGAGACGAAGGCGCCGACCACCGGCACCACCGTCTGGCCGATCACCGGTACGAACCCCAGGAAGAACAGCGGCACGGTGAACAGCAGCACGTAGAACAGGGTGATCAGGCTGTCCCTGATCGAGCGGGGCAGCGTACGCCACCACGGCTGCTCCACCTCCCCGGGCAGCGGGTCGGCCTCGGCCGAGAGCCGTTCGTAGAACGGCTCGCCGATCGCCAGCGTCAGCGCCGTGAACGTCAGCACCGCCAGCGCCAGCCCGCCGAGGAAGATCGCGATGCCGACCAGCGTGCGGAACAGGTCGGCCCAGCTCCACGAGTCGGCGAACGGCGTGAAGAACTCGGCCAGGTCGCGCGCGTGGGTGCCGAGCAGGATCAGCGCCGCCACGTAGACGGCGAACGCGATCACCGCCGGGATCAGCCCGAACAGCCACCACCGGCCGTGCCGCGACACCCAGCCGAGACCCTGGAAGAAGAAGCCGACGCCGGCGGCGAAGTCGCGCAGAGATCGCATGCCCGGCAGGCTAGCGCCAGAACGACGTGACCGCGTAACCCAGCTCGTCGAACAGCTCGCGCAGCAGCGGCAGGGACACCCCGAGCACGTTGCCGTGGTCGCCCTCGATGCCCTCGACGAACCAGCCGCCGCGCCCCTCGATGCTGAACCCGCCGGCCAGGCCGAGCGGCTCGCCGGTGGCGACGTAGGCGGCGATCTCCTCCTCCGACGGCTGGCCGAAGCGCACCACGGTGGTGGCCACCTGCGCCGCCTGCCGGCCGGCCGGCACGTCGATCACGCAGTGGCCGGTCACCAGGCGGCCGGTGCGCCCGCGCATGATGCGCCAGCGCTCGACGGCCTCCTCGGGGGTGCCGGGCTTGCCGTAGGGGCGGCCGTCGAGTTCGAGGATCGAGTCGCAGCCGATGACCAGCCCCTCCTCCAGCCCGCTCGCGACGGCCTGCGCCTTGGCCTTGGCCAGGACGAGGCTGAGCGCCGCCGGCGAGTGCGCGGAGAAGGCGTCCTCGTCGACCCCGGAGACGATCACCTTGGGGTCGAGGCCGGCGTTGCGCAGAACGGTGAGGCGGGTGGGCGAGGCAGAGGCCAGAACGATCACCGTCCCAGCTTACCGAAGGCCCGCGCGGTCACCAGTCGTGGTTGGGGGTGCCCCTCGCGGGCTGCCGGTCGGCCGGGTCGTACGGGCCGCCCTGGGCCGGGACGGTGCCGCCGAAGATGCCGCTCAGCAGGCCGTCGAGCAGGTGGCCGAGGCCGCCGGGCAGCGAGGCGTGCTCCTCGCGCAGGTCGGCGGCCAGGGCGGAGGCGTCCATGTTGGCCTTGGCGGCGCGGCCGGCCAGGAGGGACATGACCATGGGGGCGACGAGCGGGAGCAGCCGCATGATGGTGCCGGAGCTGACGCCGGCCAGTTGCGAGAGCCCGGCCGCGGCCCGTTCGGTGCCCTGGCCGCCGAGGACGTGGCCGAGGATGCTGTGGCCGTCGCGGGTCAGGGAGGCCACGTCGCCGTTGAAGGGATCGGCGTCGACGTGGTCGTCGAGGGCGCCGCGCAGGGCCTCGGCGCCGTCGGGGTGCTCGGCGTTGCGGGCCATGCCGCCGATGACGGTGCCGGCCACGGCCTCGACGACCTTGCGCGCCGTGGCCGTGTCGGTGCCGAGCATGCCGGCGATCTGGTCTACGCCTGAGTCGCCGAGCTGGGTGAGAAGCTCGTCATTCAGTGTCAAGGCAGTCCCCCGATCCGAGTCGCGGGAGACGTTCCCCGGCCGTGATCGAGGCAAGGCCGGGGTTCCCCTAAGTCTCGGGAAAGGCGGGACTGCCGTGGCTCAGTCGAGGGCGGGCTGCTTGCTGCCGCTGGCCAGGCCGGCGGCGGCGTACGCGCTCGCCTCGTCGAGCGTCTCGTGTTCGAGCAGGGCCGCCACGATGCCGTCGAGCCGTTCGCGGTTCTCGGTGAGCACCTGGACGGCGCGCTCGTAGCACTCGTCCACGATGCGCCGCGCCTCCTCGTCGACGGTGGCCAGCGTGGCCGGCGACGCCTGCGGCGAGGAGCCGTCGTTGGGCAGGATGGTCAGCGGGCCGATCTTCTCCGACATGCCCCAGCGGCCCACCATGCCGCGCGCGATCATGGTGACCTGTTCGAGGTCGTTCTCGGCGCCGGTGGTGATGATGCCGTAGACGACCTGCTCGGCCGCCATGCCGCCGAGCGCGCCGGTGATGCGCCCGCGCAGGTACGGCTCGTCGTAGGCGTAGCGGTCGGTGTCGGGGGTGGACAGCGTGACGCCGAGCGCCCGGCCGCGGGGGATGATCGAGATCTTCCTGACCGGGTCGGCGCCGGGCTGGAGCATGCCGAGCAGGGCGTGCCCGGCCTCGTGGAAGGCGGTGCGGGTGCGCTCCTCCTCCGGCATCACGATGCTGCGGGCCGCGCCGAGCTGGAGCTTCTCCAGCGCGTCCGCGAAGTCGGACATGTCGACCTTCTCCTTGCCGCGCTTGGCGGCGAGGAGTGCGGCCTCGTTGACCAGGTTGGCCAGGTCGGCCCCGGTCATGCCGGGGGTGGTCTTGGCGATGCGGTCGAGGCTGACCTCGCCGTCGAGCGGCACGCCGCGCGAGTGGACCTCCAGGATGGCCGTGCGTCCTGCCGCGTCGGGCAGGCCCACCTGCACCGTACGGTCGAAGCGCCCGGGACGCAGCAGCGCCGGGTCGAGGATCTCGGGCCGGTTGGTGGCCCCGATGACGATCACGCCCTCGGCGCCGGAGAAGCCGTCCATCTCGGTGAGGATCTGGTTCAGCGTCTGCTCGCGCTCGTCGTGGCCGCCGATGCCGCCCGCGCCGCCGCGGGCCCGTCCGATGGCGTCGATCTCGTCGATGAACACGATCGAGGGCGCGACCTTGCGGGCCTCCTCGAACAGGTCGCGGACGCGCGAGGCGCCCACGCCGACGATCATCTCGATGAACTCGGAGGCGCTGGCCGAGAAGTACGGCACCTTGGCCTCGCCCGCCACGGCCCTGGCCAGCAGCGTCTTGCCGGTGCCGGGAGGGCCGGCGAGCAGCACGCCCTTGGGCAGCTTGGCGCCCAGCCTGCGGTACTTGCCGGGGTCCTTCAGGTAGTCGACGACCTCGACGAGCTCGTTCTCCACCTCGTCGATGCCGGCGACGTCGTCGAACGTGACGCGCACCTTGTGGGCCTCGACCGGCTTGGCGGCCTTGGACTTGCCGAGCCCGCTCAGTCCGCCGCCCATCATGCTGGCGCCGCGGCGCATGATCCAGATCCACAGACCGGCCAGCAGCAGCACGGGCAGCAGCGACAGCAGCAGGTTGGAGAAGAAGCCGCGGGTCAGCGGCTTGGACGTGGTCTCCACCTGGGCCGACTTGAGCTGCTGGTCGAGCTGGTCGGTGTTGGCGAAGGCGGGGATCTCGGTCTGGAACTTGGTGTAGGACTCGTTGCTCTCGGGGTTCTTGGCCGAGCTCCTCAGGTCGCCCTCGACCGACAGCCCCTGGGCGTAGATGTCCTTGACGTTCTTCGCCTCGACCTGCTTGGTGAACTCGGTGTAAGAGATCGTCTCGACCGAGTTGTTGTCGACCAGGGAGGAGACGACGAAGAAGCCCGCGTACACCACGAGCAGGGTGACGACGAATCGCCACCAGTTGATCTTCGGCCGCCCGCCTGGCGAACCGGGCAGGCCTTCCGAGCGCCAGGGCGGCTTGACCTTGCCCTTGTTCGGTGCCTGCGGCGGTCCAGAGCGTTCCACGGCGTCACTCCCCCACATCGCCGCATACATGATCTTTCTAGCCTAGAACACGCACTCCTGAGACCACGCGGCCAATATCACGCCAACGCTTCCTCTGCGAGTCAGGCACTGTGACGAACGCAAGTCCTGGCTTGCTCATTCCCCCGTCCATCACCACGACGGCCGCCCGGGAGGAATGTTTGCCGTATTTGACGCGATATACGAGCATCCATCCGGTTTTGACGCGTTGTGAGGCAAGCCAGCTGATCTTGGAGCCCTTGGGGTGGTGGTTGAGCGTCCAGCGCGCGGCCAGCAGCGCCGTGTCGCGCGGCGACTTCTGCTCCATGATCGGCAGCGGGCAGGTCACCAGCATGCCGCGCAGCCTGCCGCCGCGCACCGCCGGCAGCACCTGCTTGCTGGTGAACGGCGCCGCCCCGTGCGTCTTCCACGGCTTGCCCAGCCGGGGCACGGCCAGGCCGGTGCGCCTGTCCTTCACCAGCCGTTTGGCCGGCCTGGGCAGGGCCATCCGCTTGACGCGGCCGGTCAGGCGGGGCACCCGCGGGTCGGCGTACAGGGCCTGCATGGCGGTGTAGCCGGGCGCGAGCGAGGAGCCCGGCGACGGCGACGGGGTCGGCGTGAGAGCGGACGTCGGCGTGAGGGAGGACGTCGGCGTGGAGGACGACGTCGGCGTGGGGGTGGCCGACGTCGTGGGGGCCGCCTCGGATGAGGCGGGCGCGGACGAGGCGGGTGCGGCCGGCGGCGCGGTTACCGGCCCCGCCACGACCTCGTCCGGCCCGGACGGGAGCGCCAGGACGATCACCGTGGCGCCGACCGCCACGGCCGCCACGACGGCGAGCCCCCGATATATCGACCGCATCCGGACATCGCCGATGCGGGAGCGCCTGGGCGGTGAAACAGGGTTCGCAGGGCGGTCTGTGGTTCTCACTCGTGAACCCTCGGTCTCATCTTCCCCATGGAGCACGACGGGAGCGTACGACATATCCCGCCATTGCGTGTGTGAAGCGACCGAAGTGCAATCATGGCGGGGTGGAACAGGTGGAACTGCGGTTCGGCGAGGACTCCCGGTTCGCCCAGACGCACACGAATCTCTCCGCGATCAGGTGGGAGCCGTCGGGACTGTGGGTGGCCGGCGACGAGACCGCCACCGTCGAGCGGCTCACCTGGACCGGCGACCACTTCGGCGACGAGCGCTCCTTCTTCCTGGCCGACTACGTGGACCTGCCCGCCGGACGCTTCGACGAGGCCGACATCGAGGGCCTGGCCAGGGCCGACGGCCATCTGTGGGCGGTCGGCTCACACAGTCTCAAGCGCCGCAAGGCCAAGCCGGGCTCGCCGGAGAAGTCGATCAGGCGGCTGGGCACGGTCGTCCGCGAGGAGAACCGGTTCATCCTGGTCCGCCTGCCGCTGGACGGCACCGGCGAGCGTCCGCTGCCCGGCGCGATCCTGTCCGGTGAGCGCAACGTCGCCGCCATGCTGTCCGGCGACCGCCATCTGGCGCCGTTCCTGGCGCTGCCGGGCAAGGACAACGGGCTCGACATCGAGGGCATCGCGGTCGTGGGCGAGCGGGTCTACCTGGGGCTGCGCGGGCCCGTGCTGCGCGGCTGGGCGGTGGTGCTGGAGATCCGTCCCGTGGACGACGGCGGCGGCCGGTTACGGCTCGACGGGCCGTACCGCAAGCACTTCCTGGACCTCGGCGGGCTGGGCGTGCGGGACATGTGCCCGCACGGCGGCGACCTGCTGCTGCTCACCGGCCCGACGATGAGCCTGGACGGCCCGGTGCGGGTCGTGCGCTGGCGGGAGCGGCAGGGCGGCGGGCTGGTGCCCGCGCACGACCTGGAGACGGTCCTGGAGCTGCCCTACGGCGTCGGCGACGACCATCCGGAGGGGCTGGCCGTGCTGCCCGACGGCCGGCTCATGGTCGTCTACGACAGCCCGTCGCCCGCCCGGATCACCCCGGCGGGCGGCGTGCTGGCCGACGTCTTCACGATCTAGCGACCCGTCCCAGGAGCCAGGGCGCCTCGGCGACGAACGTGCACGAACCCGGCTCGATCTCGGTGAACCCGGCGTCGCGCACCACGGGCAGCCCGGCGGTCACCTTGGCGTCGAAGTCGTCCCTGCCGGGCGCGGCGCGCACGGAGACGGCCAGGCCGGCCGCCCGCCAGGCGGCCCGCTCGGCCTCGTCACTGGCCCACCAGGCGAGCTGCGCGGCGTGCCCGGCCTGGGCCATGGCCTTGCCCGCCGACATGGTCAGCACGGGGTTCTCCCACAGGACCGGCGGGCCGGAGGGCGGGTGGCCGGGCTCGGCGGCGTCGCTCAGCTCGGTGCCGCCCACCTGGAGCCGGGCCAGATCCTTGGGCCAGGCGTCGAGCGGGACGGGCGGGTGCACCCGCACCTCCGCCGTGCGGTGCCCGACCGTGCGGCCGGGGAGCGCGGCGGCCCTGCGCCACTCGGCGCCCCTGGCCCGCCGCACCACCTTGCGGATCTTGCCGGTGGACTGCCAGGCGTGCAGCTCGGCGGCCCACTCCCCCGGGTCGTCCAGCAGGCTCAGCACGGCCATGGCGGCGGCCTCCAGCGCGTCGGTGCGCTCGGGGGGAGCGGCCCTCTCGATCCTGACCACGAGGGGGAGGACCATCAGTTCGGTCTCGTTCATCACCGTCTAGCATGCCGGATGGCCAGGGACATTCCCGCGGCCAGCAGGCAGAGGGCGCCGGCGGCGTACCAGGCCAGGTCGTAGGCGCCGAGATGGTCGCGGGTCAGGCCGGCGCCCACGGCGGCGACGGCGGCGCCCACCTGGTGCGAGGCGAAGACCCAGCCGAACACGACCGCGCCGTCCTGGCCGTAGATCTGGCGGCACAGGGCGACGGTCGGGGGCACGGTGGCCACCCAGTCCAGGCCGTAGAACACGATGAAGATCAGCATGCTGGGCTCGGTGGTGGCCGCGAACAGGCCGGGCAGCAGCATCAGCGACAGGCCGCGCAGGCCGTAGTAGACGCCGAGCAGCAGCTTGGGGTTGACCTTGTCGCTGAGCCAGCCGGAGGCGACCGTCCCGGCGATGTCGAAGATCCCGATGATCGCGAGCAGACCGGCGGCGACCGGCTCGGCCATGCCGTGGTCGTGCGCGGCGGGGATGAAGTGCGTGCCGACCAGGCCGTTCGTGCTCATGCCGCAGATCGCGAAGCCGCCGGCGAGGAACCAGAAGGGCCGCGTGCGCGCGGCCGAGCGCAGCACCGTCAGCGCCCGCGCCGCCGCGTTCCCGCCGGCCGGCCCGGTCCGTACGGCGCCCGCCTCGGCGCCGAGCGCCGTCGTGCCCACCTCCTCGGGGTAATCGCGCAGCAACCACCAGACGAACGGCACCACCGCGAGCGCGGCGCCCGCCACCGTCAGGGAGGCCACCCGCCAGCCCGGCCCCTCGGCGAGCCAGGCCAGCACGGGCAGGAAGATGAGCTGCCCCGTCGCGCCCGCCGCGGTCAGGATGCCGGTGACCAGCCCCCGGTGCCGGACGAACCAGCGGTCGGTCACCGTGGCGGCGAACACCAGCGCCATCGACCCGGTGCCGAGCCCGATGAACACGCCCCAGAACAGCAGCAGGTGCCAGCTCGCCGTCATGATCACGGTGAGCCCGCTGCCCACCGCGACCAGCAGCAGGGCCAGCGACACCACGCGGCGCATGCCGAAGCGGTCCATCAGCGCGGCGGCGAAGGGCGCGGTCATCCCGTAGAGCACCAGGTTGATCGACACGGCCAGTGAGATCGTGCCCGTGCTCCAGCCGAACTCGTCGTGCAGCGGGGTGATCAGCACGCCGGGGGTGGCGCGGAAACCGGCCGCGCCGAGGATGGCCACGAAGGCCACGGCCGCGACCCACCAGGCGCGGTGGATCCTGCGGGTCCGCGTGGGGGCGGGGGTGGTGCTCAACGTCATGCGCCAATCCTGATTCATCGCATTTTGACGGCGCGAGTGGCCCGAAAGCCAATATGTGCAAGAATCGGGCCATGGCCCATCGTGTCGCGGTCGTCGTGCTGAACCACTTCGCCCCGCTCGACCTCGGCGTGCCCGGCCAGGTCTTCGAGTCGGCCGAGACGCCGGACGGCGAGAAGCTCTACGAGGTCGTGACCTGCTCCCCCGACCGCGAGCCGGTCCGCTGCACGGCCGGATACACCGTGCTGCCCGACCACGACCTCGACGTGCTCGACACGGCCGACACGGTGCTGGTCCCCGGCATCCACGCGGGCCGGGCGATGAAGGACGGCACGATCACCGCCACCCTGCGCGCGGCCCTGCAAAACCGGCCTCGGGTCATGTCGATCTGCACGGGCGCGTTCGTGCTGGCCGCGGCGGGCCTGCTGGACGGCCGCCCGGCCACCACGCACTGGCGCGAGGCGGCCCGGTTCGCCGCCCTGTTCCCCCAGGTCAAGCTGGACCCCGACGTGCTCTTCGTGGACGACGGCGACGTGCTGACCTCGGCCGGGGTGGCGGCGGGCCTCGACCTGTGCCTGTACGTGATCAAGCGCGACCACGGCACCGAGGTGGCCAACCGGGCCGCCCGCCGCTGCGTGATGCCGCCCTGGCGGGACGGCGGCCAGGCGCAGTACATCGAGCGCCCCCTGCCGCACGACGGCGCCGGCGGCACCGCCGCGACCCGCGACTGGATGCTGGCCCACCTCGACGCCCCGCTCGACCTCGGCGTGCTGGCCGCCCACGCCAGGATGAGCGTGCGCACCTTCACCAGGCGCTTTCGCGAGGAGACCGGGATGAGCCCGGCCAAATGGCTGTCCGGTCACCGCGTCCGCCACGCCAGGCGGTTGCTGGAGACCACCGACCTCGGCGTGGAGGAGGTGGCCAGGCGCTCCGGCTTCGGCACGGCGGTCTCGCTCCGGCAGCACCTGCACGCGGCCGTCGGCGTCGCGCCGCTGACCTACCGGCACACCTTCCGCAGCTCCTGAGAGCCCTACTCGAACAGGTCGGGCTGCTCGCGCACGATCTGGTCGTGCAGCGGCTGGTAGTTGATCCAGCCGACCAGGTCGTTGCCGATCTGCTGGTGGGTGAGCGCGGCGTTGTCGGGCTCGATGGGCACGACCTGCCCGGCGGCCTTGGCCAGGAGCTGCACCTGGGCCGAGCGTTCCATGGTGATGAACCACCAGGCGGCCGCGTCGACCGTGTCGCCGACGGTCAGCAGGCCGTGGTTGCGCAGCACGAGGGCCTTGTTGCCGCCCAGCGTCGCGGCGATGCGCTTGCCCTCCTCCAGGTCGGTCACGACGCCCGTGTAGTCGTCGAACAGCGCGTTGTCCTGGTAGAAGGCGCAGGCGTCCTGGGTGATGGGCTCGATGGTCTGGCCGAGCGCCGACAGGGCGCGGCCGTGGATGGAGTGGCTGTGGGCGGCCGCGACGACGTCGGGACGGGCCTGGTGCACCTGCGAGTGGATGGCGAAGGCGGCCTCGTTGACGTGGTAGCGGCCCTCGACGACCTGGCCCTCGTGGTTGACCAGGATGAGGTCGCTGACCCTGACGTGCTTGAACGACATGCCGAACGGGTTGACCCAGAAGTGGTCGCTCAGCTCGGGGTCGCGGGCGGTGATGTGCCCGGCCACGCCCTCCTCGAACCCGAACCTGCCGAAGATGCGCAGCGCCGCCGCGAGGCGTTCCTTGCGGTGCCGCCGCTCCTCCTCGATCGTCTCGAACGTCGGCGGCAGGCGGAAGATGAGGTTGTCCGGCATGGCTCTCCTCGTGCACAGAATGTTGTTCTGACCGCAGACTAACGCCTGAACGGCACGCCCGCCGTCCGCGACCTGGCCAGGATCACCAGGGCCTCGCCGAGCAGGCCGACGCCGATCGACAGCGGGATCGAGCGCACCTCCTCGTGCATGCCGGTGGCCAGCGCCAGCGCGCCCACGCCGAAGCTGATCGCGAACGTCACGACCCACACGACCAGCGTCCGCCAGGTGTAGCGCTGCCAGAGCACGCCGTCCTTGGGGAAGACCTGCGTGGTGGCCGCACGCAGGGCGCCGAAGGCGACGCCGATCAGGGCGGTGACCGCCAGCCACATGATGTCGAGCGCGGTGGGGCGCAGGTCGAGCAGGCCGTGGAGGCCGATGCCGATGAGGATGACCGGCGGCGCGTACACGTCCTTGGCGACGAGCGGCTGGCCGATCATGCGCCGGGCCACGGAGTAGACGACGAGCGCGGCGATTAGTAGCACGTCCATGCTAAATAAATTAGCAGGGCCGTGCTATAAAGGACAACATGCCGAAAGTCGTGGATCCCGAGACCCGCCGCGACGAGGTGGCCGACGCCGTGTTCCGGGTCGTGCGCCGCGCCGGGTTCGAGCAGGCGTCGCTGCGGAACGTGGCGGAGGAGGCCGGGCTCGCCATCGGCTCGGTCCGCCACTACTTCGCCGGGCACACCGAGCTGATGACCTTCGCGATGCGCGCCTCGATCGAGCGGATCAGCGCGCGTCTGGAGGAACGCGTCGGCCCGCTGCTCGCCGCGCGGAACGGCGAGGAGCGGGCCGAGCTGGTGGAGCAGATGTTGTCGGAGCTGCTGCCCCTGGACGAGCCGCGGCTGGAGGAGGCGGCGGTCTGGCTGGCCTTCACGACGGCCGCGCGCACCCGGCCGGAGCTGCGGCCGCAGGCCCGCGAGGCGTACGACGGCATGCGCCGCCTGGTCGGCCGGATCATCGAGGGCATCGCCGCGCACGGCCGCCTGGACGCCGACGTCGAGGTGGAGACCGAACGGCTGTGCGCGCTGATCGACGGGCTCACGGTCGAGGGCGTGCTGCACCCCGAGCGGATGACGCCCGGCCTGATGCGCCGCTGTCTACGCCGCCACCTCGACACCCTTGCCGAACCAGGTCTCTAGCGCCTGCGTCAGCGTCTCGTCCGGCGTGCCCGCCCAGGCCACGTAGCCGTCGGGGCGCACCAGCACGGCCTCGGCCGGGCACGACGGCACGGTGACCGTCTCGACCCGCTCGTGGCGCACGCGCAGCTCGCCGGTGCGGTCGAGCAGCAGCGGCCGGGCCCGGGAGGCGGGCTCTGCGGGCAGGTCGGCCAGGAACCGGCCGGCGAGGGGATGCCCGCTGCCGGGCGTCGGGTAGGGCAGGTCGGAGCCCGCCATGAGCGCCGCGACGCGCCGCCGGTTGGCGTCGTCGTCCAGCAGCTCGGCGAACAACGTGCGCAGGGCGGTCACGTCGGGGCCCGGCGCGGCCAGCGCGAGCTGGGCGCTGGAGTGCAGGGCCACCCGCTCGGCGGCGGGCCTGCGCTCGGCGTCGTAGGTGTCGAGCAGCCCCTCGGGCGCCCAGCCCTGGAGCTCGGCGGCCAGCTTCCAGGCCAGGTTGGCGGCGTCCTGGAGGCCGAGGTTGAGCCCGGGGGCGCCCATGGCCGAGTGCACGTGGGCGGCGTCACCGGCGACCAGGACGCGGCCCGCCCGGTAGCGGTCGGCCACCCGGGTCTCGCGGCCGTTCAGCCGCCGGAGCAGGTGGGGGCCCTCGCCGGTGGGCGGGGCGAGCGGCAGGTCGGCCCCGAGCACGCGGGCCAGGCTCGCGCGCAGCTCGCCGATCGTCATCGGCACGTCGTCGCCGGGGGCCTCGCCGCCCCACTCCATCGCGGTGACCGAGAGCTGGCCCGGCCCCGTGGGGAGCATCGCGTACGCGCCGCGCTCGGTCCGGTGCCAGGTGTAGAGCACGAACGTGCCGTGGCCGGGCACCTCCATCTCGGGCGTGCCGGGCCGCACGACCGCCCCCGGCACGGTGACGTGGGCCGTGCGGCTGACGACGTCCGGCGCGCTCACCCCCGGGAAGCCGATGCCGGCCCGCTTCCTGACCAGGCTGTGGGCGCCGTCGCAGCCCACCAGGTAGCGCGTCCGCAGCTCGAAGGGGCCTTCGGGGCCCGTCACCGCGAGCGTGACGCCCTCGGCGTCCTGCTCGAAGCCGGTCAGCTCGTGGCCGCGCCGGATCTGCACGCCCAGCTCGGTGGCCCGCCGCTCGAACAGCTCCTCCAGCTCCGGCTGCCGGACGGGCAGCGCGCGCAGCGGGTTGCCGTCGAGCCCGGCCAGGTCGAGCGGCATGGCGCCGAAGACGAACGCGGGCACCGGCGCGGGCGCCGCGGCGAGCCCGCGCTGGTGCAGCAGGCCGACGACCTGGCCGATGATGCCGTTGGCCTTGGGCCGGCCGCTGCGGGCGGGCAGGCGTTCGAGCACGACGGGCCGGACTCCGGCCAGGCTGAGCTCGCAGGCCAGCATCAGGCCGTTGGGGCCGGCGCCGGCGATGACGACGTCCGCGACCGCGGCGTCTGTCGAGGTCATGGGGTCTCTCCTTCGGTTCTGGGGTGGGGGGCGGGCAGCCCGGCGGCCAGGCGGTGCAGCGCCTCGCGCAGCACCGGCACCAGCGGGACGGGCGGGCCGGAGCGCAGCCAGTGGCCGACGGCCACCTGCACGGCGGCGCTCACCGTGGCCGCCACCAGGTGCGGGTAGAGGTCTTGGTCCGGATCGGTGCCCGTGCGCTCGGCCACGGCCGCGGCCAGCTCGCCGTCGGCCGCGAACTGGGCCTTCAGCGCCTCGGCGCGCAACGCCGGCTCCTCGGCCAGCAGCCTGGTGAGGGCCAGCCGGTCGGCGTCGGGCGGCCCCGGGCTGGTCAAGGCCAGTTCCCAGGGCTCGGCGACGGCCGCGATCAGCGCCTCCCACAGCGGCTCGGCCGCCGGGCGGGCGCGCAGCACGGCCACCGTCCGCCGGACGCGGTCGGTGTGGCGGGCGGCGAGGGCCTCGTACTTGCTGGAGAAGTAGTTGTTGAACGTGCGCGGCGACACGCCGACCAGCTCGGCGACGTCCTCCACCCGGACGTTCTCCAGCCCGCGCTCCAGGGCCAGCCGGAGCGCCGCGTCCATCAGCGCCTCGCGGGTCGCCTGCTTCTTGCGCTCCCTCAATCCGGTCACTCTTTCAGAGTACGCACTTTTTCTGATCACGCAATCTTTCCGAACCAGCAACTTTTTACCTAACGGCCGCACGATCGAGCAGGCGTTAGATTGGAGAGATGTCCACCACGCTGACCATGGAGTTCGCCGGCACGGTCAGGGCCGACCGCTCCGGACCCGTCGACCGGCTGCGCGACGCCGCCGCGATGACCGAATGGCTCCGCGAGCACGCGGCCGACCTGGGCCTGCCGCCCGGCTTCACCGCCACGGAAGAGTTGCGCGAGCAGACCGTACGGCTGCGCCAGGCCGTCCGGGCGCTGCTGGCCAGGGCGATCGCGCCGGAGCCGCCGAGCGTCGCGGACGCGGCCACCCTGCCCGGTTTCGCCGAGTCGCTGGCCCTGGTCAACGCCACCGCCCTGGCCGCCCCCACGGCCCCGCAACTGTCGTGGACCGGCGAGCCGGCGCTGACCATGACCCCCGCGACCAAGGCGAACCCGTCCACGCGCCTGCGGGGGCGGCTCGCCGTCGCGGCGGTGGAGTTCCTGGCCGGCCCCGACCGCGTCCTGCTCCGCACCTGCGGGGCCCCGCGCTGCGTGCTCTATTTCGTCAAGGAGCACCCGCGCCAGGAGTGGTGCTCACCGGCGTGCGGCAACCGCGCCCGGGCGGCGCGGCACTACCGGGAACACAAGAAATAGCCCTCTCTAATGCCAACGACCCACTTTTGCCGTTATATTGATTTCTAACGGCCAATCAGTCGTGCAACCGTTAGACGAGGAGAGTCGTATGTCATTCCGGACCGGGCACGTCGGGCTCAACGTCACCGACCTCGACAGGTCGAAGGAGTTCTACGGCCGCGTCTTCGGCTTCACCGTCGCCCACGAGTCCGCCGAGGACGGCCGCCGCTACGCCCTCCTCGCCCAGGACGGCAAGCTCGTCGTCACGCTCTGGCAGCAGAGCGACGGCCGCTTCCCCACCGCCCTGCCCGGCCTGCACCACCTGTCCTTCCAGGTCGAGGACCTCGACGCGGTGCGCAGGGCCGAGCAGGTCATCAGGGAGATCGGCGCGAAGCTGCACCACGACGGCGTGGTCCCGCACGGCGAGGGCGCCTCCTCCGGCGGCGTGTTCTTCGAGGACCCCGACGGCATCCGGCTGGAGATCTCCGCCCCCGGCGCCGCGGGTGACCGTCCCGCTCCCACGGCCGGCGCTCCCACCTGCGGATTCTTCTAAATGAGACATCCGGGGGAGATCGCCGTCCAGGCCCGCGCCGGGGTGCGGACGCCGGGCGCGTTCGGCAGCTCGCGCACCCGTCCCGAGATCCCCGAGGTGGCCGCCGCGTTCCTGCGGGCGCAGCGCCTGCTGGTCGCGGGCGCGGCCGACGACCTCGGCCAGGTGTGGGCCGACGTGCTGACCGGGCCGCCGGGGTTCGCCGACGCCGACGACGACCGCACGATCACCGTCCGCGCCCTGCCCGCGGCGCCGCTGCGGGACCTGTTCACGGCGGAGCGCGACATCGGGCTGCTGGCCATCGAGCCGCACACCCGGCGCCGGATGCGCGTGAACGGCACCGCCGTGCAGGCGGGCGGCGGCCTGGTGATCTGGACGGAGCAGGTGTACTCCAACTGCCCCAAGTACATCCAGGCGCGCGAGCCCACCGCCGCGCCCGGCGTCCCGGAGGTCGTCGGCGGCGGGACGCGGCTCGCGCCGGGCCACGTCGAGTGGATCGAGCGGGCCGACACGTTCTTCGTCGCCACCCGCGCCGCGGGCCTGGGGGCCGACGTCTCCCACCGCGGCGGCAACCCGGGGTTCGTCCGGGTGACCGGGCCGGGGTCGCTGGAGTTCCCGGACTACGTCGGCAACTCGATGTACATGACGCTCGGCAACCTGGAGCTCGACCCGGCCGCCGGGCTGCTGTTCGTCGACTGGGACGCCGGCCGCACCCTCCACCTGACCGGCCGCGCGGAGGTGGACTGGGCCGCGGAGCAACGCTCGGTGCGGTTCGAGCTGACCGCGTACACGGAGGTGGACGGCACGGTCGGGGCGGGCTGGACGCCGCCGGAACTCCACCGCTTCAACCCGCCCGTCACCCGCTGACGACGGGCGGCGGGCTCAGAGGTTCTCCGGCATCGAGGTCATACCGTTCAGCAGCGGGACGAGCTGTTCCTCCTCGTAGTCCAGGTGGGCCTCCAGCTCGGCGGCCAGCCGGTCGAGCTCGTCGCCCGCGTCCGTGCCGGCCAGGTCGCGGACGCGGGCGACCAGCCGGGCCACCACCCGGTGCTCGGCGCCCAGCCGGGCCAGGACGTCGGCCAGCTCGGGACGCTCGGCGGCCAGGTGCGGGAACAGCACCGCGTCCTCGCCCTCGTGGTGGGCGTGCAGGGCGTCGCAGAAGGCCAGGCAGTGCGTGCGCAGGTCGAACCCCGCGCCGCCGGCCCGCAGGCGTGCCAGCTCCCGCCGGAAGCCGTCGTGCAGCTTCACCAGTTCGTCACCCCACGCGATCAGGCGCTGTTCCGCGCTCATGCCCACGCCACCGCCCGCGCCCGATGGACGGCCGCGAACACGGCGGCCAGCAGGGCGGCCCCGGCGGCGACGCCGAAGCTCCAGCCGGCTCCCCCGGTGGCCGACACGGCCGCGCCGACGGCTCCGGCCAGGCTGCTGCCCACGACCCTGACCAGCGCGTTCACGCCTCCGGCCGCCGCGGTCTTGGCCGGTTCGACGTGCTCGACGGCCATCGTGCCGAGCGCCGCGTACACCAGGCCGACGCCGAGGCCCAGGACGGCGGCGGCCCCGTACAGGTCGGCGGCGGTGTCGCGGAAGACCACCAGCCACACCGCGGCGGCGGTGACCAGTGCGGAGCCGCCGGAGACCAGCGCCGCGGCCGGGAAGCGCCGCATCAGCGGCCCGGCCAGCATCGAGACGGCGAGCATCAGCACCGTGGTCGGCAGCAGGTACAGCCCCACCTGCAGCACCGAGGCCCCGAGGCTGCCCTGGGCGACCGCCGACAGCGTGGTGATCGCCCCGAACAGCGCGAACCCGATGAGGAACGAGGCCACCGTGGCCCCGACCGTGCCCCGGTGCAGCAGCATGGGGATCTCGATCAGCGGCGCGGCGGTGCGCCGGGCCGTGACCACCCACGCCACCGCGAGCACGACCGCCCCCGCGAGCAGCCCCAACGTCGGCGGCGACGTCCAGCCCCAGGCGCCGCCCTTGCTGATCGCGAGCAGCAGGCAGACCAGCCAGCCGGCGACGAGCACGGCCCCCACCAGGTCGGGACGCCCCGCCCGCCCGGCCGGCACGGCCTCCCGCACCAGCGCCGCCACCAGGACGAAGCTCAGCGCGCCCAGCGCCGCCAGGATCCAGAACATGGCCCGGTGGTCGCCGCCGACCAGCCCGGCCAGGATCATGCCGCCGCCGCTGCCCACGCCGATGGTGGCGCTCAGCACGCCGATCGCCGTGGCCAGCCGGTGGGCGGGGACCGCCTGCCTGGCCAGCCCCATGGCCAGCGGGAGCAGCGCGGCGGACACGCCCTGGAGCACCCGTCCGGCGACGACCGCGCCGAGCGCGCCGGACAGCGCGGCGACCGCCGCACCGGCCACGAGCAGGGCGAGCGCGGACAGGGCGACCGGGCGGCGGCCGTACATGTCGCCGAGCCGGGACAGCAGCGGGATCGCGACCGCGCCGGACAGCAGGCCGGCGGTGAGCGTCCAGGAGACGGAGGTGGGCGACGCGCCGAACTGCCTCTGGAGCAGCGGGAGCATCGGGACGACGACGGTCATCTGGAGTGACCCGACGGCGACCGCGAACGCCAGGACCACCACCGCCGTCCAGGGAGATGTCTTTTTATACATGTATAGAAAGTAACATGACGACATGCCCGCACGCACTGGAAGGCCGCCCCGGATCTCGCGGGCGGACATCGTGGCAGCGGCGCACCGGGTCATCGAGGCCGACGGCGTCGGCGGGCTGACCATGCGCAGGCTGGCCAAGGAGGTCGGCAGCACGCCGATGGCGCTCTACCACCACGTCCGCGACAAGGAGGAGCTGCTGCTGCTCCTGCTCGACGAGTACGCGGCCGGCCTGCCGCGCCCCGACCTGCCCGCCGACCCGCGCGAACGGGTGGTCGTGGTGGCCCTGGCCATGCGCGACGGGGTGGCCGGCTGCCCCTGGGCGGTGGACGTGCTGCGCGCCGACGACCTGCTCGCGGTCGGCGCGCTGTGGTACCCGGAGAAGATCATCGACGCGGCCCTCGGCGCGGGCCTGACGGCCGAGCGCGCCGTGCATCTCTACCGGATCATCTGGCACTACACGGCGGGCGAGATCGCCGTCCGCGCGGCGGCCGGGCGCAGGCGCGAGGAGGGCGGGCCGACCTACCGCGACCAGGTCTTCGCCGGCCTCGACCCGGCCGTCCTGCCCCGCCTGGCCGAACTGGGCGGCCGCTGGGCCGAGCTCACCGCCGAGGACACCTACGAGCTGGGACTGCGCGCCCTGGTGGACGGCCTGCTCCCCCGCCCCGGCCAGACGGCGACGGGTTGAGTCAGGGGCCGAAGGCGCGGCGGTAGGCGGAGGGTGAGGTGCGCATCGCGCGGGTGAAGTGGTGGCGGAACGTCGCCGGGCTCTCGAACCCGACCGCCGCCCCGATCTCCTCCACCGGCACCGCCGTCGACTCCAGCATCGGCAGGCTCGCCGCCACCCGCTGCGAGATCACCCACCGCAGCGGGCTGGTCCCGGTCTGCCGCTTGAAGTGCCTGATGAACGAGCGTTGCGACATGTGCGCCACCGCGGCCAGGTCCGCCACGCCGATCGGCCCGGCCAGGTGGTCGAGCGCCCACCCCATCGCCCTGGCCACGCCGCCGTCGTCGGCCACGGGCGTGACGGCGGCCTCGATGAACTGGGCCTGACCGCCCTCCCGATGCGGCGGGACGACCAGGCGGCGGGCGACCGCGTTGGCCACGTTCGGCCCATGGTCGTTGCGTACCAGGTGGACGAGCAGGTCGAGGCCGGCGGCGCTGCCCGCGCTGGTCAGCACGTCGCCGCCGTCCACGTACAGGACCGAGGGGTTGACGCGGACGGCGGGGAAGCGCCGCTGGAGCAGGTCGGCGTACCTCCAGTGGGTGGTGGCCTCGCGGCCGTCCAGGAGACCGGCGGCGGCCAGCGCGAACGCGCCGGAGCAGATCGACACCATCCGGGCGCCCCGGCCGTGGGCCAGGCGCAGGGCCTCGACCAGCTCGCCCGAGACCTCGCCCCGGACGTCGGCCACGCCGGGCACGATCACCGTCCCGGCCCCGGCCAGGACGTCGAGCCCGTGCGCGGCCTGCATGGTGAACCCGCCGACCACGCGCAGCGGCTCGGCGGTCTCGGCGCACACCTTGAGGTCGTACCAGGGGACGTCCAGCTCGGGCCGGGGCAGCCCGAAGAACTCCACGACGCACCCCAGCTCGAACGGCGCCATCCCGTCGAAGGCCAGCACGGCGACCGTGGGCAACCGGGCGGGAACCGGCAGCGGAACCGGACCCGGCGGCCGGGCGGGGGCCGG
The DNA here is from genome assembly GCF_040674635.1 of Nonomuraea sp. NPDC049758. Classification (NCBI taxonomy): domain Bacteria; kingdom Bacillati; phylum Actinomycetota; class Actinomycetes; order Streptosporangiales; family Streptosporangiaceae; genus Nonomuraea; species Nonomuraea sp. NPDC049758. Next base: position 626,082 of record NZ_JBFAMZ010000003.1, read on the forward strand.
AAGCGGGGCGGCGGGGGTCGTGGGCGGTCGGCCGGAGGTCGGAAGCGGCACATCCGCATATTAACCGCCCATATCCGGCGCGAGCAGGTTAGCGCTCCGCTCCCTGCGGCAGGAGTGATATATGCATATTTCGGGGGTAGAGACCGTTTTCCCCGATCACCGCTACGAGCAGGCGGAGATCACCGAAGCGTTCTCCCGTCTGACGGACTGCGACGAGGAGTTGCTGCGGCGCTTCCACGCGGCCACCGGCGTCGTGGGCCGCAACCTCGCACTCCCGCTGGACGGCTACACCAAGCTCGACTCCTTCGCCCGCGCCAACGCCATGTACGTCGAGATCGCCCTCGACCTGGGTGAACAGGCCGTCCGAGGCGCCCTCGAAAAGGCCGACGTGCCGCCGGGGAAGATCGACCACCTGCTGTTCTGCTCGACCACCGGCCTGGCCACGCCCTCGCTGGACGCCAGGCTCGCCCAGCGCCTCGGGCTGCGCGGCGACGTCAAACGGGTGCCCGTGTTCGGCCTCGGCTGCGCCGCCGGGGCCTCGGGCCTGTCGCGCCTGCACGACTATCTGCGCGGCTGGCCGGACCACGCCGCCGTGCTGGTCTGCGTGGAGCTGTGCTCGCTGACCATCCAGCGCGACGACTCATCGATCGCCAACATGATCGCCAGCGGCCTGTTCGGGGACGGCGCGGCGGCCGTCGTGGCCACCGGGCGCGGCCGGGGCCCCGAGGTCGTCGCCACCCGCAGCAGGCTCTATCCCGACACCGAGCACCTGATGGGATGGGAGGTGGGCGACCACGGCTTCCACATCGTGCTCGACGCCGACCTCACCCACTTCGTGGACCAGGTGCTGGCCGACGACATCAGGGCCTTCCTGGCCGACTACGGCCTGACCCCCGACCAGGTGCCGACGTGGATCTGCCACCCCGGCGGCCCCAAGGTGATCGACAAGATCGTGCAGAGCCTCGACCTCGACCCCAGGGCCCTGGACGTGACCTGGCGGTCGCTGCGGACGTACGGGAACCTGTCGTCGGTATCGGTGCTCCACGTGCTCCAGGAGACCCGCGGGCACCCCGGGCGTCCCGCCGTCCTGATGGCCCTGGGCCCCGGCTTCTCCGCCGAACTGCTCCTGCTGCACTGGTGACGACGACCGGGCGAGGGCTGGTCGAAGGCCGATAACGACCGGGTGACGGCCGGTAACGGCGGGGCGACGGCGGCCTCCTCCGGGCCCGCGCGACCGTCCGCGCCGCCCGCCACCGCCCACCTCATCAGTCCGGATCTGTCACAACTGATCACGTGACGATCGCGGTTTGCGCTCGCTTGCGTCTCCGGCCCGGCCGCTGCCACACGGATCTCCGTCATAGGACGCGGAGGTGGTTGCGATGAGATGTCGCCCCTTAGCCATTCGTCCCCTGGCCATCAGCGTCGGGCTCGCCGCGCTTCTCGGACTCGCCGCGTGCGGCGGCTCCGGCGGATCGTCCAGCGGCAGCGCCGCGCGGGCCCCCCTGTCCGACACGCAGCGTCAACCCGCGCCGAGCGCGTCCCCGGCCGGCACCCAGGAATCCGAGCAGGACACGACCAAGGCGCAGATCTCCACCTTCGCCCTGGACGTGGACACCGCCTCGTACGGCTACGCCCGCCGTACGCTCCAGGAAGGGCGCTGGCCCGCGCCCGGCGAGATCCGCCCCGAGGAGTGGGTCAACGCCTTCGGGCAGGACTACGCGCAGCCCTCCGACGACGGCTTCGCCGTGCACGTGGACGGCGCCCGGCTGCCCGGCCGCGACGAGGCCGTGCTCCGCGTGGGCCTGCAGACCCGCGCCTCCGACTCGGCCGCGCGCCGCCCGGCCAACCTCACGTTCGTGGTCGACGTCTCCGGCTCGATGGCCGAGACCGGCCGCCTCGACCTGGTCAAGTCGGCCCTGCACAAGCTGCTCGACCAGCTCGCGCCCGGCGACCAGGTGTCGCTCGTGGCGTTCAGCGACCAGGCGGAGGTGCTGGCCTCCATGACGCCGCTCACCGCCAGGAGCCAGCTCCACGCCGCGGTGGACGAGCTGGCCACCGCCGGCGGCACGAACCTGCAGAGCGGCGTCCTGGCCGGGTACCGGGAGGCGTCCCAGGCGTTCCGGGCCGCCGCCACGAACCGGGTCGTCCTGCTCTCCGACGGCCTGGCCAACCAGGGCGACACCGAGTGGCGGTCCATCGTGGAGCAGGTCAAGGAGTACGCGGGCAAGCAGGTCACGCTGCTCACCGTCGGCGTCGGCCGCGACTACGGCGACGAGCTGATGGAGCAGCTCGCCGACAACGGCGACGGCATGGCCGTCTACGTGGACTCCGAGCAGGAGGCCGAGAAGGTCTTCACCACCCAGCTCCCGGCCACCATCGAGGTACGGGCCCGCGACGCCAAAGCGCAGGTCGTCTTCAACCCCTCGGTCGTGGAGAGCTACCAGCTCATCGGCTACGAGAACCGCGCGATGTCGGCCGAGGAGTTCCGTGACGACAGCCGCGACGGCGGCGAGATCGGCCCCGGCCACTCGGTCACGGCCCTGTACGCCCTCCACCTCAAGCCGGGCGCGCGGGGACAGCTCGCCCAGGCGACCGTGCGCTGGCAGGACCCCGACACCCGGGCGGCCTCCGAGGCCGGCAAGTCGCTGCGGGCCGATGAGCTGAACGCCTCCATCTGGACCGGTACGCCGGTCCGGCTGCAGGTGGACGTGGTGGTCGCGGCCTTCGCGGTCTACCTGCGCGACAGGAAGGCGTTCGGCCTGGACCTGCCGGCGCTGCGCGAGCACGCCGGGCGCCTGGCGCGGACCTCGGAGGACCCGATGGTCGCCGAGCTGGCCACCCTGATCGACAAGGCCCGCTCGGTCGGCTGACCGCCCGCCGGGTCAGGCGGGGTCAGGGGCCGGCCGGGAGGCGACGAAGCCCTGGTGGGGCGAGCGCGAGACGGGCAGTGTGCCCGCGTAGAGCTCCCCCACCAGCGGCATGGGCTCGGGGTGGCAGAACACCGACGAGCCCGTGCGCAGGATCGCCGGGCTGTTCAGCACCAGCGGCAGCCCGGCCAGCAGGAAGGGCAGCGCGTTCGCGGCCTGCTCGGGGGTGAGCTCCTGGCCGCCGACGCTCGGCAGCACCGCCGCCACGCACCGGGCGCGGAACGCGGCGTCCTTGGCGGCCAGCCGCTCCAGCTCCCGCCGGGAGCGCCGGTAGGCGCGGTTGCCGGCCAGCTCGTTCCAGTCGAAGACGGTGGCGTTGGCCGCCCCCATGCCTTCGAGCACCCGGATCACCCGGTTGCGCGTGTTGTTGGCGGCCGACCGCGCCTTGATCAGCGCCGCCCCGGACGGGAGCCCGCGCGCGACCAGCGTGCCGGCCAGCTCGACGCCCGGCACGAGCACGTGCACGCCGGTGAACGTGCGGGTCGCCCACTCCAGCAGGCTGCGGATGGCCCGCAGGGTGAAGAACCCGTTGAACGCGCTGACCTCGACGACGGCATGCTCACGAGCGGCGAGGATCTTCGCGCACCGCGGGGTCAACGGGACGGCCTGCACGCTGGACATGGCACGGAGAGTAGCAAGGTTTGACTCAGCGTATGCCTGGTACGCGCATGTGTGTCGCGGGTCCCGGAGTCCGATACACTTGTGACCGCAGCAAGGGGCTATGGCGCAGTTGGTAGCGCGCCTCCATGGCATGGAGGAGGTCTGGGGTTCGAATCCCCATAGCTCCACCCCTCATCCACCCGGGCGTTCGCCCGGGTCACTTCCTCTCCCGCAGCTCGTAGTCCAGGGTGTAGGAGTGCGAGCCGTCCGGGGCGATGATGATGTTCATCCGTCCCGTGATGCCGGTCAGCTCGCCGACGCCCGAATCGGGCACGATCGTGATGGTGAGCGACTGGCCTCCGCGGTCGCTCATCGCCTGGTGCGCCACGACGAAGCCGCCCTTCCGGCCCTCCAGGGCGCCCTCGATGCGTTCCAGCGCCACGTACGCGCGCGAGTCCTCCACCGGCGTCGAGGCCACCATCAGATGGACGACGCTCGTCCCGGTCAGGTCGCCGTGGAAGGTCTTGGTCATGCTGACGAGGCCGAGCGCGACGCCGTCGCGGTCGTCGAAGGGCGGCTTGGCGTCCCAGCCGGCGGTGTCGAAGGTTCCCTGTGCGGTCATGGGAAACATCGTGCCGGTCATACCTGTCAGCTTCCGTCAGGTACCGGCCAGACGTTCCACGACGGGCGCGAAGGCGTCGATGAACTGGGCGTTCACCGTCACGTACGAGATCCCGAGCCGGTCCCTGCGCCGCCGCAGGACGTCGGCCATCTCGTCGGGGGTGCCGGTGAGCAGGCCGGTGGCCCCGGGGCCGAGCGGGCCGAAGCGACCGGCCAGCCAGGCGGGCGGCTCGCCGCCGGCGGCCACCAGGTTCATGCCGAGCTCCAGGTCGTGGAAGCGGTCGCCGGCCAGCTCGTACAGCTCGTCCAGCTTGGCGGCGACCTGGTCCTCGGTGTGCTGCGGCGGCACGCCGAGCGCCACCGTGTCGGCCGTGCGCGCGGCCAGTCCGAGCACGCGCGCGCCCGTCGCGGCGACCAGGATCGGCACGTCCTTGACCGCGTCGATCGTCGCGGCCAGGCGTGCCACCCGCTCGGCCGGGGTGCCGAACGGCACGCCGAGCGCCGCCGCGTCCTGCTCGGCGCCCGGACGGCCGGCGCCCAGCCCCAGCTCGAAGCGTCCGCCGGTGAGGGTGTGCAGGGTGGCGGCCTCCCAGGCGACGGTCTCGGGCGTGCGGTACGGGGCGCTGATCACGTACGTGCCGACGCGCAACGTCGTGGTGACGGCGGCGGCCGCGGCCGCGGCGGCGAACGGCGACAGCGTCCCGAGCGTGTCGGGGACGAGCAGGGTCGAGAAGCCCAGGCTCTCGACCCTGCGGGCCAGCCCGGTCCAGGCCTGCGCGGTGGGGGCGTAACCGGCGACGGCCCCGAATCTGAACGGGTGATCGGTCATGCGCTCCACGATGCCGCGACGGCCCGGCCGGCACATCGTCCGCCGGACCGGTGGCCCGCTACGACGGCGGGCGCATGCCCGGCGCGGCCCGCTACTCCTCCGGCAGTAGCCGGACGAAGTCGTTGGCGAACTTGCCCGCCGGGTCCAGCCGCCCGGCCAGCTCGCGGAAGCCGGCGGGGCAGCCGGGGCGGCGGATGAACAGCTTGCCCCAGTGGGGCCGCGGGTCGAAGGGGGCGAGCGTCCGCTCGACCAGGTCGATCGCCGGGAGCACGGTGGCGACGTCCCTGATCCAGGTGAAGTGCACGCCGACGCTGTCGCGGTCGCGGAAGGGGCTGAGCCACAGGTCGTCGGCGGCGATCGTGCGCACCTCCGAGATCTGCAGGGCCGGGCGGACGCGGTCGCCGACCGCGTACAGCTCGCGCAGCGCGGCGACCGCGTGCGCGCGGGGCAGCAGGAACTCCGACTGGAGCTCGTCGCCGGCGCCGCTCGGCGGGGCGTCGGGCCGGAAGTGCGGCAGCCGCTCGTGCCAGGGGCCCGGCACGCCGAGCTGCGTGGTGCAGGCGTCGGCGGGCATCCCGGGCAGCGGGTGGCGGGGGCCGGATGCGGGGTGCGTGCCGTGCCAGGAGCCGGCGGTGAACTCCTCGCGGCGCTTGAGCCAGATCCGGGTGTCGCGCCAGTCGGTGAACAGGCTGACGCTGTAGCCGTTCGCCATGATGTCGTCGAATCCGTCGAGCGCGTCGGGCGTCAGGCCCTCTCTGACGTACTGGCGCAGCTCGAAGGCCGGTACGAGGTCGAGCGTCAGCGTGTGGACGACGCCGAGGGCGCCCAGCGAGACGACCGCGCCGGCGAAGTCGTCGTCCCCGCGGGACAAGGACAGCAGTGAGCCGTCGGCGGTGACCAGCTCCAGCCCGGACACGGCGGCGGCCAGGCAGCGGTTGGCGTCGCCGGAGCCGTGCGTGCCGGTCGCGACCGAGCCGGCGACCGAGATGTGCGGCAGCGAGGCCATGTTCTCCAGCGCGAACCCGGCCGCGTGCACCGCCTCGGCCAGCCGCGCGTACGTGGTGCCGGCGGCGACCCGGACCGTGCGCGCCGCGCTGTCGATCTCGATCGTCTCGGGCATGCGGTCGAGCACGACGAGGTCGCCGGTGGTGTCGGCGACGTCGTTGAAGGAATGACCGCTGCCCAGGGCCCGCACCCGGTCGCTCTCGGCCACCAGGCCGCGCAGCTCGTCGAGCGAGGCGGGACGGTGGACGGCCCGCGCCCGGAAGGCGGTGTTGCCCGCCCAGTTGGTCAACATCACGGCTTCACCCTATTCATCCGGTTTCCCTTGCCGACTCCCCCGCCCATCACTACGTTCGGCCCCGTGCTGTATCTGTCCGAGGCCATGGGCCTGGCCACCCTCGTGTTGTGGCTCTACTGCCTCTTCGACGTGATCACCACGCCGGACGCGGTCTGCAGGAACCTGCCCAAGATCGTATGGGTGCTGGTGGTCCTGCTGTTCCCGCTGGTCGGCTCGGTCGTCTGGCTTCTGGCCGGCCGTCCGGAACGCGCCCCGCAGGCGGCCTCGCGCCCGAGCGCGTTCCCCGAGTACGACCGCCCGGGGCGGTTCGCCGCCACCGACCCCGACGACGACGCGGAGTTCCTGCGCCGCTGCCGCGAACGGGCCGAGGAGCAGCGCAGGAACGCCCCGAAGAAGCCGCCGGAGGACTAGAAGCCCTGGGCGAGCCGGTAGTACGCCTGGTTCCAGCGCAGCTCCTTGGTGAACTGCGCCGTCGTGGTGTCCTTGTCGATCACCAGCAGCTCCACGCCGAGCATGTCGGCCAGGTCGGTCAGCTCCTCGCGCCCGACGGCCGTGGACAGCACGGTGTGGTGCGGCGCCCCGGCGGTCAGCCAGGACTCGGTCGAGGTGCGCAGGTTCGGCCGCGGCGACCAGACGGCGCGGGCCACGGGCAGCTTCGGCAGCGGCTGCGGCGGCGCGACGAGGTCGATCTCGTTGGCCACCAGGCGGAACCTGTCGCCCATGTCGGCCAGGCCGACGACGATGCCGGGGCCGGGGGCGGCGTCGAACACCAGCCGCACCGGGTCCTCCCGCCCGCCGATGCTCAGCGGGTGGATCTCGCACGACGGCGTCCCGGCGGCGATGGACGGGCAGACCTCCAGCATGTGCGCGCCGAGGATGAGCTCGTTGCCGGGCGTCAGGTCGTAGGTGTAGTCCTCCATGAACGACGTGCCGCCGGGCTTCATGGCCTTGAGGGTGCGCAGCAGGACCGAGGTCTTCCAGTCGCCCTCGCCGCCGAAGCCGTAGCCGTCGGCCATCAGGCGCTGCACGGCCAGGCCGGGGAGCTGGCGCAGGCCGCCGAGGTCCTCGAAGTTCGTGGTGAAGGCGCGGAAGCCGCCGCGCTCCAGGAAGCCGCGCAGACCGAGTTCGATCCTGGCGGCGTACCGCAGCGACTCGTGGCGCTCGCCGAGCAGCTCGGGGGCCACCCGGTACAGCTCGGCGTACTCCTTGACCAGTGCCGACACGTCGGCGTCGGAGGCCGCGTCCACGGCCTCGACCAGCTCGTTGACGCCGTAGGTGTTGACCGAGACGCCGAACCGCAGCTGCGCCTCGACCTTGTCGCCCTCGGTCACGGCCACGTCGCGCATGTTGTCGCCGAAGCGGGCCAGCCGCAGCGCCCGCACCTCGGCCACGCCCCTGGCCGCGCGTGCCCACGCCTCGACGCGCGCGCCGACGGCCGGGTCGCTGACGTGCCCGGCGACGGTCTTGCGCGGCACGCCGAGCCGGGTCTGCACGAACCCGAACTCGCGGTCGCCGTGCGCGGCCTGGTTGAGGTTCATGAAGTCCATGTCGATGGAGCTCCACGGCAGCTCGACGTCGGCCTGCGTGTGCAGGTGCAGCAGCGGCTTGCGCAGCGCGTCGAGCCCGGCGATCCACATCTTGGCCGGGGAGAAGGTGTGCATCCAGGCGATGACGCCGGCGCACTCGTCGTCCGCGTTGGCCTCCAGCATGACGCGCCTGATCGCGGCGGCGTCGGTCAGCACGGGCCGCCACTGCACGGGCACGGGAAGCTGCTCGGCGATGCGCCGCGACTGCTCGGCCACCTGGCTCAGCGTGTCCTCGCCGTACAGTCCCTGGCTGCCGGTCAGAAACCAGATGTTCAACGCGGGCTCCTCTGTCCGTAGACGTTCTGATAGCGGTCGTACAGGCGGTCGACGTGGGCCGGGCCGATGGGCAGCGGCGTGCCGAGCTGCCTGGACACGTGGACGGTGCGGGCCACGTCCTCGCACATCACGGCGGCCTTGACGGCGGCCTTGGGGTCCTTGCCGATGGTGAAGACGCCGTGGTTCTGCATGAGGACGGCCGGCGAGCGGTGGCCCTTGAGCGTCTGCACGACGCCCTGGCCGATGGAGTCGTCCCCGATCAGCGCGAACGGGCCGACCGGGATCTCGCCGCCGAACTCGTCGGCCATGGCCGTCAGCACGCACGGGACGGCCTCGCCGCGGGCCGCCCACGCCGAGGCGTAGGTCGAGTGGGTGTGCACGACGCCGCCGACCTCGGGCATCTCGCGGTAGACGTAGGCGTGCGCGGCCGTGTCGCTGGAGGGCGCGTGGGCCCCCTCGACGAGGTTGCCGTCCAGGTCGCAGACGACCATGTTCTCTGGGGTCAGCTCGTCGTAGGAGACCCCGGACGGCTTGATGACGAACAGGTCCTCGCCCGGGACGCGGCCCGAGACGTTGCCCGCGGTCCAGACGACCAGCCCGTAGTGCACCAGCTCGGCGTGCAGCCCGGCGACGGTCGCTCTCGTTGCCTCGTGGTTCACTTGACGGCCTCGTTCCTGATCGCGCGGAGGGTGTGCAGCATGCGCCCGTCCCCGAAGTGGTCGTGCAGGTCGCGGTACTGGGCGTACAGGCGGTCGTAGGCGTCGGCGCGGGCCTCGTCCGGCACGTACGCCGCCCGCGTGCGCTTGCCCATCGCCGCGGCGGCCTCCTCGATGCCGGGGTAGGCCCCGGCGGCGACGGCCGCGTGCACGGCCGAGCCGAGCGCGGGGCCCTGGTCGGAGCCGATGACCGACAGCGGGCGGCGCAGCACGTCGGCGTAGACCTGCATGAGGAAGCGGTTCTTCAGCAGCCCGCCGGCGACCACGAACTCCTCGACGGGCACGCCGGACTTCTCGAACGTCTCGACGATCATGCGGGCGCCGTACGCGGTGGACTCGATGAGCGCGCGGTAGACGTCCTCGGGCCTGGTGGCGAGGGTCTGGCCGACGATCACGCCGGACAGGTCGTGGTCCACGAGCACCGAGCGGTTGCCGCCGAACCAGTCGAGCGCGACCAGCCCGTGCGCGCCGACGGCCTGGCGCTCGGCCAGCTCGGTCAGGCGCTCGTGGCCGTCGGTGCCGAAGGTGTCGACGTACCAGGCGAAGATGTCGCCGACGGCGGACTGGCCGGCCTCGTAGCCCCACAGGCCGGGCACGATGCCGTCCCGGACGACACCGCACATCCCGGGCACCTCGGCCAGCCGGTCGCTGGGCATGATGTGGCAGGTGGAGGTGCCCATGATGGCCACCATCTGACCGGGGCGCACGGCGTCCGCGGCGGCGGCGGTGACGTGGGCGTCCACGTTGCCGACGGCCACGGCGATGCCCTCGGGCAGGCCGGTCCATCCGGCCGCCCGCGCCGTCAGGACGCCGGCCAGGCCGCCGAGGGGGGCCAGGGTGACGCCGCCGACGTCGTCGCCGACCACGCCGGTGGCCAGTTTGCCGGCGAAGCCGGAGAAGCCCGGGTCGAGCGCGGCGAGGAAGTCCTCGGAGGGGTAGCTCCCGTCCTGGAAGACGCCCTTGTAGCCGGCGGTGCAGATGTTGCGGCTCTCGACGCCGGACAGCTGCCAGACGATCCAGTCGGCCGCCTCGATCCAGCGCTCGGCCCTGGCGTACACCTCGGGGGCCTCCTCCAGGACCTGCAGGGCCTTGGCGAACTCCCACTCCGAGGAGATCTTGCCGCCGTAGCGCGGCAGCCAGCTCTCGCCCCGCCGCGCGGCCAGCTCGTTGATGCGGTCGGCGTGCGGCTGGGCGGCGTGGTGCTTCCACAACTTCGGCCAGGCGTGCGGCTGCTCGGGCGTCTCGAAGCACAGGGGCGTGCCGTCGGCCGTGGTCGGCAGGACGGTGCAGGCGGTGAAGTCGGTGCCGATGCCGATCACGTCCTCGGCGGCGACCCCGGCGGCGGCCAGGGCCCCGGGCACGGCCACGCGCAGCACGTCCAGCCAGTCGCGCGGCGACTGCAGCGCCCAGTCGGGGCCGAGCCGCACGCCGGTGCCGGGGAGCGTGTGCTCGATGACGCGCTCGGCGTACTCGTGGACGGCGCTGCCCAGCTCGGCGCCGTCGGACACGCGGACGACGACCGCGCGCCCCGACAGCGTGCCGAAGTCCACTCCGACCACGAACTTGTTAGCGTTCACATTGCACTCCAGAGAGTTGTCTGTTCGCCTGCCGGCTATCGGGCCGGCGCGGTGCTGGACCTGACGACGAAGCTGGGACGCACCACCATGCGCTCGTAGGCCGCCGGCCCGGCGTCGATCTGCCGCAGCAGCACCTCGATGCAGTGGCGGCCCACCACGTCGAAGTCCTGCCGGACCGTGGTGAGCGGCGGGGAGAAGAACTCGGACTCGGGGATGTCGTCGAAGCCCACGACGCTGATCCGCCCGGGGACGGGCACCCCGGCCTCGCTGAGCGCGCGCAGCACGCCCAGCGCCATCTGGTCGTTGGCGGCGAACACCGCGGTGACCCCCTCCATCCCGGCCAGGCGCCGGCCGGCCGCGTACCCGGCGCGCGGGCTCCAGTCGCCGGGCAGCGGCTCGGGCACCGGCCGGCCGGCCGCCTCCAGCGTGGCGCGCCAGCCCTCGACGCGCCCCTCGGTCTCCAGCCAGTCGGACGGCCCCGCGACGTGCCAGACCGTCTCGTGGCCCAGGTCGAGCAGGTGCTGGGTGGCGAGCCTGGCGCCCTCGACCTGGTCGATGCAGACCGCGGAGACGTCGGCGCCGTGCGCGCCCTCGACCACGACCGCGGGCACCCCGGCCGGCAGGCTCTCCAGGGCGGAGGCGGCCGAGCGCTGCGGCGCGACCACCACCACCCCGTCCACGCTCTGCTCGGCCAGGTAGTCCAGCGCGTCGCGGACGCTGGCCGCGTCGATCGACTTCAGGCTCACGATGCTGACGAAGTACCCCGCGGTCCTGGCCGCCTGCTCGATGCCGTAGACCATGCTGGCCGGGCCGTACAGGGTGGTGTCGAAGCTCACCACGCCGAGGGTGCGCGACCGCTTGGTGACCAGCGCGCGGGCGACCAGGTTGCGCCGGTAGCCCAGCCGGACGATCGCCTCCTCCACCCGGGCGCGGGTGTCGGCCCGGACGTTCGGGTGGTCGTTGAGCACCCGTGAGACCGTCTGGTGCGACACGCCGGCCTCCTTGGCCACGTCGGCCATGACCGGCGGACGCGGCCTGGGGCTCGGTACCACGGGTTCTCCTTTCGCGGGGCTTGCCGGGGCCTGCGGTGGTCAGCGGGAGGCGCCGGCGCGCCGCTTGGTCCACACGTCGAACGCGACGGCGGCCAGCAGCACGGCGCCCTTGACGAGCATCACGCGCTCACTGGGCGAGCCGATGAGCGACATGCCGTTGTTGATGACAGCCATGATCAGACCGCCGGTGATCGCGCCGACGACCTTGCCCACGCCGCCCTGGACGGCCGCGCCGCCGATGAAGGCGGCCGCGATGGCGTCCAGCTCGAAGCTGTTGCCCGCGGTCGGGCCCGCCTGGTTGAGCCGTCCGGCGAAGATGATGCCGGCGACGGAGGCCAGCACGCCCATGTTGACGAAGATCCAGAAGACCACCGACTTGACCTTGACGCCGGACATGACCGCCGCCTGCAGGTTGCCGCCGATGGCGTAGATCTGCCGGCCGAAGACCGTGCGGTTGGCCATCAGCGAGTACGCCAGCACCAGCGCGGCCAGCAGCACCAGCACCCACGGCAGGTTCTTGAAGCGGGCGAGCTGCACGACCAGGAACAGGATCAGCGCGGCGCCGGCCGCCATCTTCAGCGCGAACACGGCCATCGGCTCGACCGACTGGCCGTAGCCCCTGCGGGCGTTGCGGGTGCGCCACTGCGCGGCGACCATGCCGCCGATCGCGACCAGGCCGATGAGCAGGCTGAACAGGTCGGCGCCGCCCAGCGGGCCGAGGCCCACGTTGCCGAGGTAGCCGTCGGTGAAGCCGTTGGCCAGCGTGCGGACCTGGTCGGGGAACGGGCCGATGCCCTGGTTGCCGAGCACGGTCATGGTGAGCGCGCGGAACAGCAGCATGCCGGCCAGCGTGACGATGAAGGCCGGGATGCCGAAGTAGGCGATCCAGTACCCCTGCCAGGCCCCGATCAGCGCGCCGGCGGCGACCGTGATCAGCAGGGCCAGCGGCCACGGCAGGCCCATGTTCACCATGAGCACGGCGGCCAGCGCCCCGGTGACCGCCACCACCGAGCCGACCGACAGGTCGATGTGCCCGGCGATGATGACCAGGATCATCCCGATCGCCAGGATCAGGACGTAGGAGTTCTGGACGATGATGTTGGAGATGTTCTGCGGCTGGAGCAACGCGCCGTCGGTGAGCACCGAGAACAGCACGATGATCAGCGCGAAGGCGATGTAGATGCCGCTCGAACGCAGGTTGAGCGACAGGCCGCCCAGCGACACCCGGCCGGGCCGCCGCGGCGCTCCCCCGTCGCCTCCCGCGCCGACCTGCACGTCGGCGGGCGTGATGCTGCTCATCGGAGCTACTCCTGTCCCTTGGTCATGAGATGCATGAGGCTTTCCTGGGTGGCCTCTCGGCGGGGGACCTCGCCGGTGACGCGACCTTCGGAGAGCGTGTAGATGCGGTCGCACAGGCCGAGCAGCTCAGGCAACTCACTGGAGATCACCAGCACGGCCTTGCCCTGGTCGGCGAGGCGGTTGATGATCGTGTAGATCTCGTACTTGGCGCCGACGTCGATGCCGCGGGTGGGCTCGTCGAGGATGAGCACGTCAGGTTGCGTCAGGATCCACTTGGAGAGCACGACCTTCTGCTGGTTGCCGCCGCTCAGCTTGCCGACGACGCTGTCGACGCTGGGCGCCTTGATGTTCATGCTCCGGTGGAACTCCTCGGCGACCTTGTACTCCTCGTTCTCGTTCACCCAGCCGCGCCGGGCCAGGCCCTTGAGCCCGGCCGCGCTGATGTTGCGCTTGATGTCCTCGATGAGGTTGAGGCCGTACCGCTTGCGGTCCTCGGTGGCGTAGGCCAGGCCGTGGCGGATCGCGTCCTGCACGTTGCGGATCTCGATCGGCTTGCCGTCCTTGAAGACCTTGCCGGAGATGTGCACGCCGTACGTGCGGCCGAACAGGCTCATCGCCAGCTCGGTGCGCCCGGCGCCCATCAGGCCGGCCAGGCCGACGATCTCGCCCCTGCGCAGGGTGAGCGCGGCGCCGTCCACGACCTTCCGGCCGGGCTGGCTCGGGCTGTGCACCGTCCAGTCCTCGATCCGCAGGACCTCCTCGCCGATCGTCGACTCGTGCGGCGGGAATCGGTTGTCCAGCGCGCGGCCGACCATGCCGGAGATGATCCGGTCCTCGGTGACGTGGTCGGTGGCCATGTCCAGGGTCTCGATCGTGCGGCCGTCGCGGATGATCGTGACGGAGTCGGCGATCGCGGTCACCTCGTTGAGCTTGTGCGAGATGATCACGCAGGTGATGCCCTCGTCCCGCAGGCCGCGCAGCAGGTCGAGCAGGTGGGCCGAGTCGTCGTCGTTGAGCGCGGCGGTCGGCTCGTCGAGGATGAGCAGCTTCACCTCCTTCGACAGCGCCTTGGCGATCTCGACGAGCTGCTGCTTGCCGACGCCGAGGTCGGAGACCGTGGTGGTGGGGTTCTCCTGGAGGCCGACGCGGCGCATCAGCTCGGCGGCCTCGAAGTTGGTGCGGTTCCAGTCGATGAAGCCGCGCCTGGCGCGCTCGTTGCCGAGGAAGATGTTCTCCGCGATCGACAGCTGCGGGCTGAGCGCCAGCTCCTGGTGGATGATGACGATCCCGGCGTGCTCGCTGTCGCGGATGCCGGCGAACTCGCAGCGCGCGCCCTCGAAGGTGATCTCGCCCTCGTAGTCGCCGTGCGGGTAGACCCCGGACAGCACCTTCATCAGCGTCGACTTGCCGGCGCCGTTCTCGCCGCAGATGGCGTGGATCTCGCCGCGCCGGACGGCCAGGTTGACGTCCTGCAGCGCCTTGACACCGGGGAACGTCTTGGTGATCCCGCTCATCCGCAAGATGTGCTCGGTCATATGCCCCTCGCTCAGGTGTGGGAAGTGCCCCCGGGGGACCGCGGTCCCCCGGGGCGGGCCCTTACTTGAGCTGGTCCTCGGTGTAGTAGTTGCCGCCGACGATGATCTCCTTGTAGTTGCTCTTGTCCACGATCACCGGGTCGAGCAGGTAGGAGGGGACGACCTTGTTGCCGTTGTCGTAGTCCTTGGTGTTGTTCACCTCGGGCTTGCCGCCCTTGAGGACCGCGTCGGCCATCTTCACCGTCTGCTCGGCGAGCTTGCGGGTGTCCTTGAAGATGGTGGAGTACTGCTCGTCGGCGATGATCGACTTGACCGAGGCGAGCTCGGCGTCCTGGCCGGTCACGACGGGGTAGGGCTGGCCGCTGGTGCCGTAGCCGGAGCTCTTGAGCGCCGACAGGATGCCGATGGACAGGCCGTCGTACGGGGACAGCACGCCGTCCACCTTGGTGCCGCCGGTGTAGGTCTTGGTGAGGATGTCCTCCATGCGCTTCTGGGCCGTGGCCGGGTCCCAGCGCAGGATGGCGGCGGTCTTGAAGTCCTTCTGGCCGCTCTTGACCAGCAGGGTGCCGTCGTCGATCTTCGGCTGGAGCACCGACATGGCGCCGTTCCAGAAGAACGTGGCGTTGTTGTCGTCGGGCGAGCCGCCGAACAGCTCGACGTTGAACGGGCCCTTCTTGCCGTCGTCCACGCCGAGGCCCTTGAGCAGCGACGTCGCCTGCTGCACGCCGACCTTGAAGTTGTCGAAGGTGGCGTAGTAGTCGACGTTGGGGCTGTTGCGGATCAGGCGGTCGTAGGAGATGACCGGGATCTTGGCGTCGGCGGCCTGCTGGAGCTGCGAGGTGATCGCGGTGCCGTCGATCGAGGCGATGATCAGGAGCTTGGCGCCCTTGGTGATCTGGTTCTCGATCTGGTTGGCCTGCGTCGGGATGTCGTTCTCCGCGTACTGGAGGTCGACCTTGTAGCCCAGCTGTTCGAGCTGCTGCTTGACGTTGTCGCCGTCGTGGATCCACCGCTCGGACGACTTGGTGGGCATCGTGACGCCGATCAGGGCGCCCGCGCCGCCGGCGGCGGCCGACGTGGAGGCGTCGGCGTCGACCGTCTTCTGGCTGGAGCCGCAGGCCGTCATGGTCGCGGCGAGCGCGATGGCGGACACCACGCCCCCGATACGTCCCAACCTCATGTGGCACTCCTTGCAATGGGGGTTGCGGCAGCGGAATGTGAGCGTTAACTGCCGATCTTGCAGAGGACTCAGTCACAGAACGTGCCGAATCAGAACAAAGTTCTCGCTTCGTTCCCGCCGATTGTTATCGCTAACAAAGACGATGTCAACGGTTGAGGATAACCTGACGGAAACCTTTAGGTAACTTTCGCGGCAGACTCCTCGCAGGTCAGCGCCTTGGGCGCGCGCTGAAGATCCGTTGCAGCACGATGAAGACGAAGAGCAGCAGGCCGATGAAGATCTTGGTCCACCAGGAGCTGAGCGTGCCCTCGAAGCTGATGATCGTCTGGATCAGGCCGAGCACCAGCACGCCGAGCACCGTGCCGAGCAGGAAGCCGCTGCCGCCCGTGAGCAGCGTGCCGCCGATCACCACGGCGGCGATGGCGTCCAGCTCCATGCCCACGGCGTGCAGGCCGTAGCCCGAGAGCATGTAGAACGACAGCAGCACGCCGCCGAGCGCCGAGCAGAAGCCGCTCACCGTGTAGACCGTGATCTTCGTCCGGCCCACCGGCAGGCCCATGAGCAGCGCCGACTGCTCGCTGCCGCCCGTCGCGTACACGGCCCGGCCGAGCCGGGTGTAGTGCAGCACGTACGCCGCCACCAGCACGACCCCCACCGCGATGAGCACGCTCGGCGAGATCCACAACCCGGCGAACAGGTCGATCCTGGTCTGCGCGAACGCCGTGAACGTCGGGTCCTCGATCGGGATCGAGTCCGTGCCGATCGTGTAGCACAGCCCCCGGGCCAGGAACATCCCGGCCAGCGTCACGATGAACGGCTGGATGTCGAAGGCGTGCACGATGTACCCCATCACCAGCCCGAGCCCGGACCCGACGGCCAGCACCACCGGCACCACCACGTACGGCGGCCACCCCGGCCCCGACATCAACGACGCCGAGATCATCGTGGACAGCGCCACCACCGACCCCACCGACAGGTCGATGCCCCCGGCCAGGATCACGAACGTCATCCCCACCGCCACGACCAGCAGGAACGCGTTGTCGATGAAGACGTTGAGCACCACCTGCCCGCTGGCGAACCCCTCGTACCGGAGGCCGCCGACGACGAACATCGCCACGAACAGGCACGCCGTCACCAGCACGGGCAGGTGGCGGGCCGGCAACGCCACCCGGCCCACGGTCATGGTCGTCACAGGGTCACCCGCACTTTCTCCTCGGGGGCCGGACTGGGCGGCGCGCTGCCGCCGCGCCGGCGCAGCGCCTTCGCGCGGAACGACGGCGACTGCACGAGACAGACCGCCGTCACGACCAGCGCCTTGAACAGCAGGGTCGTCTCGGGCGGCACACCGATGGAGTAGATCGTCGTGGTGAGCGTCTGGATGACGAGCGCGCCGGCCACGGTCCCGCCCAGCGAGAACCGGCCGCCCGACAACGAGGTGCCGCCGATCACCACGGCCAGGATCGCGTCCAGCTCGATCCACAGGCCGGCGTTGTTGCCGTCGGCGCTGGAGACGTTCGAGCTGATCAGGATGCCGGCGATGCCCGCGCACAGGGCGGCGAAGGCGTAGACCATGATGACGATCCCGCGCGACCTGATGCCCGCGAGCCGGCTGGCCTCGGCGTTCCCGCCGACCGACTCGATCAGCAGGCCCAGCGCCAGCCGCCGGGTCAGGAACGCGGTGACCGCCAGCACGACCGGCACCAGCAGCACCCCGAACGGCACCGCCAGCAGATACCCACCGCCGATCAGCTTGTACGACGGGCTGTTGACCGTGATGATCTGCCCGTCGGTGATGAGCTGGGCCAGGCCGCGCCCGGCCACCATGAGGATCAGCGTGGCGATGATCGGCTGGATGCCCGCCTGCGCGACCAGGAACCCGTTCCAGGCGCCGAGCAGCAGGCACAGCCCGAGCGCGAGCGCCACGGCGGCGAGCACGCCGGCGTCCTCGCTGATCCGCAGGCAGGCCAGCGCGCCCGAGATCGCCACCACCGAGCCCACCGACAGGTCGATGCCGCCGGTCGCGATGACCAGCGTCATGCCCAGCGAGACCAGGATCAGCGGCGCGCCGAAGCGCAGGATGTCGATCAGGCTCCCGTACAGGTGCCCGTCCCTGACCTGGACGGACAGGAAGCTGGGGGTGAAGAACACGTTCAGGGCCAGCAGCAGCGCGAGCACCGCCACGGGCCACAACAGCCGCCGCATCAGGGCCGCCCTCCGCTCGCGATCGTCTCCATCAGCACGTCCGTGGTGAGGGCTTCGTCGTTGGGCAGCTCGGCCACCAGCCGCCGGTCGCGCAGCACCTCGACCTTGTGGCTGAGCCGCAGCACCTCCTCCAGCTCGGCGGAGATGAACAACACCGCCATGCCGCCGTCGGACAGCTCGGCGACCAGGCGCTGGATCTCGGTCTTGGCGCCGACGTCGATGCCGCGGGTGGGCTCGTCGAGGATGAGCAGCCGGGGCTCCAGGATGAGCCAGCGTGCCAGCAGCACCTTCTGCTGGTTGCCGCCGCTCAGGTTCCGCACCAGGTGCTCGGGGTTGGGCGGGCTGATCCGCAGGGCCTTGACGTACCGGGCGACCAGCTCGTCCTGCTGTTCGCGCGGCACCGGCCTGGTCCAGCCCCGGGTGGCCTGGAGGGCCAGGATGATGTTCTCGCGCACGGTGAGGTCGGGGATCAGGCCGTCCTCCTTGCGGTTCTCCGAGCAGAAGGCGATCTTGTGGTTCATCGCCGCGCGCGGGGTGCGCAGCGCGGCGGGCGCGCCGCCGACGGACAGCTCGCCGCCGCTGGCGTGGTCGGCGCCGAACAGCAGCCGCGCGACCTCGGTACGCCCCGAGCCGAGCAGCCCGGCCAGCCCCACGACCTCGCCCTCGTGGATGGTGAGCGAGAACGGCTCGATGGCCCCGGCCCGGCCCAGCCCGCGCGCCTCGACCAGCGGGCGGTCGAAGACCCTGGCCGCGCCGTGCAGGCGGTCGAGCGCGGCCAGCTCCTGGCCGATCATCTTGGCGACCAGGTCGAGCTGGGGCAGCTCGCGGGTGAGGTACTCGCCGACGAGCCGTCCGTTGCGGAGGATCGTCATACGGTCCGAAATTTCGTAGATCTGGTCGAGAAAGTGGGAGACGAAGAGGATGGCGATGCCCTCCTCTTTGAGCCGCCGCATCACCCGGAAGAGCTGCCGCACCTCGTCGGCGTCCAGGCTGGAGGTGGGCTCGTCCAGGATCAGCACCCGGGCCTCGATGTCGACCGCCCGTGCGATGGCCACCATCTGCTGCACCGCCGGCGAGTACGCCGACAGCGGCGCCGAGACGTCGATGCTCAGGTCCAGCCCGCTCAGCAGCTCGGCGGCCCTGGCCCGCACCCGTTTCCAGTCGATGCGCCCGAACCTGCGCGGCTCGCGGCCGATGAAGATGTTCTCGGCCACCGACAGGTTCGCGCAGAGGTTGACCTCCTGGTAGACCGTGCTGATGCCGCCCCGCTGCGCCTCGGCCGGGCCGGCGAAGGCGACGGGCCGCCCGCCCAGCTCGATCGTGCCCGAGTCGGCGGGATGCACGCCGGTGAGCACCTTGATCAGGGTGGACTTGCCGGCGCCGTTCTCGCCCATGAGCGCGTGCACCTCGCCGGGCAGCAGCCGCAGGTCCACGCCGTCCAGGGCCTTGACCCCGGGAAACTGTTTGCCGATCCCGTTCATCGTCAGGACCGGCACGGGTGCGGCCATGCGCCTCCCCTTCCGCCTGAAGGGGCCGGGCCACCGGGCCCGGCCCGCGCGATCAGTACTGACGGCTGGACAGGACCTGCTTGGCCTGCTCCTGCGTGAACGTGGTCTCCTCGGTCACCACGCGGGCCGGCACCTGCTCACCCTTGACGACCTTCTTGGCCAGGTCCATGAGCTGCGGGCCGAGCAGCGGCGAGCACTCGACGATGTAGTTGATCTTCCCGTCGGCCAGGGCCTGCATGCCGTCCTTGACGGCGTCGACCGTGATGATCTTGATGTCCTTGCCGGGCACCTTGCCCGCGCCCTCGATGGCCTCGATCGCGCCCAGGCCCATGTCGTCGTTGTGGGCGTAGAGCACGTCGATGTCCGGGTTGGACTTCAGGAAGGCCTCCATGACCTCCTTGCCCTTGGCCCTGGTGAAGTCGCCGGTCTGCGAGGCGATCACCTTGAACTTCGGGTCGGCGCCGATGACCTGGGCGAACCCGGCCTTGCGGTCGTTGGCGGGGGCCGAGCCGGTGGTGCCCTGGAGCTCGACGATGTTCACCTGGTCCTTGGCGTCCTTGTACTCCTGCACCAGCCACTGACCGGCCTTCTTGCCCTCCTCGACGAAATCGGAGCCGAGGAAGGTCTTGTACAGGGAGGTGTCCTTGGAGTCGACGGCGCGGTCGGTCAGGATGACCGGGATCTTCGCGTCCTTGGCCTCCTTGAGCACCGTGTCCCAGCCGGACTCCACCACCGGCGAGAAGGCGATGACGTCCACCTTCTGCTGGATGTAGGAGCGGATGGCCTTGATCTGGTTCTCCTGCTTCTGCTGGGCGTCGGAGAACTTGAGCGTCACGCCCGCGTTCTTGGCCGAGTCCTGCACGGACTTGGTGTTCGCGGTGCGCCAGCCGCTCTCCGCGCCGACCTGGGCGAAGCCCATGGTGATCGAGCCGTCGCCGCCGCCGCTGCCGCCACTGCCTCCGCCGCAGCTCGCCACCGACATCGCGGTGAGCCCGGCGAGCACCAGCGCCGAGATCCTCTTGAACACGTGGGGGGTTCCCTTCTCATGTGAGCGCTAACAACCGCAATCGGCTGCCGGCGCCTTCCTGCCTCGGGGGCCTGCGCGGTCCCGTCGGACCGTGCCCGTCTCGCGTACCGGCGACCGCGGGGCGCCAGGAAGCGGGCCGCCACCTCGCCTCCTCGGCCGCGACCGAGGGGAGACGACCCCGGACCGATCCCGCGACCGCTCCTTTCCTGGCTTGGCCACGACTGTGAACGTTAACAAGCACATCCGTCAAGGGCCCTCCGCATCACGGTCACGTCACGCCGGACACCCCTTGACTCCAGGGGCGTTCCCTCCCTAACGTGACGCCGATCACCTTTGTCAGCGGCCACTGCGACTGGTAGCGCTAACAGTCCCCTCGCCCGAGGAGCCCCCCATGAAGCGAACCGTCCCGGCGCCGGGAAGCCCGCGGCCTCCCGGCCCGCCGCCGTCCGTCCTCAGACCGGTACGACGCGGTGGTGGGTGGTGATCCGGCCGTCGTCGTCCAGCACGTGGAAGACGAGCCCCGGCGGGAGTTCGTAGTCGGCGCAGTCGGCCAGCGTGGTCGCGCCCTCCCACGGCAGCCGCAGCGTGGACACCACGCCGGGCGCGGCGAGCAGCGGGCGGCCGGCGAAGGTGGTGGCCGCCGAGGTGTGGGCGTGGCCGACCAGCACGGCCGTCACGTGCGGGTGCCCGGCCAGCAGGCCGGCGAGGCGTTCCGGGGTGCGGAGCATGATCGTGTCGACCGGCGAGTGCAGCGTCGCGGGCGGGTGGTGGAAGGCCACGAACACCGGCAGGCCGCGTTCCGCGCCGAGCACGCCGTCGAGCCAGGCCAGCGTCTCGTCGTCCAGGTGGCCCTCGGGCCGGCCCGGGACGGAGGAGTCGCACAACACGTAGACGGCCCCGCCGGTGCGGTGGACCCGGTTGACCGGCCCGGACGCGGCCGGCTCGGCGAGCAGCACCCGCCGGAACTCCTCCCGGACGTCGTGGTTGCCGGGGCACAGGAGGACCGGGTGGCGCGAGGTCAGCAGCTTGCGTGCCTGCTCGTACTCCTCAGGCAGACCGTGGTCGGCGATGTCGCCGGTGACGAGCACCGCGTCGAGGTCGTACGGGAGGGCGTCCAGATAGCGCATGACGGCGTCGGCGCGCTCGACGGACCGGTCCGAGCCGCCGAGGTGGATGTCGCTGAGATGGGCGATCACGAGCATGGGCAGAACTTCCTTTCGAGGTACGCCCTCGACGGTAGCCGCCCACCGGCCCACCCGTAAGATCCGGTTTTATGGCGAAATATTGGGCCAGTTCCGGAGTCGACCTGCATCTGGAGCTCGATCCCGCACTCGGGCGGCGGCGGGCCGTCGAGGACGCGCTGCGCGCCGCCGTCCGCGACGGGGCGGCTGCCGCCCGGCACCCGCCTGCCCTCGACCAGGGCGCTCGCGGCCGGGCTCGGCCTCGCCCGCGGCACGGTGAACGCCGCCTACGACCAGCTCGCCGAGGAGGGCTACCTCACCACCCGCCCGGGTTCGGGCACCGAGGTCGCCGACGCCCTCCCGCCCGCCCCCGCGCCGATCGGCTCCCCTTCCGTCGCCGGGCCGGCGCAGCCGGTGCACGACCTTCGTCCCGGGCAGCCGGACGTGTCGGCCTTCCCCGCGCGCGCCTGGCTGCGGGCCACCCGCCACGTGCTCGCCGCGGCCCCCGCCGACGTCTTCGGCCCCTGCGACCCCCGGGGCCGGATCGAACTGCGCACCGCGCTGGCCGGTTACCTCGGCAGGACCCGCGGCGTGCGCACCACCCCCGACCGGATCGTCGTCACCACGGGCTTCGTCCAGTCGCTCAACCTGCTGGCGGGCGTGCTCGGCGCGGGCCCGATCGCCATGGAGGACCCGGGCCACGACTTCTACCGCGAGGTCCTGCTCCGCGCCGGCCGCACGATCGTCCCCCTTCCGGTGGACGAGCAGGGCGCCCGTACCGGCGACCTCACGTCCGGGGTGGCGGCCGCCGTGCTGACCCCGGCGCACCAGTACCCGACCGGCGTCCCGCTGACCCCGGCGCGCCGCCGCCTGCTGCGCGAGTGGGGCGGCCCGGTCATCGAGGACGACTACGACGGCGAGTTCCGCTACGACCGCCGTCCCGTGGGCGCCCTCCAGGGCACGGCCCCCGACCAGGTCGTCTACTGCGGCACCACCTCCGAGTCGCTCTCCCCGGCGCTGCGCCTGGGCTGGATGGCGCTCCCGCCCGCCCTGGTGGGCCCGGTCGCCGAGGCCAAGCTGCACGCCGACGCCCACACCGGCGTGCTGGGCCAGCTCGTCCTGGCCCGGCTGATCGACGACCACGCCTACGACCGGCACGTCCGCGCCGCGCGCCTGCGCTACCGCCGCCGCCGCGACCTGCTGCTGTCGCGGCTCGGCCCGGGACCGGCCGCCCCGCTGCCCGGCGCGCACCTGCCCGGCGTGGCCGCCGGCCTGCGCGCCCTGCTGCTGCTCCCGCCGTCCGGGCCGGCCGAGTCCGCCGTGCTCGCGGCCTGCGAACGGCGCGGCATCGCCCTGCGCGGCCTGAGCCCGCTGCGCCAGACGCCCGGCCCCGGCGGCCTGCTGATCGGGTACGCCGCCCCCTCCGAACGCGCCTTCCCCACCGCCCTGGACGCCCTCGCCGACGCTCTGACCTGGGCATCGGCCGAAGGAAGCACCTCCAGCGCCGAAAACCCCGATATTTTCGGCCTTTCTGGGTAGTTGACCGGCTCTCACCGACCTCGACGGAGGAATCCGATGAGCTGGAGCTACCGCAAGACGATCAAGCTGGGCCCGGTCCGGCTGAACCTGTCCCGCGGCGGCGTTGGACACAGCTGGGGCAACCGGCTGTTCAGGGTGACGCGTACCGCCGACGGCCGCCGTACGCTGTCGGTCAATCTGCCCGGCGGCTTCCACTGGCGCAAGACGCTCAGCGGGCGCTGACCCCCCGCCGGAACGACGGGCCGGAGGCGCGCGGCCTCCGGCCCGTTCCCGTCTTCCCGGGACGCCGCCCGGATGATGATCTGTAGGCATGAACGCCCACATGACCCCCGAGGAGTTCCGCCGCCACGGCAGGCAGGTCGTCGACTGGATCGCGGACTACATGGCGGGCATCGAGTCCCGTCCGGTGATGTCACGGGCCGAGCCGGGGGACGTCCGCCGCGCGTTGCCCGCCAAGCCGCCCGAGCACGGCGAGCCGTTCGAGGCCGTCCTGGACGACCTGAACACCATCCTGCTGCCCGGCATCACCCACTGGCAGCACCCCGCCTTCTTCGCCTACTACCCCTCCAACGCCAGCGGCCCCGCCATCCTCGGCGACCTGCTCTCCAGCGGCCTCGGCGTGCAGGGCATGTTGTGGGTCACCAGCCCCGCCTGCACCGAGCTGGAGACGGTGGTGGTGGACTGGCTGGCGAGCCTGCTCGGCCTGCCCGCGCACTTCAGGACGGACGCGCGCGGCGGCGGCGTGATCCAGGACTCGGCGTCGAGCGCCTGCCTGGTGGCGCTGCTCGCCGCCCTGCACCGGGCGAGCGGCGGCCGGGTCACGCGCACGGGCGTCGCCGAGCGGTACACGATCTACGTCTCGTCGCAGACGCACTCCTCGCTGGAGAAGGCCGCCCGCGTCGCGGGCCTCGGCTCCGACGGCGTACGGGTGGTGGACGTGCACCCCCGTACGCTGGCCATGGACCCGGGACGGCTGCGCGAGCTGATCGCGGCCGACAAGGCCGCCGGCGCGGTCCCCGCGATGGTCTGCGCCACCGTCGGCACCACCTCCTCGGCCGCCGTCGACCCGGTGCCGGAGATCGGCGAGGTGTGCCGCGAGCACGACGTGTGGCTGCACGTGGACGCCGCCTACGCCGGGGTCGCCGCCGTCTGCCCCGAGTTCCGCGGGCTCAACGACGGCGTGGCCGAGTACGCCGACACCTACTCCACCAATCCGCACAAATGGCTGCTGACCAACTTCGACTGCACCGTCCTGTGGACGGCCGACCGCGCCCCCTTGCTCGGCGCGCTGTCGATCCTGCCGGAGTACCTGCGCAACGCCGCGACCACGGCCGGCTCGGTGGTCGACTACCGCGACTGGCAGATCCCGCTGGGCCGCCGGTTCAGAGCGCTGAAACTGTGGTCGGTGATCCGCTGGTACGGCGCCGAGGGCCTGCGCGCCCACATCCGCAAGGGCGTCTCCCTGGCCCAGCACCTGGCCGCCCTGATCGCCGCCGACCCCGCCTTCGAACTGCACGAGCCGCACCCGCTCGGCCTGGTCTGCTTCCGCCCCCGCTGGCCCGGCCTGCCACCCGCCGACGCCGACGCCGCCACGCTGCGCCTGATGGAGACCCTGAACGCCGGCGGCTCCCTCTACCTGACGCACACCGCGATCGGCGGCCGGATCGTGCTCCGCATGGCCGTCGGCGGCCCCGCCACCGAACTCCGCCACGTGGACCGGGCCTGGGCCGACATCCGCGAGGGACACGCCGCCCTGGCCAGGGAGACCGCCCGTGACGACTAGATCGGCAGCCCCGCCTGGGTGGCGAGCGTGCCGAGGACCCTGGCGAGCACGGCCCGGTCCCGCGGGCCGAGCCCGCCGGTCAGCTCGGCGTCGAGCTCCAGCGTCACCTCCAGGCACCGGCCGAGCAGCGCGCGCCCCTCGGCGGTGAGGTCGAGGAGCTGACGCCGCCGGTCGCCGGGGTCGCGCACCCGGGAGATCGCGCCGAGCCGTTCGAGGTGGTCGGCCAGCGTCACCACCAGGCTCGGCGCGACGCCCATGGTCTTGGCGACGTCGAGCTGCGAGGCCGCGCCGCGCGCCTCCAGCAGGGTCATCAGCCCGACGTGCTTGGGCTTGAGGTCGAGCGGGACGAGCGCGGCCGTGAACCGCTCGGTCAGGATCGCCCCGAGCGTCCCGATCCTGAAGGCCATCGTCCCCGCCACCGACACCGGCTTGACTTCGTCCACGCGCACAATGCTAGCCTCGATACATCATTCAGAGCATGAATGATTCGAGCTACCCGCCGCGTCCGGTGCGCGGCCGCTCAGGGGCGGCGGTTCAGGCCGTGCTCGTAGGCCCAGATGACCGCCTGGACCCGGTCGCGCAGCCCGAGCTTGGCCAGGATGCGGCCGACGTGGGTCTTGACGGTGCCCTCCGACAGGAACAGCGCGCCCGCGATCTCGGCGTTCGTCTCGCCCCAGGCGATGTGCCGCAGCACCTCCCGCTCCCGTTCGGTCAGCGGGTCGGGCCCGGCGTCCGGCAGGTGCGGCGCGACGTGGTCGAGCAGGCGGCGGGTGGTCGAGGGGGCGATCACCGCGTCCCCCCGGTGGACGGTCCGCACCGCGGCCAGCAGCTCCTCGGCGGGGGCGTCCTTGAGCAGGAACCCCGACGCGCCGGCCCGCAGCGCGGCGAAGGCGTACTCGTCCAGGTCGAAGGTGGTCAGGACGATCACCTTGGGCGCGCCGGGGGTCGTCAGCAGCCGCCGGGTCGCCTCGACGCCGTCCATGCGCGGCATGCGGACGTCCATGAGCACCACGTCCGCCGTCACCGCGCGCAGTCCGGCCAGCGCCTCCACCCCGTCGCCGGCCTCCCCCACCACGCGCATGTCGTCCTGGGCGTCGATCACCATCACCGTGCCGGTACGCACCAGCCGCTGGTCGTCGACGACGTACACGCCGATGGTCATGCCGGGTACGGAAGGCGGGCCTCGACGACGAACCCGCCTTCCTCCTCCGTCCGGACGTCCAGGGTCCCGCCCAGCGCGGTCACCCGCTCGCGCATGCCCGCCAGCCCGTTCCCCGTCCCGTCACCGCACGTCGTGGCGAAAGCGGTGCCGCCCGCGTCGCCGGCGGTGATGCGCAGGGCGTCGTCCGTCCACTCCAGCCGGAGGGTGCTGCGCGCGCCCGCGCCCGCGTGCTTGAGCGTGTTCGTCAGCGCCTCCTGCACCACGCGGTAGGCGACGAGATCGGCCCCCGGCCCGAGGGGACGCGGCGTGCCGCGGACGATCTCCTCGACGGGCAGCCCGGCGTCCCTGGTCCGCGCCACCAGGTCCGGCAGGCCGGTCAGTCCGGGCGGTGGCCCGTCCCCGGGCGTGGCGCGCAGCGCGCCGACGGCGGCCCGCATGTCGGTGAGGGCCGCGCGGCCCGTCTCCTCGATGGTGGCCAGGATCTCGGCCGCCCGCGCGGGCGCGAACCGGCCGCCCCTGGCCTGGGCGACGATGACGGCCAGCGCGTGGGCGACCACGTCGTGCATCTCCCTGGCGATCCTGGCCCGTTCCTCGGCGGTGGCCCGCGCCGCGGCCTCGCCGGCCCGCCCCCGCAGCAGGTCGAGGTGGGCGAGCTGGGTCCGCCGGTACAGCCCGAGTCCCCACGCCGCGACCACCACCGCGGCCAGCAACGCCAGCAGCAGCCACGGGTCCGGCCCGAGCCCGGCCGCCGCGACGCTGGAGTCGGTCGCGAACCTGGCCGCCGCCGTCCCCGCCCCCGCCAGGCCGACCACCAGCGGCGGATGCCGCCGGGCGTGGGCGGCGCAGGAGTAGACCGCGAGCGGGAACAGCGCCGACGACGGCAGCACGAGGAACAACCCGGTCACCGCGACCTGGACGGCGAAGGCCGCGGCGACCACGAGGAACGCCCACGTCCGCCGCCGGTACGCCACGGCCGCGTGCGCCGCCAGGCAGGCCCCCGCCAGCAGGACCGCCCGCACGCCGGGCGCCGACAACACCGCCACCGTCAGGGAGAGCGGGAACAGTGTCACCCCGGCGACCAGGGCCAGGAGCACGTCGGCGCGGCGGGGCGTCATCGTGCCGTCGTGCGCTGGTAGGAGAGGGTGGCCCCGGCGACCGCGAGTCCGAACAGCAGCCAGCTCCCGTACACGACCGCGACCGCCGCCACCGTGGCCGGCTCGGACAGCGGCACGGGCCCCTGGGTGAGACCGAGGAGCTGGGAGAACGTGCCTAGAACGGACATGGCTCCCATAGTGGTCAACATGGCGGCGCCCGTCCAACCGCCGGCCAGCACCAGCCGCCGCGGCAGCGACCGTCCCCACCTCTGCACGAGGGCCAGCGAGCCGACCGCGCCGATGACCAGCATGATCGTCTCACCGTACGGGAAGCCCTCGCCGTAGTCCGCGGGGCGCAGCAGGGTGCCGCCCGCCGACCAGTAGAGCTTGGCGAGGGGGTAGACGAACCCGAGGGCGAACGCGGCGTACCCGAGCCAGGGCCCGCCGGGCACTCTGATCCGCGGCAGCAGCAACGCGCCCAGCAGCGCGCAGCCCGCCAGGCTGAGCCCGCGCAGCGCCATCCCCGGCCAGTCGACCTGCGCGAACTCCCCGGCGGGGATGCCGGTGAGCGCGAAGAAGGCGCGGAAGACGTCGAGCACGAGCCCGCCCGCCGACCACAGCAGCAGCAGGACGGGCAGCAGCCCCGCCGGATGCGGCCGCACCACGAAGACCGCCCCCACCCCGGCGGCCAGCACGGTCACCCAGTGCGGCGCGAACCCCATGGTGTACGGCAGCCCCGGCAGCGGCGCGAGCGCGAGCGCCACGACGAGCGCGAGGACGGAGAGCGCCGAGATCTGCAGTCGTTGAAGTCGCATGCCCCGACGATCCCGGCTCCGGCCCGCCACCCGCGTCTCCCCCAGGTCCGGACAAGAGATGACCTGAGAGGTATTGACACGGCCTGGCAGAGGCATGAAAAAAGGTGACGCCCTTGCGGACGCCACCTTTTTCTTCTGTGGAGCTATGGGGATTCGAACCCCAGACCTCCTCCATGCCATGGAGGCGCGCTACCAACTGCGCCATAGCCCCTTGCGATCACCAAGTGTATAGGACTTCCGGACCCCTTGCGTCACGCCGGATCCCGCGCCCCGGCGGGCCGGAGGAGCTCTCCGGCCCGCCCCGAACGGCGTGGCGTCAGGCGGCGCGGCGGGACGGGATGCCCGCCTCCCTGACCAGCGCGGCCACGTCGACCCCGGCCTCGCGGAGCAGGCGGCCGGCGCCGTTCGCGCCGTCGGCGAGCAGGCCCCACAGCAGCCGTTCGCCGGTGACCGGCCCCGGCTTCCACATCGCCACCTCGATCACCTTCCTGGCGTGCATGGCCAGCGGGATCGTGCCCAGCGGCCCGTCCAGGGCGACGCGCAGCGGGCGCAGCCTGGACCGGCGCAGGGCCCACTGGTCGGGCGCGTCGGTTCCGGCCCGGGTGCGGCGGTGCACCTCGTCGAGGTCGATGCCGAGGGTGGCCAGCAGCGCACGCGCGTCGCCCAGGTCGATGCGGGCGCGCAGGCCGGCGCCGGAGGCGGTGAACGACGACAGCGAGAACGGCCGCACCTCGGCCACGCCCAGCAGCAGGAGGTCGGCGTCGAGCGTGGCGCGGTGGGCGTCGAGCGCGAGGATCCCGGCCCGGACCACCGCCCGGCGGGCGCCTTCCGTGAACCTGTCGAACACCTGCTACCTCCCCGTTCTGCGGGCGTGCTTGCGATGTGCGGACTGCCGCCGGACCCCGAGCGCGCCGGCGATCTGCTCCCACGACCACCCCGCCGCGCGGGCGTTGCTGACGTGGACGGCCTCCAGCTCCTCCAGCACGGCCCTGAGCGCGGCCACCGCCGCGAGGCCCGTTCCGGGGTCGCGGTCGGCTGCCGCCCCGGCCAGTTCGGTGACGTCCATGGTGTCAGCATGTGCTGACAGAGGGCCGCTTGTCAACACATGCTGACGCCTCAGAGCCGTTCGGCCAGGTCGGCGAGGACGGGCAGGGCCGCGGCGAGGCGTTCACGCTCGTCGGGGGTGAGCGAGTCGACGGCCGCGGCCAGGCGTTCGGTGATCACCTGTTCCCGGCTGACCAGCGCGGCGCGGCCGGAGCCGGTGATGGCGGTGATCACCCGCCGCCGGTCGGCCGGGTCGGGCTCGCGGGCCACCATGCCGCGCTGGTGGAGGCCACCCAGGACGGTGCCGATCGCCTGGGCGGTGATGCGTTCCAGGTGCGCGAGCTGGGCCGAGGTGTGCGGCCCGTCCCGGTCGAGGCGGGAGAGCACGGCGAGCTCGGTGAACGACACGTCGTCGCCCGAGGCGTTGGTGTAAAGCTGCCGGATGCGGCGGGCGAGCCGCCCGACCGAGATCCGCAGTTCCTTGGCGAGCACAAAACCAAGTCTAGCTTTATCAATCCAGCTTTGGTAGTTTCCCGGCACTATGTGCTACGACAACGACGCCGCACCGCCGCGCCCGCAACCGCCGATCACCGGCACCCGCTCCGCCGACCTCCGCCTGACCTCCGCCGACGGCACATCGTTCGCCGCCTACGAGTCCCGTCCCGACCGGGTGAGCGGGCCCGGCGTCGTGATCCTCCCCGACGTCCGCGGCCTGCACGGCTTCTACAAGCAGCTCGCCGTACGGCTGGCCGAGCAGGGCCATCCGGCGCTCGCCCTCGACTACTACGGCAGGACCGCCACCGACGACGACCGGGGCGAGTCGTTCCAGGTCATGGCGCACATCACCAAGCTGACCAGGGAGAACATCCAGGCCGACCTCCAGGCCGCGACCGGGCACCTAGGACGTCCGGCGGTGGCGCTCGGCTTCTGCATGGGCGGCCGGAACGCCTTCTTCGCCTCGGCGCCCAGGTTCGGGTTCGCCGGCGTGATCGGGTTCTACGGCGTGCCGGGGATCGCCGGCCCGTACGGCCCCGGCCCGACTCAGCACGCCGCCGAGCTGGGCGCGCCGATCCTCGGCCTGTTCGGCGGGGCCGACGAGGGCATCCCGGCCGACCAGGTGGCGCAGTTCGGAGCCGCGCTGACCGGGGCCGGGGTGGAGCACGAGATCGTCGTCTACCCGGACGCCCCGCACGGCTTCTTCGACGAGGCCCACGGCGAGCACGAGGCGATCTGCGCGGACGCGTGGCGCCGGGTCCTCGCCTTCCTGGCCGCGAGAGCCTGACACGGGCCCCCCATTAAGGGCCCGCTAGCCGCAGGTGGTGCGCATGGTGAGGGCGGCCTCCTCCAGGGTGAACGCGACCTCGACCGTGCCCAGCTCGGCCGTGTCGCGCACGTGCGTGCCGCCGCACGGGATCGACGCCTCGCCCTCGGGCAGCGAGCAGTGCCAGGTGCGCAACGCGGTCAGACCGGGCCCCGGCACGTCGAGCCGGACCGGCGCCCGGGCCGCCACCCATGTGCCGAGCTGCTCGTTCACCCGCCGGGCCAGCTCGGTGAGGTCCAGGTCGTCGGCGGAGAAGCCCTTCTTGCGCAGCGACTTGCCAAGGCGGTATTCGTCCACGCTGCCGTGCGGCAGGATGCGCGAGGAGGTGATCGCCGTCTGGTCGAAGTCGGGGTGGCCGAGCCGGTCCTGCCGCACCTCCTTGCGCCACCTGTCCGCCAGCGCCGCGTTGAGCGCCAGCGCGGCCAGGTGGCAGGCGGTGTGGCCGGCCGAGAGCGCCGCCCGGTATCCGGCGTCCACCTCCAGGTCCACCTCGGCGCCGACGGGCAGCGGGGTGTCGGTGACGTGGACGACCAGCCACTCCCAGCCCTCGGCGCCCCGGCGGACCGGGATGGACTCGCCGACGAAGATCTCACCGTCGTTCGACTGGGCCCCTGTCACGCAGTCGAGGACCGGCAGCTCGCCGATCGTCCCCCGGTCTGCGGGCTGGTCGGGCCAGGTGTGGTCGAGGGGATGGAACGGCGTCTCGGCGGTGACGAGGCCGTGCCGGTCCCCCACCGGCACGGCCCCGACAATCGGGGAACGGCCGCTGACCCGGCCGTTGGGGAAGGTGACGACAGTGGATCTCACCTGGTCATTGTGGCAGGGCGGCGCTCGTCCTCCAGATAACGGTCGCGGCCGGCGTACAGGCCGGTGAGGAGCTGGACGGCGATCACACCGAAGATCAGCACGTACGTCAGCGACCAGCCGCCGGTCATCTGGTAGATCACCCCGACCAGCAGCGGGCCGGCGCCGGCGATGAGATATCCGGCGCTCTGCCCGAAGGCCGACAGCGCGGCCGTGCTCTCCGGCGTACGGGTGCGCAGCCCCAGCATCACCAGCGCCAGCGGGAACGACCCCATGCCGACCGCCACGAACACCACCCAGACCATGGCGGTCGAGGAGGGCGCGAACCACAGCCCGAGGAAGCCGATCGTGTAGAACACGACCAGCCCCACGACGACCGGCCGCTGGTCGCGGAAGCGCGCGGCGATCGTCGGCACGAGGATCGAGACCGGGATGTTCAGGGCGGTGAACACGCCGAGCATGATCCCGGCCTGCGAGGAGGTGTATCCCCCGTCGGTCAGGATCGTGGCCAGCCACCCGAACATGATGTAGGCGATCATCGACTGGGTGCCGAAGTAGATCGCCACCATCCAGGCGAGCCTGCTCCTGAGCAGGGTCGAGATGCCCGCGTCCCGGCTGCCCGTGTCCCGCTCCGGCTCACTGCGCAGCAGCGCAAGCCACGGAATGGCGGCCACGGCGGCCAGGGCCGCCCACACGCCGAGCGCGATGTGCCAGTCCCCCGACGCGCGCTCGATCGGCACGGTCGCGGCGGCGGCCAGCATGGTGCCCGCCGCCAGGGCCGTGGTGTAGACGGTGGTCATGATCCCGGTACGCGCCGGGAAGTGGCGCTTGATCAGCGTCGGGATGAGCACGTTCCCGACGGCGCCGCCGGACAGCGCGACCGCGCTGCTCAGCAGGAACACCGGGGCCGACCCGACCAGCGACCTGACCAGCATGCCCGAGCCGAGGGTGACCAGCGCGAGCAGCAGCAGCCGGTGCTCGCCGATCCGGCGGGCCAGGGTGGGGGTGATCGCGCCGACGCCGGCGAAGGCCAGCACGGGCAGCGTGGTGAGCAGGCCGGTGCCGACGCTGCTCATGCCGAGCGCCCCGGCGAGCTGGTCGAGCAGCGGCCCGACGCTGGTGACCGCCGTGCGCAGGTTCAGCGCCGCCAGAACGATGCCCAGCACGAGAAGCCAGGCCAAGGGGGCGGTTCTGCCTGTTCTGCCACGGGCCTCTTGGGCTAGCACGCTCATGCTGGTCAGGTCCTCCACTCATCAAATCATGGGACGAATCACCACCTTAACAGGACCGAAATGTCCCTTTATTCCTGGACATGAGAAAGCCCCCGGGGCGGGGGCTGAGATTCTCGGGGAAAGATCCCGTCCTACAGGACCGGGCTCGGGCCCTCAGGGGGCTGGTTGCGCGGGGGAACGGGGCCGGGGGGCGGCAGGGTGCCGCTCGGCGGGTAGTGGCCGCCACCGACGGTGCCGGGCGGGACCGGCGCGCCGCTGTCGCCGTAGGTGGAACCGTGCTCGTGCTGGTACTGGTGGGCGCCGGGGACGTCGCCGCGCCAGCCGCCCGTCTCGCCGCCGCGCGACTCGATGAACGACTTGAACCGCTCCATGTCGTTCCTGATGCGCAGCCGGACGATCTGCAGCGCGTCGCCGACTGTCTCGACGACGCCCTCCGGGTCGTACTCCATCTGGAGGGTGACCTTGGTGGTGTCGGCGTCGATGCGGTGGAAGGTGACGACGCCCGCGTGATGCGGCGAGTCCGTGCCGCGCCAGGCGACGCGCTCGTCGGGGTGCTGCTCGGTGATCTCGGCCTGGAACTCGCGGCGGACCCCGGCGATCTCGACCACCCACTCGGTGAGCGTGTCGGAGATCTGCTTGACGGACTCCACGCCCTCCATGAACTCGGGGAAGCTCTCGAACTGGGTCCACTGGTTGTAGGCCACGCGGATCGGGACGTTGACGTCTACTGAGTGCTCGATCGTGCTCATGGGGTCTGTCCCTGCCCGCCCACGCCCGGCGTTAACGCCTGCGCAGCAGCCAGTAGAGCCCCACGAAGGGCAGCACGAGCGGGATGAACAGGTAACCCTTGCCGTACGACGACCACACCGTGGCGTCGGGGAAGGCCGCCGGGTCGGCCACGCTCGCGGTGCCGATCAGCAGCACCCCGGCCAGCTCGATGACGAGCGCGCCGAGCGCGAGACGGCGGGCGCCGCGCACGAGGGCGACGGTGAGCACGACGTAGACCAGCGCGGCGAACGCCGACAGCGCGTAGGCCAGCGGCGCCTCGCCGAACCTGGTGGCGATCTGCACCGCCGCCCGCGCCCCGGCCGCCAGCGAGAACAGCCCGTAGACGGCGACCAGCGCGCGCCCGGGGCCGGTGCCGATCGGGGCGCTCACGCCACGCCCTGCCAGATCTGCAGCAGCCGCGCGTTCATCACCGCGATCGCGAACCCGGCCACGACCAGGATCGCCGTGCCCCACCGGCTGCGCTCGGCCAGCGCGAGGAACACCCCGGCGGGCGGGATGAGCACCTGACCGCCGATGTACCCGAACAGCGTGGCCTTCTCCGGCGGCCCCTCGCCGCCGCTCACCGCCGCGATCACGAACCCGGCCTGCACCAGGATCGCCACCTCCAGCACGGCGAAGCCGACCAGCAGGACCATGCCCATGGGCCGGTCGCGGACGGCGACGACCAGGCTCGCCAGCATGAGCAGCAGTGAGCCGACGATGACGATCGTGGCGACGGTGGTGTTCATCGCGACACAGGTTAGCGCCCGTGCGGGTCGCCCTCGCCGCCGTCCCGCTGGTGCCGATCGCGCTCATAGGATCGGGGACGTGCAGAGAATCCTCGTCAGCGCCTGCCTGATGGGCCGCCGGGTCCGCTACGACGGCGGCGCGAAGACCAGCGCCGACGCCCTGCTCGCGGGCTGGCGGGCGGAGGGCCGGCTGGTGGTCTTCTGCCCCGAGGTGGCCGGCGGGCTGCCCGTTCCGCGCCCGGCGGCCGAGATCGAGGGCGGCGCGGGCGGGGCGGCGGTGCTCTCCGGCGACGCCCGCGTGCTGGCGAGCGACGGCTCCGACGTGACGGCCGAGTTCGTGGCGGGGGCGCGGGCCGCGCTCGAGGCCGCCCGCTCGGCCGGGGTCCGGCTGGCCGTGCTCAAGGAGGGCAGCCCCTCGTGCGGCGCGCTGGCGATTTATGACGGAACGTTCGGCGGCCGGCGGGTGCCGGGCCAGGGGGTGACCACCGCCCTGCTCGAAGCGCACGGCGTCCGCGTGTTCACCGAGGACCAGCTGCCCGCGGCGGCCGATCACCTGCGCGATCTGGAGGCGTAGAAGGCCCCGGCCAGCCCGGCGGCCAGCAGCACCGCCATCGTGTCGTGGAACCAGGTGCTCAGCGCCGTGGCCGCCGACGGGTGCAGGGCCAGCGCCAGGATGCCGATCAGCACGCCGCCCAGCGCCCCCGCGTGGGTGTAGACCAGGCCGTCCCAGGCCCACCGGCGGCGGGTCAGCGCGCCGTGGCCGCCGGCGAGCAGGCCCAGGGCGCACAAGGTCTCCACGACCACCGCGGGCGGCACGACCGGCTGGGACAGCGGGCCGACCGTGACGCCCGAGTGCAGCAGCGCGGCCCCGGCGAAGATCAGCGCGTAGGCCAGGGAGAGCGCGCCGAGGGCTTTGCGCAGTGCGTCCATGGGCTACACGCTCGCATCGCGGCGGGCCGGCGGAATCGTCCTCAGGGAGAAGGCCGCGGTACGCCGCCCGTCGTAGCCAGCATGCGGCGGACGATCCGGATCACCTCGTCGATGGTCACCTGGGCGTCCCCGTCGGACTCGCAGGCCGCCACCTCGCGCCCGGCCTCCCCCATCACCGTGGTCAGCAGCACCACCAGCACGTTGCCCTCCGGCGTGTCCGCCAGGCCGAGCAGCCGCTTGTTGCCGCCGATCCACTCCCAGCCGCGCTGCCTGCGCAGGGTCGTGAACTCCGCCGGGCCGTCGTTCTCCAGGAACAGCCTGGCCACGTCGCGCTGCTCCCACGAGCCCTCCAGATAGGCGCGGGCGCCGGCCAGGAACCGTTCCTCACCGGCGCCGGCGGTGGCCTTGGCCGCACGGGAGGTGCGTTCCTCCTGGCTGCGCATGAACTGCTCCCACAGGGCCAGGAACAGGCCCGGCTTGCCGCCGAAATGGTGGTACAGGCTGCCGACGCTGATGCCCGACGTCTCGACGATGTCGGCGACGGTGGCCTCGGCGTACCCCTTGGCCAGGAAGACCTCGCGGGCCGCGCGCAGCAGCGTGTCGCGGGTGCCGCTGGAACGTCCCCAGCCCCGGTTCTTCATCCGGTCATTATGTACGGTCCGCCGGGTTTGATCAGGAAATCGAACTGACCTGATCAAGTGGAAACTTT
Source organism: Nonomuraea sp. NPDC049758 (assembly GCF_040674635.1). Taxonomy (NCBI): domain Bacteria; kingdom Bacillati; phylum Actinomycetota; class Actinomycetes; order Streptosporangiales; family Streptosporangiaceae; genus Nonomuraea; species Nonomuraea sp. NPDC049758. Next base: position 661,448 of record NZ_JBFAMZ010000003.1, read on the forward strand.
CTCGCATTCCCGGGAGTCGTACAGATGCAGGGGGCCCGATTCATTTCGAAACGGGGAAAGGAATCGGCGACAATGGCTGTCGACCTGAACAACGCACAACCCCTGGCCTGGGATTCGGCCAAACTCGACACGGACACCAAGGAGATGCTGGACAATCTCCAGCCCAACATTCTCCGCGCGCACGTGCGCGAGCACCTGTCCGTGCTGTTCGTCAGGTTCAACGACGTCGCCGCGGGAAAGGCGTTCCTGCGGCACATCGCCGTCACGAAGATGAAGTCGGCGCGCCGGCACCTTGAGGAGGTGCGCGCGTTCGGCGCGAACGGCCGGCGCGGCACGCCGTACGTCGGCATCGGCATCAGCAAGGCCGGCTACCGCGACCTCGGCCACTCGGTCGAGGACGTGCGCAGGTTCGGCGACAAGGCGTTCCGCGACGGCATGAAGCGGCGCGGCGCCGAGCTGGACGACCCGCCGGTGACGGAGTGGGAGCCCGCCTACCAGCGGGAGATCCACGCCGTCATCCTCATCGGCGACGCCCGCCAGGACCGGGTCGAGGAGCTGCGCGAGGAGATCCTGGGCGAGCTGCCCGCCGGCGCGCGACTGCTCGGCGAGGAGACCGGCCACGGCATGCGCAACCCCGCCGGCGACGGCATCGAGCACTTCGGGTACGTGGACGGCCGCAGCCAGCCGCTGTTCGTGCGGGACGAGGTGGACAAGGAGCCCAAGGAGCACTGGGACCCCGCCTTCCCGCTCTCCAACATCCTGGTCGCCGACCCCTTCGCACCGCACCCGGAGCGGCATTTCGGCAGCTACCTGGTCTTCAGGAAGCTGGAGCAGAACGTACGGGCGTTCAAGGAGATCGAGCAGGACCTGGCCGACGCCCTCGGCCTGCTCGGCGCCGACCGGGACCGCGCGGGCGCCATGCTCGTCGGCCGCTTCAAGGACGGCACCCCCGTCACGCTCAAGCAGAAGCCGGGCGGGGGCCCGGTGACCAACGACTTCACCTTCGACGACGACCCGGGCTCGAAGTGCCCCTTCAGCGGGCACATCAGGAAGACGAACCCGCGATCGTTCGGCCGTGAGGTCCTCATGGCCCGCCGGGGCCAGACCTACGGCGACCGCACCGACGACCCATGGGACGACTCCCCGCCCGGCGCCCGCCCGAGCGGCGAGGTCGGCCTGCTGTTCATGGCGTTCAACAGCAGCCTGCTCGCCCAGTTCGAGTTCACCCAGCAGAGCTGGGCGAACAACGAGGACTTCCAGAACCCGGCGACCGGCCACGACCCGCTCATCGGGCAGGGAGCCCGCGACGTCAAGGTGAGCTGGCCGAAGGTGTGGGGCCGGGCCGAGCCGTCGGCTCCGCAGGCGCAGGTCGCCCAGACGATCACGATGAAGGGCGGCGAGTACTTCTTCGCGCCGTCCCTGGCCTATCTCCGCAACCTGTGACATCCGGGCCCGGCGGGAACACCCCCGCCGGGCCCGGCCGCCTTCGGGGCGGGTTCTAAGATCGGATCTCCGGGGGGAGATCTGACGATGTTGCGGGCGTTCTTCAAGACCGAGGCGGGCAGCACGAGCGTGCTGCTCGTGGCCACCGCCCTGGCCATGGTCTGGGCCAACTCGCCGTGGGCCGGGACCTACGAGTCGTTCTGGCACCTGCCCATGGGCATCTCGTTCGGCGACGCGGTGTTCTCCCTCGACCTGCGCCACTGGGTCAACGACGGCCTCATGAGCGTGTTCTTCTTCCTGATCGGCCTGGAGGTCTCCTACGAGGTGCGGCTCGGGCAGCTCAGGGACCGGCGGCTGATCGCCGTCCCGGCCGTGGCCGCGCTCGGCGGGATGCTCGTGCCCGCCGCCGTCTACCTCGCGCTCAACCTCGGCGGCCCCGGCGCGGGCGGGTGGGGTGTGCCGATCGCCACCGACACCGCGTTCGTGCTGGGCGTGCTGGCCGTCGTCGGCGCGCGCTGTCCCGATCCGCTGCGGGCGTTCCTGCTGACGCTGGCCATCGTGGACGACGTGCTGGCCATCATGATCATCGCGATCTTCTACACGGCCAGCCTCCAGCTCACCGCGCTCGTCGTGGCCGTCGTGCTGCTGGCGGCGATCGTGCTGCTGCGCTGGCTGAAGATCTGGCGGGCGCCGGCCTACATCGCGCTCGGGTTCGGCTTGTGGGTCGCGACGCTGGAGAGCGGCATCCATCCGACGCTCGTGGGCATCGCGCTCGGCGTCCTGGTGTTCGTCTACGCCCCCAGCGACCAGAAGCTGCTGCTGGCGGGCGAGGCCGTCCAGGAGTTCACCACCGAGCCGAGCGCGCGGGCGGCCAGGGAGGCCTCGCGGCGCGTGCAGCGCGCCGTCTCGGTCAACGAACGGCTCCAGCTCCGCCTGCATCCCTGGAGCAGCTACGTGATCGTGCCGGTGTTCGCCCTGGCCAACGCCGGGGTGCGGCTCGACGGCGAGACCCTGCGGGCGGCGCTGACCTCGCCGATCTCGCTCGGCATCGCGCTGGGGCTGCTGCTCGGGAAGTTCGCCGGGATCTCGCTCGGCACGTGGCTGCCGCTGCGGTTCGGCTGGGGCATCCTGCCGGGGAACCTGGTGTGGGGGCAGCTGCTGGGCGGCGCGGCGGTGTCCGGCATCGGGTTCACGGTGGCGCTGTTCATCGTCGACCTGGCCTTCGACGACCCGGCGATCCAGAGTCAGGCCAAGATCGGCATCCTGGCCGGGTCGTTGCTGTCCGCCGCGCTGGGCTGGGTGGTCTTCCGGCTGGCCTGGGACCGGGGCGGCGTCTGCGCGCCGCCCGAGGCCGAGCCCGACGAGGAGCTGCCCGACGTGCTGTCGGTGCCGGTCGGCCCTGACGACCACGTACGGGGTCCGGCGACCGCGAAGGTGACCATCGTCGAGTACGGCGACTTCGAGTGCCCCTACTGCGGCCGTCTCCACCCCGTCCTGGACGAGATCCTGCGCCGGAACCCCGACGTCCGGCTGGTCTTCCGGCACTTCCCGATCCGGACGCTGCACCCCCGGGCCGCGTCCGCCGCCATCGTCTCCGAGGCCGCCGCCGACCACGGCCGGTTCTGGGAGATGCACGACATCCTCTACGACAACCAGCGTTTCCTCACCGACGCCGACCTCGAACACTACGCCGCCGAGCTCGACGTCGACCCCTGGGCGGACGTGGCCGGGCACGCCTCCCGCATCGCGCTCGACGAGGCGTCGGGCAAGGAGAGCGGCGTACGCGGCACCCCCACCCTGTTCCTGAACGGCCGCCGGCACAAGGGCGGTCTCGACCTGCAGTCGATCAGCCGTGCGGTGGAAGAACTGCGCGGATCCCCGTAACGTCGCCCGAGTCCCCCTTCTGGCTGGAGTCGCCCCATGAGTTTCCTCAACATGCTCACGAACCTGCTCCCCACCCTCATCACCGCCCTGCTGCTGGTGGTGGGCATCGTCGTGATCGGGATGAACAGACGGCACGTGGGCCGCGCGGCCACGCTCGGCATGTCGGGCTGCGGCCTGCTGCTGATCGGCACGCTGATCAACCTCGTGCTGAGCATCCTGACCCAGACGCTGATCGAGTCGTACGGCTCCAGCATGATGGCCGTCCTGCCGTTCGCCTACCTCATCTCCTCGCTGTTCCACCTGGCCGGCATCGGGCTGCTGATCTGGGCCGTCGTCGCGCGCCGCGCCGCCCCCCAGCAGCAGCGGCCGCAGGGCCCCGGCTGGCAGCAGCCCCCGCAGCCGTACCACCAGCCCTACCAGCAGCCCGGCCCCCAGGGCGGCCCTCAGGGCGGTCCCCAGGGTGGCTGGCAGCCGCCGCAGCCGCCGCACGGCGGCGATCAGAGCGGTTACTGAGCCTTCCGACGTCTGGACCGCGTTTCACCGGCAAGTATGACAATGTCGATGAAAGCCACCTCCAGAGCCGCGTCTGAGGGGATCATGAAGCGAGAGCCGCAGGAGCCGGACCCGAACCAGACCGTCCGACATCGCGTCCCGCACCCGGAGCACCCTCCCCAGGGCCCCCCGGAAGCGCCGTACACGCAGAGCCTGCCCTACACCCCCGACATGCTCCCCGACGTCCCCCTGTACGAGCCCCCGCCGCCGCCGAAGTCGGCCTGGCGGTGGGTGGTCCTGGTGGGCGGGCTCCTGCTGCTGGTCGCGGTGGTGGCCGTGGCCACGGTTCTGTGGGTGCGCGGCCAGGCGTCCTGAGGCCCGGACGAAGCACCCCGCTCAGGACGCCCGGGTGAAGTCCATCGTCCAGTTGGTCTCCCAGGTCTGGCCGTCGTCCGCCGAGAAGGCCTGCTCCCACCTGGCCCGGTGCTCGTCGACGACGGTCCAGACGAACCGGCAGCGCACCGGCCGGCCCTCGTGGGTCTCCTCGCCGTAGAACTCGCCCCGGTTCCCGGTGAACGCGCCCACCATGGGCCGGGTGTCCAGCGTGCCGGTCGCGCTGCTGGCCCAGTAGATCGACCACTGCCGGGTCGCGGGGTTGTGGAGGCGCACGGTCATCCCGTGCCGGCCCTTGGTGGGGAAGGCGATCTCGTCGAAGCTGGCCGCGCCGTCGAAGTGCCGGGTCGCGACCGAGCGGCCGGGGAACTCGTCCCATTCGTCGCTGCCGGCCAGCGGCTTGAGGAGCCTGCGGTTGGCCACGTCCCAGGTGCCGGCGAGGAAGTCGAAGTCGTTCATGCGGGCGAACGTACGGCCGGGTCACTGACATGTAGTGTCAGTGTCCGTGCGCGCCTCCCGCCTGGTCTCGATCCTGCTGCTGTTGCAGACGCGCGGCCGCATGACGGCCCACGACCTCGCCGAGCGCCTGGAGGTCTCCGTCCGCACCATCTACCGCGACATGGAGTCCCTGCACGCCGCCGGCATCCCGCTCTACGGCGACGCCGGGCCCAACGGCGGCTACCAGCTCCTCGCCGGCTACCGCACCCGCCTCACCGGGCTGACCACCGACGAGGCGGAGTCCTTGTTCCTGGCCGGGCTGCCCGGCCCGGCGGCCGAGCTGGGCCTCGGCGCGGTGGTGACCGCCGCCCAGCTCAAGCTGATGGCCGCGCTCCCCGTCGAGCTGCGCGACCGCGCGGGCCGCATCCAGGAGCGGTTCCATCTCGACGCGCCCTCCTGGTACCGGGACGCCGAGCCGGTCACGTACCTGCCGGCCGTGGCCGACGCCGTGTGGAACGAGCGGCCCGTCCAGGTCACCTACCGGCGGTGGAAGGCGCCGCAGGAGGTGGAACGGCGGCTGGAGCCGTACGGGCTGGTGGTCAAGGCGGGCCGCTGGTACCTGGTGGCGCGCTGCGGCGAGCACGTGCGCACCTACCGCGTCTCCCAGATCCTCGACCTGCACGCCCTCCCCGAGACGTTCGCCAGGCCGGACGACTTCTCCCTGGCGGCGTACTGGCAGGGCTACCTGGCCGAGTTCGAGGCCAGGCTGCGGCGCGGCGAGGCGGTGGTGCGGCTGTCACCGCGCGGCCTGGAACGCCTGCCCGACCTCATGACGCCCGGCGTCGCGGCGGCCGCCCGGGAGACCGCCGAGCCGCCGGACGCCGAGGGCTGGACGCGGGTCACCCTGCCGATCGAGTCGCACGACCACGCGCTCGGCGAGTTCCTGCGGCTCGGGACCGACGTCGAGGTGCTGTCCCCGCCCACGCTGCGCGAGGCCCTGGGCGCGGCGGCGGCGCAGCTGGCCCGGCGCTACGCCTGACCCGAAAGTTTCACGCCTCCTGCCCGGCCTGACCCACGTCAGAGCCCGGCGGGCAGTCCACCCATGGCAGCTCCGAAAGTTTCTTTTCATATTCGCAATATTTCAGGCGAACGAGAGGAACCCGATGAACCTGAGAGCTCGACTGGCGGGCGCCGTGATCGCCGTCGCCGCCGCTGCTGGTCGCCGTGCACTACTGCACCGGCTCCGGCCCCGCCTTCCACTCCGGCACGAAGTTCGCCGCGCTCGCCGACCGCCACAAGTTCATCGTGATCCACCCCGAGGACGCCACCCTGCGCCACCCGAACTTCCAGGAGGAGATCAAGCAGTGGACGAACGTCCACGGCCTGACCCAGACCCCGAGCCTCACCGACCAGCCCCAGCCCGGCTGGACCAGGACCAGGTACGGCAGCACGGGGACGACCGCGCCGGTCGAGGCGGTGAGCGTCCAGGGCGCCTCACGGCCGCCGTCGCGATCACCAACACCGGCGCCACGGCCCTGCCCTCATGGGCGCTGAGCTTCACGCTGCCCGCGGGCCAGACCGTCACCTCGGCCTGGAACGCCACCCTCTCCCCTGCCACGGGCCAGGTCACCGCCAGGAACGTCGCCTACAACTCGACGATCGCGCCCGGCGCCTCGACGTCGTTCGGCTTCCAGGCCACCCACACGGGCAACACCGCCCCGCCGGCCGCCTTCACCCTCGACAACAGCCCCTGCGCCTGACGCCGGGGCACGCCGTTCAAGGGCCGGGCCTCTTCGGGGCTCGGCCCGCCGAGTTGATTCGCCGCGAAAAGCATGATCTGATCCCGGATCAGCGTCGCAGTGCACCCGGCCAGGAGACCGCCGCGGGCATGGAGGCGCCGTGACATCGGACACGACCATGAACGACTTCCCCGAGCCGGCCCGCCGTCTGGCGGCCTTCGGCAACCAACTGATCGACGTGCATCTCCGGCTCCGCGAAGAGCTGGCCGGGCTGCGCGAGACCGCCGGCCGCGGCGGCTCCCTGCGCGACCTGCGCACCCACTGTCTGACCTTCTGCTCGGCGATCACCACCCACCACACCGGCGAGGACGCCACGGCCTTCCCGGTGCTCGCCGCCGAGTTCCCCGAACTGCGCCCCGTCCTTGAGGAGCTGCGCCGGGACCACGAGCAGGTGGCCGCAGTCCTGCGCGACCTGGAAACCCTGCTGACCGCCGACGCGCCCGCCACCCGTGACGTGCGCACCGAGCTGGACGGCCTGTCGGCCCTGCTGGAATCGCACTTCGTCTACGAGGAGAAGCGGATCGTCGCCGCCCTCAACGCCCTGCCCGCCACGACGTGGACCGCTCCGGCGTTCCTGGACTGACGCGCGGCCGAGCCTGACTGCCCGAACCAGGGAAACAATCTGTGTGGAGCTATGGGGATTCGAACCCCAGACCTCCTCCATGCCATGGAGGCGCGCTACCAACTGCGCCATAGCCCCTGGTCACCGCTGCGGGATCACCCGTTGCGGCGCTCCGAGAGCATATAGCCATCCGCGCCCTTTCGCCTAATCGCCCGGCCGCCGTCCCCGCTGCGCCCGCGCCACCAGCACGGCGAGCCCGTCGAGCTGCCCGCGGAGCCCGAACTCGAAGACGGAGTCCAGGTCCAGATCCACCCCGGGATCCGTGACCACCTTCGCCAGAGTCGGGAAGGCGCCGGAGGCGAGCAACTCCGCCATCTCCCCTTCGTGCTCGCTCAGCCAGTCGTCCTCGGTCACTCCGGTCTCGGTACGCGCCTGCAGCTCCGCCTCCAGGGCCACGGCGGCGCCCCGGACGAAGTTCACCAGGGACACGACGGCGTGCAGCATGGCGCCGGCGTCGAGGCCGAGCCCGTCCAGGGCGCGCAGCAGCCGTTCGGTGGACGCCATGCCGTTGGGCACGAGCTGCGGCCGGGTCAGCGAGACCGCCTGCGCCAGCCACGGATGCCGCAGGTGCACCCGCCACAGCTGCCGGAGCTCCAGCTCCAGCCGGGCCCGCCAGTCGCGCGGCGGCTGCCCGGCGGGCGGCTCCTCGCCGTAAACCGCGTCGATCATGAGCCGGACGAGCTCGTCCTTGCCCGCCACATGCCGGTACAGGGACATGGCCGAGGCGTCGAGCTCGGCGGCCAGGCGGCGCATGGACACGGCGGCCAGCCCCTCCCGGTCGGCGACCCTGATCGCCTCGCGCACGACGCGCCGCGCGGTGAGGTCCTGCGCCGCCCGCCGCACGGGCCCGGCGACGACGGTCCCGACCCCCGGCACGGCCCGCGTGAGCCCCTCCTCGCGCAACCTGCCGAGGGCCCTGGTCGCGGTGGCCATCGCCACGCCCCACTCGCGGATGATCTGCCGGGTCGAGGGCACCTTGTCCCCCGGCGCCAGCTCGCCGGCGGCGATGCGGTCGCGCAACTCCGCCACGATCCGCAGATACACGGGCCGATCCACGGCCACCCCTTTCGCAGCACTAGTGCACCAGGCTCGGCGCACCCGTCGGCACCTTCTCACCGCACTAGTGCGCCGGGCGACCCTCTTGCCTGCTGGAAAACCCGAACCTACGGTACGCGTACAACGTACATGGCGCACTACCAAGGGAGGCCTCCGTGCAGACCGTCCTCATCTCCGGCGGCGGCGTCGCCGGGCCCACGCTCGCCCACTGGCTGGGACGCCTCGGGTTCCGGCCGACCGTCGTCGAACGCGCCCCCGCCCTGCGCACCGGCGGCCAGGCCGTCGACTTCCGCGGCGCCCCGCAGCTGGAGGTCCTGAAGCGCATGGGCGTGCTGGACCCGATCAGGGCGGCCCAGACCGGCATGGGCGACATCGCCATCGTCGACGGCGACGGCAGACGGCTGGCCAGGCTGCCGTCGGAGGTGTTCAGCGGCGACGTGGAGATCCTGCGCGGCGACCTGACCCGCATCCTGAACGAGGCCGCCCCCGCCGAACGCCTCCTCGGCGACTCGATCACCTCCATGACCGAGCGCCCCGACGGCGTGCACGTGACCTTCGAAAAGGCCGCGCCCCGCACGTTCGACCTGGTCGTCGGCGCGGACGGCATCCGCAGCAAGGTGCGCGAGCTGGCCTTCCCGGCCGCTCCCCTGCGCCATCTCGGCTTCTACGGAGCCGTCTTCTCCGTCCCCGGCACGTACGGGCTGGACCACGACGGCCTGATGCACAACGTGCCGGGCCGCTGCGCCACCATCGTCCGGACGAACGGCCGGACCAGGGCGTCGCTCGACTTCGCCACGCCCCCGCTCGACGTCGGCCACCGCGACCACGAGGCGCAGCGTGCCCTGGTGGCGCGGGCGTTCCGGGGAGTGGGCTGGCAGGTCCCGTCCCTGCTGGCGGCCATGGACCGGGCCGAGGACTTCTACTTCTGGCAGGCCGCCCAGGTCGTCCTGCCCCGGTGGTCGTCCGGCCGGGTGGCGCTGGTCGGCGACGCCGGGTACGCCCCCGGCCCCGGCGGCATGGGCACGGGGCTCGGGATGATCGGCGCGTACGTGCTGGCCGCCGAGCTGGCCGCGGCCCCCGGCGACCACAGCGCCGCCTTCGACGCCTACGAGCGGCGGATGAGACCGTACGTCGAGGTGTGCCAGAAGCAGGCCGAGGGGGCCGACAAATACCTCGTGCCGGGCACGCGGGCGCGGATCCGGTTGCGGAACCAGATGATGCGCATGCTGCCGTACCTGCCGGGCAAGGGCATGGTCAAGCGGATGACGGACAAGGCCGCGAGCGCCGTCACGCTGCCGGACCATCCCCGGCAGGGCGCTCGCCGCCCCGCGCAGCCGGCCTGAGCCGGTCGGCTACGCCTCCGCGTCAGGGCGGTCGTCGCTGCTGATGGGCTCGGGCAGGGTGCCCGCGTTGTGTTCGAGCAGCCGCCAGCCCTGACGGCCCTCCTGCAGCACCGACCAGGAGCAGTTGCCCAGCCCGCCCAGCGCCGGCCACAGCTCCTCGGGCAGGCCGAGCAGCTCGCAGATGCCGAGCCGCAGCGCGGCGCCGTGCGAGGCGACGACCAGGAGCCCGTCGTCGTCGAGCTTGGCCGCCCACTTGCGCATGGAGGCGGCCACCCGGGTCGCGACCTCCGAGACGGGCTCGCCGTCGGGGGCCTCCCAGGCGATGTACTCCTCGGGCCAGCGCGCGGCGATCTCGTCGCGCGTCAGCCCCTCCCACTGGCCGCCGCCGCGTTCGCGGAAGTCCTTGTCGACGGTCACGTCGAGCCCCACGAGCCTGCCGAGCGCCAGGGCCGTGTCATGGGCGCGCTGGAGGTCGGAGGAGACGATGAGGGTGGGCCGCAGCGAGGCCAGCAGCGAGGCGGCCCTGGCCGCCTGCGCGACGCCGGTCTCGTCGAGCGGAATGTCGGAGTGGCCCTGGAAGCGGTGCTCCACGTTCCACAGGGTCTGTCCGTGGCGGAGGCAGACGATCCGCCTGCTCAACTGCGGGCCCGCTGCATGTTGGCGAGCATGACGCTCTCCGGCAGGCCGATGGCCGGGCAGTCCTTCCACAGGCGCTCAAGGGCGTAGAACGTGCGGTCTTCCTCATGCTGGACGTGCACGACGATGTCGATGTAGTCGAGCAGCACCCAGCGGCCCTCGCGCTCGCCCTCGCGGCGCACGGGCTTGGCGTCGGCCTCGGTGCGCAGCCGGTCTTCGATCTCATCGACGATGGCGCGGACCTGGCGGTCGTTCGTGGCGGAGCAGAGCAGGAAGGCGTCGGTGATGACGAGCTGCTCGCTCACGTCGTAGGCGAGGATGTCATCGGCCAGCTTGTCGGCCGCGGCCTCGGCGGCGATCTGGACGAGCTGAACGGATCTGTCGGATGCGGTCACGATGCGGGTCTGTCCTCCTGTGTCGGCAGCATGCCCATATACCGAGGGTACCCTTCCAGGCCGAAACCCCTCACCCACGGCGCGGAGAGCTTCAGCCTTCCCCGTGATACAACCCTCGTTTGTTGATGTACTGCACGATTCCGTCCGGCACCAGATACCAGATCGGCTCCCCCTTGGCCACCCGCTGACGGCACTCCGACGACGAGATGGCCAGCGCGGGGATCTCCAGCAGGGTCACCCTGCCCTCGGGCAGCCCGGGATCGTGCAACGTGTGCCCGGGGCGGGTGCAGCCCACGAAGTGCGCCAGTTCGAACAGCTCGTCGGCGTCCTGCCAGCCCAGGATCGCGCCGAGCGCGTCGGCGCCGGTGATGAAGTACAGGTCCACCTGCGGGCCGTAGACGTTGGAGATGTCCCGCAGCGTGTCGATGGTGAAGGTGGGGCCGGGGCGGTCGACGTCCACCCTGCTCACGGAGAAGCGGGGGTTGGAGGCCGTGGCGATGACCGTCATCAGATAGCGGTCCTCGGGCGCCGACACCTCGCGTCCGGACTTCTGGTACGGCCGCCCGGTCGGCACGAACACGACCTCGTCGAGGTCGAAGTGATGGGCGACCTCGCTTGCTGCGACCAGGTGGCCGTGGTGGATGGGATCGAAGGTCCCGCCCATCACACCCACCCGCCGCTTCCCCGGGATCCCAGGCGCGTTCATCATGAGTCGGACCCTACGCGGACGCGGTACCCGAACATGACGGCACCCCCCTTGGTGATGTCCGCGCATCACATCCGTTGCGGACGTAGCATGCCGGGCATGACGACCACCCCGGACCGCAACCGCGTCCAACTGCCCGGCATCTCGTCCCGAGCCTACGAACACCCCGCAGACCGGTCCGCCCTGGTCGCTCTGCGTAAGTTGAGTGGGTTCGACACGGTTCTCAAGCAGATGTCCGGTCTTGTGAGTGAGCGCCGCCTTCGCCTGATGTACCTGGCGTCGTCCGTGCGCGTCAGCGAGACCCAGTTCCGCTCCCTGTACGACATGGGGCGCGACGCGGCCTACATCCTCGACCTGCACCGCATCCCGGAGATCTACGTCCAGCAGGACCCGCAGGTCCAGGCCAAGGCCATCGGCTTCGACGACCCGTTCATCGTCGTCACCACCGGCCTGCTCAACCTCATGGACGAGGAGGAGCAGCGCTTCGTCATCGGCCACGAGACCTCGCACATCCTGTCGGGTCACGCTGTCTACCGGACGATGCTCGACATCCTCACCCGCCTGGCCACGCGCGTCGCCTGGATCCCGCTCGGCTACATCGGGTTGCGCGCGATCGTCGCGGGCCTGGAGGAGTGGTACCGCAAGTCGGAGCTCTCCTCCGACCGCGGCGGCCTGCTGACCGCCCAGAACCCCGAGTCGGCCAAGCGCGCCCTGATGAAGCTCGCCGGCGGCGCCTACACCCACGAGATGAACATCGAGGCGTTCCTGGAGCAGTACCAGGAGTACGACACCGCGGGCGACCTGCGCGACGGCTTCCTCAAGGTGCTCAACCTGCTCGGCACCACCCACCCGTTCGCCGTGGTGCGCGTCGCCGAGCTCGACAAGTGGCAGCGCAGCGGCGAGTACGACCGCATCATCGGCGGCGACTACCCCCGCAGGGAGGACGACGCCAACGCACGCGTCACCGACGAGATCAAGGCGGCGGCCGAGTCCTACCGCGCCTCCTGGTCCCAGTCGCAGGACCCCTTCATCGGCGTGCTGCGCGACGTGGCCGAAGGGGCGGTGAACGCGGGCGAGCGCATCTTCAACCGCTTCTCGCGCCGCGACGGCGGCCAGGGCTGACCGGCCGGCCGTCCTCGCCGCCTACAGCAGGAGGGCGATCGCGCGCACGGCGGCCGCGCACAGGGCGACGAACCCGCCCAGCACGGCCAGTGCGCGCAGCCCTTCCCTGCGCAACTCCGGCAGCTTGCCGCCGATCCGCTCGATCTCGCGCCCGGTGATACCGCCGCACAACATGCCGAACACCACCGCCGCGACCGTCACGGGCGCCGGCTGCTGCCACCAGTCGGAGTCGATCTGACCGCCACCGGTCACCCAGAGCGCACCGCCCGACGCCACCGCGACGGGCACTCCCGGCCACACCACGGCGGTCGCCGCCGCCCCGGTCAGCGCGAACGGGAACAGCAACACGCGCAGCGCGATCCGCATGCGACGCGCGCTGCGCTTCCTGACCAGCCAATGACTCATCCAGAGCGTCCTGGTCAGCACCACGAACGCGGTCGTGATGGCGATCGAGGCGATCGGCCAGATCACCGACGTCACCACGCACGGCACCGCCAGCACCGCGAGCAGCAGCAGAGCCGTGTTGCCCGCGGGCAGCGTGGTCGGCGCCTCGCCTCTCAGCCTGGTCCGCCGGCCGTCCTGTGACCTGCTCCGCACGGCCGCCGTCGCCCGCGCGCGCGGGCCCGTCTTGGGGTCGGCGCCGGTCCTGGTCCGGGGCGTGGCGGCCTTGCCGTCGGTGTTCGTCCTGCCCCGCGGCGGCGGGACCGCGCCGTCGGCCCTGACCCGCGTCCCGTCGGCGCCGGTCCTGGCCCGCGTCCCCTCCGTGCCGGTGCGGGTGCGCGTCCCTTCCGTGCCGGTGCGGGGACGTGTCCCCTCCGTGCCGGTGCGGGGACGTGTCCCCTCCGTGCCGGTCCTGGGGCGGGCGCCCTCCGTGCCGGTCCTGGGGCGGGGGGCGGAGGCCGGTCCGTCCGTGCCCGGCCTGGGGCGCGCGGCCGAGGCGGCGCCGTCGGCCCGGTTCCGCGCGGCGGGCGGTTCCGTCCGGTTGCGCGCCGTGGGCGGTTCCGTCCTGTTCCTGGGTACGGGCGTCTTCCCGTCCACGCCGGTACGCGTGCGCGGCACGGGCGTCTTCCCGTCGGTGCCCGTACGGCCGCGCGGCACGGGCGTCTTGCCCTCCGTGCCGGCCCGGCCGCGGGGCGCGGGGACCTCGGCCGTCGTGCCGTTCGCCCGGCCTCGCGCGCTCTCGCCCCTGGACGCCTCCTCGGCGGCCGCGGGCGCGTCGCCGTCGGGCCCGTTCGTGGCCTTGGCCAGCCGGGAGAGCCGGTCGGCCAGCAACGCCGCGGTGGGCCGCTTGCCGGGCTCCCGGTTGAGCGCCGCCCGCACCAGCGGCAGCAGCGCCACCGGCACGCCCTTGAGGTCGGCCTGCCCGTTCAGCACCGCGTACATCTGCGCCTCGGCCGTGCCACGCCCGAACGTGGGCCGCCCGGTCGCCGCGAACGCCACCGTCGCGGCCCAGGCGTGCACGTCGGCGGGCGAGTCGACCTGCTCGTCGGCGAAGATCTCCGGTGCGGTGTAGCCCGGCGTGCCGAGGAACGTGCCCGTCATGGTGAGCCGGGTCGCGTCGAGCACCTGCGCGATGCCGAAGTCGATGAGGACCGGCCCCTCGGTGCCCATGATGATGTTGCCCGGCTTCAGGTCGCGGTGCACGACCCCGGCCGCGTGGATGATGGCCAGCGCCGCGGCGATGCCCTGCGCCATGTGCACGAGCTGGCCCAGGTCGAGCGGCCCGCTCTGGCGTACGCGCTCCAGCAGCGTGACGCCCTCGATGTGCTCCATGACCAGGTAGGGCCGGGCACAGCTCAGGTCGGCGTCGAGCACCTTGGCCACGTAGGGGCTCTCGACCCTGCGCAGCGCGCGCACCTCGCGCTCCAGCCTGACCCGGGACATCTCGTCCTCGGCCAGGTCGTGGAGGACCTTGAGTGCGACCTGCTCGCCACGGCGGGTGGTGGCGAGGTAGACCTCGCCCATGCCGCCTCGGCCGAGCCGCTCGACCAGGCTGTACGGCCCGACCTTGCCGAGCTTGCTCACCGTCCCTCCCCGCCCGGCGCGCCCATAAGGGACACAACCCTAGCGCTGGGACGACAGTTGACGCCCGCGGCGCGCCGGAGCCGTTGAACCTTTATCGGGGTGAACGGTCGGAGAGCATGCTGTCGAGCTCGGCCGTGGGTTCCTCGGCCAGGGGCTTGCGGCCCTTCCTGCGCCAGTTGACGTGACCGCGGCTCTCCAGCCAGAGCAGCAGACGGTCGGCGCCGAACAGCACCGCGGCCGAGAAGACAAGGGCGACGACAATTTCCATGACACCCAGTCAACCCAGGCCGCGGGCCGCCGGTCAGCCCGACACGCCGACTAACCGCAAGCCGGTCCGGGCACCACAGTGCCTTCTGACGTGCGCAGATGCCCTTCTCCCGTGTAGATCCACTTGGTGGAGGTCAGCTCCGGCAGGCCCATCGGGCCACGCGCGTGCAGCTTCTGCGTGGAGATGCCGATCTCCGCGCCGAACCCGAACTCGCCGCCGTCGGTGAACCTGGTCGAGGCGTTCACCGCCACGGCCGCGGAGTCCACGAGCGAGACGAAGCGGCGGGCGGCCGGCTGCGACCGGGTGACGATCGCGTCGGTGTGCCCCGAGCCGTAGCGCCGGATGTGGGCCACGGCCTCCTCCAGCGAGCCGACGACGGCGGCGGCGATGTCGAGCGACAGGTATTCGGTGGCGAAGTCGTCGTCGGTGACCGGCACGACCTCGCCGTAACCGGCGATGCGCTCGTCGCCGTGGACGGTCACCCCCGCCTCGGCCAGCGCCCGCAGCGCGCTCGGCACGAACGCGTCGGCGACCCCCTCGTGGACGAGGAACGTCTCGGCCGCGTTGCACACCGACGGCCGCTGCGCCTTGGAGTTGACCAGGATCTGCACGGCCAGGTCGAGATCGGCCTCCGCGTCGACGTAGACGTGGCAGTTGCCGACGCCGGTCTCGATCACCGGGACCGTGGACTCCTCGACCACCGAGTTGATCAGCGCCGCCCCGCCGCGCGGGATCAGCACGTCGACCAGCCCGCGGGCGCGCATCAGCTCCTTGACCGACTCCCGCGTCGTACCGGGCACCAGCTGCACCGCCCCGGCGGGCACCTGCGTGCCCGCGAGCGCCTCCTGCATGATCCGCACCAGCGCCGTGTTGGAGGAGTAGGCACTCGACGAGCCTCTGAGCAGCACCGCGTTGCCGCTCTTGAGGCAGAGCGCGGCGGCGTCGACCGTGACGTTGGGACGCCCCTCGTAGATGATGCCGATCACGCCCAGCGGCACCCTGAGCTGCCGCAGCTCCAGCCCGTTGGGCAGCGTGCTGCCCCGGACGACCTCGCCGACCGGGTCAGGCAGATCGGCCACCTGCCGCACGGCCTCGGCGATGGCCTCGATCCTGGCCTCGTCGAGCCGCAACCGGTCGATCATCGCCTCGGACGTGCCCTGGGCCCGCGCCCGCTCGACGTCTTCGGCGTTGGCCTCGACGATCTGGGCCGCGTGCGCGACCAGGGCGTCGGCGATCACCCGCAACGCCCGGTCCTTGGGCGCCCGCGGCAGCGGGGCCAGCTCGGCGGCGGCCTCTCGTGCCGCGCGGGCGACCTTCAGGAACTCCTCGGACATCGCGTGCTCCTCACTGGTGACGGGTTTCCAGTATGACGATGTCGTCGCGGTGAATCAGCTCGCGTTCATATTCCGGACCGAGCGCGCTGGCCAGCTCCTTCGTGGAGCGGCCGAGCAGCCCCGGGATCTCCACCGCGTCGAAGTTGACCAGGCCGCGCGCCACCACGCCGCCCTGCGGCCCGCACAGGTCGACCGGGTCGCCCGCGGCGAACTCGCCCTCCACGGACGTCACGCCGGCGGGCAGCAGCGACTTGCGCCGGCCCACGATCGCCTCGACCGCCCCCTCGTCGAGGTGCAGCCGGCCGCGCCCGGTGGTGGCGTGGGCGAGCCACAGGAGCCGCGTGCCGGGGTGGCGGCCGCCGGGGTGGAAGTAGGTGCCGATGTCGGCGCCGGTGAGCGCCTGGGCGGCGTGGGCGGCGGCGGTGAGCACGACCGGCACGCCCGCGCCCGTGGCGATCCTGGCCGCCTGCACCTTGGTCACCATGCCGCCGGTGCCGACCGCCGCGCCGTTCCTGCCCAGCTCGACGCCGACCAGGTCCTCGGGGCCGCGCACCTCGGCCAGCCGGCGCGAGCCGGGCCGGCTCGGCGGGCCGTCGTAGAGGGCGTCGACGTCGGACAGCAGCACCAGCGCGTCGGCGTGGATCAGGTGGGAGACCAGCGCGGCGAGCCGGTCGTTGTCGCCGAACCTGATCTCGTCGGTCGCGACCGTGTCGTTCTCGTTGACGATCGGCACGATGCCCAGCTCCAGCAGCCGCGCCAGGGTGCGCTGGGCGTTGGCGTGGTGGGCGCGGCGCATCATGTCGTCGGCGGTCAGCAGCACCTGGCCGACGCGCAGGCCGTAGCGGGCGAAGGAGGAGGTGTAGCGCGCGACCAGCACCCCCTGGCCGACGGAGGCGGCAGCCTGCTGGGTGGCCAGGTCGCGTGGCCGCGCCGACAACCCCAGCGGGCCGAGACCCGCCGCGATCGCTCCCGACGACACCAGCACGATCTGCGCCCCGGCACGCCGCCGCGCCGCCAGGACGTCGACCAGGGCGTCGACCCGGTCCACGTCGATCATGCCCTGGGGGGTGGTGAGCGAAGAGGAGCCGACCTTAACGACGACCCTCGACGCTGAGCTGATCTGTTCCCGCACGCCTGACAGCCTATCCGCGCCCCACCCCCACCCCCGTCCCGCTTTCACCCCCCGCAGAACCGCAACCGCCGCGTGCCCCACCGACGGTCCCCCGTCCGCCCCCGCCCCCAGGGCCGTCACCCCCGAGAAACTTCAGCGACCCACCGCTTGAGCCACCGCCTCCGGACACTTCGCTCTCTGTGGACTCACAGCGGTCCCACCGCACGACCACCGCCGCCAGGGCCGCCCGCACAGAAGGCCGGCGATCCCACCCACGACCACCACCCCCGGCCGCTTCACCCCCGTGGAACCCGCAGCGGTCCCGCCACGAGAACCACCGGCGGACACGTTCGCGACACGCCCGCCACCTGGAGCCACCCACACGACGGCCCCAGCCGACGGCCACCTCAAATGGCAGTCACCAGCCGACGGCCACGCCACGCGGCATCACCAGCCGACGGCCACCCCATACGACGGTCACCTCAAACGGCGGTCACCAGCCGACGGCCACGCCAGACGGCATCACCAGCCGCGGCCACCCCACACGACGGTCCCAGCCGGCAGCCACCCCACATGGCAGTCACGCCTAGACGACCGTCACCCCCCGGCAGCGGTCAGCCCAGGCGGTTGTCCGAGCCGCGTGGCCCCTGCCGCACCGACTCGGCGCTGAGCGTCGGCTGCCAGTCGAAGACGTACCCGCCCTCCATCGGCCCGATGACCACCTCGGCCCCCGCCTTGGCGCCCGCCTTGACCAGCTCATCCTCCACGCCGAGCCGTTCGAGCCGGTCGGCCAGGTACCCGACGGCCTCGTCGTTGCTGAAGTCGGTCTGCCGGATCCACCGCTCGGGCTTCTCCCCGGTGACCTGGAACAGGTTCTCGTTGACCCGCCGTACCTTGAACCCGGCCTCACCGAGCTGCTTGGGCCTGATCACCAGTCGGGTCGGCTCCTCGACCGGCTTGTTGGCCCTGGCCGCCGCCACCCACTCGCCCATCGCGTACGTGAGCTCCCGCAACCCGTCGTGCGTGGCCGCCGAGATGACGAAGACCTGCAGCCCCCGCTCCTCGAACTCGGCCCTGACCAGGTCGGCCAGCTCCCGCGCGTCGGGCACGTCGGCCTTGTTCAGCACGATCATCCGCGGCCGGTCCTCGAGCTTCCCGTACGCCCGCAGCTCGGCCTCGATCACCTCGTAGTCGGTGACGGGGTCGCGCCCCGGCTCCATGGTCGCGCAGTCGATGACGTGCACGAGCATGTCGCAGCGCTCGACGTGGCGCAGGAACTCGTGCCCGAGCCCCTTGCCCTGCGAGGCCCCCGGGATCAGCCCGGGCACGTCGGCGACCGTGAACACGTTCTCGCCGGCCGTCACGACCCCCAGGTTGGGGATGAGGGTGGTGAACGGATAGTCCGCGATCTTCGGCTTGGCCGCGCTCAGCGCCGCGATCAGCGACGACTTGCCCGCGCTGGGGAACCCGACCAGCGCCACGTCGGCGACGCTCTTGAGCTCCAGCATGACGTCGAGCCCGTCACCGGGCTCCCCCAGCAGCGCGAACCCGGGCGCCTTCCGCCGGGACGTGGCCAGCGCGGCGTTCCCGAGCCCGCCGTGACCGCCCTGCGCGATCACGTACCGGGTGCCGGCCCCCACGAGGTCCACCAGCACCTCACCGGTGTTGGCGTCCTTCACCACGGTCCCGTTCGGGACGGCGAGGATCACGTCGTCGCCGTTGGCGCCGTCGCGGTTGGAGCCCTGCCCCTGCTTGCCGTTGTCGGCCTTGCGATGGGGACGGCGGTGGTAGTCCAGCAAGGTCGCGGTGTTGGCATCGACCTCAAGGATCACGTCGCCGCCACGGCCGCCGTTTCCCCCGTCGGGGCCGCCGAGCGGCTTGAACTTCTCCCGGTGGATGGAGGCGCACCCGTTCCCTCCGTCACCGGCCTTGACGTGCAGGACCACCTGGTCCACGAAGTCCGGCATCCAGCTCTCCTCCATCAAGCCCACCAGGGCAATACAAGATCAATCACAACATGGCGCCCGCGCAGGGCCCCAGAAAACGCCTAAGGGGTGGATCGACAGGCGATCCACCCCTTGAAGCAACACCGAAGCGAAGCTGATTACTCCGCGACGGGAACGATGCTGACGGCGCGACGACCGCGCTTGACGCCGAACTGCACGTGGCCGGCGGCCAGCGCGAACAGCGTGTCATCGCCACCGCGGCCGACGTTGTCGCCGGGGTGGAAGTGGGTGCCGCGCTGACGAACGATGATCTCGCCCGCGTTCACCAGCTGGCCGCCGAAGCGCTTGACGCCCAGGCGCTGAGCGTTGGAGTCACGGCCGTTCCGGGTGGACGACGCGCCCTTCTTGTGTGCCATCTCTCAAACTCCCGATCAGGCCTGGTCGATACCGGTGATCTTCACCTGGGTGTACCGCTGACGGTGACCCTGGCGCTTCTTGTAACCGGTCTTGTTCTTGTACTTGAGAATGCGGATCTTCGGGCCCTTGGTCTCGCCGAGGATCTCGGCGCTGACCGTGAACTTGCCCGCCTCGGTGGTCACATCGCCGTCGTTGACGACGAGCACCGTCGGCAGCGAAACCGAAGAGCCGACCTCGCCGGCGACCTTGTCCACCTCGAGGACGTCACCGACGGAGACCTTCTGCTGCCTGCCGCCGCAACGAACGATCGCGTACACCGCGGAACCCTTCTACTGACTCGCTGTTGACCTCAGCCGCCCCGCATCGAGGCGGCCGCCGAATGCTGCGCCTATCATTCGGCCTGTCTCAAACCGACGAACCGAGTAAGCGCGCCAACAGGGCACGTCACCTGACGCACCGATTCACCAGGGTACCGCTTAACGGTGCCCTAGGCGAACCGGACGGATCGTCGGAAGCCTGCCGAGGCTACTCGGCGGACTTGGCTCGGCGGGAGCGTCGCCGCCCTCTGCCGGAAGTCTGGCTGGCCTGGTCGTCCTCAGCCGGGACGTCATCAAGCGCACCGGTCACGGTATCACGGCTGGCGGAGTCCTTGGCCGCGGAAACCTTGTCCGAGACCGCCTTCTCGATCGCCATCTTGCCCTGCGTGCCGCGCGGCTCCGGCTTGGTCTCGACCGGCTCGGTCGAGACGATCAGCCCGCGCCCGTTGCAGCACTCGCAGGCCGTCGAGAACGCCTCCAGCAGCCCCTGACCGACCCGCTTACGCGTCATCTGCACCAGGCCCAGGGAGGTCACCTCGGCGACCTGGTGCTTGGTCCTGTCGCGCGCCAGGCACTCCAGCAGCCGCCGCAGCACCAGGTCGCGGTTGGACTCCAGCACCATGTCGATGAAGTCGATCACGATGATGCCGCCGATGTCCCGCAGCCGCAGCTGGCGCACGATCTCCTCGGCCGCCTCCAGGTTGTTCCTGGTGACGGTCTCCTCGAGGTTGCCGCCCTGGCCGGTGAACTTGCCGGTGTTGACGTCGACGACGGTCATCGCCTCGGTACGGTCGATCACCAGCGAGCCGCCGCTCGGCAGCCACACCTTGCGCTCCAGCGCCTTGCCCAGCTGCTCGTCGATCCGGTACGACTCGAACACGTCGCCCTGCCCGGTGTCCCAGCGCGACAGGCGCTCGGCCAGGTGCGGCGCGACGTACTTGACGTAGTCGTCGACGGTGTCCCAGGCGTCGTCGCCCTGCACGACCAGCGAGGTGAAGTCCTCGTTGAACACGTCGCGCACGACCCGGATGGTCAGGTCGGGCTCGGCCGACAGCAGCTCGGGCGGGCTGGCCGACTTGGCCTTCTTCTGGATGTTCTCCCACTGGGCCGACAGCCGGGCCACGTCGCGGGCCAGCTCGTCCTCGGAGGCGCCCTCGGCCGCGGTGCGGACGATCACACCGGCGTTCTCCGGCATGACCTTCTTCAGGATGCTCTTGAGCCGGGTGCGTTCCTTGTCGGGCAGCTTGCGGCTGATGCCGGTCATCGACCCGTCCGGCACGTACACCAGGTAGCGGCCGGGCAGGCTGATCTGCGAGGTGAGCCGGGCGCCCTTGTGGCCGATCGGGTCCTTGGTGACCTGCACCAGCACCGACTGGCCGGACTTCAGCGCCGCCTCGATGCGCTTGGGCTGGCCCTCCAGCCCGGCGGTGTCGAAGTTCACCTCACCGGCGTACAGGACGGCGTTGCGCCCCTTGCCGATGTCCACGAACGCGGCCTCCATCGACGGCAGCACGTTCTGGACCTTGCCCAGGTAGACGTTGCCGACGTAGGACTGGCTGGCCTCGCGGTTGACGTAGTGCTCGACGAGCACGCCGTCCTCCAGGACCGCGATCTGCGTACGGTCCCCCTGACGGCGCACCACCATCATGCGGTCGACGGACTCGCGGCGGGCCAGGAACTCCGACTCCGTGATGATCGGCGGACGCCTGCGGCCGAGCTCGCGCCCCTCGCGGCGGCGCTGCTTCTTGGCCTCCAGGCGGGTCGAGCCGCGCACGCTCATCACGCCGTCGGTGGCGGTCTCCAAGGAGGCGGCCCGGCCAGAGCGCGGCGCGCGGATGCGCACCACCGTGTTCGGCGGGTCGTCGCTGGAGGGCTCCAGGGTCTCCTCGGTGCCGCGGCGGCGACGACGGCGACGGCGACGCGAGCCGGCGGCCTCTTCCTCCTGAGCCTCCTCGCCCTGGTCCTCGCCTTCCTCCTCGTCGCCTTCCTCGCCGTCCTCGGCCTCGTCACGCTCGCGCGACTTGCCGCGGCCCCGGCCGCCGCGACGGCGCCGGCGACGACGGCCGCCGCCCTCCTCCTCCTGCTCGTCGGAGGTGTCGAGGTCGCCCTCGTCCTCGACGACGATCTCGTCGACCAGCTCCTCGATCTCCTCGGGCTCCGGCTCCGGCTCGGGCCGCCGGATCACGGCGGGCTTGCCCTGGCTGGGGTCGGGGGCCTGGAACAGCGGCGCGAAGATGGCCGCGGGACGCTGGAACGCCGTGCCCGGCTCGTCGTGCCTGCGCGCGCTCAGCCCGAAGGGGTCGGCGAGCAGGCTCGGCCGGTCAACGTCCTCGTCGAGGTCCTCGCCGGCGGGCTCGTCGTCGAGCGGCTCGTCCTCGGGCAGGATCTCCAGGATGTCCTCGTCGGCCGCCTCGGCGGTCTCGGGCACGGTGACGGCCACCTCGACGTCGGAGGGCGTCGCGACGACCTCGACGTCGGCGCCCGCGGGCGCCTCGACGACGACCTCTTCTGCCTTCTTCCGTGTACGCCGCCGCTTCGGCGCCTCGGCCTCCTCCTCCGGGAGCGCTCCCGCGATCTCCGGCTCGGCCTTCTTGGTCGTACGGCGGCGTGTCGTGGTCGCGGTGGACCGCGTGCGCGTGGCCCTCTTGGGCTTCTCCTCGGGAACGTCGGCGGCTTCCACCGCGGCCTCGGCCACGGCGGCCTCGACCACACTGGCCACCTCGCCGGCCTCGGCCGGGCCACCCGCGTACGCGGGGCTCTCGGCCTCCGGCGCGCCCGGACTCTGCACCACGGGCGCCACGACCGGCTCGGCCGCACCGGCCACCCGCCCGGCGGCCTCCCGCCGCTCGCCGGCCGGCGCCACGACGGGTTCCACGGTGGGCTCTGCCGACGTGCCGGCCTGCGAGGCGGCAGGGCTCTCGGCCTGCTGCGGCGCCGGCCCCTCGGTCACGACAGCCCCAGGCGCACCGGCCCCGGCCGCAGCACCACCAGGCACACCGGCGCCGCTCACGACACCTTCAGGCGCCCCAGCACCGGTCGCGGCGCCTTCAGGCGCACCGGCCACAGTGGAGGCCCCCTGCGGCGCACCGGCTCCAGCCACGGCGCTCTCGGGCGCGCCGGCCTGTGCCTGAACGCCCTCCGGGCCGCCCTCGGCGGCTCCGGCCGGGCCTGCCGGCGCTTCGGGCGCCGCCGCGCGGGCCCGGGTTCTCCGGCCGCGCCCGGCGTCGGGCGCTGGTTCTCCGGCAGCACGCTGCACGGCGTTGGTCTGCACCGGTTGCACATCGGCAACCGACGGCGCGGCCTGGGCGGCCGCGACGGTGATCGGGGCGGTGGCGGCCGGCTCCTCCGGCAGCTCCGGCGGAGGACCCGCCGGGCGGCTCGCGGAACGGCGGCGCCTGGTCACCTTGGGCTGTTCAGTTGTCTCCCCGTCAGGGCCAGTGGCCCCGGCGTTGGGCTCGTTATCGAGCATGCGGGCGCTCTCCCGTCAGCTCCCGGGCGCGTCGCCGCGCCGCGCAGGAGCCCTCGTGTCTCGTTGTCCGCCCCCGCCTCCGGAAAGGAGGCGCGGGCGCCAAGTCCTGTCAGCGGTGGCGCCCCGCTCGCGCAGGGCACCTCCTTAGCCGACGACGTGCTCACCCGCCGGTCCCGCCTCGCCGCCGCGCGTCGTATCGCGGTCAAGGCCGAGCGGGTCGGCAAGCGCACCGGTACCGGCGTCGAGCGGCCCCTGCGCCAGCCTGGTCACCTCGGGGGGGACCGGCGGCGCGAAGTCGGCCACAAGGCGCAGCCCTGTGAGCACATCATCGGGTCGAACGGCAGGCGTCATGTGCCGAACAACCATGCGCAGTATGACACACGTCTGTCCTGGCACCTGAGCTGCGGTTCTGTCTGTTCCCTCGGACACCACGAGCCTCAGGACGGCCTCCCGCGCGTCGAAGCGCCGGGGGCCCTTCTTGGTGAGGCGCTCGACCTCCACGGTGCCCGCCGCGAGGAACTTCTCCACCGCCGTCTCGGCGAGCTCGCGATCGGCCCCGGGCAGGCGTACCTCCCAGTCGGAGACCTCCAGGCGGTCGGCCAGCCCCCCCGGGCCCGCCTGCACGACGTCGAGCACGTCGAGACCGGGCGGCAGTGACGCGTCCAGGCTCGACTTGACCTGCTCGGGGTCGCACAGCCTGGTGACACCGATCTCGAGGTATTCGGCCTCGCTGGCGACACCGGTCGGCGCTGCGCCCGCGTAGGAGATCTTCGGATGGGGCGAGAAGCCCGCGCTGAAGGCCACCGGAATGCCGGCACGGCGGACCGCCCTCTCGACGGCCCGCGAGATGTCGCGGTGACTGGTGAAGCGCAGACGTCCGCGCTTGGCGTAACGCACACGAAGGCGCTGCACCGTAGGCGCGGGCGGAGGCCCGTCGGGAACAGGTTTCAGAGCTTTGCGTCCTTCCCTTGTAAGAGTTCCTTCTCCCAGGATAAGCCGCCGCGGCACGTGTATGTGTACGCCGTGACACGGCTCGCCCACTGAGCGCGCTAGACCACGGTGAGAGGAAGGAGCTTGCGCCCTGTCGGGCCTATCTGGATCTCGGTGCCCATGGTCGGGCAGACCCCGCAGTCGTAGCACGGGGTCCAGCGGCAGTCTTCGACCTCGCCGCCGGACACGGCCTCCTGCCAGTCCTGCCAGAGCCATTCGCGGTCGAGCCCGGCGTCGAGGTGGTCCCACGGAAGGACCTCGTTCTCGGCCCGCTCACGCGTGGTGTACCAGTCGACGTCGACGCCCGCCTTCTCGGCGGCCTGCATCCATCGGTCGTAGGAGAAGTGCTCGCTCCACCCGTCGAACCTGCCGCCGGCCTCCCAGACGGCCCTGATCACCGCGCCGACCCTGCGGTCGCCGCGCGAGAGCAGGCCCTCCACGATGGACGGTTTGCCGTCGTGGTAGCGGAAGCCGATGGCCCGGCCGTACTGCTTGTCGCCGCGCAGCGAGTCGCGCAGCGCCTTGAGCCGCCGGTCGACGGTCTCGTGGTCGGCCTGCCCGGCCCACTGGAACGGGGTGTGCGGCTTGGGCACGAACCCGCCGATGGAGACGGTGCAGCGGATGTCGCGGCTGCCGGTAGCCTCACGGCCCGCCTGGATGACCTTCTTGGCCAGGTCGGCGATGCCGAGCACGTCTTCGTCCTGCTCGGTGGGCAGGCCGCACATGAAGTAGAGCTTCACCTGCCGCCAGCCCTGCGAGTAGGCGGTGGTGACCGTGCGGATGAGGTCTTCCTCGGTGACCATCTTGTTGATCACCTTGCGCATGCGCTCGGAGCCGCCCTCGGGGGCGAACGTGAGACCCGAGCGCCTGCCGTTCCTGGAGAACTCGTTGGCCAGGTCGATGTTGAACGCGTCGACCCGGGTCGAGGGCAGGGACAGCGAGGTGTTGGTGCCCTCGTAGCGGTCGGCCAGGCCCTTGGCGACCTCGCCGATCTCGGAGTGGTCGGCCGAGGACAACGACAGCAGGCCGACCTCGTTGAAGCCGGACTCCTTGATGCCGTTGTCGACCATGGCGCCGATCGTGGTGATCGAACGCTCCCGCACCGGACGGGTGATCATGCCCGCCTGGCAGAAGCGGCAGCCGCGCGTGCAGCCGCGGAAGATCTCCACGCTGAACCGCTCGTGCACCGTCTCGGCCAGCGGCACCAGCGGCTTCTTCGGATAGGGCCACTCGTCGAGGTCCATCACGGTGTGCTTGTGCACCCGCCACGGCACCTCGGACCTGTTGGGCGCGACCCGCTTGATGCGCCCGTCGGGGTGGTAGTCGACGTCGTAGAACTTCGGCACGTAGACGCCGCCGGACTCGGCGAGCCGCATCAGCAGCTCGTCGCGCCCGCCGGGACGCCCCTCGGCCTTCCACTCACGGATGACCTCGGAGATGGCGATCGAGATCTGCTCGCCGTCGCCGAGCACGGCCGCGTCGAGGAAGTCGGCGATCGGCTCGGGGTTGAAGGCCGCGTGACCGCCGGCGAGCACGATCGGGTCGTCCTCGCCCCGGTCGACCGCGTTGAGCGGGATCCCGGCCAGATCGAGCGCGGTCAGCATGTTGGTGTAGCCCAGCTCCGTCGAGAACGACAGGCCGAGCACGTCGAAGGCGCGCACCGGCCGGTGGGCGTCGACGGTGAACTGCGGCACGCCCTCGGCCCGCATGAGGGCCTCCAGGTCCGGCCAGACCGCGTAGGTGCGCTCGGCCAGGGTGCGGGGCAGCTCGTTGAGGATCTCGTAGAGGATCGCCACGCCCTGGTTGGGCAGCCCGACCTCGTAGGCATCCGGGTACATCAGCGCCCACCGTACGTCGGCGGAGTCCCAGTCCTTGACGGTCGAGTTGAGCTCACCCCCGACGTACTGGATGGGCTTCTGCACCTTGGGCAGCAGCGCTTCCAGGCGGTGGAATATCGACTCGACAGGCATACCGTCCAGGGTAGCGGCGCGCGGACGGTGACAAATCCGGCCCGCCGGCGGACGGCCCCCGTTACGCGCTCAGTTGAACGACTGCCGCCGCACTCTGATGGCCAGAAGCAGCCCTACCGCCATGAGGTTCGCGAACGTGGCAGTGCCGCCATACGACACGAAAGGCAGCGGCAGACCGGTGATCGGCATGATCCCGATCGTCATCCCGACATTGATGAACGTCTGGAACGCGAACCAGCACACGATCATGCCCGCGACCAGCGTGCCGAACCGGTCGTCGCAGTGTCTGGCGATCTTCAGCCCGCGCAGCAGCACCACGCCGAGCAGCAGCACCACGGTGACCGACCCGATGAACCCGAACTCCTCCCCCGCCACCGTGAAGATGAAGTCGGTGTGCTGCTCGGGCACGAACCGGCCGGTCGTCTGCCCGCCGCCGAAGAGCCCCTTGCCCAGCAGTTGCCCGGAACCGATCGCGATCAGCGACTGCGTGCTGTTGTAGCCCACCCCGCGCGGATCGACCTTCGGATCGACGAACGCGGTGAACCGCGCCACCTGGTACGGCTCCAGCAGGTTGAACCAGAACACGCAGAACACCCCGGCCGCCGCCACGAGCACCAGCCCGACGATCCACCGCTTGCGCACGCCCCCGATCACCAGCCCCGCGGCCGTGATCACGGCGAGCACGAGCGCCGTGCCGAGGTCGGGTTGCAGCATCACCAGCCCCATCGTGATGCCCGCCGCGACCAGGGCCAGCGTGATGTCCAGGGCCCGCGGCCGGTCGCTGCCCTCGGCGGGCTGGGCCAGCAGCATCGCGATGATCAGCAGCAGCCCGACCTTGGCGAACTCCGACGGCTGCACCGCGAACCCGCCTCCGAGCAGGATCCACGAGTGCGACCCATTGATCGTCGCACCCAGCGGCGTGATCACCAGCGCCAGTCCCACCAGCGACACCAGGAACACCAGCGGCGCGTACGCCCGCATCGCCCGATGGTCGACCATCGCCACCACAGCGCACAAGGTCACACCGATGACCTCGTTGAGCAGGTGCTTCTTGACCAGCCCGGTGGCGCCGGGCGCCCACGTGCGGGTCGAGGACCACACCAGCAGGGTGCCGATCAGGCACAGCCCGGCCACCGCGACCAGCATCAGCCCGTCCATGCGGCGCACCACCGAGTGCTCGCCGATCGCCCGCTGGATGAGCGAGGGCCGCCGCGCGGCCACGGCGCGGTTCATTGGTGGATCACCGTCCCGTCGGGCGCGAACTTCGGCAGCTTGGTCGGGAGTCTTCCGCCGGGCACGGCGGCCGGCTCCCCCTTGAAGCCGTAGATGCCCTCGTAGATCTCGCGTGCGGCCGGCGCCGCGGTCGAGGCGCCCATGCCACCCTGCGACACCATGACGACCACCACGAACTGCGGATTGTTGGTGGGCGCGAACGACGCGAACCACGAGGTGTCCTTCTTGCCCCACACCTCCGCGGTACCGGTCTTGCCGCCGATGCGCACCTTGTCCATCGGGAAGCCGGTGAACGCCCCCGCCGCCGTGCCGTCGGAGGGCACCTGGCTCAGCGCGTTCTTGATGTAGTTACGCTCCTTGTCGCTGATCGGCAGCTTGCCGACCACCGGCACGTCGATGGTCTTGACCACCTTGCCGTCGGGCCTCACCTGCGCCCACCCGATGCGCGGGCTGCGGACCTTGCCGTCGCTCACCAGCGCCATGTACGCCCGCGCGAGCTGCATCGGCGTCACCAGGACGTCGCCCTGGCCGATGGCGAAGTTGGCCGAGTCACCGGGCCGCAGCAGGAAGCCCTCGGTGCAGTTCTCCAGGGCCAGGCGTTTGAGGAAGTCGGCCCGCGCCCGGTCCTTCTCCTCCGGATATCCCTTGCGCGACCGCTCGCAGCTCGTGGCGCTGGTGCGGTTCCACAGGTCCTTCTTCCAGGCCCGGTCGGGGATGCGCCCGGAGGACTCGCCCGGCAGGTCGACCCCGGTCGGCCGGCCGAAGCCGAATGCCCTGGCCGTGTTGGCGAACACCTCCTTCGTGCGCTTCTTCGGGTTGCGCCCGCCGTCCTTCAGGTACTGCTCGTACGCCGCCCGGTAGAAGATGGTGTCGCACGACTTGACCAGCGCCGTGTGCAGGTTCATCTGCCCGAGGCCGATCCCCCGGAAGTTGCTGAAGGACCGGTCGCCCACCATGTACGCCCCGGGGCAGTCGTACGTGCCGTTGAGCGGATACCCGGCCCGCAACATCGCCGACACCGACGACACCTTGAACGTCGAACCGGGCGCGAACTGCCCGTTGATCGCCCGCGACACCAGCGGCTTACCCGACTTGTCCGACAACAGCCACTGGTACCCCTTGGCCGAGATGCCACCGGCCCAGATCTCCGGGTCGTACCCCGGCGCGCTGGCCACCGACACCACCCGCCCGGAACGCGCGTCGAGCACCACCGCGGCGCCGCCGTCGGCCCCGGGCGCGTTCTTCATCGCGTTGGCGAGCGCCTTCTCCGTCACCGCCTGCACCCGCGCGTCGATGCTGGTCACCAGGTGGTCGCCGGCGACCGGCGGCACCTGCTCCTCGACCCCGAGGGCCTTGCCCATCCGGTCGACCTGCACCCTGCGCAGCCCCGACTTGCCACGCAGCGCGTCGTCGTAGACGTACTCGATGCCGTCGCGCCCCGCCAGGTCGACGCCGGAGAAGCTGGCCTTGAGCCCCTCGCGCTTCTCCAGCTCCGCCTCGGTCACCGGCTGCAGGTACCCCAGCATCTGCGCTCCGGCCCGCCCGCCGGGATACTGCCGGACGGAGTGGATCTCCGCGGTGACCCCCGGGAACTCCTCCTGCCGCTCCAGGATCTGCAACGCCTCGCGCGTGTCCACCTTCTCGTCCAGCGGAACCGGCTGGTACGGCGACCCCGTCCAGCACGGCTTGCCCACCCCGGGCCCGCAGGGCGTGATGCGCTGCCGCAGGTCCTTGACCGGCCGGTCGAGCACCGAGGAGAGCCTGCGCAGCACGCTCATCCCCCCGCCCGGCATCCTGTTCAGCTTCGTCCGGTCGACGGACACGACCAGCGCCGTCCTGTTGCGCACCAGCGGACGCCCCGACGAGTCGAGGATCTGCCCCCGCACCGCGGGCACGATCACCGTGCGCGTCCTGGTCTCCATCGCCCTGGTCACGAACTCCTGGCCGCGCACGACCTGCACCTGCCACAGCCGTACGGCCAGCACGACGAGCAGCAGCACCACCAGGACGTGCAGCACCAGCAACCTGGTACGCATGCGGATCATGTCGAGTACCTCGGCTGTCTCCCCCGGGTGGCCAGCCAGATCACCACCGGCGCCACGATGAGCGTGTAGAGAACGGTGACGGGCACCTGCTGGGTCAGCGTCGCCAGCGACACCCGCGGATCGGACAGCAGCCCGGCCACCCCCACGGCCACCAGCGGCGCGATCAGCACGCACAGCACGACGGTCGTCGCCGGCCCGCCCGCGCCGCGCCCCGCCACATAACCGACCACGGCCAGCACGAACGCGTACTGGCCCATCAAATGCGCCGTCGGCGGCACCAGGTCCACCAGCAGCCCCGAGAAGAAGCCGACCATCGCCCCCGCCACCGGCCCGCGCTCCAGCGCCATGCCCACCACCGCCAGCAGCACCAGGTCAGGCGCGCCACCCGCCGGCAACGGCAGCCGGTTGACCAGCATGACCTGTGCCAGCAACGCCAGCACCACGACCATCGCCCCGATCACCGCGCCTCCGTCCCCGCCGAAAGCAGCACGCTTCTCATCCCCCGATCACCACACCAGCAGCGGCCTCGCCGGAGGCCGTGCCGTCGCCGATCACCGCGCCCCCTCCTTGACCGGCAGGACCGCGTCACGCGGATCCCGCTTGGGCCCTTCGACCACCACCCCGACCACGTCGAGCGCCGTCAGGTCGGCGAACGGCCTGGCGTAGGCGATCCGGGTCAGCTCCCCCGGCGTGGACTCCACCCGCTCGATCACCCCGATCGGCACCCCCGGCACGTACGGCCGCCCGTTCTTGGAGCCGAAGCTGACGATGCGACCGCCCCGCTCCATCGGCGCCGTCGAGTCGAGCAGCCGGAACTGCACGAGCCGCCCGTTCTCGCCCACCCCGTGCACCACGCCGATCTCCTGGCCGCCCTCCAGCCGCCCCCCGGCGGCCGAGGCGGGGTCGCTGAGCAGCACCACCGTGGAGGTGGCCGACGAGGCGTGGATGACCCGGCCGACCAGCCCATCACCGTTGAGCACCGTCATGTCGGGACGCACCCCGTCACCGGTGCCCACGTCGATCTGCACGCTGTCCTCGAACCCCGGCTGCCCGCGCCTGGCCACCACGTTGGCCGTGACCACCTTGTAGCCACCGGTGCCCGAGAGGCCGAGCAGCTTCTTCAGCTCCGCCGAGCGGGTGGCGTCGAGCGTGCTGGAGGACAGCCCGGCCCGCAGCCTGGCGTTCTCCTCCTGCAGCTGCTCGATGTGCCGCTGCGCGCTGGGCGCGCTGGCCAGGGCGTGCAGGAAGCCGCCGACGGGACGCACCACGCCCCCGCCGAACCGCTCGGCCGCGCCGAACACCCAGGACCCCGCCGAGCGCAGCGGACGCAGCGGTGAGCTGTCGCCCGCACGATGGTCGATGGTCAGGACGACCAGCGCCGCCATCAGCAGCACTCCCAGGATCAGCCGGGCCCGGCGCGAGTCTCTCATCAGTGCCGCGACTCCGGAACGAGCACCTGCTGCAGGGCCTCGAACTCCTCGGCGCACTTGCCCGAGCCGATGGCGACCGAGTCGAGGGCGTTCTCCACCAGGTGGACGGGCATGCCGGTCTCGGCCTTGACCCGTTCGTCGAGGCCCTTGAGCAGGGCACCGCCGCCGGTCAGGGCGATGCCGCGGTCCATGATGTCGCCCGACAGCTCGGGCGGGCACTTGTCGAGGGTGGTCTTCACCGCGTCGACGATCGCGTTGACCGGCTCCTCGGTGGCCTTGCGGATCTCCTCGCTCGACACGATGATCGTCTTGGGCAGCCCGCTGATCAGGTCGCGCCCCCGCACCTCGGCGTGGGACTCCTCGCCGTTGGGGCAGGCCGACCCGATCGCCATCTTGATCTCCTCGGCGGTGCGCTCGCCGAGCATCAGCGAGAACTCCTT
Organism: Nonomuraea sp. NPDC049758; assembly: GCF_040674635.1. NCBI lineage: Bacteria > Bacillati > Actinomycetota > Actinomycetes > Streptosporangiales > Streptosporangiaceae > Nonomuraea > Nonomuraea sp. NPDC049758. The sequence continues at coordinate 692,772 of NZ_JBFAMZ010000003.1, forward strand.
CTTGGCGAACGTGATCACCGCCTGGTCGAGCTCGTCGCCGCCGATCCTGATCGACTGGCTGGTGACCACGCCGCCCATCGAGATGATGGCCACCTCGGTGGTGCCGCCGCCGATGTCGACCACCATGTTCCCGGTGGGCTCGTGCACCGGCAGCCCGGCCCCGATGGCGGCGGCCATCGGCTCCTCGACGATGTAGACCTTCCTTGCGCCGGCCTGGTATCCGGCTTCCTTCACCGCGCGCTGCTCGACGCTGGTGATGCCGCTCGGTACGGCGATGATGATGCGCGGCTTGGCGAAATGGCGTCGTCTGTGCACTCGTTGGATGAAGTAGCGCAACATCCGTTCGGTGACGTCGAAGTCGGCGATCACGCCGTCCTTCAGCGGGCGGACCGCGACGATGTTGCCGGGCGTACGACCGATCATTCGCTTTGCCTCGATGCCCACCGCCACGATCTTGCCTGTGGTGGTGTTGATCGCTACGACTGACGGCTCATTGAGCACGATGCCCCGGCCACGCACGTATACCAACGTGTTGGCGGTGCCCAGATCGACCGCCATGTCACGGCCGAGAAACGCGAGCTTGCTGCCCATGGGGAACGGAGCCCTCCGTATCGTCGTTCGCGAATGACTACGGATCGAATTCGAATCGTAACGTGACGTACCCACCAGTGAGCGCAATGAGCCCTCGCGCTCCACAAAAATCTCCAGCCCCTACCTCAACCTGGATTTTGCCCGAATTGCACCCACACGACCGGATCAACTGCGCCCACGCCTGCCAGACTCGGTGAACGCTACAACTCGCCGCCGACAAAAAGACGCGCCCGCACGGCGTCAAGCCGGCGGGCGCGCAGGTGAAGCTGACTGCTAGAAGCGGTCGGGGAAGAAGATCTTGATCTCCCTGGCCGCGGACTCGGGCGAGTCGGAGCCGTGGACGACGTTCTCGCCGATCTCCAGGGCGTGGTCGCCGCGGATGGTGCCGGGGGCGGACTTGACCGGGTCGGTGGCGCCGGCCAGCGCGCGGAAGGCCTCGATGGCGCGCGGGCCCTCAAGGACCAGGGCCACGAGCGGCGCCGACGTGATGAAGTCGACCAGCTCGCCGAAGAACGGCTTCTCGGCGTGCTCGGCGTAGTGCGCCTTGGCGGTGTCGGCGTCGAGGGTGCGCAGGTCCATCGCCACGACCTTGAGGCCCTTGCGCTCCACGCGGGCGATCACGTCACCGATGAGGCCACGCTTCACCCCGTCGGGCTTGATCAGGACAAGAGTGCGCTCGGACACGTGTGGTTCTCCTTTGAACAGATTCGGGTCGCGGCTACGGGCGCCTGGCCTGACCACGAGGGCGCTCCGCGGGACACGGGCCCTCGCGTCGCCATAGCCGTCGCTCAGCTTACCGTCCGCGTCCACACCCTCGGCGCCACAGGCATGACGCGCGCGGGCGAGAACCTCAGGACCGCTCGCCGTCCTCCGGCGAGGGCGCCTGCGGCGGCACCGCGGGCACGGGCTCGGCGGGCTCGTCCTCCTCCGGCGCGGGAGAGCCCTCGGGAACGACCGAGCCCCACGTCGTGACCGGCTCCTGGGCCACGGCCCCACGCTCACGACCGGCCCCGACCGCGACCGCGACCTCCGCCGGCTCGCCACCGGACGGCGGCTCCTCCTCCCGGGACGGCCGCCGCCCCATCACCGCCGCCAGCACGATCACGCCCACCAGCAGGAACCCGCCGATCAACGCCCACCAGTGCAACGCGCCCACGAAGCTGTCGACCAGCTCCTGGCGCGACCCGACCCCCTCCAGCATCCACATCTGCACGCCGGTGCCCAGCAGGTAGCCCGCCAGCACCCCGGCGACGCCCAGCGACAGCCCGAACGCCGCCGCCCCGATCCCGACCTCGCCGAGCGTGGCCGTGACCGCCACGGTCGCCCCCACCGCGAGCAGCGTGAACGGCACCGCCAGCACCATCCCGTCGGCCGACGGGACGACCAGCCGCACCGAGCACAGGCCGACCACCATCGCCAGCAGCCCGAGCGGCGCCGCGAGCCGCCCCACGCCCTTGGCGAACATCCGCATGCCCATCCCGGCGACGACCGCGAGCACCGCCGCCACCCCGAACGGCGTCCACAGCCCGCGCAGCCCCGGCCCGCCCAGACCGCCCATCTCCACCAGCGTGACCTGCGCCGTGCTCGGCAGCAGCACCACCCCGACGGCCACCATCGTGTACGCGTGCGTGCGGCCCTCCGCCCGGCCGATCGAGCCGAGCGCCAGCAGCCCGGCGATCGCCACCCCCGCCAGCAGGATCACCGGGACGACGCCCCACCCCGCGCTCGCCGTGCTGACCGCCACGACCGCGATGCCCGCCGCGGGCACGGCCGCGAGCAGCAGCCGGCTGCGCTCCCTGGCGTCCGGCGCGGGCGCGGGCCGCCGCCCGGCGAGCCTCCAGACCAGCAGGTACGCCGCCGCCAGCGCCAGCGCCACCCCGGTGGCCATCGGGTACGGCTGCAGCGTGACCTTCCAGCTCGTCACGTCGACCAGCGGCCAGAGCGCGAGCGCCTGAGCCTCCAGCAGGCTGACGCACAACACCCCGGCCCACAGGCCGCGCAATGCGGGCGTACGGTCCCAGACCGCCACCAGCGTGGCCGGCACGATCAGGCCGCCGCCGACGCCGCGCAGCACGCGTACGACGCCGACGACCAGCTCGGAGGCCGCGTATCCGCCCGCCGCGTCGGCCACCGCCACCAGCGCGAGCCCCGCGACCAGCACGTGAGCCACCTTCATCCGCCCCAACGCGACGGACGCGAGCGGCACCGTCAGCATCAGGGCGGGCAGCGCCAGCCCGTGCGTACGGCTCAGCCCGATCTGATCGAAGTCGCCCGGCAACAGGTCGGCGACCACGGACAGCGTGTTGGGGATCGCGACGATCGCCAGCGGCAACGCCACGAGGACGAGCAGCCCGAGCACCACGTCGAGCAGCCAGGAATGTCTGAGGCCAGCCGGAAGCGGCGACCGTTGAATCGGGGGGACGGCCATGTAGGCCGACTTTAGCGGGAAGTCACGCCCTCGACACGGCGAGCTACGATAATCGCGGTGATCCACAGCGCCGCGAAGATCGCGCCGAGGAAGAACATGGTCGGCACGAGGAAGCCCGTGGCGATGGCCAGCACCTGGACGACGCTGCCCATGACGTACCCGAAGGGCCGTTTGAGCAGGCCCGCGGCGACCACGCACAACACCAGCAGCCCGATGCCCACCGCGACGGCGAGCGCGGGGGCCACGCCGCCCACGACGATCGCCACCGGCGTGATGAGCCCGGCCACGATGGCCTCCATGCCGAGCACGCTCGCGCCGAGCCTGCGCATGCCCGGTGTGACCTCGAAATTCATCTCACACCATCCGCCTTGAGCAGATGCCGGGCATCTCCGGCCGTCACCACAGAACCGGTGATGAACACCCCGGTCCCGCTGAACTCGCCCTCCGCGTCGGCGATGCCGATGCCCCTGTCGATGGCCTCGTCGAGCCGCTCGACGACGTGCACGCGGTCCTCGCCGAACAGCGGCACGGCCAGCGCGGCGAGCTCCTGCGCCGACAACGACCTGGGCGAAGAGTTACGCGTCACCACGATCTCGTCGAGCATCGGCTCCAGCAGCTCCAGCAGGGTCTCGACGTCCTTGTCGCGCATGACGGCGACCACGCCGATCACCTTGGCGAAGTCGAACGCCTCGTGCAGCGCCTCCAGGCTCGCCTCCAGCCCGCCGGGGTTGTGCGCCGCGTCGATCACCACCGTGGGCGTATGCCGTACGACCTCCATCCGGCCGGGCGAGGCCGCCTGGGCGAACGCCTGGCGCACCAGGTCGGCGTCGAGCGGATCGTCGCCACCGGTCAGCGCCTCGACGGCGGCCAGCGCGCACACCGCGTTGCTGGCCTGGTAGCTGCCGTAGAGCGGCAGGTAGATCTCGTCGTAGACGCCCTTGAGCCCGCGCAGGGTGAGCAATTGCCCGCCCATCGCCATCTCCCGGCCGAGCACGCCGAACTCCAGCCCCTCGCGCGCCACCACCGCACCGACCTCGGCCGCGCGGCGCATCAGCACCTCGGCCGCGGCCAGCTCCTGCTGAGCGAGCACGGTCGTGGCGCCCGGCTTGATGATCCCGGCCTTCTCCCCGGCGATGCTCGGGATGTCAGGACCCAGACGATCCATGTGATCGAGGGAGATGGGCGTGATGACCGACACCAGGCCGTCGGCGACGTTCGTCGCGTCCCACGAACCGCCCATGCCGGCCTCGATGACCGCGACGTCGACCGGCGTGTCGGCGAACGCCGCGAACGCCATGGCCGTCAGCAGCTCGAAGAACTGGATGCGCCGGTGCCCCTGCGCGTCGGCCAGCTCGACGTAGGGCGCGATCTCCTCATAGACCTCGGCGAAGCGCTCCTCGCTCAGCGGCTCGCCGTCGACCGTGATGCGCTCGCGCACGGTGACCAGGTGCGGGCTGGTGAACCGGCCCACTCTGAGGTTGCGCTCGCGAAGCAGCGCCTCGGTCAGCCGCGCCGTGGTCGTCTTGCCGTTGGTGCCGGCGATGTGTATGACCGGGTACGCCCGCTGAGGCGAGCCGAGCAAATCCATGAGCGCAGCGATCCTGTCGAGCGTCGGCTCGAAATCCCACTCGACGCCCCGCTCCAGGATGGCACGTTCAACCGCACGATAATCCACCCCTCAACCCTACTGACCACGCGTAGCGGTCTGGACGCGGGGCAAACATATCGTGAATCGTATAGAAAATTAGAGGGTACTCACCCCCGCCGCAGGGTGCCACCTTGGAGAACAGCCTGCTCTACCCCCCAGCAGGCGCTTTCAAGGAGGCCATCGTGGAAGGCGAGAACACTCGCGAGGAAAGGCAGCGCGGAATCACCAGAAAGGCGCTGTTCAAGGCGGCTCTCATAGCTACACCGGTCCCGTTCCTGATCGGCGAGGTGCCGGCCCTGGCCCGCACCATGGCCGGGACCGGCCAGCAGCTGGAGCCCACCCCGTTCTGCGACGACGGTGACGATCTCACGATCTCGCAGACCGAGGGCCCCTACTTCAAGCCCAACTCCCCCCAGCGCTCGACCCTCCCCGGCTCGGGCACCCCGCTGACAGTGAGCGGATATGTGTTCGGACTGTCATGTCAGCCACTGGCGAACGTCCTGCTCGACTTCTGGCAGGCCGACACCAACGGCAACTACGACAACGTCACGTACAACTTCCGCGGGCACCAGTACACGAACGCCCAGGGGGCCTTCAAGCTCACCACCATCGTGCCCGGCCTCTACCCCGGCCGTACCCGGCACATCCACGTCAAGGCGCAGGCTCCGGGCCGCGGGATCCTCACCACGCAGCTCTACTTCCCGGGCGAGCCGCGCAACAACACCGACAGCATCTACGACCCGAGACTGCTCATGAACGTCCGCCCCGTCGGCTCGGGAAAGGAAGCGACGTTCGACTTCGTGCTCAACGTGCAGGGCGTGCCACCCACACAGACGCCCACTCCCACGCCCACGACTAGCCCGTCTCCGGGCGGCGGAACCTGGAAGGTTGGGGTGACCTACCAGGCGGGTGACCAGGTAACCTACGGCGGGTCGACGTACCGGTGCCTGCAAGGGCACACGTCAATGGCCGGTTGGGAGCCACCCAACGTGCCGGCCTTGTGGCAGCGCGTCTGACCCACTGGTCCCCGAACGCAAAAAAGGGCCACCCCGGCTGCTGGGGTGGCCCTGTTCGTGTTGTCATGCCTGTGAACGCAGAAAGGGCCCCGACCGAAGTCGGAGCCCTTCCAAAAGATTGTCCGGCGGTGACCTACTCTCCCACACCCTCCCGAGTGCAGTACCATCGGCGCAGAGAAGCTTAACTTCCGGGTTCGGAATGTAACCGGGTGTTTCCTTCCCGCCATAACCGCCGTAACCCTATGAAACACACAAACAGAACTGTTTGCTGTCTCAGAATTGCCTAGTGGACGCGAGCAAAAGCTTTGAGGTCAAGTCCTCGGCCTATTAGTACCGGTCAGCTCCACACATTACTGTGCTTCCACCTCCGGCCTATCAACCCGGTCGTCTACCGGGAGCCTTAC